>JAHBVK010000008.1 GCA_019637555.1 Anaerolineae bacterium
ATGACGATAACAGCGGGCGCGGGCGTGGCGGTGATGACGATAGGGATGATGACAACAGTGGTCGCGGCAGCGGGAACAGCGGTAGTGGCAAAGGTGGAAGTGGGAATAGTGGACGTGGCGGCGGAGATGACTAGACCAAGCAATAAATAGGAAGGGCAGGTTTTGAAACCTGCCCCTACGATAATCGTTATTGATGGTATTTGGTGGATCAGCTTCCTTCAGGAGTTGGCGGCGTGTCTTCAGGGAGACCGTAGAAGCACGAGGAACCGTAATCCGGACCCATCTCGATGCGGAAGTCAGAAGTGCGGTTGGGATCGGGCTTGGAGATCACCGACGCCTCAGAGATGCGTAACGCCTTCATGAGCGCGTGCAAACTGTTCGGATATGAACCACCGGTATAGTCATAAAGTACGGTGTAATCGCGGCGAGCGATGGTATCGGGTGGCAACATGCTGACGTTGAAGCCCTCCCACGACAGCCGATCCGCGACCACTTCATCGAAGTTATCCATCGACGGCGCAGCGCCAACTTCTACCGTCGGGCTTTCCCCGCCTAAGCGATTAGTGGACGGCGGCAGCATAAAGTTCTGAACGGCGATCTGCCAAGCATCAAGCTTGGGCAAGAAGACGAACGAACCTGTATCCGCCGTGTACCACGAGTCGAAGTGCGTCCCCTGCGATAGATTGATACGCTGAATCTTATCGGGATTGATCGCTAACGCGGAAGGTACGAGACCGAGAATGTCAGGCAGTGTCATATCGGTATCGACCAATTTTTCGGCATCTGGCCAGAGGGAGGCAACCTGCGCGAACAAGCCATTGTCGCGCGCTTGTCGCCACATCGCCTTGAGCACTTCGATCTGGCGGCGTCCCCGATCCAGATCATCGCTGGTAACTCGGGATCGGACGTACCACAGTGCGGTGTAACCATCGAGCACATGCTTACCAATGTTCAGAGTGTATGGCTCCCAACTGGCAGGATCGTTGTAATCGAGTTCAGGTGACTTCAACTTCCAGTCTTGAATGCCACAGTCCACTGTGATCTGCAAGCCACCCAATTTGGTGACGATCTCCTGAAAGGTGACGAAATCGACGCGGGCGTAGAAATCGACCTTGACGCCCAAATTGTAGAGCAGCGTCTCCTTCATCAGCTTGATGCCTTCGCCCTTGCCGTAAGTCTGATTGCCGTAACTGACGACGGTATTGATCTTTGCCATCGTGTAGTTAGGCACGTAGACGAACAGATCGCGGGGGATGTGCATCATCGAGACGGATTGCGCGGTGCGATCAATCGCCAGCAGGATGATCACGTCGGTACGCGCTGTCGCACCGGGGGTGATCGTGTCGCTGCCAAGTAGCAGAATCGTCACGATGTCATCGCCGGAGGATACGGGCGTGGGCAGCGAGGGCGGGATCATGGTGACGGGCGTGTTCACGGGCGTCTGATACGTCCCTTCGATCACCAGTGTGGGCAGCGGCGTGCTGGTAGGGCGCGGCGTGTGCGTGAAGGTCGGCGTGTTACTCGGAATCGGCGTCCGCGAAGGCTTCAGAGTATTACTTGGCGTGAGCGTCGGCAGATCAGAAGTCGGCGTCACTGCTTTGGTGTTGGTTGCCAACGGCGGACGAGTAGAGACTTGCGTCGGGCGCGGGGTGTTCGTAGGCAGCCCCTGCGCAGAAGTGGCGACAAGGAAAAACGGAAGCAGCGTCAACGTGCCGATCAGGGCGATCAGTAGAACGAGCCTTCCGAAATGAACGCGAAATGAATCCGAGTGCATAGTAGTTACACCGTTATTGCTCAAACAAACTGGCAAAGTATAGCAGAGGAACACGGGGATGCTCACGCGCTCACCTGACGTTTTCCCCACTGCCAAGTTGATCTCTTTGTACCGTCGCGCAGATAGGTTAGGATCGTAGGCAGTATCGAGGTTAATTCATGCCGAATCGTCGTAACAGTATTTACGCGCTGCTGATCATCTGCTTGCTGGCGGGGTTGTTCACCGGACGCGGCGTGTTCTTCAATATTTCCTATCTGCTCGGTGCACTGCTGGTGCTGTCGCTGATCTGGTCGTGGACAACGATCAATTGGGTGAGCATCAATCGGCAGACGCGTACCAGACGCACGCAAGTTGGTAGGACACTGGAAGAAGCGTTCACCGTCCGCAACACGGCACTGTTCCCTAAAATCTGGCTAGAAGTACGCGATCATTCGGATGTGCCGGGGCATCACGCCAGTTTTGTTGTGCCCGCGCTGCGTCCCTTCGGCGCTTATCGCTGGAACGCGGGGACGGTCTGCTCGGTGCGTGGCGAGTTCACACTGGGACCGATGACATTGATCAGCGGCGATCCGTTTGGTTTGTTCCAATCAACGCGGCATCTGCCTGCGACTTCCAAGATTCTGGTGTATCCGCCTACCGTGCCGATGTCTTATTTTGCTGCGCCTGTTGGGTTGCTCTCCGGCGGTGACGCGCAACGACAGCGCACGCATTTCGTGACCACGAACGCGGCGGGCGTGCGTGAATATGCGCCGGGAGACAGCTTCAACCGCATCCACTGGCGTAGTTCGGCACGCAAAGCGCAGCTATTGGTTAAGGAATTTGAACTCGATCCGCTGGCGGACATCTGGATGTTTCTGGATATTTCAGCGCAGTCGTTATCCGAGCGTCCGTTCACCCGTGAAGGCACACCCGGTGAATGGTTTTTGCCGCCCTCAACTGGTGAATACGCGATTGTGGTGGCGGCTTCCATCGCTCAATATTTTCTGGTCAAGGAACGCGCCTTTGGCTTCGCCACCTATAATCCGGTGCGCTGTATCTTCCAGCCAGATCGCGGTAATCGGCAGTTGACCAAAATTCTAGAAACGCTGGCAATGGCGCGATTCGAGTCGGAGATCACCTGCGAACAGTTGATGGCGCTGGAAGGGCATCATATGTCGCGCGGGACGACAATCATCATCGTGACCGCCGATCCGACGGATGGGTGGCTGCGCGAAGCGAATCTGCTGGTGCGACGCGGGTTACGCACTATTGCGGTTATCTTTGATCCGCACAGTTTCGGCAATACGGAAGTTCGCAGCGGCAATGATACGCGCATTTTGCTGGAAGCAGCAGGTGTGATCACCTACTTGATCCGGCAGGGCGATGATCTCTCGGCGGTATTGAGCCAGCGGCGCACACTGCGCTGAACGCATCTCAGTTCAATCACAAAAATTAGGACAGCCAATTCAACGAGCGCAACAGTCGACTATCACAAAAAGTCGAAGTGACCGATAATTCCATTGTATCGACCCAAGTTATCGTCCGATCTGCTGCGTCTACACCAGGTTTTACGCTGCGAGGCAAGGCGATTATTTTATGGAAACAGGGGTTTGTCCCTACTGCGGCAGTATCATCCCGAAACGGGCGCTATCGTGCCGTATGTGCAAGCGGTTGTTCGTGCAGCTAGATGTGACGGAAACAACCGACGCACAGGGGAAAACACGCAAAGTGGTCGCCTTTCCCAAAGAAAAGATCACGCCGCGTGCGCAGCTAGATGATGAGAACGAGGATTCCACCAGCGACTCCACAAAAATCAGCCCGTTACTTCTAGAGCCACTGAAAGTGCACGAAATTGCTTTGTTCATCGAATCACAGCCAATCCCGTTGATCGTGGCGGTTGCACCATTAGCAATTTTAGGTCGGCACGGTCAGCACGAGAGCAATCAGCCGCAAGTTGATTTAGTACCGTTTGGTGCATTCGAGAAGGGCGTTTCTCGATTCCATGCTTGCTTGCGGCGTGAACATTCAGCATTTGAGATCGAGGACCTAGCAAGCAGTAATGGTACTTGGCTGAATGATCGACGACTGATGCCGAGCCAACCAACGGCGCTGCGGGCGGGCGATACGATCCGCTTGGGACAGCTCAAGATGCAGGTGATGTTCATTGATGCGCCCAGCGATAGCGATCAAGGGAAAAACGCTAGTTCGGAAGCGTGAAGATTAGCCTCACCCCCTAACTCCCTCACCCACTTCGTGGAGAGGGGAGAACCGAGAGGCATAGGTTGGTAGTTGCGCCTACCACTAGCATTGTGCATTGACGATAGGTTGACCGCCTGCAATAATCGCAGCAGCAGCAAGTAAGTAATGGTTGATGAATGATGGCTAATCAGGAATTGTTCCCCCTGAATCCTGTTCGGATTGGAAATATCACGATTGAAACGCCGCTGTTCCTCGCGCCGATGGCGGGGCAGACGAATCACGCCTTCCGCACAATTGCGCGGGAATTGGGTGACTGCGGTTTGGTCTGTACCGAACTGTTGAGCAGTATGGCGATGCACTACAAGAGCGAACGCACCTTCAATATGTTCGACTGGACGCCAGATGAGAGTCCGTTTGCGGTGCAGCTTTACGGCAGCGATCCGCAGATCATGGCGGATGCGGCGCGGCTGGTGGTGGATCACGGTGCGGACATCGTGGACATCAACATGGGCTGCTGGGTTCCGAAGGTAGCTAAGACTGGTGCGGGTGCGGCGCTGCTGCGCGATGTGTGCACGGCAACTAGTGTGGTCGAAGCGGTGGTTAAAGCCGTCAACGTACCCGTAACGGTGAAGGTACGCAGCGGATTCACGCCCGACAATTTGACGGCTGTTCCGTTCGCTAAAGCTGCTGAAGCGTGTGGTGTGAAGGCGATTGCTGTTCATGCGCGCACGGCGTCCCAGGGATTTTCCGGCAAGGCAGATTGGGACATGATCCGGCAGGTGAAGGAAGTAGTCAGCGATATTCCAGTGATCGGCAACGGCGATGTGAAAACCGCTGAAGATGCGGCAACGATGCTGCGTACTACTGGCTGCGACGGTGTGATGATCGGGCGGGCGGCGTTGGGCAATCCGTGGATTTTCCATCAGATCGCGCACGAGCTACGCACAGGCGAGAAAGTAGCGCTGCCAACACCACAGGAACGCGCCCGAATTGCACTGCGCCATGCGTGGATCACCATGGAGACCACGCAGATGCCGGAGCGACAGGCGATCCTTGAACTGCGCGGACAGCTCACGCAGTATCACTTGGGTGTGCGCTATGCTGCCAAGCTGCGGGATCGGTTGGTGCGCGTCGAGTCACTGGCGGAGATCGAGGTGGTGCTCAACGAGGCAATCGCGCTGGCAGATGCGGGCGAGCTGCAGTTGGCGTCGTGAGTTAGCGCGACTTAAACCCGTTAAACCCGGCGCTAAAGCACCGGGCTGAAACAAGATGCCAACCATTTGGGATTAGAGTCAGCCTAGGAATTAGCGCCGAGAGCAAAATTCGTTGGGCACGTTATTTACCGACGTGGACGCCTGTTTTGCGCTCCAAGACGGTGAGCACGGCAGCGTTATCGAGTTCGCCATCGCCCGCTTGCACCATTTCGTTGAACATCTGTTGAGTGGCTGCGCTTAAGGGCACAGGAACCTCGTAGGTTTTTGCAGTGTCTAAGACGATGTTCAGGTCTTTGAGCTGCATGTAAGCCTTGAAGCCGGGGGTGCGGATGCCCTGCGACAAGCGCGGAGGTTTGTTATCCAGCGTCCAGCATTGCGCCGCGCCGCCTTTGATCGCTTCCACCACCTTGAAGGGATCGACACCGCCTTTTTGCGCGAACACTAGCAGTTCGCCCATCGCTGCCATCTGCGCGGCGACCATGATCTGATTGGCGGCTTTAGCGATCTGACCCGCACCGCTATCACCGACCAGTACCCAACTCTTGCCCATCGCCTGCCACAGCGGGATCAACTTCTCAAAGGCGTCCTGCGGTCCACCGATCATGAACACCAGCGTGCCCTGCTGGGCGCCGATCTGACCGCCGCTGACGGGGGCATCCAGCGCCACGATGCCTGCTTTGCCCAGTTCCACCGAGATTTTACGCGCGGTTTCCGGTTTGATGGTGCTGTTATCCACAAAGATCAAGCCTTCGTGCGCGCCTTCGATGATGCCGTCTTTGCCCAACGCCACAAGTTCCACATCAGGCGAGTCGGGCAGATTGGTGAACACGACATCGACTTGCTGCGCCACTTCACGCGCTGAGGTAGCGGCGGTTGCCCCTTCGCTGACCAGTTGATCGACAATGGCGCGACTGCGGTTATGCACCACCAGCGGAAAGCCTGCTTTGAGCAAGTTCCGCGCCATCGCTGATCCCATTAATCCCAGACCGATATAGCCTACGCGCATCATGCTGCTTGTTCCCTTCGTTTCATTGTGCGATTGTATTAAGAAAGTGCAGAGTTTAGCAGATTAGCGCGCAGGCAGGGAACAGAGGATAATCGCCGCAACTGGCGCGATAGTGTTGTTCATGAGAAAGCGCGATGACGGAAACGATCAAAACAGCCAACGCTGCTACACAACCTGCTTATTTGTCACGACGCGGCGTGCTGACGCTTTTCCTCGCGGTAATGGCGGCTACCTTTGCCCTGTTCATCCTGATCAGTGGGATAGAGCGCACGCTGCTGCGCTTGGTGGGTGCGGTGTTTATCGTCGGCGGTTTCGGCGCAATCGCCATGCTGCTGCTGCAAATGCCGCTGCAACAGGTGGTTGGGAAACGGGCGCGGGTGATCCAGATCGTGATCGCGCTGGTAGCGGGTGCGTCGTTATGGCTTCCCGCGCTTTGGCTAAATCTAATCGTGAATAACTCGTTAGATAGTTTGATCGGCGGATTGCCGCTGGCGAACGAATTTACAGGTGCAAGCCGGATCGCGGTGATCGTTCAATTCGGCGTCGTGATTCCGCTGCTGCACGCCTTTTTGTTTCTAGGCGTAATCCAGCGCGGATCGACGTGGCGGCAGTCACTAACTGGTGTGATCATTGTGGCGCTGTTGTACGGCGTGTACGCCTTGCTGAGTAACGATCTGGCGACCAGCGCCGCTTTGCCGTACTTCCTGGTTGCGTTCGTGGCTGCGTTGGCGGTCTATTTCACCGATTCGATGTGGACGGGTGCTGGCGTGTTGATCGGTTATCACATTGTCCGCCCTTTGATCGATCAGACACAACTGCTGGCGAACTTGCAGCTATTTCTGCTCAGTGATATGAGTGCGGGCAGCGATGCGGCGCTCTATGGCGGGCGCTTCCTGCTGCTGGTGCTGATCGGTGGGTTCGTGTCCTTTTTGTGTCTGCAAATGCTGCGCGTGACGGCTGATCAGCCGGTGCAAGACGCCGAACCAGCGGTTAAAGAGCCGGGACGGTTATGGTGGCTGCCACTGATCCTACTGGTGCTGTTGATCGGTGTGATCCTGTACAGCGAAATCCGGCTGAGACTGCTCAATCCAATCTCAGATACGGGGGCACCGTTTACGTTGACACAGTAGCCGCGATTGCCGACGCCGCTGCACTAACCAGCGAGCGTGCTTTTTCCTCGCTGGTCGCCAATTTAAGGATCACGATGCTTAATGGCGGGATGGTCAACGATAAGCTGTGCTCAAACTCGTAGGCGGGCGTTTGGTGGCTTTGAACACCGCCGTCATTACCAATATTGCCACCTCCGTAATATTGAGAGTCGCTGTTCAGTAGTTCTTTGTAGTAGCCTGCTTTGGGCACACCAACGCGATAGTGCTGACGCGGTATCGGCGTGAAGTTGCAGCAGATGACGAGGAAATCCTCCTGATCAGCAGCGTAGCGAATGTAAGTGGCGACGCTCTGCTCGGAGTCGTTAGGTTCGATCCACTTGAAGCCTTTCCAATCGTAATCGACTTCGTAGAGCGCTGGCTGTGTTTTGTAGAGCGCATTCAGATCGCGCATCCACTGCTGCAACTGCTGATGCGTGCTCCATTCGAGTAGTTCCCAATCGAGTCCGCGTTCCTCGCTCCACTCGCGCCACTGCCCGATCTCCGCGCCCATGAAGTTTAGCTTCTTGCCGGGGTGGGTGTACTGATAGCCGAACAGTAAGCGCAAACTGGCGAACTTACGCCACCAATCGCCAGACATCTTGGTGAGCAGCGATCCTTTGAGATGCACGACCTCATCATGGGAGAGCGAGAGGATGAAGTTCTCGCTGAAGGCATAGGCTATCGAAAAGGTGATCAGGTTGTGGTGATAGCGGCGGAATACAGAATCTTTCTGCATATATTCCAGCGTGTCGTGCATCCAGCCCATGTTCCACTTGAAGGTGAAGCCCAAGCCGCCGACGTACAGCGGACGAGAGACCATTGCCCACGCTGTCGATTCCTCAGCGATGGTGACCGCGCCGGGGCATTCCCGATGTACGATCTCGTTAAACTCACGTAGGAAGGCGATAGCGTCAAGATTTTCGTTGCTGCCGTACTTGTTGGGCAGCCACTGCCCTTCTTTGCGCGAAAAATCGAGATAAAGCATCGAGGAAACGGCATCTACGCGCAGACCGTCGATGTGATATTCCTTGAGCCAGAACAGCGCGTTGGAGAGTAGAAATGTCTTGACCTCATTGCGTCCATAATTGAAGATGTATGTCCCCCAATCGGGATGTTCACCCTGACGCGGATCAGCGTGGGAATAGAGGTGTGTACCATCGAAGTAACTGAGCGCGTGACCGTCTTTGGGGAAGTGCGCCGGAACCCAATCGAGGATCACGCCGATGCCGTGCTGGTGACAATAATCCACGAAGTACATGAAATCGGTGGGCGATCCGTAGCGGCTGGTGGGTGCGAAATAGCCTGTCGTCTGGTAGCCCCACGAGGCGTCCAGCGGATGCTCGGCAACGGGCATCAGTTCGATATGCGTATAGTTCATGCGCTGCACGTACTGCACCAGCAGCGATGCCAGTTCACGGTAACTGTACCATGTGCCATCTTCTTTGCGCCGCCACGAGCCAAGATGCACTTCGTAGATCGCCATCGCTTCTGCCAGCGGTTTGCGCTGCGGACGGGATTGCATCCATGCGCTGTCTTGCCAGCGGTAGTGATCAATATCCGCTACGATGGAGGCATTGTTGGGGCGCAGTTCGCTGGCGAAGCCATACGGATCGATCTTGCGGGCGTTGTAGCCATTGATCGCGAGCACATCATAGCGGTAGATCGCGCCTTCCCTGATGCCGGGGATGAATAGTTCCCAGATGCCACTGACGCCACGTTTGATCATGGGATGGACGCGCTCATCCCAGTGGTTGAAATCTCCGACGACACTAATGCGCAGAGCATTGGGCGCCCAGACCGCGAAATTGACCCCCGTTACCCCTTTAATCTCGCGTGGATGTGCGCCCATTTTCTGGTAGGCATCGAGATGCGTTCCGGCGCTGAACAGATAGAGATCAAAGTCGGTGAGCAGCGGCGGAAAGAGGTACGGATCGGCGAAGGCTTCTGTGCTGCCTTCGTGTGTCTCCGCTTCAAAGTGGTAGCTGAGTGCACCGATCTCGGCGGGGATTGTGACCTCAAAGAAACCTTCATCGCGCCAGCGATTCATGGGATAGTGCGCGTGAGTGGTTTCGTCAATAACAGTGAGCGATCTAGCTGTAGGGCGAAGGGCGCGGATAGAAACATGATCCGCGCCTTCGGGGTGTGCACCCAAGAGATCGAGGGGAGAACCGTGACTGCCGTGAACCAACGCATCAAGGGCATCGGAAGAAATGTCGGGAGCCATGTTGTCCTCTTGGTTGAAAATGTAGCGTCTAAGTTGAAGATAATCTTAAACGTTACAAGGTACTGGTGCAAAAGAGGACAATGGATTTCGTTGGATTTAACGCCGCGATTGGTTAACCTGCTGATAGACTTGCAGTGTTTCGCGGGCGGTACGCTGCCAACTAAAGGCAGTTGATCGCGCCAACCCTAGATTCCGCAAGCTTTCGCGCAGATCGTTCTGGATCAGCACGGCGATGATTGCGCCGCCCATTGCCCGCGAGTCGTCAGGATCGACCAGATAAGCGGCATCGCCCACCACTTCAGGCACGGAGGAAGCATCGGCGGCGACAACGACTGTGCCGCAAGACATCGCCTCTAGCGGACCTAAGCCAAAGCCTTCATAGCGGCTGGGAAAGACAAAAGCGCTCGCCATGCGATAGACGGCTGGTTTGTCTGCCTCATCGGGCGCACCGATCCAGCGAATCCATGCCGCCAATTCGGGACGCGCGGCGATCTCAGCATGAATGTCAGGAAAGCGTGGCGATCCCCACTGTGCGGGTTCTTTACCTGCCAGCACCAGCGGATAGTCATCACCGACCGATGGTCCGACATAGGTGTAGGCGGCGATCAGCGAACGTAGATTCTTGCGAACGTCGAAGCCACCGAGATAGAGCACATATTGTTCGGGTAGCTTATATTTCTCGCGCACCGCCTCGTCGTGTTCTGCGCCGACGCGAGGATGAAAATCGGGACTCATCGCCAGCGGGATCGCCGTCACGCGATCCGCTGGTACGCCGATTTTCTGGATGATCTCCTGCTTGGAGAACTCGGAGTCGGTGATGATGTGCGTCGCGCCTTTGGCGGAAGCGGTGACCAAGCTGAAGTACAAGCGCGCCATGAAGCCGCTGCGATATTCCGCCATACTCAGCGGGATGACATCGTGAACGGTGACGATCTGAGGAACGGGCGAGTCTAATGGTCCGCCCCAGTAGGGGACGTGGGCGATATCCGGCTTGATCGCGGCGATAGCGGTGGGAAAACCGCGCTGCTCGAACAACACTTTACCTAGATTGCCTGTCGGCTGCACCGTGACGTAATGGACTGCAACATGCGGCGGGATGTCGGCAGCGTTACGCATCCGATCCGGCAGCACCAAGGTGAGTTTGAGTGTGCTATCGATCTGGAGCAATGCGGGCACGATCTGGCGGAGGTACTGCCCGCTGCCCGTAAATGGTTGATCCCAGAACCAGCCGTTGAACGCGATGTGCATAAGCGAATTTACGATCCGTCGCTGCTGGCGTAGCCGTTGGGATGGCTCTGATGCCATGCCCATGCGCTGCCAATGATGGTCTTGAGATCCGGATATTTGGGTGTCCAGCCAAGCTCGTCGTTGACCTTCTCCGCCGACGCCACGAGGATCGCGCCGTCACCGGGACGACGCGGAGTCTCAATCGCGGGAATCTCATGACCAGTCACTTCGCGGGCGACATCGATCACCTGACGCACGCTGTAGCCCTGCCCGTTACCGAGGTTATAGGTCATCTGTTTGCGCTCATCCAACGCTTCGAGCGCCAGCACATGCGCCGACGCCAGATCAGCGATGTGAATATAGTCGCGGACGCACGTGCCATCAATGGTGGGATAATCCGTGCCGAAAATCTTGATTGACTCGCGCTTGCCCAACGGCACTTGCAGCGTCAGCGGGATCAGGTGGGTTTCGGGATGATGCGCTTCGCCGCGAATGGCGTTGCCCTGATCATCGAGGATAGCACCGCAGGCGTTGAAATAACGCAGCACGGCATACTTCAACCCCAACTGCTGGTGATACCAACGAATCATCGTCTCGATCATCAGCTTGGTTTCGCCATAGACGTTGGCGGGCTGGTAGGGATCATCTTCGTTCAACGCCGCGCCTTTGCTGGCATAAACTGCCGCCGTCGAGGAGAATACCAGCCGCTTGACCTCGTGCTCAAGCATCGCTTCGAGCAGGTTCTGACCGAAAGTCACATTACCGCGAAAATAGAGCGCGGGATTCTGCATGCTCTCGCCCGCTTCGATCAGCGCGGCGAAGTGAGCGACGGCGTCGAAATTGCCCATCTGAAACAGGGTGTTTAGCGCGCCGCGATCCGCTAGATCGCCTTGAACGAACGCCGCACCTTCGGGAATCGCTGCTTTGTGTCCCCGACTGAGATTGTCGAACACGGTAACGCGATGACCCGCTTTCATGAATGCCATCGCCGTCGCCGATCCGATGTAACCGGCTCCTCCTGTGACTAAAACGTGCATCTTGCTCAAATCCTCTCGTCGTAGTAGTCGATTAAGACCTGCCGCGCGCGTTCATACATGGTTCTTTCAACTCCAGCAACCGTCTCTGGTGTGACGTTCTGCCACAGCGATTCGTTCATGCGCTGCTCGTCGTGGACGAATGCCGCCATCTCATCTGCTGGCATCAGGATGCGCTTGCTCAGAATCTCGTAGGTGCGGCTATCGTGATCCGGTGCTAATTGTTCGGCGATGAGATCACGCCAAACTGCTAAATCGAGATCGCCAATGAAAGGCAACCAGTGCTGCGGTGCGGCGTTGTGCAGCGGCGCATAATCCGATTTGGGCAGAGTGTGATAGTCACGCTCGTCCAGATAGCAGAGCAGCATATGCAGCATCAGGAAGCGCGTCCGCGAATCCGCCCACTCACGTCCGAAGTGGGGATAGAGAATGTCCATGCACCAGACTTCATCCATGACCAGATGCGCCAGATAGCCACCGACAAAGGCGGCTTGATCCGCAGTGCTGACTTTGCCATGTCGCAGGTCGGGATGGCGTGAGAGCATGGTCAGCGTGGCGGGCGGATCGATGATCGCCTGATACTCGAAAAAGTGGGTATCGGCACGCTGTAAGCCAGATGAGACACGAGCATCCGCCGCAATATTACCGAGTAGGAAAGCGCCCCATGCCGCTTTCACATCATTGCGGATGGTGATCGGTACTTGGGCATCTTCGCTAAGGCGATGTGCTACCGCCATGTGCATGAAAGGTGTTGGCATTCCAATCCTGACAGGTTCAACAACATTACACTAATCGCTGCTGACTTCCTCAAAGAAACAGAGACGCCCTGATCTCTCAGGGCGTATATGGTACGACTAACTGATCCACAGCCTAGCGCCGTGATAAAAGGTTAGAACCCGAACTGATTACTGCTGCTCGGTAGTTCGCTTGGCAGCGGGACGCCGAGTTGGGTCAGTGTGGGATCTTCCGGCACACGGTTGATCCAGTACGAGTACTTGGTAGATTTGGCTTCGCTTTCCTTGGTCAGCCAATCCTGGAAGGTCTTATTCTGGCGTTCCAGACCCTGATCAGGCGTCAACTGGCGCACTTCGCGTCCGATCACCTGAATGATGTGGAAGCCGTACTGCGTACCGTTGGCAGTAGTGTCGATTGGTCCAATGATGTCACCGACTTTGGCGTTCCAAACGGCATCGTCGAACTCAGGCACGTAGACGCCTTTGCCCTGCCAGCCCAGTTCACCGCCGGATGCAGCGCTGCCAGTATCTTGCGAGACAGACTCCGCGAGATCGGCGAAGGATGCACCGTTTTGCAACGCCTTCAGCACATCATCCGCATCTTCTTTGGTCTTCACCAGAATATGACGGATGTTGAGTTGCTCTTCCTCAGTAGGAGGCTCGCCAGCGATTACTTTCATCACCTTTTCGCGTAGGGCGCGATCAGCAAACCACTGACGCATATCTGCGGAGGTGAAGCCAACAGCCTTTGCCGCAACATCAATATAATCCTGCGAGTTTTTCTCATACTCGGCACGACGAGTCGCCAGTTCCGGTGTTGCTGTTGGCAGACCAGTCGGGAAAGCGGTGACCGTAGCCGTGATCGTTGCGGTGGGAGTCGCGGTGATTGGTTCGAGTGTCGGTGTCAGCGTGATCGTCGCCGTCGGAGAAGGTGTGGCAGAGACCAGCGGTGTCGGCGTGATGCTCGGCGTAGTGGTCAGCGTCGCCGTGACCGGATTTTCCTCGAAGCCAAAGTATTTGTAACCCTGCTCGTTAATTTCTGCATCCGTCACGCTGATACCGTTGGCAGCGGCATACTGGCGGATCAGCAACGTATCGATCATGTCATCCAATACTGCCTGTCCCATAAGCGTGGGCGAGGCAAGCTGCTGATATTGTTGCCCGTAAGGATTGCTGGTGTCGGAGAGCAGTTGAGGATAGAAAGAAGCGATTTGAGCTAATTGTTGACCAATGCGCCAACGCTCAAAACGCACACGAGCCTGAAAATCCCGTGTGCTGATATTTTCGCCGTTTACTGATGCCACCGCTTGATTCGGCGTGATCACGCCGTCAACAAGCAACGCGCCGCCGAGGATCAAGATGATCAGACCGCCGACGATTCCGGCGATGATCAGCGTTAGACGATTGATTTCGGCTTCACGTTGGGATCGGGGCTTAAATTTACGCTTGTTGGAGGAGGGGTTACCCTTCGGTCCTCCAGTAGTGCGTTGCTTGCTGACAGCCATCTGTGTCTACCACCTGTTAAGTAAGTTGATTAGTCTGCCCGTTCGTAGGAGGAGCGCCCAACCGGACCTTCAAACGGCAGCAGCGCCAGATGACGTGCGCGTTTGACCGCAACGGCTAGGCGGCGCTGATGACGCGCGCACACACCTGTCTGACGGCGCGGACGAATCTTACCGTTTTCCGTCAAGAAGCGGCTAAGAAAGCCACCATCTTTGTAGGAAATGACCTTGATCTTCTCGGTGCAGAAAATGCACACTTTGGGACGACGCATACCGCCGCGCATACCACCGCGACCGCCGCCGTAACCACCACCATATTCGTTATCGCGTTCCATGTCGGACATCGTTAATTTGTTCTCCCTAGCAAGATAGACGCTTTAGCTCGCTCGCTTGTTGAGGCGAAACTAGAATGCGTAGTTGCCGTTATCGTCTTGTTCGTCGTCGTCGTAGGAATATTCAACATTGTTACGGCGATCACCGAGGACGATCATCTCGTTGGCGACGAGTTCGGTGCGGTAATGCCGCTTGCCTTCCTCATCTTCCCAACCGCGCGTTTGCAAACGACCTTCGATGTAAACCTGCTGATCTTTACGCAGATGCGATTTACATATTTCAGCCAGATTACCCCACGCGACCACGTTGAACCATTCTTGTTCTTCGCGGCGTTCGCCTTCGGCACTCGTCCACGTGCGCGGTGTGACCACGCTAAAACTGGTAACGGGGCGTCCACTGGGCGTAAAACGCATCTCAGGATCGCGTCCTAGGTACCCAATGATCATTACTTTATTCAGCCCACGTACCATGTCCCTGCTCCTCAGCGCCCTGCCTAATCGTCGTAATTGTTAGCAGAAAAGCGCCACTCTCAATCGTTATTCTAAATCGTCTGCTTCTGCTTCATCGGCTTCATCAGCGCTATCGTCAACAACCAGATCCACATCAGGAACGGTTGCTTCACCGGCGTCATCCTTGCGGATCAGCAAGTGACGGATCACTTTAGGCGCCAGCTTCAGATTGCGTTCCAACTCACCTGTGGTCTGTGGCTCGAGTGCACAGTCATAGGTGACGTAGTAGCCCTCAGTGTATTCGGAGATGCCATAAGCCAGTTTGCGCCGACCCCACGGGTCGACCTTGCTCACGGTACCCTTAGCTTCTTCTACCCAGCCCTTAACCTGCGTCATTACGCCGTTAAGTTCTTCCTCGGTAACATCAGAAGCTACGATGAATGTCAAATCGTAGTTACGCATGAATTGATTGGGTTCCTTTCCCCGGGTTTGCTTTCATCACAGCAAGGTGATTGCTCTTGAAAGCGGAAAGCGTGTGTAAGTTAGCGGGGGAAGTTTACACCTTCGCAGGGGTACTGGCAAGGGTATGATTCTAGGGGTAATGTTGGAACAAATCGAGATGAACGCAGGATAAGTTCGCTATGATTTCCCCTTCCCCTAGCGCCGACGATCTACCCGACAGTGAGGTCGCTGCACTGGAACGGCAGCTTGAACATCTACGCTCGTCGCTGAGCGAAGCTCAAACATATGCGCGGTTGTTGGAGCAAGAGAACCTCAGCTTGCGAAATGAACTAGAGCAAGCCGCTAGTTACGCTCGTATTTTGGAAGATGAGGATAAGCGACTGCGGCAAGTGTGGGCAGAAGCAACGGCGTATGCCCGTTCGCTGGAAGCGCGGATCGTTGATCTGCAAGCGCATATCCGACAATATCAGGATATGCGTTGAGGCTTGACTGGCAGCCATTTTGTGCTATCTTTTGAATACACATCAAGAGTGATCAACCTTTAAGTAGGTTGACACGGCAACCTGGGTGGACTCCCAAGGTGCTTCCCGCCCTTCGTATCGGCGGGGATGCGGTCTCAACTTCCGAGTTGGAAGAACAAGACAACAACAGTCCGCAACGAAAAAGCGATTTTAACCCGCGCTCTTGGTGGTACGTCGATGACGTATGCGTGAGCAGCGGGTTTCTTTTTTGTTGATCTGGTGGTTCATTTGTCCACCCGGTTGCAGTGAACTCGAAAGCAAGCCAGTAGTTGAGCTAAGAGGTACACAATGCAACCGATTTTTCTGCACGAAGAAGTCGCCGTAATTTTCGTAGAGCCACGCGCTAACACGCCGATCCCCGACTGCTGTGGACGTGTCTTCAATACCGCCGCTAGAGCCGATGCCACTGTGCTGCTGATTTCTAGTGCCTCGTTCACGGGCGGCGTCAGCTTCGTCGTGCCCGCGAATTGCGCATCCCGATTGGTGGCATTGCTACGCGCCGAATTTCGCGATGAACTGAAACGCTGCCAGATCGAGTCGATACATGTGCAGCAGCCCGCGATCATGCTGACCGGACGCACGGACGGCTTTACTCTGGTGCGCGAACTGGCAGCACGCCAGATCAACATCATTAACATTGCACATCGACAGGGAGATGCTGGCACCACCGCTTTGATCGTGCAGGCGAAGCGCGAGGTAGTAATCGAGGCACTGGAAGCAACCAACCACGAATGGCAGACACTGGTAGGCGTCAGCCGCCATTAATTGCTAGCTCATGCCGATGCTTCATAACGAGCTATACTTGTGAAGGTTAGCACAGATAGCTATCGAGGCAGTTAGATGCGTGTCAAAGTGCGCGAATCCAAGTTCGCGCTGGTAATGTTGATTCTTGTGTGTGTGCTCGCGGGTTGTCGGCAATCTGCGCAGCAGGCGGATAGCGCTGACCTCACAATCACGCTGGACAGCTCTGCCGCGTTTGCGGTGGGCAAAACCGAATTGACGATCGTCGTGAAGGATGCTCAGGGAAATCCGGTAGATGATGCCACGATTGAAGTTACTGGCGATATGAGCCACGCAGGTATGAAGCCGGAGCTTGGTTCGGTGCAAAAGGGTACTCAGGGACAATACAAAGTCCCCTTCATCTGGTCGATGGGTGGCGATTGGATTCTGACGGTGAAAGTGACACTGCCCGATGGACGCTCAACCTCGAAGCGCTTTGACGTCGCGGTGAACTCATGACCACGCCGTTATATCGTCCGCCAATGCTAGTCGATGCGCTGCGGATCCCGCTGATCGGGCGCGTGCTGCGAACCAAACGCGGACGATTGGCGCTGCAAATCCCCCTATTTCTGATCGCGGCACTGCTGGTCTACGATGGGCTAACGGGCGATCAGATCGCCTCGCGGAATCTAGCGACGGTGAGCGCGTGGGTACAGTATCGGGGCTTGGTGGCGCTGGCGTTATTGCTGGCAGGCAATCTATTTTGTATGGGCTGCCCCTTCACCTTGCCACGTACATTGGCGCGACGCTTGAGCATCCGGGGACGGCGATTTCCTAAATTCCTGCGGAATAAGTGGCTTGCCATCGGTGGATTGTTCCTGTTCTTCTGGCTCTATGAATGGCTCGATTTGTGGTCGAGTCCATGGTTGACCGCGTGGCTGATCGTCTCCTATTTCGTGGCGTCATTCGTGCTAGAGGCGGTATTCACTGAGTCGGCGTTCTGTAAATATGTCTGCCCGTTGGGAACATTCAATTTCGTCTATTCCACCACCTCACCCCTGCAAATCAGCGCAAGAGATCATAATGTTTGCCGCACCTGTGTGGGTAAAGAATGTGTCAACGGTAGTTACGCGCCACAAGCCGTGATCCTGATCGATGAGATCAAGGATGGACAGCCGATCAAGCAACACACTAACGGTCCTGATGGCGTACTTGGCTGCGGGACTGAACTATTTGTGCCGCAGATCAAAAGCAACATGGATTGCACGATGTGCCTCGATTGTGTGCGCGCTTGCCCACATGACAATGTGGCGCTGGCGGTACGCAATCCACTGCGCGAAATCCTCGATCTTTCGGCGTGGGTCAAACGCTGGGACGTAAGTTTTTTACTGGTGGCGCTGGCGTTCATGGGCTTGATCAACGCCTTCGGAATGATCCCACCTGTATATGCGCTGATGAACGAGTTTACGCGGCTGACGGGAATCAGCGATCCGGCTGTGCAGACATTTGTGTTGTTCTTCACGACGATGCTGGTCGTACCGGCGATGCTGAGCATTGGCGCGGCATGGCTCTCCTCCCGGTTAGGGGGAGCGAAAAAAGAAGGGGCATTGAAGGCGACATTTAGCGCTTTCGCCCCTGCGTTTGTACCAATCGGATTGGGCGTATGGGCTTCGCACTATGCTTTCCATTTTCTGACGGGCGCATTAACCATCGTTCCGGTGTTCCAGAATTTCGTGCTAGATCACGGTATTACGCTGCTCGGCACGCCGAATTGGAGTCTGGCGGCAGTGCTGCCTACCGAGATCGTCAGTGTGTTGGAGATTGTGCTGCTGATCGGTGGTTATCTGGTCAGTGCTATTGTCGCACGGCGGATCGCTGGAAAGTTGTATAGTCGCGCCAGTTCTGCGCAATTGGCATGGCTGCCTTATGCACTGCTAATGCTCGCCATGATCCTATTCGCGGCGTGGGTAATGAGCCAACCGATGGAAATGCGGGCGGTAGGATCGATTGGATAAAGTGAGGATGGCAGCGACTTCTAGTTCACGTCTGGCGCGATTCTGGCAAGCCACGCGCACGATCATCAGCAAGGATTTACGCGGCGAGTTTCGCAATCGGCAGGTGATCAGCGCGATGGCATTGTTCGCGCTGCTGAGCACGATTGTGTTTTATTACACGCTGGAAAGTCGCGCCGATGTGCGTTTGGCAGCGTTGCCTGCGGTATTGTGGGTGATCGTGGTGTTCACCAGCACGCTGGGACTCAGCCGCAGCCTAGCCGCCGAACATGATCGCGGAACGTTAGATGCGCTGCTGCTTGCTCCGATTGACCGTGCTGCGCTGTTCTATGCGAAATTTGTGACGACATGGTTCTACTCACTGATCGTCGCTGTGTTGGTGACGGGAATCGCGGCGTTTTTCTTCAATCTCAACTTCCCGCCGGGCTGGTGGTTGATCGCGGTATTGGGCACGGTTGGCTTGGCGGCTGTAGGAACTCTGCTTGGCAGCATGGCGATCCACGCGCGGGGACGTGAGACCACGCTGCCAATATTAGTATTACCAGTCGCACTGCCGATCTTGATGGCGTCGGTATCCGCCTCGGCGTTGATCCTTCAAGATCGTCCGTTCAGTGATTGGAATGTATGGGTGCTGCTGCTCGTCGCCACCGATCTGATTTTCGTGGTTGCGCCGCTCGTGTTGTTCGAGTTCATTGTTGAGGAATAATCAGGTTGCCTCGACAAATTTTGCCTTAAGCACCTGCACCAATCCTTTCACCGGAACACGCAGATTGATACCCCTCTGTCCAGCGCTGACGCAGATATATTGCAGTTCGGCGGCAGGTTGATCCAGATAGACTTCCCAGTTCTTGTGTACCAGCATCAAAGCGCCGATACCGCCGACTTTCAAGCCTGTCATCTTTTCGGCGTCGGCATGACTCGCCATCGCGACCTTCTTCTGTTTGATGGAAGCAGCGAATTTTTTCAGATCGAGATGCTTATCCGCCGCAATCATGACCAGTACGGGTTTGCCCCCGCCTATGCGCTCCACCACCAGAGTTTTGTAGACCTCGCTGACCTCTACGCCAATTAAGCGGGCGACATCTACTGCGTCGTCGGCAATCGCTTCATCGTAGTGTTTGGTTTCGTATTGGATGCCATTGCTTTCCAATAACCGCATCGAATTCAGTTTTACTTGTTTGTCGCTCATATTGTGGCTACGCTTGTGTTTGCAAATGATGAGTGAGGATAGGCAGCGCGTTGGGCATCACATCAAAGAGAACGGGGCTGCCACTTGCCTGCTCGCCATCCAGTTCCATCGGCAGCATTTTGTCGTCGTCACTCTCGACGCGTACATATTTGGCACGTCCGACATGTACATCATCGCGCTTAAGGTGATCGCCCGTGTAAACGGTGGACAGAGCACGGATTGCGGATAATCTTGGCATCGCTTCGATCAGGACGACGTCGAACAAGCCGTCATTGACCTCGGCATTGGGAGCGATATGCATCCCATGCCCGAAGTTGCGCCCGTTAGCAACGGTGACGATATAGGCGCCTCCATCGTACCAGAGGTGCTCATCGAGATAGACTTTGATTTTCGGTGGACTGTACCACAGCAGCGACTCGACGGTCTTGCGGTAGAACGACCACGGACGCCGCCGCACTAAGTGGTTGACACGACGCGCAATTTCGCCGCTGATACCCATGCTGGCGATATTCAGGAAGTGATAGTCCAATGCTTCGGTACGAACGTGCCCAATATCGACAGGCGCAACGTGCGCTGCCTTGATCCACTCAACAGCTTGCATGGGATCAAGCGGAATGCCGAAGGTGCGCGCCCAATCTTGCCCTGTACCTACCGGAATACTACCGAAAGTCATCGGCGGTTCGGCGGGATGCGTCTTGTTGAGCATCACCAGTTCGTTGACGATGGCGTGATTGGTGCCATCGCCACCGATAGCGATGACCTTGCGTAAGCCAGCAGCCCGTGCTTTATCAAGGTGCGGCGCGATCTCCGCCGGACGCTGCGTAATCGCCACCACCAATTCACCGAGTTCTCGCCACAGCAGCGGCTCGATCTTGGACCACAACCTTCCGGCTCTGCCGCCGCCAGCGTGTGGATTCAGGATGATCAGAGTCTTTTCAGAATTTGTTGTCATAGAATCAATACTAATGATTTTCTAAAGCCCAATTAGGAGCGAAACTTAATATTATACCTGTTTGGCGAAGTTTATTTTATCCCTGATTTATAACGTATACTGCGGTAAAAGCTTTATACGTTTCGTTACAACTTCTTAAGATTCCCCTTATTGTAGTCACCGCATAGTTGCATTACACTGAGGAACGTTCATTGTAATTCTGCGTACAGTATGAAGGGTAAGGATTCGATTGCACCTACCCTTAATGGTGTATGCCACAAGGAGATTTCTAGGAATGCTCAAGACAAAGTTTCGTTTGGTACTGATGGCGGTATTGGCTCTGACACTAGCATTCGTGCCTGCGTTGAGCCTGAACCCCGCCCGCGCTCAGGGTGCGAGCTGTCTGCCGGGTTTGGATGAAGCAACTTGTACGCTGTTGAGCGATGCCTTCACGAATGCAGGCACCTTGACCAAGTTCGTAATGGACTACACGCTGGACATCAAAGCGGACGCCAACACCATCAGCGTCAAGGGCAATGGTCCCATTGACCTGACCAAGACGGCGGCTGATGCTTCGTCGATGATGAGCGGTGGTAGCGCTGATTCTTCTGCTGCATTGAAGGGTATCGTGATGCAGCAAACCGTCACCGCTACCAGCGTGACTGATGGCAAGGAAGATGGCGGCACTATCGAATTCCGTATCGTTGACGGTTTCATCTACTACACCACCGATGGCGGCGACAAGTGGCAGAAGGCTGACTTGACCAAGGCTGCCACCTCCATGCAGGAAAGCGTGGAAGGTATGGCTGGTATGGGTGGCACGGGTTCGACCGGTGGCGCCGGAACCGCCGAGGCGCAAGCCGCAGCGATGCAGATCATGGGCGTGTTCATGTCGCCCGACTTCCAGAAGCTGTTCTCTGATCCCTCCAAGTTCCTTGCTACCGAAGTTACCGACGGTGGTGAGGTCGAGGGTGTTTCCACTCAGAAGATCACCTTGAATATCAAGCTGGGTGAACTGCTGGGTACACTGACCAGCGCTGATGCCGCGCCGCTAATCGCTGCGATTGGTAAGGCTGCCGGTCTGCCCGAAGGTCAGGAATCGATGATCACGGGTATGGCTGCGATGTTCAAGCCCGTGCTGGATGCTTCTACCTTTGCCATCTCGTGGTGGGTTGATCCCGCTGCCAAGCAGTTCCGTGGCTTCGGTCTTGACATTCATGTCAAGGTGGATGCCCAGACGCAGATGATGATGGGTGGTATGACGGGCGGTTCTGGCGCGGGAGCTGAAGCTCCGAAGGATGTGGAGTTCAACCTCGCCTTCGCCGTGACATTGACCAAGATCGGTGAAGATGTCGTGGTAGAGCCAGTTGCGGACGCCGTCGAAGTTAATCTCGACGCTCCTGCCAACTAAAGCTAGTAGTAGTCGTAACTGTAATCCCTAAGCGATTGTAACTGTAATGAAGCCGATCTCGTACTGAGATCGGCTTCACTTTTTTATGCGTGATACGCATCGTGGCGCAACATCTAGCCGGGTTAGGCGTAATTGCCTGTTATAGAGAATGTTAGCTGCTGAGGAGTATCGGAAATGCCCGGATGTTTAGGATTAATCATGCGCCTGATCACTGACGCTGTCTTGGTGAGGGCGGCTGGCAAATTTGCCGATTGGTTGTTCAGCCGTGATTGGCGCAAGTTGTTCAAACGCTGATTGTGCGCCTAGCTGTCAAAATAAACGTCCCTCAGTGCTAGATGTTGAGGGACGTTTTAATTTCATTCGGTTAGCTGCTTGTCCTGGCGCACCGACTCGGGCATCGGTTCGACGCGAGCTTCGACATATTTCCAGCGCTGCCGCCGGTAGCCGCGATCATCAGGCAGACCAAACGCCTCTTGCTTCTCAATGAGGGTGATCCATAACCCTTTGTTGGGCAGCGCAAAGCGGGTGTGCAGCTCGTTGTAGTTGACCGAATTGCGCCAACTATCCATACGCACGTTCTTATCCATCCGGCGGACATTCCAGACGGCTCTGTTAAATTTCATTTTGGCAAGCTTCTGTGCGAGATCATTCATCTCGACAGTGCTGACGAGAACAGGCATTTTGTTCCCCCGTTTATTGAATCTGGTTTCTAGGTAAGCGGTAACACGTAGCACACGGTTGCCCAGAATTCTAACCTCAATTGTGACGGGATGCTATAATCGCGGCGTATGAATACCAATCAAGATGTTTTCTCTGTCACCGGACTCAATGTATATATCCGCCACATCTTCGATCTTGATGAACTGCTGCAAGATGTCTGGGTAGAAGGCGAAATTTCCGGTTTCAATCGGCATGCTTCCGGTCACTGGTACTTTACGCTAAAAGATAAAGACAGCCAGCTTAAAGCGGTGATGTGGAAAACCAGCGCTGCCCGTCAGCAATATATTCCTGAACATGGCGAAAAGGTACGCGCCCATGGGCGTGTGACCGTCTACGAGGCACGTGGCGAGTATCAACTGTACTGCGATGCGGTACTGCCGTTGGCGACGGTTGGCGATCTGCACGCGCAGTTCCGCCAGATATGGGACAAACTTGAAGCGGAAGGCTTATTTAGCCCTGAGATCAAACGTCCGCTGCCGCCGTTTCCGAGACGTATCGGCGTGGTCACATCACCAACTGCTGCCGCTTTCCAGGATATCCAGAACGTGCTGCGACGACGCTGGGCGCTGGCGGAGATCATCTTGAGTCCGACCCCGGTACAGGGCAACGATGCACCGCCACAGATCTTGCGTGCACTGCGTTTGGTAGATAGTTTAGGCGTGGATGTGATCTTGCTAGCACGCGGCGGCGGCAGTATGGAAGACTTGTGGTGCTTCAACGATGAGCGAATCGCCCGCGCAATTCGGGAGACTCACGCACCAGTGGTCACCGGCGTTGGTCACGAGACAGACATCACGCTCGTTGATGGCGCGGCGGATCAACGTGCACCGACCCCTTCAGCCGGAGCGGAGATGATCACGCCGAGCAGCGATGACCTGCGAATGAGATTGCGCGATCTGAAGATTCGCAGCCACGAGGCGGCGGATTCAAGTCTAGAAGTGCAGCGCGATAGCCTTGATGAGCTTAAACACAAGTTGCGTTTGGTCTCGCCTGTCTCGATGCTGCGGAATCAACGACAGCGGCTTGATGAGGTCGATTCGCGGATGCGAAAACTGGCAGCGCTGCGGATCAGCGGCTTGCGAGATCGGCTAAACGTCGAAGGGCGGGCTTTGGAATTGGCGAATCCGCGAAACCTGCTGCGGCGCGGGTATGCCTTGATCACACGGGCGGGCGACGGCAAGCGGATCAGCAATGCTGTCGATGCTGGTCCGGGCACATCACTACATATTCAACTTGGTAAAGGCACACTCACTGCCACTGTAAAAGACAGGACGCTCGATGACAACGCATGATATTAATCTGGAAAATCTCAGTTTTGAGACTGCTTATGAACAAATCGGCGCAATCGTCGATCAACTGGAATCTGGCGAACTGCCGCTAGAACAGACGCTAGCGTTGTATGAGCGCGGACGCCAGTTGATCAAGTACTGCGAGGGGCGGCTAGATGCCGCCGAATTACGGATCAGCCAGGTATCCGGTGATAGCGATGGTGGTTTTCGAGTGGACAGTTTGAAGTAGACTCACCCCTCTGCACCCTCTCCAATCCTAGTACAGAGTAATAGCGGGGAATCGAGAGGCTAGATGAATAATCAGATAGGGACAAAGCAAAGAAAAAGCCAGCGGAGTTGTAACTCCGCTGGCTCGATTCTTAAATTGAGTTCAATTTACGCGCGTACTGGTTCGTCGGCGTAAACCGCGTGCAGCCAGTGACGGTACTGCGGCAGTTTACCCTTGACCATATCAAAGAAAGTATCGCGCAGTTTCGCCACGACGGGTCCCATCTTGCCCGTGCCGATGGCGCGATGATCGACAGACGTGATCGCCGCGACCTGCACGCCAGTACCGCATAGGAAGGCTTCATCGGCGGTGTAGACTTCAGTGCGGTCAATATCGCGCTCGACCACTTCAATGCCCATTACTTCGGAGAGCAGCGTGATGATGGTGCTGCGCGTAATGCCTTCCAAAATGTCAGCGTTCAGTGGCGGCGTGATTGCCTTGCCGTGACGCATGATGAAGAAGTTCGCGGCACTCGCTTCAGACACATGCCCATCATCGTTCAGCACCAACGCCTCATCGAAGCCGTTCAATTCTGCCTCAGTCTTGATCAGAGCCGAGTTGATGTACGATCCGCTGATCTTGCCGCGCGCCGGAATGATGTTATCGCTGACACGCTTCCACGAGGAGAAACCGACCTTTAGATTGGTATTGTCGGCGGTAATGTAATTGCCGAAGGGGAACGCCCACAGCGTGAAATCGCCGGGAACTTCGTGCAGCTTGACGCCGATGCCATTAAGCGACTTGTAAACCAGCGGACGAATATAGACGTTTTCCTTGAAGTCCTCAGTACGCAGCAGCTCACAGAGGATGTCGCGCAGTTGTTCAGCAGAATAGGGCAGATCGATCATCAGCAGCTTGGCGGAATTCTTCAGGCGATTGAAGTGATCCAACGGGCGGAACACAAATAGCTGCTTCTCATCGTCATTCCAGTAGGCACGTACTCCCCCGAATGCCGCTGTGCCGTAATTGAGCGCGTGATTCATCACACTCACTTTGGCTTGGTCAATAGGAACGATCTTGCCCTCAAAGAAAGCATACTTAGGCATGGACATGGCGCTAGACTCCTACTCCTTCAGTAAATTTTCTGCGGTGCGGTCACAGTGATGAACATTATCTTGCACTCAACAGCGGGAGAAAATGTCCATTAAGACCAGTTCAGAGATAAAAAAAGCCGGAGTTATAGTTATACTCCGGCAAAGCATCAGCGACCAGTTGCAATTAGCTGAGGTAGTCGCGCAGACTGTGTGCTAGGCGCGGATGGCGCAAGCGCCGCAGTGCTTCTTTTTCCAATTGGCGAATACGCTCACGACTTAGCCCGAACTTATTGGCAATTTCCTCTAGCGTGTGAGGATCGCCACCGCCGAGACCGAAGCGCAGACGCAGAATATGGCTCTGACGCGGTGTCAGTTCGGCTAATACTTCTTCGATGGTCTCTTGGAGCAAATGCTGTGTGGCTGATTCAACCGGGCTGGGGGTTTCCTGATCTTCGATAAAGTCGCCAAACTCGCTGTCACCATCATCACCAACCGGGCGTTCGAGTGCAATAGCGTGTTGACTGGCGTCCATCATGCCGCGAATGCTATCAGCGGGGAGATCCATTTCAGAGGCTATTTCTTCAGGAGTGGGGCGACGACCAAGATTTTGTTCCAGCAATTGCGCGGTGCGGTACATCTGGCGGATGCGCTCGGTCATGTGTAAGGGGATGCGGATTGTACGAGTCTTTTGCGCCAATGCGCGGGTAATTGCCTGACGAATCCACCATGTAGCGTAGGTGCTGAAGCGGTTACCGCGCTTGTAGTCGTATTTGTCTACTGCACGCATCAAGCCGACATTGCCTTCCTGAATCAGATCGGGGAAAGGCAGCCCCTGTCCCATATAACGCTTGGCAATGCTGACGACTAATCTGGTGTTGGCGCGTCCTAGATGTTCGCGGGCATTCTGCCCGTCGGTGATTTGCGTGAGTAATTCGTCTTTGGTCTTGCGATCCACTTTGCGGGAAATGATGACTTTGGCTTGAGCATCACGTCCGAGTTCGATGCGCTTCGCCAGATCAATTTCCTCTTGCGCGGAAAGGAGTGGTTCCTGCGCCATTTGCCGGAAATACAGTCCTACGGGGTCATCAGCGGAAACGGCGTTAATATCGCCAATGGGGTCGTGAACTTCTTCGAGGTCAACTTCAAATTCTTCGTCGGCTTCGTCTTGTTCGTCGCGTCCTAACTCTTCCTGTCGCAGTTCGATTCCTAACTCGTCAAGCTCATCTAACAGGGCTTCCAGAGTCGGAACGTCCTCGTTCTCTTCCTCCAATAGCTCCATCACATCTTCGAACGTAACGTAGCCGCGTCGGTCAGCCCGACTGATGAGTTCCTGTATCACAGGGTTCAAGCCTCCTCGAACTGGAAGATATAGGTATGTGGTTCGCTCGGACGCAGAGAAGAAACCCGCAGATAAGGGTTAGTGCGAGTGAACGGATCAAGCCTGGGACTAGCAATACACACGCTTAATTTTATCACAGTAAGACTCATATGTGAAGCATGTAGCAATCTCTTTACAGTATATGGAAAACGCAAAGGATGGCAATACCCGTTTTTACATTGCGTTTATAATTAAGGTTCAGGGAAGTCAAATATAGGTCACGAGATAGCTACTGCACTGCACGCTTGCAGCATAGCGTAAACCCATGTTATCTTGACTGTCAAGATAGTGTTAGGGCGAACATCGTTAGAATAATTGAACAACAATTGTGAAAGATTTGACTTTCAATTATGCTCGTATACTTACGCGCATTGAAATGATCGCTTAAATTCAGTGATCGGCAGGAGCAGCAGCCAATGACTAGCATTGCCGCAAGCAGCGCAAAAGAAAGTTTAATCAATGAGGTGAGGGGAGAGCATGA
The DNA here is from genome assembly GCA_019637555.1 of Anaerolineae bacterium. Classification (GTDB taxonomy): domain Bacteria; phylum Chloroflexota; class Anaerolineae; order Aggregatilineales; family UBA2796; genus JAHBVK01. The sequence continues at coordinate 27,240 of JAHBVK010000008.1, forward strand.
TCGTGTGCAACTGCGCCTACGCGAACTGCAATCCCTGATCGACCAGAGTCAGGCAGAGGTCAAACGCCTGCAGCAACGAAATGTGGATATTACCACGCAATTGAATAGGCTCGAAGCTAATTTCGACACGGTTCCCCGTAACGACATCAAAGTAGTTTATACCAACGCCATTGACGCCAAGACGCGTCTGCTAACGATGCAAAGTCAACTGGAGAAAGTGCAGCAGGACCGCACTCAACTGGACGGCTTTGGCAAGACGCTCAAGCATCTGCTGGATTCGCTGGAAGGCACGGCAATCAATGTACAAGCACCTGCGATGACTTCCTCCTCCTCCGGCATGATGATGAATCTGTCGCCAGACATGATCATCCGCATCGTTGAATCGCAGGAGTCCGAACGGCAGCGCTTGGCGCGGCAAATGCACGACGGTCCGGCGCAATCGCTGACCAACTTCATTTTGCAAGCCGAAATCTGCCGTCGCCTATTTGATCGTAATCCTGATCGCGCGGTGGAAGAATTGGAGAATTTGAAGTCGGCAGCAAGCACCACCTTCCAGAAAGTGCGCGACTTCATTTTCGATCTGCGCCCGATGATGCTGGACGATCTTGGTTTAGTGCCGACGATCCGCCGCTACGTCACCGCCTTGCAGGAAAAAGGTGGTTTAGATGCTCGCATCAACGTAGTTGGTGAGGAGCGTCGGCGCATGGAGCCACACACCGAAGTGATGATGTTCAGATCGGTGCAAGAAGTGTTGTCCTATGCTCGCGAAGTCGCCAATTCCAGCCGCATTGAGTTGATGCTGGATGTCAGCGATAATCCGGTGAAGGCAACCATCTCCTTTAATGGTAAAAGCCTCGACGAGACGGAGAATCCAACTGACTCGACGCGCAATAAAGCGTTCAGCCTATCCTCGCTGCAAAGCAGAGTCGAACTTGTGGGCGGGACGGCGGAGATGGTCAGTGGGATGGAAGGTGGGGATAACCGAATCGACATCACCCTGCCAGCAGAGCAGTTCAACTAGCTGGTTCTGCAACGTCTGTGCTTGGCATAGTTCTCGGCAATATAGCGCCGTAACTGTTGCATAACAAAACGATGCGACGGCGCTATCGTCGCCAGCATATCGCGTTAACATTGGAAAATGCTAGTCTATATCCCGCTTGCCGCAAATTGACAGGCGGACTACACTAAGCAATGAGATATTATCGGTCTCTGGAGGAGTAACTGAATGAATCGTCGCCTTCTATTACTTTTGCTCCTGCTGCTCGTCGGTGGCGGTGTCGCAGCATACCTCCTACTGACTCAAAATCAGCCGCAAAATCCGCCAGCCACCGATGTGGCAGGGACGGGCGGTGATCAAGGTGGGACAGGCGGTCAGACCCAACAGCAACAGGGTCCGACCCCGACCCCGATCGCGTTCACCGAAATCGTGATCGCTATTCAGGAACTGCCGCGTGGTATTGTGATCCCGGAAAACGGTGTGATCACCCGCCTGTGGCCACTGGATAGTTTCCCCAGCTACGGTATACAAGACCCGCGCGATGTGATCGGCAAGATCGCTCGCACGGATATTGCGCGTGAAGCCCCTGTGCTTCAAACGCAGCTTGTTGATAACCTTTTTGATCTGGGCTTGAGTGGTCGCGGTAGTGACGCAGCAGCAGTGATTCCCCCCGGAAAAGTTGCCATCGCCGTGCCGGTGGATCGTCTGACCAACGTGGCACATGCTCCTAAGAGTGGTGACCGCGTGGACGTGCTGATCTCCTTCCTGTTCGTTGATGTGGACGAAGAGTTCCAATCCATCAAGCCGAACAAAGTGACGCTAACGACAGTCACGCAGGAAGGCAACATTCAGTTATTGACGGGCATTGACGGTCGTATCGAGCCTAGTGGCGACTTCCCCAATCCCGTTGTGGTCGGACCGAGCGAACGGCAGCGTCCGCGTCTGGTGACTCAGCGCACCATTCAAAACGCGCTGGTGCTCAACGTCGGTATGTTCGATAAAGAGGGCGATTTCTTAGGTCGCCGTCCGACACCTACGCAGCCAATCGCTACGCCCGGTGGTCCCCCAACCCCGACGCCCCCGCCCAACATCGCAACAGCGACTCCGAATGTCTACAATCCAGACATCGTGGTTCTGGTGGTCGATCCACAGGATGCGGTAGTGCTGGCTTGGGCAACGGAATCGGGATTGCCAATGTTCTTCGCGCTGCGTTCGGCACAGGATGAGTCGGTCAGCGAGACGCAGGCAGTAACGCTGGAATACATGCTCACGACCTACCAGATTCCACAGCCGCCGCGTCTGCCTTACGCTCTGGAACCACCGATCTTCGCCATCCGTCAGTTGATCCGTCAGGGACAAGTTTCCCTGTACTCACTGTCTGATGGTACGCAAACCACGACCACAGATAATAATCAGTAGGTCGCTGTCGCAAAGTCTGAAGTCTGAGTCTGAGAATAGAGGAGTGGGGCTATGCCTCCCGATGCGGGCAGGGGTTCGGGCAAAATCAAGATCATCATTGTTGATGACATACCGGAGGCACGTGAGAACCTCAAGAAGTTGCTGGCATTCGAGCCTGACATTGAAGTCGTGGGTACGGCTTCAACAGGGCGCGAGGGACTGGCACTAGCTAAGGAACTTCTGCCCAATATCGTACTGATGGACATTAACATGCCGGACATGGACGGGATCACGGCGACGCGAGAACTGCGTCGCCTGATCCCTACCGCGGGTGTGGTGATGATGTCGGTACAAGGTGAAGCCGAGTATATCCGTCGGGCGATGGCTGCGGGAGCGAAGGACTTCCTGACCAAGCCACCGCCCGCTGAAGAATTGTATGCCACCATCCGCAGCGTGGCAGAGATGATGGAAGAAGTCCGTCCGGTGATGTCATCCGGCATGATGTCGATGACAGACCTTAGCCCCGCGAAGAACAAAGGCTTAGGAAGCGGACGAACCACCCACCTAATCGCTGTATATAGTCCGCAGGGTGGTGTGGGCAAGACGACCATCGCCGCGAACGTCGCCACCGAGTTGATGAAGGATGGCACCAAAGTGCTGCTCATCGACGGTAACGTACAGTTCGGTGATGTGGGCATCTTCCTGAATCTGAAACCACAATCCACCATCCTTGACCTGCTGAACGAGGTTCAGGATCTAGACATGGACTTGGTGGATAGTGTATTGACTACGCATGACAGTGGTTTGCGCGTGCTGCTACCACCTCAACGCCCGGAAGAGGCAGAGTTGGTAGACCCCACGAAGGTCAAAGTTCTAGTCGAGAAGCTGTACGGCGCGTTCGATTTCATCGTCATTGACCTTTCTACCAAGCTTGATGGCATGGCGCTGGAAATTTTCGACATCGCTGAACGCATCATTCTAGTGATGAACCCAACGCTTCCTTCAGCAATCCACACGCTAACAGTGCTGAGCCTGATGGAAGAACTCGGTTATCCGGAAAACAAAGTTCAGATTGTGTTGAACAAGGTGACGCCAGAACTAGAGCGGGCTAAAGTGGCGCTGGCAGTGGGTGCTATCGAAGCGAAGATGAAGCGTAAAGCACTAGGCGTGATCCCGATGGATGAGCGCAAAGTGCTGTTCGCAGTCAATCGCGGTACGTCCATCGTGGCAAAGGAACGTGCTGCTTCGCCTGCTAAAGAACTGATCGCGCTGGCAGATGCTTTGCGTGCAAGCGTATCGACTGAAAGCGGCGAGATGGAAAGCGTCACGCCGGAACCATCAAAACCATCGGGCAGCCTCATTGGTCGTTTCCTGAATAATTCCAAGAAGTAATGTAGGCTGAATGTGATCGGAGGATAGAGTTCTATCCTTCGGTGACGAAAAGTGGGATGAGGAGTGTATCGTGTCATTACTGAGACGTATCGAGCGCGGACAGCAGCAACAGAACAAAGACTCGGGCAATAATTCTCCTAGCTTGCCTGCTAACAGCGGCGGCTATGGCGGCGGTAACAACAGCGGTGGGGGAGACGATCCAAGCCGTTCCGAGCCTCGCCGCAGTATCAGAGCCTCGCTGCCATCTTCTAACGCAGCGGCTGGTGCTAGAGAAGGATACCTAGACCTCAAATCGCGCGTACAGCAGAAATTGCTCTCCGAGCTTGATCCGTCGATGGACACGCGCTCGGCAGAAGTGCGCAACACCATTGAAGAACTGTTCAACACCATTCTAGCGGAAGAAAATATCGTCCTTAGCCGCGCCGAGAAAACCAAGCTGTTTGAGCAGATTGTCGCGGAAATTCTGGGCTTCGGACCGCTGGAAACTCTACTTGCTGACGAAACGATCAGTGAGATCATGGTGAATGGACCGAAGAACGTCTACGTGGAGCAGAAAGGTCGCCTCTCGCGCTCCAATGTGGTCTTTGAAAATGAAGATCACGTATTGCGCGTGCTGGATCGTATCGTCGCACCGCTGGGTCGTCGTATTGACGAAAGCTCACCGATGGTAGACGCCCGTCTGCCAGACGGTTCCCGCGTGAATGCGATCATTCGTCCGCTAGCGCTGTGCGGTCCAACGATCACCATCCGTAAGTTCTCCAAGAAACCGCTGACGGTGGAAGACATGATCCGCTTCGGCTCCTTTACTGCCGAAATCGCGGAGTTCATGCGTGCTTGCGTGATTGGTCGTCTGAACGTGGTGGTTTCCGGTGGTACGGGTTCTGGTAAGACAACGCTGCTGAACGTGTTGTCTGGCTTCATCCCCAACGACGAACGTATCGTCACCATCGAGAACGCGGCTGAACTTCAGCTACGGCAGGAGCACGTGGTCACGCTGGAAACGCGCTCAGCCAACATTGAAGGCAAAGGTGAAATCACCATCCGCGACCTCGTGATCAACTCGCTACGTATGCGTCCTGACCGCATCGTAGTCGGTGAGTGTCGTGGCGGCGAATCGCTGGACATGCTTCAAGCAATGAACACCGGTCACGACGGCTCGATGACTACCGCCCACGCTAACACCCCGCGCGACTGTCTCGCCCGTCTGGAAACAATGTGCTTGATGGCAGGCATGGACTTGCCTGTGCGCGCTATTCGTGAGCAGGTATCCTCGGCATTGGATGTGATTGTACAGATCGAACGTCTGCGCGACGGGTCGCGCAAAGTCGTCAAGATCAGTGAAGTGCAGGGCATGGAAGGTGACATCATCACCATGTCCGAAATCTTCGAGTACGAGCAGACCGGGTTCGAGGCAGGCAAGGTTATCGGGCGCATCCGTCCGACAGGTTTGCGTCCCAAGTTTATTGATCGCATCGAAGCAGCCGGTATTCACCTGCCGCCGTCGGTGTTTGGTATTGGCATGTCTCGCTTCTAATCCGCAGATTTTTAGCGCGGGCAGTGAGGATGATCTAGCTTCCTCACTGCTCGTTTCTTAACGGAATAGGGCTGACTTTCACTGTATAATTGAGGATAGAGAGTTAGGTGGAGAGCGCCTATGCCTAGTCCATTAATCATCCTTGGCATTGTCATCGTTGTAGTAGTCGTGCTGGTCATTGCTGCTTTTAGCATCCGCGCACAACGACGCAATGAACTGGAAGATCGTCTGGGACGTTACTCCGAGGTCAATTTCCTCGATCTTCCACAGGACAAAGAAGAAGATAAGCCGAAAAAGAAGGAAGAGAGCGCTCTTGCCGAACGGCTTGATAAAGTAATCGCGGGTCAAGACTTCGCTAAAAGCATCAAACAGCAGCTCTCCCGCGCGGATCTCAAATTAACAGTCTCGGAATATCTGGCGCTTCACGTAGTCACGACTATCGGTGTAGCAGCCCTAATGTTCCTGATCATTGCGCCGGGACAAATTGTATGGCTGATCATTGGTGGTGGCATTGGCGCGTTCCTGCCCCGCATTATCGTGGCGCAGAAGCAGGCAAGCCGTCTAAAGAAGTTTGAGCAACAGCTTCCTGATCTGCTGGGGTTGTGGGTGAACTCGCTGCGATCCGGCTATAGCAATATGCAATCACTGGAAGCAATTGCGCGTGAAGCACCGCCACCAGCCTCCGGCGAAATTCGTCGCGTGGTGCAGGAAGTGCAGCTCGGTATTCCACAGGAAGATGCTTTCGATCACCTGCTTGAGCGTATGCCTAGCGATGACCTCGACTTGATTGTTACGGCAATCAACGTGCAGCGCGAAGTCGGTGGTAACTTAGCCGAAATTCTGGAGACGATTGGTCACACGATCCGTGAGCGCATCAAGCTGAAAGGCGAGATCGCTGTGTTGACGGCGCAAGGTCGTATCACAGGCTGGTTGATCAGCGGATTGCCCATCGTGCTCGGTTTGTTCCTGATGCTGATCAATCCCGGTTACATGGGGCGTCTGGTGGAAAATCGCAATTGCGGTTGGCCCATGATCGGAATTGGTCTGGGGATGATCGGTATGGGTGCAGCGGCAATTCAAAAGATCGTTGACATCGAGCTATAGCCTCAGGCGTGCTCAAACAAGACGAGGACTAGGTGAGGTAAGCATATATGTCTTCACAGCTCATAGGAATCATCGTAATTGCTGTCGGCGGTCTTGGCTTGCTCGGCGGTATTATCTACTTCGGGATGCGCGAAAATTCGGGGCGCGATCCGCTACAGGATCGTCTGGCTGAATATGGCGCACGCGATAACCTGCCACAATCGCTGGAAGACCTAGAACTATCGCTATCCTTCACGGATCGCGTGGTGCGCCCGATGTTCAAGGTGATCGCTGGCACGGCATCAAGATTTACGCCGGAAAACCAGTTGGAGCAAACTAGGCACCAATTGGAACTGGCGGGACAATCGCATAAGACGGATGCACGTACCTTTTTCGGCACGCGCATCATCCTGAGTCTGGCTTTAGGCGTGGCGGGCTTCTTGCTGTTCTTCCGCATCGCTCCTCAGGAGCCATTGAACGCAATCTTGTTAACTTCATTGTTCTTCCTACTAGGCTATTACCTGCCTGTACTATCGCTTCGCAGCCAAATATCCCGTCGGCAGAACAATATCGTCAAGGCACTGCCGGACGCGCTCGACTTGCTCACGATCTGCGTGGAAGCTGGACTTGGCTTCGATCAGGCAATGAACAAGGTGTACGAGAAGTGGGATAACGAACTGGCGGTAGCTTTCGGGCGCGTGATCCAAGAGATCGCGCTGGGAAAAATCCGCCGAGAAGCGCTGCGTGATATGGCGAAGAACATGGAAGTTCCAGATGTGACCAGCTTTACGGCTGCGATCATTCAGGCGGATCAACTTGGCGTTAGTATTGCCAAGATTTTGCGAATTCAAGCAGATCAGATGCGTGTGAAGCGCCGTCAACGTGCACAGGAAAAAGCGCATCAAGCACCAGTAAAGATGATGATTCCGATGGTGTTCTTGATCTTCCCGTCGCTGTGGATTGTGCTCCTTGGTCCGTCGCTTATCATTCTGATGGAAACGAATAATCCACTATGACCCAGATGGACGGGCTGCACGGCGATAGTGTCACCACTAAGAACGCCCGCAGCCCCCACATCGCCGTTACCCGCCTAAAATTCATCGCGCGACAACTGGCGGACTCAGCTTTAGACCTTCTCTTTCCGCCCCGTTGTATCAGTTGCAATCGCGCGGGAAGCTTGCTGTGTCAGGATTGCCAGGCGGCGCTGACACCTGTTGCCCCCGTAGTACACATTACTGGACCGCTGCGAGAGCATCGCGCTACTGCCGTTTTCGAAGGCGCGATCCGCGAGTCCCTGCATGCTCTGAAGTATGAAAATCAACAGCGGATGGCGCTTGCATTAGGCTCTCGGTTGTACGATGAGTACAAGCGAGCGGCGTGGACTGCTACTGTAATCACAGCCGCACCACTCCACGCAAATCGTCAGCGCACCCGCGGCTACAATCAAGCAGGATTGCTGGCGCAGAACTTGGCACAGCGAGCGGGAATACCCTATATTCCCGATTTACTTCAGCGAGTACGCGATACCCAATCACAAGTGGGGTTGACTATGCGGGAACGACAAGCAAACGTTGCAGATGCGTTTATTGCCGACTCACGTCGCACTAAGGCTCAACATATCGTCATCGTTGACGATGTTTACACAACAGGAGCGACCTTGCGGGCTTGCGCCGATGCTCTCAGGCAGGCGGGTGCAGCCGAAGTTTGGGGTTTGACGGTAGCTGCCGCCCCTCACGATCAGGATGTGCCATCAGCGTCATAAGCCGAGCCATCGGTCCACCCACGATGCGTCCTTTGTGCAGGTACTGTCACTGGAAGGAGAACCATCTCTATGCAGATTAACATCTACTCGAAGAACGTTGAAGTCACCGATAAACTGCGTTCCTACGCCGAAAGGAAATTTGATCGCCTTGATCGCTACTTGCCCTACATTACCGACCTGAGCCTTGAGCTGGCGCAAGAACGCCATCGACAAGGAGGAGATCGAGCGGTAGCGCAGCTAACTATCCGCGACAAGCGTGGCACGATCCTGCGTGCCGAGGATAAAGCTCAGGGCGATCACTTCGTCGCTATTGACAACGTGATCGATAAGATTTACCGCCAGATCAGCCGTTATAAGGGTAAGAGACGTCGTCGTGCTGGCGAAAAGTTCGCCACACTTGAACCCGAATTTGCGGCTGCGGAGGAAGTACCGGGGTTAGCCGAAACGGCGGAAGAAGAACAGATGCAGGAAGCTGTGGTGGCGCGTCGCAAGCACATTGAGATCATTCCCATGACCGAACAGGAAGCTATCGATCAGTTAGAACTGCTTGGGCACGACTTCTTCGTGTTTTATAACGCTGAACTAGGGCGCTTGAACGTCCTGTATCGGCGTAAGAGTGGTGATTTCGGCATTCTCGATCCTGAAGTGTCATAGCCGATGTCCCATGCAAGCCGAGAAATCGGCGCGATCATCACGTTGGGTATTGGTGGCAATTCGCCACAGGAGCAGTTGGTATTAGAGGCACAACGCGCTTGCGCGCTTGACCTGATCGATTTGCTGCATGAACATGGGATCGGGCGTATCGTTGTCGCCTCTCCTTCGCTAGATTGGATACCTGATAGTGTTGAGGCGATCCGGGATCAGGACGACCCGGATCGTCCCTTTCACTTCGGCACGCGGATAGCTGATCTAGTGGAACGGTATCAGATCGAACCCGCGCTGTACTTCGGTGGTGGCAGCACACCGCTGTTCGATGCTGCGCTGTGCGAGATGCTGATCGGACTGTTGATGCGGTCTCAGCAGCCAATGGGTACCGGAATCCCTTCTCACATTTGCCTGACCAATAACCTCCATTCATCGGATTGGTTTGCCATCAGCCGTGTAGATGCGGCGATTCCGATTTTGCGCCAAGCAGAACGCGATAACAGCGTTGCATGGCAGTTGCAAGAAAGCGGCGAATATAATGTCCGTGTGCTTGCGGGCGTCCGTCCGTCGACCAGTTTGGACATCGATACGCCTACCGATCTGGCAGTACTAGCAGCACACCCTGCCGTGATGCCCAATCTACGCAAGGTGGTCAGCGATCCGCGATTAGCTGCAATTCCGGTGCAGGAAGTCTTACGGGTGATGCGTACTGAGGGTTCAACAGTGCTGCTGATAGGGCGCACCTCCCCGCTGGCGTGGAATGCGCTGAACAAAAGTGCACGCTTGTGGACGCGCGTGATCGCAGAGGAACGCGGTATGGTTGCCAGCGGACGCAGTGAACGCGGTGAAGTCCGCTCGCTACTGGTGCCGTGGGTAAAAGCTCGTGGATTTGCGGGTTTCTTCGACGATCTCGCTGATCTGGCAGATTGCGTGCTGTTCGATGATCGAGTGTTGATGACTGCCAGCAATGTTCATGCCTCGGCAGCAGATCGATTTGCCTCTGATCTGTACTGGATTGATGAAATTCACAAAGGCTGGCTGCGGGAGTTCACCGAAGCGGCGAGAAAGGTACGTATTCCCGTGATCCTCGGCGGACACACGATCATCGCCGGTGGACTTTACGCGCTCACGGAGATCATCGGGACGCCTGCCACAAACGATTGAGGCGTAGGTACTTCTGTAGTTCGTAGTACGCCATGATCGCACTCAACCGCAAGCCGTGAAAACCATCCAAATAGCCATCCAAAGTAATGAAGCGGCGATAGAATGCCCGCAGCGGTTGTAACACGTAATTCTGAGGCTTTACGCGCACTCCTTGAGCCAATAGTTCGCGCGCCTCGTAATCAGTGTAACGCTCTTGCTTGCGGAAGAACTGATTCCACGTCTGATAGTTGTAATGAGTCAGGGGTGTCTCTAAGACGCTTGACTGCCCATCTACGATAACCAGCTCATGCACTTCGCGGCTGAGGTCGTAGTGCACCTTTGATCGTCGTAATAGACGTACTTGATAATCGGGGAACCAACCCGCGCCTTTGGTCAGCTTGCCGCAGATGTAGTTGTGGCGTGGGACGCCGTAAGCGTGAATTTCGGGATTCTCAATCTTGCGCCTGATTTCGGTGGCTTGCTCGGGGCTGGATCTTTCGTCTGCATCCACGAAGAAGACCCATTCACTGGTGACACTCTCCAATGCCAATTGACGCTGCTTGCTGTAGTTCTCGAACGGATGCTGAAGGACCGTCGCGCCGGCAGCTTGCGCTAACCTGACCGTCTCATCACTGCTCACAGAGTCGAAAACCACGATGGAGTCCATCCAACGTAAGCTCTCGATACAGGCAGTGATGTGCTGTGCCTCGTTATAAGTTAGGATGATCGCTATTAATGTCTGAGCCATAATGCCAGATGATACCGCGTTTCGTGACCTCTGATAGGTTGTTGGTGAGCGTCATTTTGCCAAGTTGTTAAAGTTTACAGATTGTATGCACATCCGCTGTAGGTTATCCTATTGAGTCGAGATACGCTGCCGACGAAGACTCGGCGCGTATCATTTAGGGGACATTAGACAGGAGTTCGACTCAATGGTACGCCCCGTTGCAACAGTTACCGTAGTACCTAACTTACCACCCAGTCTCGAACGACTGCGTGAACTTGCATACAACCTGCGCTGGTCGTGGGATCATGAAATGATTGCTATCTTCCGCCGCCTAGACCGGAATCTTTGGGAGCAAACCAGTCATAATCCGGTGCTCATGCTCGGTTTAATCAGTCAGGATCAACTGGCTGCCGCGGCTAAGGATGAAGCGTTTCTGGCAAACCTAGATCGTGTCTGTGAAGCGCATGATCGCTACATGGAGAACACGACTGGAACATGGTATGCCAAGAATTTTCCTGATGCCCCGCGCGATCAGCCCTACATTGCCTACTTCTCGATGGAATTCGGCTTGACCGAAGCCCTGCGCAATTACTCTGGCGGCTTGGGCATCCTCTCTGGCGATCATCTTAAGAGCGCCTCCGATCTGGGTGTGCCGCTGGTCGGCATTGGCTTGCTCTATCAAGAAGGCTATTTCTCCCAGTATCTTAACAATGACGGTTTCCAGCAGGAGGCGTATCCAATTAATGATTACGCCAATCTGCCTGTGACGTTAATGCGCGGTGAAGATGGTGATCCGCTGTTGGTGCAGGTCCCGCTGCCGGGACGCTACCTCTACGCGCAAATCTGGCAGGTGCAAGTGGGACGCGTCCCGCTACTACTGCTGGACACCAACATCCCACAAAATACGCTGCCTGAAGACCGCGACCTCACAGATCGCTTGTACGGCGGTGATCGCCGTCAGCGCATCCGGCAGGAAGTATTGATGGGCATCGGTGGAATTCAAGCCTTGCGCTTGCTCGGCTATAAACCGACGGTCTTTCATATGAATGAAGGGCACAGCGCATTTATGGGTTTGGAGCGCATCCGACTGTTGATGTCCGAAAACCCACAGCTCACCTTCACGCAGGCGTGGGAAATCTGTCGGGCTGGCAATATCTTCACTACACATACGCCCGTCCCCGCAGGGTTGGAACGATTTGGCTTCGATCTGATGGATGAACATTTCGCACAGATGTGGCCCGAACTCGACCTGGATCGCGACCAATTCCTCGATCTAGGTAGGGAAAACATGGGCGGTTACGAGTTGTTCAGCATGGCGGTGCTGGCACTCAACCTTTCCAGCGCGGCAAATGGTGTCGCTGAACTGCACGGCAAAGTCAGCCGTCACTTGTGGCAGTGGATGTATCCCAACTTGCCCGTCGATGAAATCCCCATCGGGCATGTCACTAACGGAATTCACGCGGAAACGTGGACCAGCCGCGAAATGGGTCAACTCTATGACCGTTACTTCGGTCCGGCGTGGCGCGAAGATCCCACTAATCCGAACGTGTGGCACGACATCGAGAAAATTCCTGATGCCGAATTGTGGCGCACTCATGAACGCCGCCGCGAACGCTTGGTCACCGCTGCGCGTGAACATTTACGCCGCAGCTTGATCTCGCGTGGTGCGCCGCAATCCGAGATCGAAAGCGCGGAGGAAGTCCTAAATCCTGAGATTTTGACGATTGGCTTTGCACGTCGTTTTGCGACCTACAAACGCGCAACCTTGATCTTCTCCGATAAGGAACGCCTGTATAAGCTGCTTAACAATCCAGATCGTCCGGTACAGCTTCTATTTGCGGGCAAGGCACATCCGCACGATATCCCCGGCAAGGAATTGATCCGCGAGATCGTCAGCATTGCGCGCACATCGGAATTTCGCAATCGTATCGTCTTTCTGGTCAATTACGATATGGCGGTTGCCCGTCTGCTGGTGCAAGGCGTCGATGTCTGGTTGAACAATCCACGCCGTCCGGAAGAGGCAAGCGGAACCAGCGGCATGAAGGCGATTTACAATGGCGGCTTGAACGCCAGTACGCTTGATGGCTGGTGGGCGGAAGCTTACGATCCTTCGGTTGGTTGGGAGATCGGCAACGGGGAGGAATACCCGCCCGACCAATACCCGCTGCAAAACAAGATCGAAGCAGATGCGCTCTACACTATGCTAGAGCGCGATGTCGTGCCTTTGTTCTATGAGCGTTCTCGGGACAACTTGCCACGCGAATGGATTCGCAAGGTCAAGAACAGCGTTGGCAAATTGGCACCGTTCTTCAACACCAACCGCATGGTTCAGGAATATACCAGCCAATACTACTTGCCTGCGTACACGCGTTACGACCATCTCGCCACGCCCGATATGTCACGCGGAATCCGCTTCGCAGAGTGGCGGCAGCGGATTGATAAGGCGTGGAACAAAGTCGCCATCACCAATGTGGAAACTTCCAGCAATTCGCTGAAAATCGGCGGTGAGCAAGAAGTCCATGCCTGGATCGATCTCGGCGATCTGACGCCGGAAGATGTAACCGTGCAGCTTTACTACGGCACATTGACAACTCACGGTGACATCACCAATGGTGAGACAGTGGATATGACACCGTTAGGGAGTAAGGGGACGGTATACGAATTCGCGGGCAAGATCGGTTATCGATCCACGGGTCAACATGGCGTTTCTGTGCGCGTGCTGCCCTGCCACGAAGATTTGCCAACACCCTTCCAGCGCGGCTTGATCCGCTGGGCGTAAGTCGAGACAAGAGTACCAAAGCCAAGAACAGAAAGCCCAGATGCAATGATCTGGGCTTTTTCGTTAGCTGGCTTTCTCTAGTTTCGCTTTAGCGCGCAGTAATACCGATTTGGCGCTGTCGTAGGCGACCATCTCGATAGCACGATCAAGGCTAACCCATTCCACCGCTTCCATCTCGTGATCGTGATCTTCGATGCTGCCGGAGACATATTCTAGTAAATAGTAATGAACAGTTTTGAAAATACGCATGTCGTTGCGCGTATAAACATACTTTTCCGGCGGATCAAGTGGCTCGATGATGCGGGCGTTGACGCCAACTTCCTCGCGCACCTCCCGAACCGCCGTTTGCTCTACCCGTTCACCCGGATCGATCAGTCCTTTGGGGATCACCCATTTCTGAGTCTTGACGGTGCGACAGATCAATACCTCGATCTCTCCGCTTTCGCTGCGGCGGTAGACCACACCGCCAGCGGAGACTTCATCACGCGATCTCAACGCTTTTCATCCTCATAGAGCGCGGCGAGGGGAGCAGGCAAACCATCAATGCTGACCTTGTTTTTCTTCTGCTGGTAGTCAGGCAGCGTTTCGATACCTTTTTTCTCCCAGTATTTAGTCAGTGTCTCACGTTCGGCGCGGAAATCCATGAAGGGAACGGCGTAACCGCAAGAGGTATGCACGCGGTCAATCTCCGCTACGATGATCTGACGCATACCTAGTAGTTCGGTGAAGTGTGGGAATAATTCATCCCACTCGGCAGAGCCGGGCAGTACTGTCGTTCCCTTGCCATAGAGACGCAGGATATTTGGTGCACCCTTGAATGCGCAGAACATAAAGGTAATCCGCTGGTTCTCCGCTAGATGCGCCGAAGTTTCGTTGCCGCTGCCCGTCAGATCGAGATAGGCGACGCGATTAGGAGAGAGGACTCGGAAACAGTCTTGCCCTTTAGGAGATAGATTGATATGTCCATCTTCGCTCAAGGGTGCAGTTGCCACGAAGAACATGTGCTGTTCAGCGATGAACTCAATCTGATCTTCAGGAATATGATCAAACACCTTTCCCATAAAACTGCCTAACCTTCCTATTCACAAACAAGATTCCTTAATTGTACAACCGGAATCAAAACGGCGACCATTAAGGTCGCCGTCGTGATCACTTATTAACTGATGAGTTCTACTAGCTGAACAACCCTTGTGCGGCGGTTATTGCCCAGCGGAACAATGGATCAGCCAAGACTGTACCAATCAGGATGACAGCGATTGTGCTGATTCCCAATGCCACTACATAAGGCATACTGACTGGGATTGGCTTGCTCTCATCCTCGCTGCGATCAACGAACATGACCTTGATCACTACAAGGTAGTAGTACAGCGCCACGATGGAATTGAGCACGCCGACGATTGCCAACCATGTCAGGTTCGCATCGACAGCGGCGCGGAACAGGAAGAATTTACCGACGAAACCCGCCGCCGGAGGAATGCCCGCTAGCGAGAGCAGCGCGATAGTCATCACCATCGCCAAGCCGAAATTGCGGCGTCCTAAGCCAGCGAAGTCCTTAATCTCCTCGCTGCCCGTTGCGTTGGCGAACAGGATGATCACGCCGAACCCCGCCAGATTGGTGAGCACGTACATCGCCATGTAGAAGCCGATTGCTGCCGTACCAGCACCGACCAGCGCACCCGGATTGGCTGCAATCGCTGCTACACCGATCAGCGCATAGCCTGCTTGAGCAATCGAGGAGTAAGCCAGCAAGCGCTTGATATTCTTCTGCACCAGTGCCAGCAGATTACCGAGCGTCATCGTGACTGCGGCGATAATCGCGACAAGCTGCACCGTTACTATCGTAAGCGGCTCGACTTGTGGATTCTGGAATACTGCTAAGAAAACGCGCGCTAGTACCGCGAAACTGGCGGCTTTACTCGCCACGCTGATGTAGGCGGTAACCGGAGTCGGCGCACCTTCGTACACATCCGGCGTCCAGAAGTGGAAGGGAACAGCGCTGACTTTGAACCCGAAACCGACGGCGATCATCAACATCGACAGGATAATCGGGATCATGAACTCAACGCTGCCACTGGTCGCGGCGTAATTTTCGACCACGCGCTGACCGATGACATAGATATTGGTATAGCCCGTCAATCCGTAGAGCAAGCTCATGCCGTAGAGCATGATTGCCGAGGTGAACGAACCGAACAGGAAGTATTTCAAGCCCGCTTCTGCCGAACGTTCACTGTTGCGGAGGAAGCCCGCCAGACAGTACAAACTGATCGACAGCGTTTCCAAGCCTAAGAAGATCACGATCAGGTCAGCGCCGCCGCTCATGATCACTGCGCCGAGCGTTGCAACCAAAAGCACAGTGTAATACTCGCCGCGTTTGCCGATGCCTTTGGCATCCAAGCTGATCAGTACCGCAATGCCCGCCGCTACCAGTGTGATCGTGACGAACAACTGAGTCATCACATCGAAGCGATACACACCGCCGAAAACGAACTGCTGCGCCGGATCAGAAGGCGGCTGGATCAGTACTGACGCTAGCGCGATCAGGAACAAGCCTAAGCCAGCGACCAGACCGATTTCACGGCGGCGACTTTCGGGCCAGATCACATCTAGCAGAATCACGACTACGATCAGCGCCACTAGCAGACCAGCGGGGGCAATCGCCAGTAGATTAGTGAGCGTGTCCGTGTTAACCGTAAAGTTCATTGGACGAATTCCCCCTTAAATTATTGCAGCAGGTTGGCAATCGGTCTCATGCCCGTCTCGATCATGGTGCTCATGATCTGCGGGGCGACGCCGAGCGCCACCAGCCAGATACCCAGTACTACCAACGCCGTCTTGTCGATGATCGTCACGTCGGTGATGCCGGGGAAGCGTTGTTCATTAAACTCGCCAGAAAATACCTGCTGCGTCACACGCAGCACGTAAGCTGCCGTCACGATGATGGCAATCGCAGATAGGATCGCAATGATCGGGAAGTAGTTGAAGTTAGTGAAGAAGTAACTGCTGGGTGCTTGGGTCATATTGCCGACAGCGAACACAGGTCCGTGCCAGACACCCTGAAAGATCGGGAATTCAGCGATGAAGCCACTGAGTCCCGGCATGCCCATTGACACCAAGCCACCCAAGATGAACATAAAGGCGACAAAAGGCATTTTCTTGCCGAAACCGCCCAACGAGGGGATGTCGCGGGTGTGCGCTTGATCGTAGACCATGCCCACGCAAGAGAAGAACAGCGCCGTCATTGCACCATGACTAAACATCTGCAAGCCCGCGCCAGTCATACCGATCACGTTCATCGATGCCAGCCCCATTGCCACCAAGCCCATGTGGCTGACCGAGGAGAAACCGATCACGTATTTGAAGTCGCGCTGTCTAAAGGCAATAAACGCGCCATAGACCACGTTCATTAAGGTAAGCAAGATGATCCATGGCAAGTGGACTTTTGCCCCCTCCGGCAGCAGTTGTACACCGATCCGCAGCGCGGCGTAAGCGCCCAACTTCATCAGCACACCCGCGTGAATCATCGAGACGGCAGTAGGTGCCGCCACGTGACCATCGGGACTCCAGTTGTGAAAGGGGAATAGACCTGCCAGCACCGCGAAACCGATGAAGATGAAGGGGAACCACAGACGGGCAATACTGATGCCGCCTGCCACCGCAACATCGAACGGTCCGGTTTCAGTTGATCCAGTCAGTTGCTGGCTGATTGATGCCCACTGTGTAGCTGCTTCTAGATGATACCAGTCGAAGCTGTACGCTTGCGCGTTGGGATCATTCAGATGTGTGCGCAGGGTTGCTAGATGCGCGGGATCGCTGAAGAACGAACCAGCCGCGAAGTACATCACCAGTGCACCAACTAACGCCACCACTGACCCGATCAGGATGTACAGAGTCAGCTTCATCGAGGCATATTCGCGGTTGACCACCCAACCCCATCCAGCGATGAGCAAGTACATCGGGAAGATCGCTAGCTCATACCAGAAGAACAGCAGGAACAGGTCGAGCGATACGAATACGCCGTAGACGCCAGCCACTAAGAGCAGGAAAAAGGCGAAGAATTGGCGAACGCGATCCTCGATCTTCCACGAGATCAACACGCCGCAGAAACCCGCCAGACCCGTCAGCAGCACCATTGGCGCGGTGATGCCGTCAACGCCCAAGTGGAAGTTGATGCCGAGGGCGGGAACCCACGGGAAGTTGAGTTCTTGAATAAAGAAGGAACGCCCCTGCTGTCCGGCAGCTTCCGCCAACGCGATGTTACTCGGTTGGTTTGCTTCGATGAACACCAGCAGCGAGGCGATCAGGCAGACACCCATCGCACAAGCAGTAACCAGACGTGTCGTTGCCTTATCTTCCTCTTTGATCACGGTGAGGATTAAGATTGCGGCAACAATCGGTACGACGAGAATAAGTGCTAACATGTCTCTCCTACCTACTGATCAGATGATCAGAGAGTTATTACTTAACCGCCGAACAGTCTGGTCACGGCGCTGTTAATTAAGGGCATGATCCAGGCGGGCCAGATGCCTGTGATCAGCATCAGTACCGCCAGCGGAGCCAGCGCGATCACTTCGCGGGCTTCGATTTCCAGATGATGTCCAACCAAGTGTGGATTCGGCTTTCCTTGCAGTACGGCGCGAATACCCTTGAGGATATACGAGCCTGTCAGCAGTAAGCCGAGCATCGACAGTGCCACGTACACCGGGAAGATGTTCCACGATCCGGCGACCACTTGGAATTCGCTGACGAAACCGTTCAGACCGGGTAAGCCCAAGCTCGCCATGCTGACGAACACCAGCAAACCGCCGTATACCGGAGCCAGCGTCCAGATGCCGCCGAACTTGGTCAGGTCGCGGGTATGTGCCTTATGGTAGAGCGCACCGACAAGCAAGAACATGCCAGCCGAGCTTAAGCCGTGATTGAACATCTGGAAGACCGCGCCGTTGGTCGCCATCGTCACGCTGCGGAGGATACTCTCATGATCCGCGCCGTAGCCACCGTTAACGATGCCGTTATAGGCAGCCGCGAACACCGCGATACCCAAGACCACAAAGCCCATGTGATTGACGGAACTATAGGCAACCAAGCGTTTGAAGTCGTTCTGACCCCACGCCGCGAATGCACCGAGCACGATGCCAGCCACCGCCAGTATGCCGATCCATGGGGCGAATGACGCCGCTTCCGCCGGAAACAGCGGGATTACCAAACGGATCAACCCGTATGCACCGAGCTTCAGCATCACGCCAGCCAGCAGCATCGATCCTGCTGTTGGGGCTTCGGTGTGCGCATCTGGCAGCCATGTGTGGAAGGGCCAGATCGGTACTTTAATAGCGAAGGCGACGAAGAAGGCGATGAAAGCGATTGCTTTGACCACGCCAATATCTGCTTGGAAGGGCAGCGTTAAGGGGCTACCAGCAGCGTTCAAGCCTTTGGGGAAGTTCGCCAGCAGCGTGGGAATATCCATCGTGCCGCTGATCAAGCCGATCAACTGAATGGCGAGCAGCAAGCCGAGCGATCCTGCCATCGTGTACAAGAAGAACTTGAACGAGGCGTAGCGTCGATTTTCGCCACCCCAGATGTTGATCAGGAAGTACATCGGCACCAGACCGATTTCCCAGAACACGAAGAACACGATCAGGTCGAGCGAAACGAACAACCCGATCAGACCCATCTCCAAGAATAGGAACAGCGCCATATGTTCGTGGACTTGCGTATCCACTTCAAAGCTAATCAAGATCGCCAGCGGGACAAGGATGCCCGTTAGCAGAACCATGACTACACTTACACCATCTACACCCACATGCCAGTTAGAGTTGATCAGTGGGAAGAAGCTGCTGAAGTGCTGACAGGCAAAGCTGAACGGCGCATCGGCGCCTGCTTCAGCCACTGTGGCGGGAACATTGCCCACCGGACACGTTCCGCCAGCGTACTGCACCGTCAAGACGATGGACAGCACCAACACGACCAGACTGAACAACAATGCTGTCCAGCGTGGCAGCATTTTGTTCGTCGGCGCGAACACTCGCAAGAGCATCACGACGCCAGCGCCAAGCATCGGCAGGAACGTGAGAACGCTCAGAATATCAAGATTCATAACCGTGTTACGCTCC
Source organism: Anaerolineae bacterium (assembly GCA_019637555.1). Lineage (GTDB taxonomy): Bacteria > Chloroflexota > Anaerolineae > Aggregatilineales > UBA2796 > JAHBVK01. The sequence continues at coordinate 46,807 of JAHBVK010000008.1, forward strand.
TATTGTTCACTGTTGCGTGGATTGGAGCCGAAGAAAAAGACCAATATCACCACGATACCCGCTTCTACGATACCGAAATAACCGACGATTCCGGGCGCGGCGACAACCACGATGACATTCAAACCGATCACGATTGCAGCGATCAGGGTGTACAACAGATACTGCTGAATGCGCCCAGTTTGCAGCGCACGTAACTGCCGCGCGATATCGGCAATCGCCATCGGGATACCATCGCCCACACCATCAATGACCACGCGGTTGAACTCGCGGCACAGTTCACCGAACCATGTCGCGCCTCTGGCAACAGCGTGCAGAACACCGTCAATGATGCCCTGATCGAGGATCGGACCGACGACTTTATCGGCAAACCATTGGAACGGACGGATCAGCACCATCGCGTAGAGTTCGTCGATGTAGTACTTGTTTTGTAGTACCCGATAGAAGCGCGAACCGACGATCCCTTCCACAGCATCGGATTGTCCGTATTCGATTGGACGACGGGCGTAGAGCAGCCAGCCAAGCACAACGCCGACGGTGAAGACCGTCAACGAAATGATCGGCGCCCAACCATTGAATTCTGGATGATGCGGCTGTTCTAGCAAGGTACGTCCGACGAAGTTTCCGAACGGCTGCGAACCGACGCGCAGACTCTTGAGGATGCCATTGACCATCGGACCCAAAATCGGGAAGTCGGGATGAACGCCCGCGAAACCAGCGAAAACGGCAAAGATCGAGAGAGCAACCAGTGGAGCCTGTAGCTGTGCGCTGATGTTGCGTCCTGCTGTCGTACCATCGTTCAGGATTGCGTGCTTCGCCGCTTCCGTGCGTGGTTCACCGAAGAAGGTCATCCAGATTTGACGGAAGGTATAGAAGGCGGTCAGGATCGCTGCCATACCAAGGCAGATCAGAACCAAGAATGCCAGCGGCGTCGCGCCTAACTTATCCACCGCATCAAGGAAGATTTCGTCTTTCGACCAGAAACCTGCCGTGATGAAGGGGAAACCTGCCAGCGCCGCACCACCGATGATGAAGGTGATCGCCGTCACCGGAATGCGCCTGATCAAGCCGCCCATGTTCCGCATATCCTGCGGATCGAATTCCGGCACCACATCTTCATCAATGTGAGCGACTTCGGTATCACCATGTTCATGGACGATAGCATGAGCGTCATCAGCGTGTTCAGCATGGGCAGGCGTTTCATCATAAGGATGAATGTCGTGCGCGGCGTCAGTGCCGTGTCCGTGTCCATGCTCATGTTCGACATGATGATGACCATGCTCCATCGCATGGATCACCGAGCCGGAGCCGAGGAACAACAGCGCCTTGAAGAAGGCGTGTGTGATCAGATGGAAGGCAGCAGCCACATAAGCACCGATGCCCAACGCCGCGATCATGAAACCGAGTTGGCTGATCGTGGAGTATGCCAGCACCTTCTTAATGTCGTTTTGCGAGACAGCGATGGTTGCCGCGAACAATGCCGTGAACGAACCGACCACGCCCATCAACATCACAGGCGGCGTGAACAAACCTGCCTCAAGGTTCGATCCAGCGGAGATCACCGGGAACATGCGGATCACGAGGTACACACCAGCGGAGACCATCGCTGCCGCATGGATCATGGCGCTGACGGGCGTCGGACCTTCCATCGCGTCTGGCAACCAGACGTGGAAGGGGAACTGCGCTGATTTACCCATCGTGCCGATGACGATGCAAATGCCGATGATGGTGGCAGCGGAGACACCCAGTATCGCACCGGGCTGTACCGTGCCGAGCATGTGCAGCACTTCCTCGTTGTGCATGATCTCGCGGAAGCTCAGCGTACCCGTCACCGACCACAGGTAGGCGATGCCGATCATCATGATCACGTCAGCCACACGCGTAGTGATAAACGCCTTCATGGCGGCGCGGTAAGCACTCTTTTTCTCGTACCAGAAGCCGATCAGCAGGTACGAGCACAAGCCCATGATCTCCCAGCCGACGAACAGCAGCAGCAGGTTATCAGCGACGACCAGCGTCAGCATCGCGCCCGCGAACAGGCTGAGATAGGCGAAGAAGCGAGTCTGACGGGCATCATTCGCCATGTAACCAATGGCGTAGATGAAGATCAGCATACACGCCAGCGGCACCATGAACAGCATCACCGTCGTCAACGGATCGATCATCACGCCCATGTTCAGCGCGCCCGATCCATCTAAGCCGGGAATGCCAGCACCGTTCGCTAGCCACGCCTGTCCGAAGATCGTCGTCGTGTTGCTTCTGAACACATCCGTCGCCGGACCAAGCCCCTTATAGTTATTGACAATGTACCAGACTGCGCCCCAACTCATCGCCCACGACAGGATAATGCCGATCATCGCTGCGCTATGGCTGAGAAGTTTGTTACGTCCCAACACCAGCAGAATCAGCGCACAGGCAATAAATGGCGGGATTGGGATCAGCCAGCCAATGTTATTGACATCAAACCAATTCATAAGCACTTTCCCCTAGTAACGCAGCGTATCCGCATCTTCGGCGACGACGGAGCGACGGTTGCGGTAGATCGAGATGATCAGCGCCAGACCAACGGCGACTTCGGCAGCGGCAACCACGAACACAAAGACAGTGAATGCCTGTCCTGCCATAAAGCTCTGAATGCCGTTGCCAGCCGTCGGTTGCATCGGGCTGAGGAAGCGCCAGAATGCCACCAGATTGATATTGACGGCGTTGAGCATCAACTCCACACCCATCAAAATGGCGATGGCGTTACGGCGTGCCAGCGTTGCGTACAAGCCGATGCAAAAGAGCAGCGCCGCTACCAGCAGGTAAAAGACTAAAGGAACCCCAGACATGATTACTCATCCTCCCGCGCGATCACGATAGCGCCAATCATCGCGCCCGTGAGGAATACTGCCGCCAACAGGAACGGGATCGTGTACTGCCCCGTGTCTACCAACGCAGCGCCAAGCTGTGCAATTGAGTTATCTGGCACACTGGCGAGGGGAGTGCGGAACGCCTCTCCACCAAATGCCAGCACCAGTACCAGCGCCATGATCACAAACGCCAGCAGCGCGGCTGCTAGACCGTAGGGCCATTGGCGATTAGGCACTTCTTGCAAGCCCATCACGCGGCGCGTGAGCATGATAGCGATGATGATCAAGATCACAATCGCGCCGATGTAGACCATCACTTGCACTACTGCCAAGAAGGGCGCGGCTAACATAGCGAATAAGCCAGCCACACCGAATAGTGATACTAGCAGCCACAATGCCGAGTGGAACAGGTTACGCACGGTCACCACGAGGATCGCAGGTCCAACCACTAGCGCTGCAAATACCACAAAGAAAATCCACTGTACCAAGTCAGGTTGCATCGATTAATCCTCCAATGCTGACCTAGCGACCCGCCGTAGCCGCAGCCACGCCGTCGGATGCCACAGGAGCTTCACTCACATCCACTGGCTGAGACATTGGCACATCGCGCGTCTTGCGCTGTTCCAAGCCCACATAACGGCGCAAGATGCGCTGTAACAATACCACGAGGAAGATGTTAATGAGCAACAAGACGATGAAGCGCGGGAATTCAGCGATAGCATTCGGGCTGAAAACGTCGTAAACGAACACGACAACACGGTTCAGCAGTCGATTCACAAGGTTAGGATCAAGGTTGGTCGCTTCCAAAGCCGTGTTATAAGCGCTCTGCGCCCACGCATAGTTCGGCGCGAAGATGCGCGACACGACGGCAACCGCGACCACGTTGATCATTGACAGCGGAACAAGGAACTTCCAGTTGAACGCCATCATGTGGTCAATACGCAGACGGGGAACCGTGCTACGCACCAGCATAGCGAAGAAGTACACAATGTTGGTCTTGATGAACAGATAGCCGAAGCCAATCAGCGCGCCAGCAATACCCGGAAGATCAGCGCCCGGACCGCGCCAACCGCCAAGGAACAGCACCGCCGTCAACATGCAGATGACGAAGGCATGAATGAACTCACCTGCATAGAACATGGCGAACTTCATGCCCGAATACTCGATGTTGAAACCAGCGATGATTTCCGACTCGGCTTCCAGCAAGTCAAACGGGGAGCGACCAACTTCCGCCAAACTGGAGATGAAGAAGACCAGCGCAGTGATCGGTACGACCAACGCGTACATGATGTTCTGACCATGTACGATGTCCTGCATACTCATCGATCCGGCAAGGATCACAGGGATGAGCAGTGTCAGTACCATCGGTACTTCGTAACTGATCAATGCGGCGACCACGCGGAACGCGCCCAGCAGGGCGTACTTGTTGTTACTGCCCCAGCCTGCCAGCAAGATCGCCAGCGTGGCAAGACCACCAACCGCCGCCACATAGACGACGCCGATGTTCAGATCAGCACCGATCAGTTCTTTGCTGAATGGCATCACAGCGAAGATCATGATCACTGCCGCTACCGCGAGGATCGGCGCGATGTTGTAAACGTGCCGATCAGCACCTTCAGGCGTGATGTCCTCTTTAGTCAGCAGCTTGCCAATATCGGCAAAAGTTTGGAATAGACCATAAGGTCCTGTGCGGTTGGGTCCGGGACGATCTTGAATGCGTCCGGCGACCTTGCGCTCCAGCCAGATGCCGAAGATGACCCAAATCAAGCCAAACGAAGCACAGGCGACCACGCCAAGCAAGATGGCTGCAAAAGTCGCAATGTCTTTGTTCCAGCCCTGACTAGCCAGAAACTCAATCATTTTTCCTCCACGGGCTACATAGCTCTGGGGTTGAGGGTTTCAAGATAACAATTCCTCACAAACAAGTTTGCACTTACAAACCTAAAGTGGCGATTTTAAGGCGGGTATTGCGACCCGCCCTTCATTAAATATTCCGGTTGCTGTTCGAAACTACTGCCATTCTAGCGCACCTTTGCGCCAGTCGTACACCAGTCCCAAACCGAGAAGCCCGACGAAGATCAAGATTTGCACCAGCGCAAACCAGGGCAACCCATTGGAGGCAACTGCCCACGGGAATAGGAAGACCATCTCCACGTCAAAGACGAGGAAAACCAGCGCATACAGGTAATACTGCACTTTGAACTGCACCCACGCATCGCCCTTAGTCTCGATGCCGCACTCGTACGTCTCCAGCTTCACCTTATTTGGCTTACGCGGGCGGAGTACCTGTGCGATGACGATTGGCGCAGCAGGGAACACCCCGGCGAGCAAGAAGAATAAGCCGATGAAAATCCACTCGTTCGTTTGCATTGCATACCTCTTGAGCTGATCCGCGTTTTAACCGTTTGAGGATGTAAAACTCTACTTCTACGAACTGTCACTCCCTGTTAGAGAGTGTTAAATTCAACATTCACTGGCATTTGTGATAAACGTCGCTTATTGTAGCACCTCGTCCATGAAATGCCACAACTAACTGTAACCTGTCCAGCCACTAAATTTACGACTTTTAGAAGCACAAATTGCTACAAGAGCTATACAGAAATGAACCATTGGCAGTATCTCAATGCTGGTATACTAGACTCCGGCATTTTCGACTAACGCTTTCGCATTTCAGAGACTCAACTAGCTATGATCAACTCGCCCGGTACAGACCGTGAACTACTGACCAAGAAGGCTTATGCAACTGATGAGGCGCTTGCCACCCGCCAACACATTCACGACCAATACACCGTCCCGCCTGTTGATTTTCTCAACTGGGTGTTGGATCGTATTGTATGGACGGGTGACGAATCGGTGTTGGATGTCGGTTTAGGTTCGGGAACATATTTAGAGCCAGTACGCCGCCGTGTGCCCAATGGTTCAATCTTCGGCGCTGATCTGTCCGCGGGAATGGCGCAGCGTGCTGCCAGCAAAGGCGTCGCCCACTTGATCGCTAATGGTGATGTACAAGCGCTGCCTTTCCCTTCAAACACATTTGATGTGGTGCTGGCAAATCACATGCTTTACCATGTGCCGGATGTGGAGAAGGCGCTTTCTGAACTGCGCCGCGTGCTGAAACCCAGCGGCACCTTGATCGCTGCCACCAATAGTCAGTTCAACATGCCAGAATTTGACCAACTGATGCGCCGTGTCTTCTCCCAAATCGGGGTGACAGGCATCGAAGTAGAAAACTTCATCAGCCCCCCCGCTCGCAACTTCACGCTGGAGGACGCGCCTACCAAGTTATCGCACCATTTCAGAGCAGTTGCCCGTTTCGATTTGCCGAGTGCGTTGGTGTTCCCCAACAAACAGCCCGTGATCGATTATTTCGCCAGTATGAAGGCGCTGCGCGAGCCGTTGCTTCCAAGCCGCGTCATCTGGGATGAATTCATGGAGAAGCTCTCTGAGCAAGTGAATCGGCTGATCACTCATTTTGGCGAGCTAGTCGTCAATAAACTGATCGGCGTGGTAATCGGGACAGATGCTGGCGGCTTTGCTAAGGAATACCTTGAGCAGTTAAACAAAAGTGGTCTACGCTAGCCATTATGACGGTCACGGTAGCGTGGGATAATGATGAACATACCATTATCCTTTTCACTTTCATCGGCAATTGGACATGGCGCGAGTATTGGGATGCTTGCATGCAGTCCAATGCTATGCACGCGACGGTGAAACATCGTGTCTACGTGATTGCGGATTTGACAGCAAGTACGACCTTTCCAATTGATTCGCCGATGTACCCGATCAAAACGCTGCGCATCGCTCCCGTCAACGCCGGAACTCCGCGTATTGCGGTAAATGGTGGCAAGATCGTTGAAATTGTGGTGAAAACCTTTAAACGCCTATATCCCGGCTTTGCCAACGAATATGATATTGCTCCTTCTCTGGCAGATGCACGACTGATCCTTCAAGGTTATATCGAGCGAGATCGCAGTCGCTAATGCAGATCGAAGCGAAGGTGGGGGATTTGACGTTTTCCCCCACCACAGTTTGCTGACTCGTGACCCTTATGATGCTTGCACCTGTCCAAGCCGAGCACGCTCCGACTCGATAATCGCTTGTTCTTCCGCACTATCTTTGCCCAATTTCTTGAACAGTGGAGCAGGTTCACGCAGTTGCTGCCCAGCCGGAAGTTGACTCGGTGTCCAGCTACTTACTACCTTGCTGCTATCGTAGGTTAGTGCCACATGATCACGCGTAGACTCCTCATACGTCTGGATCGCCTGATCACCAAACACCTGACCATCGTAGCCGAGGTAGTGATGCAACTGCTGTGCGGTGAACGGCAGGAAAGGCGCAAGCAGGATTTTCAGGCTGTCGATCACCCGCAGGGTCACATAGACCGCTGTGCCCGTATCTTCCCGATCTTCCTTAATCCGCTTCCACGGTGCGCGGCGATCCAGATAAGCGTTAGTCTCGCGAACTAACGCCATGGCTTCACCGAGCGCGGCACGCAGCTTCACTTCCGAAAGTAACGTTCCTACCGTCTCGAAAGCAGCTTCCGATTGTGCAAGGATTGCTTTATCTTCGTCGCTGAGGGCGGCAGGCGCAGGCACGCAGCCATCGAAGTTTTTGCGCGCAAAGCCCAGTACTCGGTTGACCAGATTGCCCCAAGCCGCGACCAGTTCGTTATTGTTACGCTGTACGAAGTCCAACCAACTCCAGTCAGCGTCCTTCGTCTCCGGGAAGCTGGCGGCGATGCAGTAACGGATCGCATCGGCGTCGTAGCGTTCTAGAATATCGGGCATCCATACTGCCCAATTGCGGCTTTTGCTGAACTTTTGTCCCTCGATGTTCATGAACTCGTTAGCAGGCACGTCATACGGCACATTGATCGCACCTTCTGCGGGTGTGGCATAGATGCCGCTGATCCCGAACAACTCGGCGGGCCAGATAATCGTGTGAAACTCGATGTTATCCTTGCCCAAGAAGTTATAGATTTTGGCAGCAGGGTTATACCACCACTGCTTCCACGCATCAGGGGTGCCGTTGTTCTTTGCCCATTCGATGCTGGCGGTCAGATAGCCCATCACCGCCTCGAACCACACGTACATCTTCTTCTTTTCCCAACCGGGCAGCGGCACATCGATACCCCATTCGATGTCGCGGGTGATCGGGCGCCCTACCAGATCAGGCACTTTGTTGCGCGAGAGCTGCAACACATTCGGACGCCAGTGTTCCTTACCCGTCGCCAGATATTCTGTGAGCTGCGGAATGAAATCCGCGAGGTTGAGGAAGTAGTGCTCCGTCTCACGGATGACCGGTGTGCTGCCGTCAGTCTTGCTGCGCGGGTTGATCAGATCGAGCGCGTCCAACAGGCTGCCGCAGTTATCACATTGGTCACCGCGTGCGTTGGGATAGTGGCAGACCGGGCATTCGCCTTCAACGAAACGATCCGGCAGGAAGCGATTCTCCGTCTCGCTGTAGAACTGCTGCTGTGTCTGCTTATACAGATAGCCGCGCTCTAGCAGTTTCGTAAAAATATCTTGCGCGATCTGGTGATGATTTTCGGTATCGGTATGCGTGAACAGATCGTAGCTGATGCCCATACGCTTCTGGGTATCCAGAAAACGCAGATGGAAATGCTCGAAGAGTTCTTTCGCCTGAATGCCGCGCTTATCCGCTTCGACGGCAATAGGCGTGCCGTGTGCATCGGAACCACTGACCATCAGCACATGATTCCCTTTTAGCCGATGATAGCGGGCGAACACGTCCGCAGGTAAAAAATTTCCCGCCATATGCCCGACGTGCAAATCTCCATTAGCGTAGGGCCATGCAACGGAAACATGAATGTATTCAGCCATTGTGTGCAATCCTCCAGAGGTCTACCGATTCTATCAGCGAACTGAGCGAAACTGGAATCAAAACACGGCAAAACAAAAACCGCCGGATTTGACGTCACCGACGGTTCTCGAATTGCCGTGTTACAGGTACGGGACTAACTGCGTTTTCGGTCTATACTCCGGCAACGCTTCGCCCGCCATCGTCAGGATTAGTCCCTGACCACGGCGTGCAACGCATCAATGCCAAGCCAAAGCAGTAGTCGTCTATCATGCTGCACATGCTATCACGACTCCATGCGGAAGTAAATCCTATCTTATTGACAACTACCTGCCCTGTGGATACAGTAATCCCCTAATAGCTATGAACCGAAGCAAGTAAGCTGCAACGATCATTACAGGGAATCACGTCTTAGACTGAGAACGTGGTACAGATCGTTGCCGTTGAATGGGATCGGGGAGCTGCGCGAAGGACTTGATCGTCTGTGATCGAAGAATGTCGCGCCGGAATCGCTCACGTTAACAGGCGAAATGAGTGAAACCATCAACCTTTGAGTGAGATGGTTTAATTAGGGTGGTACCGCGAGTCAACGCTCGTCCCTTATTTAGATTGGGGATGGGCGTTTTTATTTTGCTTAACTTTTAGGAGGCTCGAAGATGCCGGATACACGTCATACCAAATATTTACTCAGTGAGGATGAGATGCCCAAGACGTGGTACAACGTTGTACCCGATCTCCCTCGCCCGCCTGAACCGGTACTACATCCCGGAACCAAACAGCCCGTTGGTCCGGGAGATCTGGCGCCGCTGTTCCCGATGGCTCTGATCTTGCAAGAGGTTAGCGGCGACCAGTACATCGAGATCCCCGAAGCTGTGCGGGATATTTACAAGCAGTGGCGTCCGAGTCCGCTGTTCCGCGCACGGCGGCTGGAAAAAGCTCTAGATACTCCTGCCCGCATTTACTACAAGTATGAGGGTGTCAGTCCGGCTGGCAGTCATAAGCCGAATACCGCTGTGCCGCAGGCGTACTACAACAAGCAGGAAGGTGTCACCAAGATCATCACGGAGACAGGCGCTGGTCAGTGGGGATCGTCACTAGCGATGGCTGGCGCGATGTTCGGGATCGAGATCGAAGTGTTCATGGTCAAGGTCAGCTACAACCAGAAACCTTATCGTCGTAGTATGATGCAGGCTTATGGCGCGTCGGTTCATGCCAGCCCTTCTGACCTCACGCAGGCGGGACGCGCCATCCTCGCGCAGGACCCTGATAGCACGGGCAGTTTGGGCATCGCCATCAGCGAAGCGGTGGAGATGGTGGCGACCAGCGGCGGCAAAGCCAAGTATTCGCTCGGCAGCGTTCTCAACCACGTTCTACTGCACCAGACAATCATTGGTCAGGAGGCGCTGCTGCAAATGGCGCAAGCAGATGACTATCCTGATGTGGTGGTTGGCTGCACAGGCGGTGGTAGCAATTTCGCGGGGATCAGCTTCCCCTTCATCGGAGAGGCACGCAAGAAAGGGCTGAACACCCGCTTCGTGGCTGCCGAGCCGATGTCCTGTCCCAGCTTGACTAAAGGCGTCTATGCTTACGACTTCGGTGATACATTGGGCATGACGCCGTTGGTTAAGATGCACACACTTGGTCACGACTTCATCCCGCCGGGGATTCACGCTGGTGGTTTGCGCTATCACGGCATGTCACCGCTAATCTCGCTGCTGCATGATGCAGGCGTGATTGAGGCGAAGGCATATCATCAGACGAGTATCTTTGAGGCAAATTTGCTGTTCGGAAAGACCGAAGGAATTCTGCCTGCACCGGAAGCCGGGCACGCCGTCAAGGGCGCACTTGATGAGGCACTACAGGCGAAAGAAGAAGGCAAAGAGCGCGTGATCCTGTTCAACCTCTGCGGTCATGGTCACTTTGATATGGCGGCTTACGATGCCTATCTCAGTGGCAAGCTGGAAGATTACGAGTATCCAGCGGAAGCCGTCGCCGCTGCACAGGCAAGGATGCCAGTCGTTTAGTTTTCTTCTACCATCTGACATTAACGCCGCTGTCGGGCGGCGTTAATGCTCTTCTTCTGACTCCGCACTCGACCCTTGAACCCACTAACTGCTTCTGGTAAACTTCCTGATCGGGTTCCCGCCAGCAATGGCGATAACTCAATATACACACGTCCAGACTCCGTCCGTGTGCCAACGCCAGCAGTGCGTCGGTGATGGCGGGAGGTTGAAGGGCGTGGAAGCATAACACGAATTGAGGAGAAAAAATGGCTATTGTTTCAATGAAGGCTCTGCTGGAGACTGGCGTTCACTTCGGGCATCGCGCCAAGAAGTGGAATCCCAAGATGAAGCCGTACATCTTCACCGAGCGTAACGGCATCCACATTATCGATCTGCAGCAGACGCTGGCTACCCTCGAAGAAGCTTACGAAATTGTCCGCGACGTGGTTTCCAATGGCGGCAAGATCCTGTTCGTCGGCACCAAGCGTCAGGCGCAAGAGACGATCCAGCAAGAAGCGGATCGTGCCTCCATGCCCTACGTCAATCAGCGTTGGCTCGGCGGTACGCTGACCAACTGGAAGACGATCAAGAGCCGTATCGATCAGCTCAAGCAATTCGAAGCGGATGTCGAAAGCGGCGCTGGCAGCTACCTGACTAAGAAGGAAAAGCTAACGCGCGCTCGTATTATTGAAAAACTGCGCTTACGCCTTGGCGGTTTGCGGCACATGAACCGTCCGCCCGCGCTCATGTTCGTGGTCGATGTTCGCCGCGAGCACACCGGCGTCAAGGAAGCCAACACACTGAATATCCCGATCATTGCGATGGTCGATACCAACTGCGATCCCGATAGCATCGACTATGTAATCCCCGCCAACGATGACGCCATTCGCGCTATCAAGTTGGTTGCCTCCAAGCTGGCAGATGCCGCGCTGGAAGGTATGGCGATGCGTAAGGGCGCTGGCGACGTTGAAGATATGGAATCGGCAATGAACCGCCTGCCAGCTAACGTCGATCTATCTAAGTTTGAAGCTGATCTGGATGAGGAACTCGGTCTCTCCGAAGGTGGCGAGGACGAGGCTTATCTTGGTCAGGCTACGCTGGCAAAACTACGCGCTGGTGAATTGGACTTCGGTGAAGATGCTGCCGAGGGTGCTGCTGCTGCCGCGCCAACTTCCGACGCTGCACCGCGCAAAACCGAGAGCAAGCCCAAGAGCGATAAGAAACCGCGCAAAACTGCGAAGTAATAAACTCAAGGCAAGGAGTTAGTTCGTGACTGTAGAAATTTCTGCACAGCAAGTTAAGCAGCTTCGTGATCTGACGGGCGCTGGCTTTCAGGACTGCCGCAAGGCGCTAGAAGAGAACGGCGGCGATATCAACAAAGCCGTCGAATTCTTGCGCAAGAAGGGTATTGCTACCGCCACCAAAAAAGCAGATCGCGTCGCCAATGACGGCATCGTTCAGACGTACATGCATCACAATGGTCGGCTTGGTGTGCTGGTCGAAGTCAACTCTGAGACGGACTTCGTGGCTCGCAATGAAAAGTTCAAACAGTTCGCTAAGGAACTGGCTCTGCACATTGCCAACCTTGCCCCGACCTACCTGAAGCGCGAAGACGTGCCGCAGAAAGCTATCGACAAGGAACGTCAGATTCAGCGCGAGAAGACGCTCGGCGAAGGTAAGAAAGAAGCCGTTGTCGATAAGATCGTCGATGGGCGCATGGATAAGTGGTTCGAGGATATAGTCCTGCTCGAACAGCCATGGCTGCACGATGACTCCAAGAAGGTGCGCGACGTGCTGACTGAACTGGTTGCTGAAATCAAAGAAAATATCGTGATCAGTCGGTTCGCCCGATTTGCCGTCGGCGAAAGCAACGCGAACGAAACTTCCGAGTAGCGGAATGATGACGACGTTGTGATGTTTCAAGAGGATCAGGAAATTTCCTGATCCTCTTTTTTGTGCCTGCTGGAAGTATGAACATGGTAAAGGAGAACGAATGGGTAATCACACACTAACTGATCTTCAACAAAGTGGCACAACTGCCGGACGTAAACCAAAATTCAAACGGGTGCTGCTTAAGCTAAGCGGCGAAGCGCTCTCCGGCATCGGCGGATCGGGCATTGACCTCGATCAGATGGAATATCTGGCACGCCGCATCAAGGCGGTACACGACCTCGGTGTGCAGGTCGCTGTCGTTATCGGTGGCGGCAATATCTGGCGCGGCGAACCTGCTGCCGAGCGTGGTATGGATCGCTCCACCGCGGATCATATGGGCATGATCGCTACTGTCGTTAATGCGCTGGGTCTGCGTGACGCACTGGAACAAGTTGGTGTGACTACCCGTGTGCAAACCGCCATCGAGATGAACAAAGTGGCAGAGCCGTACATCCGCTTGCGTGCTATTCGTCATCTGGAAAAGGGGCGTGTGGTGATCTTGTGCGGTGGCACCGGTAATCCCTACTTTACAACCGATACCGCTGCCGCCTTACGTGCTGCCGAGATCGATGCCGAAGTGATCGTTAAAGCGACCAAAGTAGACGGCATCTACGACAAAGACCCGCGCAAGTTTAGCGATGCCAAACGCTTCGAGACGCTGACCTTTCAGGAGGCGCTCAACCTACAACTCGAAGTCATGGATCAGACGGCGTTTACGCTCTGTCGCGAGAATAACCAGCCTATTCTGGTGGTCAATTTCTGGCACGAGGGTGCACTAGAAGCCGCCGTGATGGGCGATCCGGTGGGTACACTGGTCACCGCCTAAGTTACGCCTAAAGCTACAAACCAACGACGCAACAAAAAGCGGACTCGATTGAGTCCGCTTTTTCTTTTCATCGTAGCTGTACGCTATCTCACGGAGCCGTCGTCGGCGGGAACACATCGATTGGCGTCGGCGTTGCCACGATAGGATTGCTGCCATCGATCACAATTGGGGTTTCGGTCGGATTGATCGGCAGTGGCGTGGCGAAGATGCCCGGATCAGTGGTCGGGAATGCGGTTGGTACTCCCGGTGAAGTTGGGATGATCTGTCCTGCTGGTGTTTCCGTCGTCGGCACATTGCTGACGCGCACCGGGACGAGCACATCTGCCGAGCGTCCCTGTTGATCGAAGGCAACCAGGCGTAGCGTGTAGTCACCTGCTGGCACCGTGTTAGTATCCCACACACCAAGCGGACCATTGAGCTGCGGCGAGCTAATAGGACCGGATATTAATTGGAACTGTGTAGGCTGCGTGCCGACACCAAGCTCGATCTGGAAGTTGCGGAAGTTGGGGACGTTCGCTGCGCCGAGGATTTGCACAATCCCGCTGATTGTCTGCCCGGGCTGCGGACTGGCTATTTGGATGACGGGCTGCGGTTGATTCGCTTGGCATTCACCAGTTGGCGCTTGCGCAATCGGTATCTGTAAGTTGTAGGCTTCTTTCCAACCGCTTTGATCCAGCCACTGCCGCCCTTGATCTGTATTGTTGATCCAGTTGATCACGCGCGTATCGCTGATATTGACGAAGGCACGCTCCTCAACAAAGTTGGAGCAGAAGTTATTGGCGCGTAGTCCGCTGAACTTATCCACCTGTAGGATTTGGATCGCGGTTTCTGCCCCCGGTGGTGGCAGCCCCACGCGGTAGTATTCGTTGCGAGCGTTGCGGCATTGCGCAAAGTTTAACGTACCGAAGTCCGCGCAGATGGTAGTTTCCTGAATCTCTGGCGGTCGGTTGAAGCCTTGCGGTGCTTGTCCCGATAGCGCGGCAAGCATCACCTGATTCCAGATCGGCGCTGCGCCCGTCAAGCCGGTGACGCCAGCGTTCATCGGTTCACCGCGTGTGTTACCGACCCACACACCGACGACGAACTGCGGGGTGTAGCCAATTGTCCAGTTATCTTTGTAGTCGTTGGTCGTACCTGTCTTAACCGCCGTACCGGGGATATTCAAAACGCTGTTCGCGCCGAAGCCGGGAGTACGCGCGGCATTATCCGAGAGGATACTAGTGATCATCCATGAGATCGCAGGATCGACAAGTTGTACGCCCGCTGGGGTGCTGTACTCAAAGACCGTTTCTTCGTTCGCGCCATTCTTGCGCGTGATCTTGCTGATGGCAAAGGTGGGAATCTGCTGACCACCATTGGCAAAGATGCTATAGCCACGTACCATATCCAGCAGCGTCACTTCGACGCCGCCAAGCGCAGTGGTCAGTCCTGCATCCGCTGGCGATACCAACGGGAAGCGCAAGCCAATGCGATCCGCAAAGGCTTGGAAGCGCAGAACAGTGACAAATTCCAACGCTTTCACGGCGGGGATATTTTCCGACATCGCCAGCGCTGAGCGCATCGTCATCGGTCCGCGATAGCCGCGATTGTAGTTAACAGGCTGGTAGCCATTGAAGTCGGTGGGAATATCCCAGATCACCGTGCCCGGATACCAGTAACTGCCATCAGGCGCTTGTTCCATTGACGACGCATAGACGAACGGCTTGATCGATGATCCGGGCTGTCGTGGGTTGATCGCTACGTTCACCTGACCATCGATATTGGCATTGTTGAAGTCTACGCTGCCGACCATTGCCAGTATCCCGCCAGTACGCGGATCGATAACCACGACTGCCGCGTTGCCGACGTTCTGACCTCTCAGCGCATTGACCTGATTACGAGCCGCCAACTCCGCTGCATCCTGAATGCGCGGATCGATGGTGGTGTAGACGCTGAAGCCGCCGTTGTACAGTGCATCCTGACCGTACTGATCTTCGAGAATTTGCTTGACATAGTTGACAAAGTGCGGATAGGTGACCTGCTGCGCAGTGGGCTTGAATTGCACCATTGACGCCGTTAACGTTGACAATTCAACTAAGGTTTGCCCACTATCTACATCAGACTTGGGATCGGCGGTCGGATTACCTTTGGTGACGCAAATTGGCTGCGGCAGATGCTCGGTTTGCAGACACCCCAAGTTTACCATCAAGCCAAGCACTACTTTAGTGCGCGCTATTGCGGAGACACCACCATCAAGGGCAGGATCGTAACCTGCTGGCGACTGGATCAAGCCAGCGAGGAAAGCCGATTCGACCATCGTCAAGTCTTTGGCGGATTTCTTGAAGTAGGTCTGTGCTGCCGCTTCGACACCATAAGCGAGATTGCCAAAATAAGCAGTATTGTTTAGGTAGAATTCGAGGATCTGGCTCTTGGTGTAGCGACGCGCCACTTCGGAAGCAACCAGAATCTCAGTGATCTTACGTCCTGCGCTGATGTCATTCGCCGCACCGGGATCGAGCACTTTGGCGCGGGTGAGCTGCTGAGTGAGCGTACTAGCGCCCGATACGCTACCACCTGCCCGCAGATTTTGCAGAATAGCGCGGATGATCGCTACCACGTCAAAGCCGGGATCGCTGTAGAAACGCTCATTTTCCGTCGCTACGACTGCATGGATCAAATATGGGCTGATGTCTGCCAGCGGCACGACAGTACGCGCACCAAGATTCGGATCATTTAACTGGTAAATCATGCGCCCGCTGGAGTCATAGAACTTGACCGACTGCGTTTCCGCTGCGATGTTCGACGCCAGTGCATCAATTCGCCCACTGTACTGGTTGATTGTGGTGGTATAGAACAGCACCGAACCAATCGTGCCGAGGACAGCCAGCGCAAGGAACAGAAAAACGCCGGCTACGGCGATCTGGATCAAGCACCCGACGCGCCGCTGTCTATCGTTGATCCAGCTTTGCGGACGCGGACCATAATCTGGCTGGATCGATTTTGGTTTCTCCGGAACAACACCCTGCGTTAGTCCGCTAGCGCTGCCCGGTGCGGGCACGCTCACTGCCGAAGGGCTGATGGCGGCAGCAGGCTGTGTTACTTGCGAACCAAGCGCCGCACTAGGTACTGTTGCGCCTGCGTTGAACGCTGCCGATGTACTGGTCGCTTTCTTTTCCGCTGCCAGACGCGCGTTCAAGTTAGTCATATCGCGCACTTTGAGCGTGTTATCCAGTTTCGGCGCTGCCCGTCCTACAATCGTAGCGCCGGGGTCTTCCACTGGTACGCGCTGCGGTAATGGCATCCCATATTCATCTACGGGAATATCAACTTTCTGGCTTGGGGTGGCTGCGCGAGCGGCTGAAGTTGAGGAAACTGCCGACGACGCTGCTGACGCGCCTGTTGCAGCAATTCCTGCCGGTGGCGTTCCAGTGGCGCTGTACCCCGGTGGTATTGCCGGATTCCAGTTGCGTCCATCGTACTGATACCAGCGATCCGACTCCAAGCCGATCATCCACCAATAACCCTGCTCGTCGAGGATCATCAGCTTGCGGAGTTCTGCCTGTAATTGGTCGCGCGTCATCAAACCTGACGTGTAACGTCGGCGCAGTCCTTGCACCGATTTTTCCACGTCGATGAATTTCTGTGTCAACGCTTGATTAGCGGCTGGTTGTGCAAGTTCTGCTGCCAGTTGATCGCCCGATACACCCGTGTTGCCCGTATTGCCTGTACTGGCGGGCGATACCGCTGCCGAGGCACTTGTCGCTGCTGGGGTCGGCGTCACTTCAACGACAGGAGATACTGCCGCCGCACTCGTTGATTGAGGCACAGGTGTGGGCGTTTGGCTGCTAGTGCCCGGCGCAATAGGGGCATCTGTTTGTGTTACCACACCCGCTGATGGTTCGCGGACGGGCAGCGCCGCTGCCGCTGGCGGATCTTTTTGTGTGCTTTGAGATGGCTGCACAAAACCCACTCCCGGCACATAGTTGGAATAATCTACTTCCGTTGAGAGCGCCGCGCCCTCTGGCAAGTTTTCTTTAGGAACTGCCGCTGCTGAGGTTGTGGAAGGCTGCGCCGTCGTCTCGATCACCGGCTTGGTTTCTGATTCCGGTTGCGACGGCGTTGGCAATTGTGACTGTGGTTGGGAGGGCTGCGCTTCTTCGTTCACTTTGATTTCTCTGGCTTCTGCTTCGGCTTGTACTGGTGCTGGTTGTGCTTCCGCAATATCAGGTTGTTCATCGGTGAGCGTTGCATAAGGATACGGCTCGTCTATTATTTCTGAGGCTTGCGTCGCCTCTGCTGGCGTCTCCGCCAGAGCCTCTACGGGAACTGTCACTTCCTGCTGCACGGGCGTTTCTTGGGCGATGGGCGGGGACGTTGTTTGTCGTTCCTGACGATCTGGCGGTAAGCGCCACATGCCGGACTGCTGCGCCGCTTCGCTAGCGGGCAACGGTACATCGATGCCGGAATTAGCATCGGATGCCGATCTTCCAGTCACAGCACCTTCGGGGGCGTACCAACCGCCTTCTTGGGGTTTCTTTTCGGGTTGCTGTGAATCATCAGGTCGGTCTGACATCATCTCACCTCAAGAAAGCAATACCCAAACGGAAGCACTCAGAGTGAAGTGCTTCCGCGACTTGAGGGTGATTATACACATTATGCGAAAACTGCGTAGCAATCCCCGAATCGAAGCCTGATCACAAATTCCCTCAGCTTGCTGGACGGATCAAATCGGCATCGTCGGTGGTAGCGACGTTGACTCGACGCGACACCGGATAGGTTTTCATCTGCCCGGCAGGATATGGGCGCAGTAGATCAGTCCATACGTCCATGCCTGACTCGTCATTCAGCCAGCGGCTCTCATCTTCAGGACGCAAGATCACTGGCATCCGGTCATGGATCGGCTTGACCAGATCGTTAGCGGAAGTAGTGATGATGGTGAAGCTGCGAATTACATCATTCTCATCTTCGGGGTTATGCCATGTCTCCCACAGTCCCGCAAAGGCGAAAGGCTCACCCGATTCTAACATGATGCGCATGGGGATTTTGCCGTCATCATCAGTCTTTTGCCATTCGTAGAAGCTATCTGCCAGCACCAGACAGCGTCGCCGCTGCAGGGCGTTGCGATAGGCGGGCTTGTCCGTCAGCGTCTCGGCGCGGGCGTTGATCATGCTGTACTTGTTGTCGAGGGTTTTCGTCCAACTCGGGATCAAACCCCAACGCAGCATTTCAATACGCCGTTCGCCATCTTTCTTGGTGCGTAATACTGGCAAATGTTGAGTAGGCGCGGCGTTATAGCGCGGGTTATACAGTTCTTCAGCGGGAGGTAAGGTGGCATCGAATCGCTGCGCTAAGGTTTCGGGGTCAACTGTCACCGTGTAGCGTCCACACATAGCAACCTCTCTGCATCAATACAACTAGGTTGCTAATTATACCTCAAGCTGGACACATGTTCTAGTTGTATCCGTAGTCAACGTCTCTTGAAACGACAGATTTTTGGAAACTGCAACAATGGCGGAGTGTGACTCACTCCGCCATCACAACGCGGAAGCCGATAATGTTACGCCGTCGCGTGGGAGTATCACCGCCACGATAGAGATTATTGGTTTTCAGCTTACCTGTGATCCAGCCGCCACCGCGCAGCACGCGATGGAAAGTTCCTTCAAGTCCAGCACTATTGGGATCACTATCAGCGTTCAGACACCACTCCCAGACATTGCCGATCATGTCCTGTATGCCGCAAGCTGCAGCACCTAACGGATACAAACCAACTGCCATCGTCTGACCGATGCCCGACTCTTCCATATTGGCGTTCGCGGGATTCCACTTTTCGCCCCAAGGATAGAGATTGCTATCGTTCCCGCCACTGCCTGCAAGCTGCCACTCTTGTTCGTAAGGCAGCCGAATCTCAGCACCAAGCCGCGCGCTCAACCATTTGCAGAAGGCGACAGCATCGTACCACGAGACGTTATCGGCAGGACGATTGTTGACTGGAAAGGCTTGCTTGCCCGCTTCCAACTGCCGATTGCCTAGCCCGAACCACCAGCGATTGTCACGGAATCCGTCCGGCGCATCCAAGAAGGCGCGATATTGCTTGTACGTGATCGGGTACTGCGCCATGCGGAAACGCGGAACTTCGAAGCGCTGCTCTTTGTTGGGATTCAAGCCGTTGACGCCGTACTTTATAGTTACTACGCCTGCTGGTACATCGCACCACGACAGCTCGGGCAACCCATCTTCACGCACGCCAACGCCCGGACGCGGATCGTCAATTGCCGCCAAGCGATCACCGATCACAGCACGGCGCAAATGCTTGGTCGTCGGTTTGGCGATCTCGGCATTAAGTCGGTCAACTTCCGGTGTGATGAAAGCCGTCGTTGCTTCGTCAAGTTCCGGTTTCAGCCGTTTGATGATGGAATAGATAGGCTTGAGTCGCTCGTGGGGCCATAGGAAGGCATCGCTGCGGTTATTCTTTTCCCAATCCTGCGCCGCTAGACGCACCTGCGTCAGGAATCGCTGGTCTTCACCAGCGCCGGTATCCAGATTGAACTGCCGCTGAATCAGCGTTTTGAGATGAAGTTCTAGTAACTCTGAAAATTCGACTGGCTTTTCGTACTGGTGGTAGCCCTGCCGGATCGAGCCGTCGGGATTGTAGAAGCGGCTGAAAAAATCTTCGACGCGCTCCCACTGCTCGATTTTATGTCCACGCAGCGGATCGCGCAGACTGATCACGGGTTCTTCGGTACGGCGATAGACCAAAACGCTGGGCTTGCCGCTGTTTTGTTTAGCAGCATTTACCGCTTCCTCGTATTCCCATTCCGTGCCGGAGAGATAGCGCGATCCATCTTGTTTGGCGTATTCCGGTGGCAGCGGTGTACCCATCCGCGACCAGAAAATCACGATCACAATATCGCATTGGGAGGGCTTCGCCAATCCCTGATTGATTGCTTCCTGCGGTGTTACATTGGCGACCAACGGCACACTCGCGCCTTTGCGATCCCACGCTACCGCTTCTAGAGTTACCTGTCCGCGTAGCAGCGGATCGAAGCAGAGTTCCTCGATCACTTTAATCGCTGCCGTGCGCTCTTCGCCTACATCGCCGGGAGAGGAGAGGAAGATGCGTAGATGTTGTGATCCCTGTTCGCTCATAATTGCTCCACCGTCCAACTGGCACATGACCTATCTTGCCAGTGACGGCACAGCGAGTCAATCAGGGTTGCGTTTCAATCGCTTAACGTTAGCGAAAAATTCATGGATGTTGGATTGGCTCACGGCTGTTTTGGTGGCTCACCATAATAGAATGCCCCCGGAAAGTCGTCCGTGACCTGCTTACGCTTGCCACTCCACTCCTCAATATCGATGCGATAAACTGAGGTTCGCGCTAATTCCTCCGGCGCGATTGGGCGATAATCGATGCCCGACTGTAGATGCGGGAAGTACTTGTCCAGTAATATTTGCAAACCGTGAGTAGCTTCGTCCCGATCCGTGACTACATGCGCTCGCCCGAAGATCGCCACGCCTGCATATTCTACGCTGAATTCTAGCGCTTCATCGGCAGGTAATAAGCGTCCCATTTCCGTCACGCTGAAGCAGACGCGCTCCTCAAGCTCCACATTTGCGCGTGTGCGTCCAACTTTCGCTGTATGCATATAAATGCAGTGGGCGGATTCATCGTAAACGTATAGATTGCTGTTAATGAACGGCTGCCCTTCATGCACTGTTGCTAACACACCAATCGGTGCGCGATGCAGGATCTGTTTGATGATCTCGACATCGGTCAGTTCACGATCACTACGACGAACGGTGCTGACGGGCATCGCGGCGTAATCTCTGGGCATGGAGTGAGTCCTCAGTGGCAGCAGACGGATTCATGTCAGGCATTGTAGGGCAAGGCAAGCGCAGCCAACATGACCATTTAAGTCCACTTCTCAATCCATCATCTCATCAGGAGTGTGCCCCTCCGAGAACCCGATCCCCTCAATGAAGCCGAGCGCCTTTTCCGTGTGCGGATAGCGTGCTAGAAAATCCCAGAACGCCGCGCTGTGATCAGGATGTTTGCGGTGGCAAATTTCATGGGCGATCACGTAATCGACCACGTACTGGGGCCAGTTCCTGATCCGTTCGCTGATGCGGATGTCGCCATCAGTAGCGCCACCAGTCGTGCAACTACCGAGTCGATTCCGCATGTTGCTGACCCAACGGATCGAATTCCACGTCAGTTCGCCATTAAAGTAACGCTGGTTGATCTCTTGTGCGCGCTGCGTCAGGTCGACATCGGTGCGCCGTGCGGATCGTTTACGCTGGCGTGCTACTCGCGGGATGATCCCTTCGATCAGCCGTTGAACATCCTTATGCGACGTGCCACGCGGGATGCGTAATTTGATGACCGTACCGTGAAGTGACCACCGCGCCATCGTCCGCAGTCGTGAATCGACGGTCACTTCAACAGTTAAAGTCTCGTCGCCCGCTTTGACTTCCAGAGAAAGATCGGACATAGATTGATACTAAGTGACTACGCTTACAATTACGCTGTTGTCTTGTGTGCTGTCGTGCTGCCCAAGATTCCCTCGATTTGCTGCAACACGCCGTCATCAAGTTTCAGATCGGCAGCTTTCACATTGTCATCGACTTGTGCTGCCTTCGTCGCGCCAATGATCGCGCTGCTGACACCCGATTGCCGCAGCACCCAAGCTAGGGCAAGCTGTGAGCGCGTCCCGCCAAGTTGATCTGCGATTAGCTTCAATGCCTTCACTTTTTCGGCATTCTCCGCATTCATAAAGCGCTCTTTCGCCCAACCTTCGCGGGCAAAACGCGAATCATCGGGTACGCCATCATCATACTTGCCCGTCAACATACCCTGTGCCAGCGGTGAGAATACCACCAAGCCCATGCCATTCTTCTCGGTGACAGGCAGGATTTCCTGCTCCACCGTCTCGCGGTGTAGCATGGAGTACTGGGGCTGCTCCACTTTGGGCGGATACAGATTGTGGCGAGCGCAGATGTTTAACGCTTCTTGGATTTGTTCCCCACTCCATACGGAAGTGCCCCAGTACAGTACTTTGCCCTGATGGATCAGATCATCCATTGCACGGGCAGTTTCATAGATCGGCGTCTCAGGATCGGGGCGGTGGCAGAAATAAATGTCGATGTAATCTGTACCCAACCGCTTCAAACTACCGTCGATGCTTTCCATAATGTGCTTACGCGACAAGCCGCGATCATTGACATCATCGCTCATGGGCCAGAACAACTTGGTGGCGATCACCAGTGTGTGGCGGGGGAACTGTTGCAGAACAGCACCCATCTGTTTTTCTGCTTCACCGCGCCCATAAGCGTCAGCCAGATCGAAATAATTGATACCCGCTTCGTAAGCGCGGATGACGACCTGCTTAGCGGCGTCTTGCTCAACCTTGCCCTCACCGTAATTGATCCAGCCGCCAAGTGCGATGCTGCTAACTTTCATGCCAGCGTCGCCTAATCGTCGAAATTGCATCATTCAGCCTTTCTTGAACTAACTCTATTGGGGATATGGGCAGTGTGTGACTTGCTTTACTCTAAAAAGCATCGAGGCAAAGAATTGCTCTCTGCCTCGATGGTTAGTTACTTACGATTTACCAGCGGTTAGCGCAGCAGCGCGGTTGGGCTTGTCGAGGATTCTATCGATCAACCCGTACTCCAACGCCTTTTGTGGTGTGAAGTAGATGTCGCGGTCTGTGTCGCGCTCGATCACTTCGCGGGGCTGTCCCGTCGCTTCCACGAACACGTCTAGCAGCTTATCCTTGAGACGCTGGATTTCCTTTGCCTGAATAGCGATGTCCGAAGCCTGACCGGAACCGCCACCCAACGGCTGATGCAGGTGGATCGTGGCGTTGGGCAGCGCGTAGCGCATCCCCTTGCGACCAGCGGCGAGGATCACCGTGCCGAAGCTGGCGGTCATGCCGACGGCGGTGGTTGCTACGGGCGCACGCAGCGCACGGATCGTGTCATAAATCGCTAGACCAGCGTAGATTTCACCACCCGGCGAGTTGATGTAAATCTGGATTTCCTTCTCAGGGTCTTCCCGATCTAGATACAGCAGTTGGGCAACGATGGAGTTTGCTACCATCGAATTAACTTCGGTGCCGAGAAATACGATGCGTTCCTTGAGCAGCAGAGAATAAACGTCCCATGCGCGCTCATAACGTCCCGTATCTTCGATTACGGTTGGAATGAACAAGCTTCACCTCATTTCAGCAATACGTAGCAGCAATTTTAGCGTACTTTGCTGATCCTGATCCCTTAGGACGGGAAAATTATCACATTTCTTACACTTACAGTTCGCGCAAGCGATAGATATAGCCCTTATAGGTGACCAGATACAAGCCGCCCTGTTCATCCTCCCCGAACGAACTGATCTGCAACCCCGTATCCATCAATCGCTTCGTCTGCCACTCGCCCGCTTCGTTGCGAAAAAGCGCCCATACGCGCCCATTACAATAATCACCGAACACGTAGACTCCGCGCAGTGTAGGCGCACCGGGACCATGATAGACGTAACCGCCCGTGATCGAGCACGCACCGTCGGTATGCTCGTACTCTGTGACGGGCATCGTCACGCCACCGGGGTCTGTCCTCCCATCGAGTAGGTGCGTTGCTTCAAAGCTGTTCCAGCCAAAATTGACGCCGCCAACGCCAGCAGGCAGCACATCGACTTCTTCATGCTGCGCCCAGCCGACATCCCCGATGTACAGATCGCCCGTCGCGCGATCAAAGCTGAAGCGCCAAGGATTGCGTAAGCCCAGCACCCAGATTTCAGGTCTTGCGCCGGACTCGTTGACGAACGGATTATCCGCAGGGATGGAATAGGGATCGCTATTCACATCGATCCGCAGGATTTTGCCGAGCAGGGACGCCTTGTTCTGCGCGTTGCCGTCGGGATCACCTTGATAACCGCCACCATCGCCCACGCCCATGTACAGATAGCTGTCGTGCCCGAATGCCAGCATCCCGCCATTGTGATTCATTTCGGGGTGCTGATACTGCAACACGATCTGTTCGCTGGCGGGATCGGCACGGTCAGGATCAGCTGCCGAGACGTGATAACGCGCCAGAATATTGAGGCTATCCCGCCGCGTGTAGGTGATGAAAAACTGTCCGTTCGTCTTATAGTTGGGATGAAACGCCAGACCGAGCAACCCGCGCTCCGTATAACCACCACGAAAGACTTCATCCGGTAGCTGCTCAGAAATATCAAGGAATGGCTCTTTGTTGACCACGCCATCCTTGACGATCCAGATGTAACCTGCTTGCTCTACCACGAAGATTCGCCCTGATCCATCGCCTGCATTGGTCAGGAAAATTGGATTATCAAACTTCTCGCGGATCACGGGCAGCCATTCATAACTGGCGGAGGCAGGCTCACGAGTTTGGGCGCTGACGGGTAGCAACATAACGAAAAAACTAGCGATGAGGAGAGCAATAATTAGACGACTACGCATCACTGAACATCCTTTGCCTTCAATGGCGTTGATTATAGCTCTGAGGCAAGCGCCAAGCCGTCGATCAATCGTGGTGGTTGAAGCCGCTCGCAGTTGGCATAATTTCCCTGTTCGGAGCGTAATCACGTGCGTTCGATAATCTTCATCCTTGTCCTACTATTGCTTGTCAGTTGTGCCTCCACCACGGATCCTAATCCTGTTGCTGCCGCGATCCGCCAAAACGACGATTGGACTCCGTTGATTCAAGAGTTCGACGGCGTGGAGATGGTGCAAGTGCCGCCCGGCTGCTTTACGATGGGCAGTTCTGATGGTCGCCGTGATGAGCGTCCACCAAATCAACAGTGTTTCACCAGTTCATTCTGGGTTGATCGCTACGAAGTCTCCAACGTGGAGTACGGATCAAGCGGACACTTCGATGGCGATCTGCGTCCGCGCGAAAATCTGACTTGGTTCGAGGCGCGGGATTTTTGTGCGCGACGTGGGGCGCGGCTGCCCACCGAAGCGGAATGGGAGTACGCAGCACGCGGTCCCGACAATTTGATCTATCCGTGGGGCAATCGCTTCATTGATGCTTACTTGCAATATGATCGACGTTCTGAAGAAACGGCTGACGTGAACAAGTTCCCCGGCGGCGCATCATGGGTTGGCGCACTCAATCTCAGCGGCAACGTCTGGGAATGGGTCAGCAGCGCCTACAAGCCCTATCCTTATGATGCCGCCGATGGACGCGAAAATGTGGATGACGCGACGGTAAAGCGTGTTTTTAGAGGTGGTTGGTTGAGCTATCAAGATGGCGGCACAAGCGCGGTGATGCGCTTCCGCTTAGAACCCGATGGGCGCGACTGGCATCTTGGTTTTCGCTGCGCCAGATCTGGTGAATGATCAACATGCGTAAATTACTTAGTCGCCTGCTGCCGCTGACCTTCGGCATTCTGATGAGTTGGCTGCTGCTAGAAGTCTTCTTGCGCGTCGGCTTCGAGATGCTGCCGCCGGGAGTACAGGGCGAAATTCAAGGGGTGCGCCGCGTTCCATGGTCGGAAGAAACGATCATCCCCGCGCAGCCGTTCATCATTGACCGCGATTTTCAGGTACGGATGCCCGTCGGCTTAAAGGATTTTCCGGTGCGCTGGAGCGATGCCCGCTTCACTTACGACACGATCAGCGCATGGGATGGACACCGCGCCGGACTACGCAGCGATCCACCGGACTGGCCCCTCGACATCATGACTTTCGGCGATTCCTTTACATGGTGTTGGGCGGCGTGGACGGATTGTTGGAACAAGCGGCTGAATCTAGATGATGGTTGGCATCTCGTTAACGCAGCGATCCCCGGCACAGGTCCGATGGGACAGTTCAATCTGATGAAGGAACTGGTGCCGCCGATGAAGCCCAAGCTGATCATCTGGCTGTGGTTCCCTAACGACATGTCCGACGACTACGATCTGGCGAAGATACGCGGCGAGGTTGGCGATCTGAGTAAAGGTCCGTATCCCGATCCCATCGCGCCTCCGAGTGGCTTCGCCAGCATTTCCGCTGTCTGGCAACTGATCTCATCGCGCTTTGCCTCTGCGCCTACACCGTCGCAATATCGTCACTATCAAGAGTTGACACTTAACGGACGCGCGGTGTCGATCCATACGGACGAATACCCGCATCCCTACTCGCTAGTCTATGGCGACACACAGTACGGCATTGAGCGCAACTTGCAAACGCACGCTGACGCGGAAAAGTTCGCCGCTGAAAACAATGCTGTGCTGCTATCCGTATTCTTGCCCGTCAAAGAGGAAGCATATGCCGATTTGCTGACCGCTAACAGCTATTTGCCAGACTCGTACATCGACGCAATTGGTGAGGGACGCCGCAAGTTGTTGCAGCAATGTGAGGATAACGGCTGGTACTGCCTTGATGCGTTGCCCGCACTGAAGGACGCCGTAAACGCTGGTCAAACGGTATTCTATGCCTTCGATTCACATCTTGATATTACTGGCAACAAAGTGCTGGAACAGGTGATCGCGTATTACATCAAGGCGAATAAGTTGCTGCCAGCGTCGTGAGACAGACAGCAGTGATCCGTTGATCTGTCGTCGATCAGACGTTTTGGCATGGCAACATTCGATCCTTTATCATTCCAATTAACGATTGTTAATCGCAAGGGGGCTTGGCGATGAACCGTTCACGCGGACTTCTATTGTTTCTCCCATTCGTGGCAATGCTGGTATTTCTAGCATCGCTATCATCAGGATTTAGTGATATCAAGGCACAGGGACCAACTCAAGACCCTTGCCGCGATGCGGAAGGCAACGAAATTTGCCCGCACTACAATTCCTTCGATACGCGCGTAAACTACCTCGATCCAGTGGCATCAATGACCGCCTATTGTCGCGGTGATCATGGCTTGGATGTGTGGATCATCAGCAATAGTCAGGGGCAATATGTCTACACACTTTCCGAAGCGCAGTTAAGTAACGGACTTGGACAGGCAATCGCCACCGGACAAAACGTGATCATCGGCAACTCAATGTCGATGCAAGTATGGGCACTGCCTGCAAATCTACTTCTCTTGCATGATGCTCGCAACGGTTATGAATTCAGCTTTAGTCCGGCGCTGTGCGGCGTAACCGCAAATATGAATTACGCGCCACCTCAACCGACTGCCGCTCCTACTGTGGAACAGCCTATCGTTCAGCAACCAGTGGTTCCGACTGCGGTTATCGTGATTGTGCCAAACGGTGAAACTGACGCGACCGAAGTACCCGCAGCAGAGATCGGCGTTGGTAGTCCGGTAACTTCTGGCTTGGTGATCAGCTTGCGTGCAGCGCCACATTTCACCAGTAAGCGGATCGCCCAGATTCCGGTTGGAGCAGCGGCAACGATCATTGGACGTAACGATGATGGTAGTTGGCTCTATGTCAGCTATGAGGGGCAGAATGGCTGGATTTGGGTTCGTATCACGGGCTTATCAGAGACCAACATCGCCGCCATACCGCTTGTAGTGGTGGATTAAACGAACTGACGCTAGACAACAAAAAAGGACGGGCACAAAACCCGTCCTTAAGTTAAGTTCCACTCTTAGCCGCGTTGGGCAACTTGTTTAGTCGCCAGCTTGAAGGAAAGCTCAAATAACTCCACCGCGCGGCTAACATCAGCACTTTCGCGTAGGTACAAACTCACCCAACCGCTTTCTGGCAGGATGTGATGCGGTTAGGCGCGTCCACTTTCTACAATCTCGTTGCGCACCTTCGTCGGGAAGGGAATATCGACCAGCGAATCGCCGTGAATATGCCCTAGTTCGCGCTTACCAAGTCTGAATTCCTCACCGCCAAATTGGTGAGGATGACTGCTGACACCTTCCCACGATAAAACTTCAGCACGGATTTGTTCGTGTGCGCCTCTGACAGACATCGCGTTTCCACTACTCCATTGGATACTAGATCAGATAGAATGACGCGCTCATTTCTTACGAGGACTTGATGGCAAAACAAAAATTCTATGTTGTTTGGAAAGGGCGCAAAACGGGCGTCTTTTCCAATTGGGATGATTGCTCTAAACAAGTGACCGGATTCGCGGGTGCTCAGTATAAATCGTTCGACACGCTGGACGCCGCACAAGCTGCCTTCGCCGGAGAATACTCCAGCTATGTGACCAAATCAACAGGTGCGCCCACACCCGCCGCGCCGCGCGAGGAGTTGATGGTACGTCTGAAGCGATTGGCGGAAACCAAGAAAATCCAGACACCGAGCTATGCCGTTGATGCTGCCTGTGAAGGCAATCCCGGTGTACTGGAATATCGCGGCGTGGATCTCAGCAACGGCGAGCTCGTCTTTGCGCGGGGACCATTTCAGCAAGGAACCAACAATATCGGGGAATTTCTGGCGCTCGTCGAGGCAATCAGGATTTGTGCTGAAAAGAAGCTGCTGATCCCGATCTACTCCGACTCGAAGATCGCTATCAGTTGGGTGCGCGAGGGCAAATGCAAGACCAATCTTGAGCGCAACAAACGCAACAGCGAATTATTCGATCTGATCGCCCGTGCGGAAGCGTGGTTGGAGAACAACACGCACTCCAACCGCATTATCAAATGGGAAACCGAAGATTGGGGTGAAAACCCCGCCGACTACGGCAGAAAGTAAAGTAATCCCACTCAGAATTTATCGGCGTTGGCGGCGCGTCTACCTGCCCATAGTACCAATCCGTTCGCCAGCGCCGCTTGCAGCAAAACGTAGCCGAGTGCTGCAATGCCTAAAAATACGCCGTACTCAATATCCGCCCACAACACCTGCACGCGATCAAGGTTTAGCAGCGATAGATTTAGGTCACCCTCGACCAATCCCGCGAAGGCGCTCACCCATGCGATAGGCTGATTATCGATCAGCGCCGTGCCGGGCGCAGTAGTGGCGCTTGGACCAAACACGCTGCTGAATGAAAGTATCTGCCATGTCAGCCACAACACAAATATCGTGATTCCAACGCGGATCAAGATCAGCAGCAGTTGACCGAGAACACCGATGAAGCGTCCGCGTGTTAGTGTGCCGATGAACATGCCGAGTCCCGCGTCAAAGGCAATCGCCGTGAACGGGGCTAATAAACTGGCGGTCATCATCATCGCCATGATCACGATGCCAGCGACGACCTGCATATCGGTGGAAATATTGGGCTGTCCTAATGGCGTCGTCCCACTCAGCAGCAGATCGAGGTAGCGCCCTTGGAACTTACTCAGATTGATCAGCGCCACCACAATGAAGAACACGCGGATCAGCAGCAGTGCAGTCAGCACCGCCCACAACCGATAAAATACCGCCGCCCAACGCGCCTTGAGCAGCAGTCGCGCGCCGTTGGTAGTCACTTTGAGCGTATCCCATGTGCCGCGCTGCGTCTCCGCAGAGATCACGCCAACAGTCGTGGTCAACGCAAATATCCGCAGTAGCAGTTGAATGCCGCAGAGGGGCCAGTACAACACCAGAAACACACTGTCCAGCGGTTCAGGCGTATCCAGCGGCGTGGTGCCATTATTAGTGGCGATCTGGTAACCGACGAAGATCAACGCGCCCGCCGTCAACAATACGAAGATCAGACGCAGCGCTTGGATCGTCAGCGATTGCCGACGCAATCTCCGCAGCAGCGAATAGCGCATCAGCGGATGGCTAGGACGGGCAAAGTCAGGCAACTGTGTGTAAAGACGCTGCAACATCGGCGCGAACTCCGTGATGGTAGCGGGTGCGGATTAGCGTAGCATAGTGGCTGTCGCTTGCGCCACCATTGTATCATTTTAAGTCATCAGTGGTAGACTACGACACACTACCGCAAAGCGGATGCGTAGCGTACAACGCGGGCGACTACACAGTAGACCACTAGATACTGATCAAAGGACACCAAAAATGCTTACCGTTGTCGAAAAGATTTTGTTCGTTGTGCTAGCAGTAGGCACACTGGCGCTGGCATATCGGGGCTTCCGCGATATGTTTAAGATCGTGATGCGTGGCGAGGACGATCTGGTCTTGGATAATCTGCCGAGCCGGGCGATCAAGGCATTGGGACTTTATCTGTCGCAGCAGACGACGCTGAAAACCCGTCCGCTAACCAGTTTGCTGCATCTTGGTGTCGTGTGGGGCTTCACCTTCTATTTTCTGGTCAATGTGGGCGATGGGCTAGAAGGCTATCTGCCTGATTTCCAATTCCTCGGTACAGGGTTGATTGGTGACGTATATCGCTTGCTCGCTGACCTGCTGACTGTCGCCGTGCTGGTTGGCGTTGTTTATTTCTTGCTCCGCCGCTTCGTTTGGAAAGACAAACAATTAACCTTTCACGAGAATGTTCTGCTGCATCCCAAAGTGAAAGCAGGTGGCATCCGCCGTGATTCCCTGATCGTCGCCGTGTTCATCCTAATCCACGTCGGATCGCGGTTTTTAGGATCGTCGGTGCAGGTGCAGGAAGCCATCCGCGCAGGTGATCACCTCGCACCGCAGCCCTTCGCGCAGATCGTATCTGGCGTCTGGTCAGGCTCAAGTGATGATCTTCTCGTCGTCTTGGAGCACAGCTTCTGGTGGATCGCTTTAGGTGCGATCCTGCTGTTCATCCCCTACTTCCCTTACTCCAAGCACGCCCATCTGTTCATGGCTCCGCTGAACTTCCTGACTAAGCCGGAACGCAGCTCATTAGGGGCGCTGCCGCCGGAAAACTTCGATGATGAGGCGAAGGAACAGTTCGGCGCACACAAGCTGGAACAACTGCCCAAAACACATCTGATGGATGCCTTCGCCTGTATCATGTGCAACCGCTGTCAGGATGTCTGTCCGGCGTATGTGACTGGCAAGGAACTTTCGCCCTCCGCTTACGAGATTAACAAACGCTACAGCATCCGCGACCAGATGAGCGATCTGGCGGCAGGCAAAGACTCGGAACATCCGCTGCTCGGTTGGGCGATCACTGGATCGGCGGTGTGGGCGTGTACCTCGTGCGGCGCTTGCGTAGATATTTGCCCGGTGGGCAACGAGCCTATGTTCGACATCCTCGACATCCGCCGCGATCAGGTGTTGGTACAGGCGGAATTTCCACAGGAACTTAAGGGCGCGTTCAATGGCATGGAGCGTCAGGGCAATCCTTGGCAGATGAGTGAGAGTCGGCTGGCGTGGGCGGAAGGTCTAGATGTCCCCGTCACCGATCAGGTCGCTGATTTCGACATCCTCTATTGGGTGGGCTGCGCTGCCAGCTATGAGCCGCGCGCTAAGCAAACCGCACGTTCGTTGGTGCAAGTCTTGAAGGCGGCGGGCGTCAACTTCGCGGTGCTCGGTGAGCGCGAGGCATGTACAGGTGATACTGCCCGTCGTGCTGGCAACGAGTTTTTGTACTCGGAGATGGCAAAAGCGAACGTGGAGACGCTCAACGAGGTCAAGCCCAGGCGGATCGTGGTTACCTGTCCACACTGCTTCCACAACATCGGCAAGGAATACTCGCAGTTCGGCGGCAACTACGAAGTTGTCCACCACACGCAGTTGATCGACGAACTGATCGCTGCTGGTAAACTGCCTGCCGCCGCGCACCCTAACAAGCAGTCGAACGTTACCTTCCACGATCCCTGCTATCTGGGACGCCACAACGACGTGATCGAGCCACCGCGGCAGGCGCTGACCAGCGTAGGCGTCAACATCACCGAGATGCCGCGCAATAAGCGTAACTCTTTCTGCTGTGGCGCTGGCGGCGCACAATTCTGGAAAGAGGAAGAACACGGCACAGCGCGGGTCAACATCACGCGCTACGAAGAAGCTAAAGCGACGGGTGCGGATACATTAGCTGTCGGCTGCCCCTTCTGTATGCGGATGTTCAGCGATGCCAGCGCCGAAGTGAAGGACGGTCCGCAGGTCAAAGATGTTGTGGAAATCGTGGCGGAACGGCTGAATTTGAATTCTTAAACCTTAGAGATGCGCCATCACTGAAGCCTGATTGCGACTTTGATCGCTTTCCTGTATATTCAGCGCGTTTTCGCGTCGGATCAAGAATTGGGTTGAGTGGGTTGTAGATGCTGATACGAGCGCTGCGCGTTACCGATAAACTGGGCACGGCATTACTGCGCTTCACCATCTGGTTAGGTGATGTGCTGCTGGCGCAAATATACCGTTTGCGTCTGGCGCTGTTCGATGCCTTCAGCGTGATCATTTTGCTATTCACACGGGTTCGCGCTGGTGGTGCGGTAATCGAGGGTAATCTCGAACGCCGTCGGGCGATCATGGCGCGGCGTGCGGCTGAAATGGCGACTCGCACCGTCGTCCGAGAAGACCCCCTAAAAACACAGAACCGCGCCCTCAGCATCTTCACCATGGTACTGATCCTCGTACTGATTGGTGTAGTGTTGTGGTTCACTAGCAATAATCCACAGCGCAATATCGAACTTGCCGGTGGCGGACCACTGCTTGTTGCCACTACCCCTGCGCCAACTATCACGCCTACCGATGCGCCCACGCCAACCCTGTCATCTAATCCGCTGCAAGCAAGCGGCAGTGTAGTCTATTCGCTGCGGCAAGATGGGCGCGACAATCTGTGGGCGTTCACCATCGGTAAAGGCAACCCGATCCGGCTGACCAACACCATTACTGGCGATGATCGCGATCCGGTCTGGTCGCCCGACGGCACCAAGATCGCCTTCACCAGCAACCGTGATGGCAACTGGGAACTCTACGTCCTCGATATGACCACTGGGCAAACGCGGACATTGACCAAATTCCTCGCCTATAAAGGATCGCCAACGTGGTCGCCTGACAGCGCCTACCTCGCTTACGAGGCTTACGACAATAGCAACCTTGATATTTACATCCTGCCCGCTGATGGATCGTCCGCGCCGCAGCAGCTGACGCGCGATCCCGCGCCTGACTTCGCACCAGCGTGGTTCCCCGCCGAATTAGGGCGCAAGATCGCTTATATCAGTCTGCGCGATGGCAATGCCGAAATCTATGTGATCGATCTGAACAGCGCCAGTGAATTGACCGCACTGCGTGTTACCAATACTCCCAACATTGAGGAAGAATCGCCTGTTTGGTCGTCCGATGGATTGTATCTGGCGTACAGTGCACGCGTTAACGGGCTGGATACCATATTCGTCAAGCGAACCGATGCATTGCAAGCTGAACCGCAGATCATTGGTCGCGGCAAACAGCCCACATGGTCGCCAGATAGTCGCAATTTGCTGTTCGTCCAACAACTGGGCACGAACTCGCTGCTCGTCGGTGGTCAGATCGAAAATACGGGTGTTGCGCTGCAAGCGATCAGCACACAGGGAGTGATTGGGCGTTCCAGTTGGGCACGTGCTGAATTGCCGCCCGCTTTGATCGCCAGTGGTGGGGTGCCCGCGCCGAATGCGCCACCCGCCTGCTCCGTCGATAATTCCGATCCTGAACGCAGTGAACCGCCGCTGTTCTCGCTGAAGTCAATCAATGTTATAGCGCCTGCGCCATTACTCTCAGATCGGGTAGATGACTCGTTCAATGCGCTGCGTCAGCTAGTTATCCAGAAGGCAGGTTATGATTTCCTCGGTTCACTAGCAGATGCTTATTGGGATGCTACGCGCATCCCAGAACCCGGTCAGTCGCGCGAGAATTGGCTCTACACCGGGCGCGCCTTCGCTTTTGATCGCAATCTGGTCTATAACGATCCCTCACCAATTGAGATTGTACGCGAGGACATCGACGTTTATACCTATTGGCGTATCTATATTCGCGTAGCGCCTAACGTACAACCTGGACAACTTGGCGAGCCGCTGAAACATTTCCCGTGGGACTTCGCTTCCCGTAACTCTGGCGATCCTGACGCTTTCGCACAGGGCGGACGGCTGAAGTCCGGCGTACCGCAGGGCTACTACGTCGATCTGACGCAGCTTGCCGAAGATTGCGGTTGGAAGCGCTTGCCTTCTGAGCGTCAGTGGCGCTCTAACTTCTCCAGCTTGCTCTACTGGCAGTTCGAGAAGCACGAAGGGATCACATGGGAACAGGCGATGCTGGAGATCATGAGCCGCGCCGACCTACAGGCGTTCCTCAGTGGACCGACACCTGTACCGACATCGCGCCCGCAAATTACGAGTACAACCGAATCGCGCCGCACCGCGACGCCGATACCGCCCGCTTAAGCGGGCAAGAGGTAGCTGATGCGTAGGTTCGCCCGCGATTTGCAAGGATTCTTAGTCTTGGTAGTCGCATTGGCGCTTGGTGCCATTTTGCTGCTCAACAATGCCCGTCCTCAAGTGAGCTATACCGCACCGGGCGCAAATCAGCAGGCTCCGACTTCTAACGAAGGCTCGGTGCAAGATATGATGGCGGCTGCCAACAACCTGACCTCGATCCCGCCAACCAACACACTGGATGCGCTGCTGCCACCCACATCGACGCCTACTCCGGTATTTGTGCAAGATGGTGTGGCATTCTCGGCGACGTCTGCTGCACCTACGCCAACGCGCTACGTTCCGGGTCAACCAACGGAGATCATTCCCACGGCTGTGGCGACGCCGGAAGGTCCTGATGTGCGGCGTGATCCTAACCCGCGTGCAGGACAGTTCTCACCACCGCCGGAAATCGCTCCACTGTCCCTCGATCCCAAAGATCATTTCTACTTCCGTCGTCCGGTAGATTCCAGCGCCAACAGCACAGAATTGTTCTATTACGTTTACGGTTCGGATGGACCGCAGAATCAATGGCGCGTGCATCACGGCGTCGATCTCGGTAATCCCATCGGTAAAGAAGTCTATGCGGCTGGCGATGGGCGCGTCATCTATGCAGGCAGCAATTACACATGGAAGCGCCCCAACGGGCAGATTGATCGCGCGTATACGTATGGCAATGTCGTAATCATTGAGCACGATTTTGGCTGGCAAGGCAGAAGACTATATACCCTCTATGCTCATCTCAAAGTGATCTTGCCCAATATCGTGCCCAACACGCACGTTAAAATGGGCGACGTGATCGCACTCAGTGGCGATACCGGCGAGGTCAGCGGACCGCATGTCCATTTTGAGGTGCGCGTCGACGAAAACTGGTATTACAGTACTCGCAACCCCATTCTGTGGATGACGCCTTACGAGGGTTACGGTGTAGTGGCTGGTCGGCTGCTTTATGCCAATGGACGACCTGTAGAAGATCAGATCGTCTATCTGACTCAAGGGCGCAGTACCGTCGACACCACTACCACTTATGTGCATCCTAAGCAGCCTGATAGCACATCTTGGAACGTAGTTTCGGATGAAGTATGGAAAGAAACTTTTGCCATTGGTGACGTGCCTGCAGGTGAATACACCATCTTCATGAACGTTAACAGCATCCGCTTCGAGAAGCAGATCACAGTACGTCCGGGCACCACCACCTTTGTTGATTTTGGTCAGGTTCCACTTCCCGGCGTCCCGGTTTCCACGCCAGCGACGGCGGTACCGTAAGCTTGATAGCACAGCCGTGTAGCTGGCGTAGCACATCCGTACACCGTGCGCTAGGAGAGCGACAATCAGCACGGGACGCATACTCCTACAATGTGATCACCGTTAACATCACGATCAATGCCCCTTAACCACCCAACGGTGGATAGGAACTGCCATGTATTCGCGCTTCGATGATGACAATCCCGAACGCCAGTCTAACACTCCGTCGCAGCAGCAGCCTGAGACCAGCAGTAAACCAACACCGCCACAATCACAATCAGGGGTTCCGACGTTCGAGGTTCCTATCTACGCGATGCCCCAAGCGCAGCCCCAGTCTCAGGCGAAAACACAACCGCGCCGCATTCCTATCGGCTGTCTGGGTTGTGCTGTGGCATTGCTGGGGATGTTCGTCACCACGATTTGTAGTTTAGCCGTTGGCGCGTTGGTCGTCTGGAATACGTGGAGCCGCGAGATCAGTGATCAGCTTCAGAAAAAGTTTGGCGAAGATAGCAGCGTGGCAACAACCGGCGTGCCTGCCAACACTTTCCAGACCACCTATATCTATGATCGAAATGGCAATGAGCTGCACGAAGTCTTTGGCGAAGGGCGGCGTACGCGCGTCAAACTGTCGGAGATTTCCCCCTATTTGATCGACGCCACCATTGCCGTTGAGGATAGCAGTTTCTACGAAAACTCCGGTTTCGATGTTCCAGCTATCGCGCGTGCTTTTATCAACTTCGTGCGCGGCAGGGAAAGCGGCGGCGCGAGCACCATCACGCAGCAGTTGATCCGCAACGTGGTCTTTGATTTTGAGTATCGTGCGGAGCGTTCGGCGCGACGAAAACTTGAAGAAGTGGTCATGGCGCAGATTCTGACTCAGCAGATGCCCAAAGATGAGATTCTGGAACTCTATCTGAACATCATCTACTACGGAAATCTGGCGTATGGCATTGAAGCGGCAGCACAAACCTATTTCGGCAAATCCGCCAAAGATTTAACGTTAGCGGAAGCCGCGCTGATCGCTGGACTACCGCAGTCACCAGCCAATTATGATCCCTTCAACCCTGATCCCGCCGTACAGGCGACGGTGCTGGATCGTCGCAACATTGTGCTCAATCTAATGGTCGAAAAGGGCAAGATCAGCAAAGAGGAAGCGGAGAAGGCGCGTCGGCAAGCGCTAGTCTACGCCGATCCGAGCGTAAATTTGAGATCGCCGCACTTTACGCTGTATGCCGAAGAAGAACTGCGCTCGTTGTTAGAGGCGCTCAATCTGCCGGCTACCTATCTGAATACTGGTGGCTTGAAAGTCTATACCACATTGGACACACAGTATCAGGAATTAGCAGAATCGGTGGCACGCGCCCAGATCGAGACGATCAAGGCGAAAAATAACGCTAACAACGCAGCGGTGGTCATCCTCAAACCGGGTACGGGTGAAATTCTGGCGATGATGGGCAGCGTTAACTACCGTGACGACTCGATTGATGGTCGCGTCAACATGGCGATCTCGCCGCGTCAACCGGGCAGCGCCATGAAACCACTGACCTATGCGGCGGCGATGGAACGCGGCATCAGCCCGGCGGCGATCTTCTGGGATGTGGAAACGCACATCAAGAGTGATTACGGTGGCGAGGAATACGTTCCCCTCAACTATGACCGCAATTTTCACGGTCCGGTGCGGATGCGTACCGCGCTGGCGAACTCGTACAACGTTCCGGCGGTCAAGGCGCTGCGTTTGATTGGCGTCGATTATTTCCTCAACTTCGCCCAGCGCATGGGTGTACGTAGTCTCGGTACAGATACCTCACAATATGGATTGGCACTGACGCTCGGCGGTGGTGCGCTGACCGAACTAGAACTAACGCAGGCGTATTCGGTCTTCGCCAACGACGGCAAACTGATCCCTGCCACCAGCATCCTGTGTGTGATCAACAACGACAATCAGATTGTTTATCAGTACGAAAACGGCTGCGCGGGACGTGGAGAAGCCACGGATCAGACGATCAACTCCACTGCCAACGGTCAGCAGGTGATCGATCCCCGTATTGCCTTCCTGATCCGCGATTTTCTGGGCGATAACGCTGCACGCACCCCCGCGATGGGCAGCAATTCGCCACTGCGTACCGATGGCATCCGCAGCTCGGTCAAGACGGGTACAACCAACGATTTCCGCGATAACTGGACAGTAGGATTCACAAAAAGTGTGGCTGTTGGGGTATGGGTAGGCAACACCGATAACAAAGAGATGCAAAACACCACAGGCTTGACGGGTGCAGCACCGATCTGGAATCAGCTCATCACTGGTATTTACAGTAATCCGGGTTTGATGCAGACACTGGCGATTGGTGGACAGTTGCCCAACGACGAGTTGTTCGCGCCGCAGGGTTTGACTATGCGCCGCATTTGCTCCATCGATTCCGTGCGGGAGCCAGCGCTGGACTGCGATATGAGCCGCAGCGAATACATCTTCGATTCGCCTCCGCTATCGCCGGATCCGAATGGCGATCTAACGCAGCAGAGCGCTGCCTTTGCGCCGACGCCTCTGGCAGAAAACGGACCACAAATCCTGAACATGGATGCTGATCCCGGCGTAGTACGTGCGTTAGTCTTCCGTATCAACCCGGCGCTAGCAGCCAGCATGGTCAATCCTAATCCTGCACCCGGTGAACCTCAAGCTCCACCACCGTTGTATTGCCTCGTGCCACGTGAAGTCGCCATGCAGTATCCCGGTGTTACCGAGCAAGTGTTTATCCAGTCGCCGGTTTTTGCTGATGAAGATGTCTATGTCCGACTCTATGCACAAAGTACGGGCTACGCGATCTTGCCGCAGTATGTCTGCAGTGCCGATCTGCTGAACAGCGGTCCCGGTGTTCAGGGTGTCTTCGCACAAATTTCAGCACCCCGATCTGGCGAAACAGTTACCGGCACGGTACATGTCTATGGCACCGCCAGTTGGGGAGCCGGGCAAGCGTGGTACTTCAAGATGGAAATACAGGGACCACAATTCCCCGAGTGGACGACCTTCAGCGGTCCAACGGAAGCACCCGTGATTAACGGTGAACTCGGCAACTTTGGCGCTGCTGGTTTGGTACCCGGAATGTATCAGTTGCGGATCGTGGTGGTGGGGATGGATGGCAACTATTTGCAGATCAGCGGCGCTATGCCGATAAACATCACAGGGTAGTGCGACGCCAGTACTCCATGATGTTTCGCGTTCACTTAAGATCGGTGACGACGCGCCGCACGCCGCTAACGTGCCGTACGGCGTCGCTGATCGCTTCGACGGAAGCGCCCTCTGGCAGCTTGCCGGAAATTGTCACCGTGCCGTAATGCACGTTGGCAAAAACTCCCGGCGGCAGCAATTGAGCCACCTCAAAGCGCAAATCCTCATCGGCACATAGATCATCGGCTACACAGTTCATCACGCCCGAAACACGCGGAACATTATCTAGCAGCACACGCCGGGCTTGCGTCGTTCGCACATTTCCCCAAAGTTTGACCACACCATTCTGGCTGCGGAAGTCAAAATAATCGCGGGAGGCTTTCAACGGCGCAAAGCTGCGGATAAGCTGCCGAATATCGTCCTCAATATCAACATCAGGACGTCGTTCGGAAACTGTCATCACTTTTTACCCTTTCAAACAAACAGGCTAAATCTTCGATCTAAGTTCTACAATGTAAATTTTCAGTCAATTATATAGGATAAACGATTTCCTGGACAACGCCTAACGAAGTTTCATAACAGCATCTTTCAGGCTACTGCCGGGCGTTTAACCACTCCAACGCCAAAGTTGCCAAGAGCCATTTTTCCTTCTCACTAAGATCGGCTGTAAGCAGCAGATCAGGGCGTCGCAACCATGTTCTTTTGATCGACTCAGCGCGCCGCCAGCGTTCGATCTCTTTGTGGTTGCCACTAAGTAACGCCGCAGGAATGCTTAGTCCGCGAATCGTGGGTGGGCGCGTGTACTGAGGATATTCGAGGAGTCCGGTAGCGTGAGAATCTTTATCTGCTGCGCCTTCTTCGCCCAGTACGCCGGGGATATGGCGGGCAATGGCATCAACCATCACCAGCGTAGGTAATTCGCCGCCTGTTAGCACGTAATCCCCGATGCTCATCTCGTGCGTTACTACCAGATCACGCACGCGCTCATCAATGCCTTCGTAACGTCCGCACAGGAACAGCAGTCGCTCGTGGCGTGAGAGTTCCTTCGCCCACCGTTGATTGAAAACTGCGCCCTGCGGTGTAGTCAGTATGACAGGGATACCATCGCGTACAGCACCGAGCACATCCTCCACCGCCGCAAGAATCGGCTCTGCTTTCATAATCATGCCGCCGCCACCGCCATAGGGAGAATCATCGGCAGTATGATGGCGATCTGTGGTGTAATCGCGGATGTCGTGCAGGCGAATATCGAGGAGACCGTTAGTCTGCGCGCGCTTGAGGATGCTTTCCGTGAGAGGACCGCTGAACATCTGCGGGAACAACGTGAGAATATCAATTCGCATCAGTGGAAACTTTTGCTTATATGCCTGATAATGTTTCACCACACAGAAAAACGTGTACTGTGAGTGGCTAACTTGATGGGTAGGTCAGATCACTATGCTAAGGCGACCTTAGCGCATATTCGTACTGCTGGCTAGCCAGACTTCCTGTAATGGTTGGTAACTCAGCAGTGTGATTCCTTCCTGTCGGATTATTTCCCGAGCTTGCGCGGAAACCAAGAAGTCCAGATCTGCCTGTCGAACGGCTGCACCTGCGGGTTCTATCGCCAGTAACTCTGCATTTTCCAATCCCGGATGAACTGCCCACTCGCTTAAACCTGCCGGAAGGTCACGCAGCAATTTTGCATATCGCGCAGATTTGCCGGTGGTCTCCAGCTCGTAGCTATCCAAGAAATCATAGTCATTGGTGGGCAAATCCTGCCGCTGCACTTTTTCGATTAATGAGCGTTCGCGTACGCGCAGCGCGAAACCATATTCCTTCGCCAGCTTAAACATTAGGTCGAATAATTCGGGACGTTTGGCAATGCGGATTGAGTGCCAATCGAGATGAGTAGGCTTAAGATTTGCCGCTAGAACAGTTTCGATCTGCGCTCTGAATTCTACTTCCAGTTCAACCAGCTTCGCTTTTGCCAGAAATTCCGGGCTGCGCTCTGAACTGTAAAAGTGACCCGTTTCATCAACTAGGGAGGATACTTCATCTCGGCAGGAGAGTGGGCGCCAGCGATACCTAGCGGAATCGCCAATCGCGGTCAGGTGAATACCAAATGGGATCGTCGGATGTTCCGTAAGCAGTTGCATGGCGTAGGGTGACCACGCACATGGAACCATCAGCGTAGTGGAACACACTATCCCTTCTGTAAGTGACCGGAAGATCGCCGCGCTCGTGGACTGACACATGCCGAAATCGTCGGCGTTGATGATCAGTAAGCGTGCATCTGAGGGATACCCGAGTAGTTTGTTAGTGGCGCTAGGCGGCGGGTAATGCATCACCCCGCACATTCCGGATCATCGACGTTGATTGGCAGCGTAAACTTGAAATCTGAACCTTCGCCTTGCTTACTTTCTGCCCAGATTCTGCCGCTGTGCATCTCAATCAGATCGCGGCATATCGCCAAGCCTAACCCTGTACCACTCCGCTTTTGCTTCTTATCCGTGCCGAAGGTGGTGAAGCGATCAAACACCTGCGCTAAATTTTCCTCGCTCAGACCGCCGCCCGTATCGCGCACGCCAACTAATACAAGATTTTGTTCAGAATAAACCTCGCCGTACAGCGTAATACTGCCTGCTTGCGTCGCTTTGATCGCGTTGGACAGCAGATTCAGCAGTACCTGTTGAATGCGGTCTGGATCGATGCACACATCTGGCAAATAAGCGGAAGCATCCACTTGGAAAACCACATCGTCGGGCCACGATAAACCCTGCGCGATGCTGTAAATATGCCCGAGAAAGTCATATAAATTGATGCGCTCTTTATGCACGCGCATCACACCCATTTCCAGTTTCGCCAGATCAAAGACATCGTTAGTTAGCTTGAGCGCGTTATTAGCAGCGTCATAAGCCTTGCTTACCCACTCGGACTGATCTGGCTCCAGATCTCCTAACATCCCCTCGCGCAGCATGGTCAAGGCACCGATAGTGATCGACAGCGGCGATCGCAGATCATGTGCCACATTGCTCAGAAACACAGTGCGCAGCCGATTGGACTCGACGGCGTTCTGCCAGCTATGCTCGATTTCCGATTTGGCGGCTTCCAATTCCTGCGTGCGGGCAAAAACTCGCGCTTCCAGATCCTCGTTTAGGATCGCATTTTCAATGGCGATAGCAGCTTGGTTGGCAAACAAGTTTAGGGGAGGCAGCGAGTCTTCGCTGAAGCGCCCGCTGACCGAGCGATTCTCGACGTAGATCGCGCCGATCCGCTCTCCGCGCGAAATCAGCGGCACACACATCACCGAACGCAGTTGCAGGCTGACGACGCTCTTTGCCACTTTGAATTTATCATCGCTAATGGCATTCCGTAGCACTACAGGTTCACCCGTTTCAAACACCTGTTGCAGGATGGATAGACTCAGCGGTTCCTCGCCATCGTCAGGTCCAATCCGTACCACTACTTGCATCGAGCCGTCGGGCTGACGTAGCACCAGATAGCCGCGCTGCGCGCCGACCAATTTGACGGCTTCATTCAGAGCGTAATCCAATAGTGGCAACAAGGCGCGGTTTTCCGACATGCGCCGACTAACATCTAGAACGTGTTGTAAGAGGGTTAAATCCATCGCTGTTTCGTTGTAAACCTGAACTGCAAACTATCCCGCAAAAATTGCATCATGACTGTAATTGTCACGTCACTTATGTCAGTAGATTTCAGGGAATTCAAGCGGCTCCGGCTGTGGACGACACAAGCCACACCAGATCGCATCAGCGACAACAATTGCTTTTGGGGTCTGGTTCGCGCCTACGTAAACCGAGAGAAAAAACGGCATCTTGGTGGCATGTTCCTTGCAAACAAAGCGCCCGCAAAACCGACATGAAGCATGGGAGGGGTTTTCGCAAACCCAACAATTAGCTGACATCGCTACCTTGTCTTTCGTCTTTCCCTCGGTAACAACCCGATCAACGGCTGTTTATGACCTATACCCTGCGATTGTAACACAGATGACCTATGCTCAATGAAGTCGGCTATGTA
This sequence comes from Anaerolineae bacterium, assembly GCA_019637555.1. Taxonomy (GTDB): domain Bacteria; phylum Chloroflexota; class Anaerolineae; order Aggregatilineales; family UBA2796; genus JAHBVK01. The sequence continues at coordinate 89,758 of JAHBVK010000008.1, forward strand.
AAGAACTTATCACACGTTATGGCTTTTATATGCCGCATCCTTTGCTGGACAAAGGTTCACTTAACCTGCCTCTTACCAGATTTCATGCGTAATATAGCAGATCGAGCACGAGCGGGAATTGGTGTTCCGTTTGAATCATGTTGACTTTTCGCTTGCTTCACCGCTCAATCTAGTTAGGGACTTACTCTCGCGTGAATAGGCTCACCAATTCAATTGACGCGGTTTGTGGGAACATATCGACAGGTTGTATTTCATGCAGTCGGTAGCCCTGTGCTGCTAACCGCTTGGCATCACGCGCGAAAGTTGCTAGATCGCAGCTGACGTACACGATCTTAGCAGGGGCGAGTGCTACCAGTGCATCGACCACGACGCCATCCAAGCCAGCGCGCGGCGGATCGAGAACCACCGCATCATAGCTTCCTTCAAGCTGCGACAGTACTTCTTCCACCGCTCCTTCGAACAGATCAATATTTTCGAAGGCACTCAGGTTCTCTGCTGCATCTTCGACGGCTGGTGCATATGCTTCGACGCCAGTCACCCACGCGGCGCGTTCGGCAATGAAGGCGCTGAACAAACCGACGCCGGAATAGAGATCGAGTACCCGTTCTGTGCCCTGTAGATCGAGACGTTCCAGCACCAGATCGACCAGCTTCTCCGCCTGCTGCAAATTCACCTGAAAGAATCCGCCCGCGCGTACCATGAAATCCCGATCTTTGACGCGATAATTAACGGATGGCTTGCCAATCAATGGTTGAGGCGGCTTTTCGGAGGACAGGAACGAAATCGATGCAGGAAAATCCACTTCGAGTTCTGGCACTTCATCATCTACCGTGCTTAGACCGATCATCAAGTCATCCTCTTCACTGCCAACCTGCAAGCGCACACGATCCAGCGCCTCAAAGCCCGCGAAGTCGATCACGTTGAGCAGTTCTTGCAGCGGTGGACGAATGATGTGGCATTCATCGATCACGATCAGGTTATCGTCATCGGTGCTGACAAAGCCTAGCTGACCATCTTTGAGGGCGTGCAGTGTTACATGCGTGCGATAGTCGTACTCATCAGGGCTGGCAAGCATCGGCAGCACGGTGATCTCCTGAAATCCGCCGATTCGTGCCATCTGATCCTTCACAACGGACTGTTTTAGTTCCAACTGCGCGGCGTAATCTATGTGCTGAAGCTGACAACCACCACACAAGCCCGGACCAAAATAAGGGCAGCGAGGCTCTACGCGCTGTGGCGACGGGCTGACGATCTTCACGACTTCAGCGATTGCAAAGCGTCCGCGATCCTGTACGATCCGTGCTATGATCCGTTCGCCCGGAAGCGTATAGGGCACGAATATTGTTCGTCCGTCATGGCGTCCGATGGCACTGCCACCATGAGCCATGCTGGTTAGTTCAAGTTCAAATGTGTTCTCAGCACTCACGCTAATTCACCTGTGTTCGTTGTCATGTGGAGTTTTCGTTGGTTGATGAATCCATCGTCGTCAGTGTACACGATCACCCGCGAAGGTGGCTGCGCCAATTTTCAGCCCGCCTGATTGCGCTGGCGCTGATCGTCTGTCTGTTCGCGTTGTTGCTACAACTTGTCTTAACAATTCTGATTTCGCCGCTGTTCTTAGGTACGGCGGTATTTACCCTCATCCTTACTATTCCCCTGCTGCTGCAAACGGTGCTGCATCCAGAGATCACCGTACTGGACTCCGGTTTGCGCTTACGTCCTCAACTGTGGCGCGAAGATACGATCCACTGGCGCATGATCAGCTCCATTGCCGAACATCCACTGATCTATCAGGACCCCGTAATCGAGCGCAGATTACACGGCAAGAACTTTCGTCTTCGGCAGGGCTGCGTAATCATTTTGTGTGAGGACGCCACGGTGTCGCCATTATTTCGGCTGGTCGGTGGCATCGCCGGATCAGGATTGCACCCCGCCTTCGCTATTTCTTCGACCACGCATCGCGACTACGAACGACTGCTTCAGTTGCTAGAGGAACATGGTTTCACGACGCCAGTGCCTTAAATATTGCAGCGATATTGAGCACCGCGCGCCCAGTCCAAAACCGTCTCTGCCTCTGGCGCTTCAGCTACCGAGCCGACGACCCGCTGCGCTTCCAAGCCGCCATAAAGATCAAGTACATACACAGCCATAGCTTCAGGATGTGATCCAGCGGGTAACCCGGTATAGGCTGTCCATGCTTTATCCTTCGGATCGACCAATAGTGTCACTGATTCTGGCAAAATAACGTTCTTGACTGCCTCCGCATTAACCCGCGCAATAGCGATAATCCGCACCTTCAATTCGCGAAGTTCAGTGTCATCTTGGGCTAACGTTCTGACGTACTGCCAAGCCGCTTCCGAAGGGGTAAGCAGTACCACGATTAAGCCCGCTTTGTTACGAAAGTCATGTCGGTTCACCGCTTGTCCATCAGGGGTTTCCAACCAGAACTCCGGTGCTACTGATCCCAACTTGAGCACAGTTGCGTTCAACATCTCAGTCATACCTTTAACTCCCAACCTCACTATGTATACATTCCTGACAAAATTTTCACAGGCAATTCATGCTATCTTCATTGACTTCGCTCTCGCTTTGACTGACCATATAGCCATGAATCCGACATCTATATTTTAACATCTCATAGGCTGGCTGATATGTCCGACCAACCCTCAACAAGCGTAGACACTCTCTTTTCAGCATATGTGCGCTTGCGTCAGTGCGGTTTGCCGATTGGTGAGGCAGCACGCGAGCTGAAAGCAAGTGTGGAAGGGTTAGCCAAGACTGAGCTAGATCAGTTGGCAATGCTGACTCAGGGTTGGGAAGCCAATCATAACCGTCCTTCTTCTCAGACAACACATCCTCTGCGAGGTCGCATAATTAATGCTGGCACGGTTACACTACGCGAATCGCCGCCTAGCAAACCCGCGATTCGACCAATCCAACGCTCCCATGATCGGCGCAGCACTGAAGAAAGTACTGCCATCATGTCGACATCATCATCTGAGGCACCAAGTCCAGTGATCCGACCGATCACCGTGAAAAAGCCTGCCAACTATGAACTTGCACCGTGCCCTAATTGCAGTAAGTTGAATCGCGTTGGCGAAAGTTATTGCTATGCTTGTGGCGAAGTGTTGATCGAAGATCGGGTGAGCACACGTCGTCTTGAGGATACCGCCAGCAATAGGCGCAAACTGGGCGCGTCCTATTTCGGACCGGAGACTTCACTTGTGCTGCACATTCGCAACACAGGCGACAGCATTCAGATTATTCCCGGTACACACGAGATCGTATTGGGTCGCAGTACCAACAAGGGTGCTCTGAACCCGGATATTGATTTAAATCCGTTCGGTGCCGATACACTGGGTGTATCTCGCTTGCATGTGTCCCTGAAGCGCAGCGAGCACACGATGATGATCACTGACATGAACAGCAGCAATAAAACGTATGTTAATGGACAGGTGCTGCATCCGCATGAAGTTCGTGCTCTGAACGATGGTGATGAAGTACGCATTGGTCGCATGTACATCGCGGTACAGTTCAGTCATCTTAGCTGATGCACCGCGCTAGCAGCACTTAACGGCATACATAAAGCAGGTTAAACACCTGCTTTTTTTGCACATAGGCATAACTAACGCGAACTGCTCTCATTAAGCAATATTAACATTGTCAGTGAGCTACCATCATGTTACACTAGTTTTATTCTTCACAATTGGTGTTATCTTCATTATTTCTCGACTGAGTTAAGTTCCATCCCGAACTGTATTGGAGGCAGAATGACCTCGGTTTCAGAGATTCCCGATATTGTCATCGGTCGTTTACCGCTGTATTTGCGTGCCTTGAATCAACTGGTCTCACAAGGGCAAACGATCACTTCTTCTCACGAACTGGGGCAGCAGTTAGGCATCAGTTCCGCGCAAATTCGCAAAGACCTCTCGCACTTCGGAGAGTTTGGTAAGCAGGGTACTGGTTATCAGATTAATCATCTCATGGCGCAGCTAAAGCAAATTTTGCAGGTCAACCGTGAGTGGTCGATGGTGGTAGTTGGTGCTGGCGATCTTGGTCGCGCGTTGGCACATTATGGTGGTTTTGTCGAACGCGGATTCAGGGTGGTAGGCGTCTTTGATAACGATCCTAGCAAGATTGGCACTGGCAGCGGTGATCTGAAAGTTCGCAATATCAACGATATGAACGATTTCGTCCGCGAACGTGCCATTAAGATCGCTATGCTCGCAGTTCCCGGCAAAGTTGCTCAAGCGATCTGCGACAGCCTTGTAGATGGTGGCGTGAGAGCAATCTTGAATTATGCGCCGATCACGCTCTCAGTGCCGGAAAATGTCCACGTACAGTATATCGATCCGGTGATGCACTTGCAGCGCATGACCTACTATCTGGATTAACGCAGGTGAAACACAAAGCCCGCTAACGCGGGCTGATTTCGTTTATGAAACTGTCTTGGTGCTGCCCTTAAGTCTCACCAGCGAAAACTACTTCTTTTCTTCCTTCGGCAGAGCAGAAATGAGTTCTAGGAACTCTTCCCACTCCTCGTCGAAGAAATGAATGGTCACATTGCCAACTTCGACGTGGTAGGTCATTTCGCCGTCAGGTTCTTGTGAAACCCACGCGCTGTAGTTTTCAGTTTCCGCTAGCGTTTCGGTTGGTATCTGGTCAGCCATTGTTATTTCTCCTTCAGTTGAGTGCAGTCAACTTATCGGTTAGCTGTGATTAACTATTATCTGCCGCTACTTCCATACCGATTGAGGTAACGGTGAGCTTGCCGTCGCTTTCGCGCACAACACCCATCTCCCGCAGCTCGCGCCAATTAGCGATACTGCTGGCACTCAGCATCTCGCCACGCGCATTAGCAGCGACCAGTTTTTGCAGCGCTGCCCGCTGATCGGGCGTAATGGCTTCCAGTTTGCGAATCTTCTTGATGACGGCATTGCGTTCAGCTTTGTGGATGCGCGTCTTGCGTGCGCGATTTTTTAGCGACCCGCGATATTCTGGCATGATGTTCCTCTCCTTCGTGTGTTCGTAGTCTTATGTTTGTGAATTAATCAGTTCTCTGGCAAACAGCACGGCACGTCCGCCGTTATCCTTAGGTCGTCGCCAACCTGCCTGTTCGACGGCGACAAGACGATCTGGCTCGACGGGAACCATATAGCGCAAGGTATTAAAACCCAGCTTTTTTGCCAGTCCGCGTACTGCTCGTAACATCTTTGCCGCACCACCATGGGCGGCATCAGCATAGATGACTTCCAATTGTTCTGGCATGGCATCGAAACGCGCGCTGATAATGATCATCCCGGCGCTGCTATCCCGCTGCCAACCATACACCCGCTGATCAGCGATCCACGCTTGCAAACGTTCGTCGGTGATCCTATGCGCTTTCCACATTCGCGCTAACGTACTATGTTGCGCCACTTGATAGTGCGCGGAACCCTTCAGGAAGGCACGAATGCTGCTAACATCTTCCACCACAAAGGCGCGGAACTCATCCGCACCCATCTGATGTGCGTAAGCGGACGTTTCATAGCGTAGGTAATTACCTACCACTGCGAAACCCGTTTTGCGCGCCATCCGCTGAACTGACGTATTATCCTCATCGGTGGTTAACCTGAGGACGCCAGACCCCATCTCGCTGGCGCGGCGCAGTGCGTACTGGTGTAACAGACTGCCAATACCCCGACCTTGAAAGTCAGGATCAACCCGCAGTCCCTCTAACCACCACTCGTCAGCACTCAAACGCGTCAGTTTACCCGTACCAACGACTTGACTATCCACTTCCACGACGAAGAACTCTCCTGTCGGATCGTTCAGCCAGTCGCTGATGAAGCGCGGTAAATAGTCCCAGCCGTTACCGATGCGAAGTGCTATCGACTCCAGCGCAGCGCGATCACGCTCCTGCGCTGGACGGATAATTGGCGCGTTCATCAATGTGGAATTCTACGATCTCAACCGCCGCGATAACCACCGCCGCCACCGCGATTCGGACCACGATCCCCGCGATCCCCGCCGCGATCACCACCACGACGATCCCCGCCGCGATCACCACGATAGCCACCGCCACCGCCACCGCCGCGACGATCACCACCGCGATCTCCGCGATCACCACGATCTCCACCGCCGCTGCGAATGCCACGATCATGAGAACGCGCTTCTTCAGGCGTCCAATCTTCCAGCACCGCTTGACGGCTCAGGCGTACTTTACCGCCCGGATCGATATCTGTGACCATGACCATCAGTTCATCACCGATTGCTACTTCATCTTCGATGTTCTCGATACGGTGATCAGAAAGCTGGCTGATGTGTACCAAGCCATCACGTCCCGGCAGAAATTCTACGAACGCGCCGTATGGTTCGATGCGCGTGACTTTACCGGTATAGATGCGCCCGATCTCGGCATCCTCGGTCATGCCCAACAGCACTTCGATAGCGCGATCTGTGCTAGTACCATCTGCGCCGGAAACGTACGTTGTGCCATCTTCAGAGATGTCGATCTTGACGTTGTACTTTTCTTGAAGACCACGAATTGTCTTGCCGCCCGGACCAATCACCATACCGATCTTGTCGGCAGGCACGTTGATCACTTCCATGCGCGGCGCGTTAGCACTCAATTGCTTACGTGGCTCAGAGATCGCCGCCAGCATCACTTCAAGGATTTTCATACGGGCAATGCGCGCTTGCTCCAACGCTTCAGCCATCAGTTGATCGCTGACACCGTTGATTTTCAAGTCCATTTGCAGCGCGGTGATGCCCTTTTCCGTACCAGCGACCTTGAAGTCCATATCACCGATATGATCTTCCAAGCCCTGAATGTCGGTCAACACAGCGTACTTGTCGCCATCCGTGATCAAACCCATCGCAATACCGCCGACGGGACGCTTCAACGGCACACCTGCATCCATCAAGGAGAGAGTGCTGCCGCAGACGCTGCCCATCGAGGTGCTACCATTGGACGAGAGTACTTCACTGACCACGCGGATTGTATAGGGGAATTCTTCTTCCGGCGGGATCATCGGGCGCAATGCCGTTTCCGCCAGCGCACCATGACCGATCTCGCGGCGCTTGGGACCACGCAGCGGGGTCGTCTCGCCGGAGGAGAAAGGCGGCATGTTATAGTGATGCATGTAGCGCTTGGTGTCCTCGGGATCGAGACCATCCAACTGCTGCACGTCACGTGGTGTACCCAACGTGACAACACTTAACACCTGAGTCAAGCCACGCTGGAACAAGCCAGAACCATGCACGCGGGGGATCACGCCGACTTCCGCCGACAGCGGGCGAATCTCGTCGTTCTTGCGACCATCAGGACGGATACCTTCGTAGAGGATGCGACGGCGCACTTCTTCCGCCACGATCTCCTCGTAGGCGCTCTTGACATCCGCCGCCACTGATAGGGCTTCGGGGTCTTCCGTGCTGTACTCCGCCACTACCAGATCGCGCACTTCGTCGAGTGCGGCTTCGCGCTCATCACGATCCGTGTACTGCGAGATGATGTTAGTCACCTGCGAACTAACGCGCTGACGGACTTTCGCCGTCATCTCATCGCTGCTCTTGGCAGGCGTGTATGAGGCTTTGGGTTTGCCAACAGCGGCACGCATTTCCTCTTGAATGCGGATCAAGTCTTGCATCGACTCGTGAGCCAAACGCAGCGCCTTGACCATCGTAGCTTCATCGACTTCTTCAGCACCGCATTCGACCATGTTGATCGCGTCTTTAGTGCCGGCTACGCGCAAGTCGAGCGCGCTTTCTTCCATCTGCTGGAAGGTAGGGTTAACCACCAGTTCGCCATTGATCATACCCACGCGCACGCCAGCAACAGGTCCGTTGAACGGCGTGTTGGAGATCGTCAGCGCGGCGCTTGCGCCCACGATGCACAGCATATCGACGGGATGCTCGGCGTCGTGGCTGAGTGCCGTGATGATGATCTGAACTTCGTTGCGCAAATCTTTGGGGAACAGCGGACGCAGAGGACGGTCAGTCACACGGGCAGTCAGGATCGCCTGTTCTGCAGGACGTCCTTCGCGCCGGAAGAATGAGCCGGGGATGCGTCCGGCAGCGTAGAGGCGTTCTTCGTACTCCACTGATAGTGGGAAGAAATCAATACCGGGGCGAATTGTATTGCTCATCGTCGCCGTCGCCAGAATCATCGTGTCGCCCATCCGCACAGTCACAGCAGCACCGGCTTGCATCGCAAATTTGCCGGTCTCGATGGTTATTTCTTTTCCGCCTAGCGTCGCTGTGAAACGCTGCACATTCTGTGTGCCGTTGGTCATATACCTGTAAACTCCTATTGAGTAGAAAAAAGACGCTCCCGTCGGGCGGGGGCGGATGCTGATTCAGAAGATCTTCGCATCATTCGCCACATCCTGCCAGCGTGAGCGTCCTGTCTCGTTGGCGTGATTTTCTTTCGCCTATGCCGATGAATACGCCGTCTGTGGACTACCGCTTTACGTAGTCGCGCAGACCAAGTTTCTCGATAACCGCTTTATAGGATTCAGGGTTCTTGCGGCTCAGATACTTGAGGTGACGCAGGCGAGCACCAACCAGTTTCAGCAATCCACGGCGCGAAGATACATCGTGCTTGTGGGTGCGGAGGTGGTCTGTTAGTTGGTTAATGCGCTGGGTCAGGAGAGCAATCTGGACTTCAGGGGAACCCGTGTCACCGTCGTGGCGGGAATAAGACTCGAAAATAGCGGATTTTTGTTCTTTGGCTAATGGCATTGCGTTCGTATCCTCTCATGATAAATCGTAGTGTGGTTTGCATCGCCACCGACACCGAACGAACCGAACGCTGTGGTTCGTTGGTCAAGGTCAAGAGTGCAAACAAGGGCATTATAGCAGAGCGCCTAACGGGTGACAATGGCGTGGATCGGAGTGGTTATTCAAAGGTTAGAGCAACGCCAACACCTCAGTAAATGCGTGTAGAGTCGCCCCAATGACCTCCTGATCATGTGCCGCTGACACAAATCCCGCCTCAAACTGCGACGGCGCGATGTAGACTCCGCGTTCTAACAGCGCATGGAAGCAGCGGGCGAAGCGCGCTACATCGCTCGTTTTGGCACTGGCATAGTCGATCACAGGTGTATCGGTGAAGAAGAAACCAAACATCGTGCCGACGCTGGCTGCTTGTAGTGAAATGTTATTTGCCGCCGCGATCTCCCTGATCCCGTTGATTAACTGCGTTGTCGCGGTAGCTGCACGCTCGAAAACGCCTGACTGTGACCATGATCGCAGCGTCGCCAATCCTGCTGCCATCGCCAGCGGATTGCCCGATAGTGTACCTGCCTGATACATCGTTCCCGACGGCGCGACATGCTTCATAATCTCTGTGCGTCCACCGTAAGCGCCGACGGGCAAGCCACCGCCGATCACTTTGCCGAGCGCGGTCAGATCAGGCGTGACGCTATACAAAGCCTGTGCGCCGCCCATCGCCACACGGAATCCGGTCATCACCTCGTCAAAGATCAGTAACGCGCCGTAGCGTGTTGTAAGATCGCGCAACCCCTGCAAGTAGCCATCTTGCGGCAGCACCAAGCCCATATTCCCCGCTACTGGCTCAACGATCACAGCCGCGATCTGATCGGGATACTGCGCCAATGCCGCTTCTACCACGCCTAGATCATTGAACGGCAAACTGATCGTATCCTGTGTACTGCCAACCGGAACGCCCGGACTATCCGGTAAGCCAAGCGTCGCTACACCTGATCCCGCCTGCACCAGCAGCAAATCCGCATGACCGTGATACTGCCCGATGAATTTGATGATCTTGCTGCGTCCCGTGAATGCCCGCGCTAGTCGTATAACGCTCATCGTCGCTTCTGTGCCGCTGTTGACGAAGCGCATCATCTCCAACGATGGCATCAATTCACGGATCAGCACTGCCAGTTGCGATTCCAGCGCCGTCGGTGCGCCGTAGCTCGTCCCTTTTGCCGCCTGCTCGGTGATCGCGCTGACCACTTCCGTCGCTGCATGTCCGAGCACCAGCGGACCCCAACTTAGCACATAGTCGATGTAGCGGTTGCCATCCGCATCCCAGATATACCCGCCTTGAGCGTGATCAATGAACAGCGGCGTGCCACCCACGCCGCGAAAGGCACGTACAGGCGAATTGACACCACCGGGAAACAATCCCTGTGCCTGCTGGAATAATTCTTGTGACCGATCCTGAGAAAGCGCCATGCTTACCCCACCGCACGCCAATAAATAAAAGTCATAACAACAAAATGATCGATACCACCTATCACATTAAGCCCGTTGGCTTTAGCCTCGGGTCTTAACTCCTACCCATTCAGCCAGCGTGCCGCATCTTTAGCGTGATAAGTCAGGATCACATCCGCGCCCGCCCGCTTGATTCCGGTCAGCGTTTCCAGCACAATCCGCTGTTCATCGATCCACCCTTGCGCCGCCGCTGCCTTGATCATGCTGTATTCGCCGCTGACATTGTACGCTCCCAACGGCAGATCAAACTGATCGCGTACACGGCGCACGATGTCCAGATATGCCAGCGCGGGCTTGACCATCAGCATGTCCGCGCCTTCCTCGACATCCAATCTCGCCTCTCGGATCGCTTCCCGCGCATTTGCCGGATCCATTTGATAGGCGCGGCGATCTCCGAACTGTGGGGCGCTCTGTGCTGCCTCACGGAATGGACCATAGAAGGCGCTGGCGAACTTGACTGCGTAGGACAGAATATTCACGTCACCGTAGTTGTTCTCATCTAACCCGCTGCGGATTGCCCGCACCATGCCATCCATCATCGCGCTTGGAGCAACCACATCCGCGCCCGCATCGGCATGGGAAACGGCGACTCGTGCCAGCACATCCAGCGTCTCATCATTCACGATCCGCCCCTCGCGCACGATTCCACAGTGACCATGATCGGTGTACTCGCACATGCACACGTCGGTGATCACCACCAATTCCGGCGCGGCGTCCTTGATCGCTTTGATCGCCTGCTGGATGATGCCATTTGCCGCGTAATTTTCGCTGCCGATCTCATCTTTGCTGGCAGGAATGCCAAACAGGATCACTGCCGGAATACCCAACGCCGCGATTTCCTTCGCTTCCCCTGCCAACTGATCCACCGATTGATGATAAACACCGGGCATCGCTCCGATTTCTTCGTGGACATCGCGCCCGTGAACGCAAAACAGCGGATAGATGAAATCGCGCGGGGTAAGCTGCGTCTCGCGGAGCATGATCCGCAGCGTAGCGCTCGTCCGCAACCGTCGTAAGCGCGTAGTGGGAAAACTCATCTGCTAAACCTTCGTACTCAATGCTGATTTGATAGCGGTGATTAAACCAAGCACCGTCGATTCTGACGCACAGACATCGACTCGCAAACCTAATTCACTCGCCGATTGTGCCGTGATCGGACCGATGCAAGCGATCAATGCACCTTCTGCAATTGCATTCGCCTTATCGCCCAACATCTCCACAAAATGGCGCACCGTCGAGGAACTGGTGAACGTCAGTATATCCACTCCTGCCTGCAACTGCGTCACTGCCTCCTCATTCACTTCACCATACGTTGCGCGGTAAGTCACCACCTCATCCACCAGCGCACCAGTCGCTACCAATCCATCCCTCAATGTCGCCCGCGCACCCTCTGCACGCAATAACAGAAACTTACTGTTCCCGGCAATGAATTGCCGGGCTGAACGAACGAAGTCCCGTTGGGAATCAAGAAGCTCTGAATTACTCTTAACCCACTTCAGTGGGTTTTCCGAGTTTTGTAGCCGGAGTTTTTCAACCTCCGGTGACTCTGTTTCAACTGTTCCCCCAACTCCCAACGCCGCCAACAATCCCTCCGCCGTATAATCCCTTTCAGGGCACACCGTTGCGCTGATCCCACGCTGTGCCAACGCCTGCGCCGTCACTGGACCAATCACCGCGAATTTGACCGCCTCCGGTAGCGATAATTTCAACTCCGCCAGCCGATCAAATGCCACCTTCACGCCGTTCGCGCTAGTAAAAACAATCCAATCATAACATTCCAGATCGCGCAGTCGGGCATCTAACTCCGCTGTATCCATCATCGCTTCTATCCGAATCGTTGGGAACAAGATCGGGATCGCGCCTTCCGCCCGCAGCAGCTCAGCGAACGATTCGGCTTGTGGACGCGGACGTGTGATCAGGATGCGCTTACCCGCCAGTGGGGAAACGGAACTACTCATAGCAATGCCTGTGCGCCTAGCTTCAGCGCCTTTTCCGCCATCGTAGCGCCGAACTTCCACGCCGTGCTTGCCCCAATGGGCGAGTCCCCGCTGACCTCAATCACGCGCTTGCCGTCCTCACTGCACACTCGCCCTGTGAATACGAGTATCCCTGATTGAATTCTCCCCAACGCAGCGACGGGCAAACTGCATCCAGCATCCAATGTGAATAGGAATCCGCGCTCCGCTTCTACCTCATTGCGTGTCGGCGCGTGATCGATCACCGCGAGCAGATCGCGTATTGCCATATCATCCGCCCGACATTCCACCGCGATTGCCCCTTGTCCGGGCGCAGGCAACATCTGTTGAGGTTCAAACATCTGTGTGATCTGATCAATCAGCTTGAGGCGTTCCAAACCTGCCGCGGCAAGCACAATCGCATCGTAGGGGCTATCAGGCGCATACAGTTTGGCAATCCGTGTCGGCACATTGCCACGCAGTGGCACGATCACCAGATCAGAGCGGATCGCCAACAACTGGGCGCTGCGGCGGAGGCTGCCCGTACCGATTCGTGCACCGCGCGGCAGTTGATCCAGCGTCCGTTTATCACGGCTAATCAGAGCGTCGAACGGTGAGGCGCGTTCAGGGATGGCGGCGATGACAAATTCTGCGGGTAACTCGGTGGGCAAATCTTTGAGGCTGTGAACCGCACAATCGATCTCACTTGTGCGCAACGCTTCTTCAATATCAGCGGTGAACACGCCCTTATTGCCGATCTCTGGCAGCGGCTGATCAGGGCTGCGATCTCCCTGCGTAGAAATGATTTTCAGCACGACCTCAAACGCTGGATACTGCGATCGCAATGCCGCCGCGACCATCTCGCTCTGCGCCAGCGCAAGCTGACTACCACGCGTGCCGATGACGATCCGTTGGCGCTTTACTGCCACTGCCATTCCGATTGCCTTCCAGCGGCGCGTTTCAATTCCATTACATGCAAATGCAGTGTCTTATTGATCATCCGGCGGCTGAATTTCTCGATCTCGACACGCTCAAAAATCTCTAGATGTGGCAACTGCTGCCATAGGCGATCCAATTCGCTGATCCTTTGCTGCTGCGCTCTTTCATATAGGTGGCGAATTTCAGTGACAGCGGCACGTTCGCGCAGCCAGATCAGCAGTCGTTCCAATTCTTCGCAGAGGATTGACTCCGCTTGCGGAATCCACTGCTGACGGCGCGTGATCGCCGCTCCTGCTAGTTTCTGCAAAGCATCCAGATCACGCAATTGTACGCCCCAAACAGTCGTGACCTGTGGATCGACGTTACGCGGCAAGCCTAAATCGAGGATCGCTAGTGGGCGATTGCCCCGCTGCAACTGCGCTTGCGCCACATCTTCGGCACACAGCCATGCTTCTGCTGTGCTTGTCGCCGTGATCACGACATCAACTTGGGGCAGAATTGCCGTGATTCCGTCGAGCGAGATCGCTTCGCCGTGATGTTGCGAGACTAGCGCCTGAGCCTTTTCCACTGTGCGGTTAGCCACGATCAACCGACCGACATGGCGCACCGTCAGCGCCTTGACTGCTGCTCTCGCCATGCTGCCCGCGCCCACGATCAGCGCCGTCGCCTGCGAGAGATCGCCAACAACCTGCTCGGCTTCGCGTGCCGCCAGCGTCCCAAGTGATGACGCGCCATTACCCAAACCAGTCTCACCACGCACGCGCTTACCTGCACGGATCGCCGCTTGCATCGTCCGCGCCAGTTCCGCGCTGATCGTTTTCTCCTGCACAGCGCGTTCGTAGCTACGCACGATCTGACCGAGGATTTGCGGCTCACCAACCGTCTGCGAGTCTAGTCCCGCCGCCACCCGTAACAAATGCCATAGCGCCATTTCACCCGTATGCTGGTAAGCGCTTTGTGCTAACTCCTCCCGCCTCAACTGGCTGGAGCGCAGCAGCAGAGCGAACAATGTTTCTCGCTCCGCTTCTGGAGCATAGGCATAGAGTTCTGTGCGGTTACAGGTGGAAACGATCACCAGATTGCCGATCCCCGATGCCTGATGCGCGCGGACATCAGCATAAAGGCGATCTTGCTGCGAAATCGTCAGCGCCGCCCGTTCTCGCTGTTCGATGGACGCGCTGCGATAACTCACGCCAACGCATAAGAGCATTGGGGACTGTTCACTAATCATGCTGCTGCGCCTTCTCTAGCACGCCATTGAACCAATCCAAGCCCTGATCGCGCAGCTTCACCACCGCACCGATCACCGTTGTGACGGGTGGCTTCAGTTCAGCGCGTGCAGCCAGATCGGGCAATGTTGCCACCGTCCCCGTGATCACCCGCTGCTGCGGAGTCGTGCCGCGTTCGATACACATCACGGGCGTATCCGGCGCGAGTCCATGCTCCAACAGTCGATCCACGATCTGTGGCAGGTTGAATAAGCCCATCAGCAGCACCAATGTGCCCAATTTGGCGGCAGCAGTAAGTGCCGCATAATCGACCTGACTCTGTTCTTTCGTGGGATCTTCATGTCCGGCGAATACTGTGAACGCCGAAACTAATCCCCGCTGCGTCACAGGCACGCCCGCATACGCTGGCACGGCGACGGCGCTGCTTACCCCCGGCACGATCTCAAAGGGTATCCCCGCTTCCACACACGCCAATGCTTCCTCGCCACCGCGCCCGAACACAAACGGATCGCCACCCTTCAAGCGCACCACGCTGCGACCTTCCAGCGCCTTGCTGACGATCAGCGCGTTGATCTGTTCCTGCGTGAACTTCTGATCTGCCCGCAGCGAGACTTTGCCCACATCGATCAATTCGGCATCGGATCGCGCCTCGTGCAGCAGTTCCAGCGGAATCAGCCGATCATAAAGTATGACTTCAGCGCGGCGCAGCAGAGTCAACCCCTTCACCGTGATCAGATCAGGATCACCCGGACCAGCACCGATCAGATAAACCTTACCGCTTGCCATTACGTCAGTGACTCCGTTAGCTCTAGCTGCTTCACCGCCCTGCTTAACCACAAATTACAGGCTTCCGCGCAAGGCAGAACCGCTGGTGTGCTTACCTCGAACCAAACTGGCTGAAGTACGCAGTTCGCACACGTTCTCATCACTACATCCCCATGTTGTACCGCTGTCAACGTATCAACATCGCGGAACATCCCCGTCTGACGGGCAGCAACCTGATGTAAATCCGTAATCCGTAGGTTTCCCTGTCGCGCCGCCGACCAATCAGCCACTGCGCCCGGATAGATCGTCTCTACGACGGCGTGTAGCTGTTCCGCACTCTCGACTGCGACATGCCAACCTATCGGCAGATCGCGCATCGTCGGTAGCGGACGAAACACACCGTACTCCCCTCGCATAAAGGCACGCAGGTCAGCAGGTGATGTAATTATCTTTGAGTCCCGCAGGGACTTCGTTCGTTGAGCATGGTAATTCATTACCGGGTTAATTGCTGAAACCTCGTTGAGCGACAGCAAGAGATCCCCGAACACCATTTCTCCCGCCGCTTCTACTGCCGCAATCAGATCCTCTCGTCCCGCCGCCGGAAAATGATCCCACGCCGATCCCTCGTGCGGCTCATGCAGCGATGCACCTGCTTCCCGCGCCAGATCAAGAATCACCTCGGCTAGCGACTCCTCAACCCCAACTGGCGCGGTATAGATCACTGTCCGTCCGTTGATCTCCGCGATCCGTTCGCCAGACTGTAAGCCAAGTCGCGCCGGAACATCCAGCGTGGTATGCGATCCTGCCGCCACGAAAAACGGCACACAGATCAAAATCGGCGCGTTGGTCAGCGCGTAAACGTCCGGAATCGCTGGCGAGTCATCCAGATATACCGCGATCACTTCCGCAGCAACTCCCGCCGATCTCAGCAGCGCAACTTGCTGTTCGGCAGCTTGGCGGCTCTCTGGATTGCGTCGTGTACTGTGTCCGATCACCGCGACGGCAATCTGATCAGCCTTTGCACCGATCTCCTCGCGCCCCGTCTCTACGCGCTGCCGCACTATCCGTGCCAGTTCCGGATGTTCGTTCGGTGTGCGCGCATAACGGATTACCCGTTCATCCCGCTGCGTGATCGCGCCCGTCAAGCCCATTTCCGTCGGTATCACGGTCTGTGTGAAGTAGCCTTGCGCGGTGAAGATCGGGATCACGGTGATATCTTGCGAGGTCAGCGACTCAAAAACGCGATGAAACGAGGGCGGTTCCTTCCAGAACGCCGCTGCCACTTCATCCGCCACACCGAGCGCCCGCAATCGATCCACATGCTGCCAGACCACACTGGCTGTATGCGGACTGATATGCGATCCGTGACCCGCTAGCACCAGCGCCGTGGTCATTATTTACCAGCGTCCTGTAACACACGCTCGGATTGGGGCTGTGCTTCGCTGATAGGCAGATTACGCAGTGTCTCTAAGCCAACTCTTGCGCAGAAATCACCGAACGACTCTTCAGGGAAGCGCTGATCGCGGAAGTAGGCGAACACCGGACGCAGCGTTGCGCCGATCTCTGTGATAGGCACCAGATCGCGGAACTGCGTATTGATCCGCGTACCGACGAAACTGCCGCCCAAAAATAATGTGTACTTGTTGAGTCCGCGCCCCACCACGCCGATCTCCGAGACGTACGGACGCGCGCAACCGTTGGGGCAGCCCGTCATCCGCAGAGAGATTGGTTCGTCGTCCAATTCCAGATCGGTAAGTACCGCTTCTAAGTCAGCAAGTACACTCGGTAGTACCCGCTCCGCTTCACTGATCGCCAGTCCGCAGGTAGGCAGCGCAGGGCAAGCAAGGCTATTGCGGCGCAGCGCCGAAATCTGCTCGACAGTGCTGACGCGATGCTCCGCCAGAATTTGTTCGATCTCAGCCTGATCTTGCGCATCAATATCCACCAGCAAGATATTCTGCTGTGCAGTCAGGCGCACCGGAAGCTGGAACTTCTCGACCAACAAGCGCAGCGCATCACGCAGCCGATAATCACCGCGATTGTAGATGCGTCCGCTGTCAACAGGGATGCCCAAGAACAGTTTGCCATCGCCCTGCTCGAACCAACCCAGATGATCCAGCGTCTCGAAGGCTGGCATCGGACGCACATCTTGCAACGGGAAGTTCACCCGATTTTGCAGTTCGGCACGGAAAGCATCGACGCCCCACTCCGCAAGGATGTACTTTAGGCGCGCATGCTTGCGGTTGCCGCGATCTCCGAAATCGCGGTGAATGGTCACAATTGCCTTGACCACCTCCAACGCTTGCTCCGGCGTCACGAAGCAGACTTCATCGGCAAGGCGAGGATAGGTCTCCTCGTTATTATGTGTCATGCCCATGCCGCCACCTGCGAGGATGTTGTAGCCGATCAGCGTGTTCTGCTCATCGAACAGAGCCACCAAGCCGACATCGTTAGTGTAAATATCCACGCAGTTATCGCCGGGGAAGGCGATAGCGATCTTGAACTTGCGCGGTAGATATGTTCTGCCGTACAGCGGATCATGCTCGTCGTCGATCAGCGCTTCGCCATCCAGCCAGATCTGGTGATATGCTTTGCTGCGTGGCAGTAGTTCCTCGCTCATCTGAAAGGCGAAATCTTGCACGGCTTTCCGTTGCGGATCGCTGGTCGGCGCGGGGCAAGCCATCACGTTGCGTACCACGTCACCACACGCGCCGAAGGTAGTCACCAACAGCGCATTCAATTCGCGGATCGTGTCGCGCAAATTGCCCTTGATCACGCCGTGAAGTTGGAAATCCTGCCGCGTGGTGATGCGCAATGTGTTGTTGGCAAAGCGCGATGCCAAGTCATCGTGGACGAGATACTGTGCTGGTGAGAGTTGCCCGGCGGGGAGTTTAGTTCGCAGCATGAACTGATATTCTTTGTCGTCACGACTGCGATCCGCCTTCTTGCGCGCATCCCGATCTTCCTGCTGGTACGAACCGTGAAATTTGATTAGCGTCTTGGCTGCGCCGCTGAGAAAGGCATCGGCATTGGCGAATTCCTCCGCCAATGTACCACGCAGCCCCTGACTCTGTATCTTTATTTGCTCGACATTGCCCTTGCTCATCTTTTCCCCACCTCAAACTGGATCGGCATTCTTGACTTTGTTGACTGAAGAACTCGTATTAGTTGGCAAACAAAAAGCTGACCATTCCGGTCAGCTTCAGTTAAAACGTGTGAATTAGGCGAAGGCGCACTACAACGTCTCAGGGCGTACCGGAGTCCAAGCTGGCTGTGTACAACACATACAAGCCACGCAATACAAAGACATGTCTACGGCACGCAAAATTGTATTCATACTAAGCAGTGTAGCGTACCTCACTGCCCGTTGCAACACTTATTATGCGAAATGCCCTAATCCATATGGATCACAGTGATGCGATCCTATAGCGCACTCAGCGCGGGAACACCACACCAAAGATTACGTACGATACAACCAGCGCCAGCAGCGTGTTGAACACCGTTGCCCCCAGATACACGATCACCGGACGCCAACCTGCCTGTCGCAAATCCTTGAGCGAAAATTCCAAGCCAATGCACACGAACGCCAGCGTGAACAGCCATTTGGAAGCAGTGTCAATTTCGCGCGTCAACTCTTTCGGAAATACACCGACGGACGCCAAAATCGACACCAACACAAACCCGATCACGAACTTGGGGAAGCGTTCCCAGATCACGCGGGCGCTCGGACGTTTCTCGTCTTTACCGCGGTTGATCACAGTTGCAAAGTACAACGCTAATCCGAAAGCAGCAAACCCGATCAGGACGTTCTGCGTGCCTTTTACAATAGCAGCCACTTCCTGCGCTTTCGGTCCGTAGATCGTCCCCGCTCCTACTACAGCCGCCGTCGTGTCGATGTTGCCTCCAAACCATGCTCCTGCAACGGTTGGCGACAAGCCTAGCGCCTGCGCGATAGGTGGCATGATGACCATCAACGGCAGCGCGGTCAGAATCACTAAAGTGGTGATGTAGCTGACTTCTTCCTTACGTGCCTGCACCGATCCGGCGGCAGCAATCGCCGCCGCTACTCCGCAGATCGAGACTGCGGAAGACATCACGGCACGCAGCGTATCCGAGAGCTTTAGTTTGCCACCAAGCCACCACGTGAAGAAAAAGACGGAGGTCACCATGATCAGCGCCTGAATCAAACCACCCGCCCCCGTCGCCAGCAGATCACCGAGGCTAATCCGTGCACCGAGCAGTACCAAGCCGATCTTCAGGAAAAACTCGGTGCGGATTGCCGGACGTACGCGCGTAAAAGTGTTGGTCGCACGCAATATGAAATTGACGATCAAGCCGATGACCACTGCGGTCAACGGATATTCCAGCGGATTCTGTGCTACGCCCTGTGCGCGGAAGGCATTGGCGATGGCGCGATCTATCTCCGCCACCAGCAGCGTCAGCACGATCAGCAGAATTGCGCCGGGAATAAGATCAAGGATCGATGGTCGCACCGATGGCTGCGCCGACTCCCCCGCCGGAGTTGGAGTGGAAGCTGCACTAGTAGTTGTCATGAGTAGAGATTCCTATCAAGCAGTCTCGCGGCATACACTGCCGCTGGTGACTGAAGCCAAAACAAACTGAGAAGACTAGAAGATCCGAAACAGAGGATAGGGCACGGCAGCGCCGCTGGTATATGTCACGCGCACAGCATCGGGACATTTATTGACCACGGCAATTTGTGCGCGGTTGCTGGCGGCAGCACTTACCCCTTCAGGCAGCGCTTGATCCGTTGCCTGAGCAGCGCTAAGTGTAGCGTTTTCACAGGTGATCACATAGGTTGCGCCTGCTTGAAGCACTTTGGGCGCGGCGCTGATGCTTGAAGTCTTTCCTGCTAACGTCGCGCTGACGCTCCAACCGCTGATCGCTAAAGTGGATTTGGAGGCTGTGGTGTTTGCCGCAGCATCGAGGGTGACGGTCTGTTGTCCGGGTCCGAGGACACCCAAACCAATGATCAAGGCAATAACTAGACCAATAATGGTGGCGAGCCAATCTTCACTGAGGGTGAAGCCGCCACCTGACCCAGCAGGTGTTGCTGGACCGCTAGAGTTGGCAGACATGTTTTCCCCTATCTGAAATAACTAATGCCCCACTCGCTCATCCTCTCCGGTTCATGATTCAAGAATGTAGGTCATCTCAAAATCACCACCGGAAAAGACTAGAGGTGGCACATTAATGAGAACACTGTTCATCGTCGCGGGTTATGCTCGTTTCCCGCCGCTGACACGAGGCGTCTCAAGTTGCGGCAGCAAATGATACTTCTTCAATCCAACCCAGACTTCAGCGCCAATGTCGATCGACTTGGCGTCCACTTCGGCGGCATTCAGTTGCGCCTGAAGCTCCAGCGGTTGTTGGCGTCCATTGCCATTCCCGTAACCGCCTGCATTCTCATTCAGACGCACGACCACTTTTTCTACAGCGCCGGAGAATACCTTTTCCGCCACCACTCCACGTCCGAGGGCTTGTCCGTGTAACTCTTCTGCACTGGCGGCGAGTTCGATCTCCTCTGGACGTGAGAGGATTAGCACTGGTTGATTCGACAAATGCTCGGACTCCGCTGGCGCTTCCAGACTCACATCGCCCCAATGTACCTGATGACTATTGCGCTGTGCTGCTAGCAGATTTGCCGTACCCAAAAATGACGCCGTGAAGGGATGCTGCGGACGGCGATACAGCGCGTCAGGTGTGCCGATCTCCAATAGTTCGCCGCGTTCGATCACACCGATCCGATCTGCTAACTCGAATGCTTCTTCCTGATCATGCGTGACAAGGATTGCTGTCACGCCGAGCCGCTTCTGGATCTCACGCAGGTTCTGCCGCAGTTGACCGCGAATCTTGGCATCCAATGCGCCAAATGGTTCATCTAATAGCAAGACTTCTGGTTGGTGCGCCAGCGCACGTGCCAATGCTGCCCGCTGCTGTTGTCCACCTGAAATCTGCGAGGGTTTGCGTTCACCCAGATCGCTCATACCGATCAATTCCAGCAGTTCTGCCACCCGCTGACGGCGCTGCGGACGGGCAACGCGGCGAATATCCAGCGCAAACTCGATGTTCTCCGCCACCGTCATGTGCTGGAAAAGGGAATAATTCTGGAACACGAATCCCGTGTTGCGCTGCTGCGGCGGCAGGTTGGTTACATCGCGTCCATGCAGCCAGATGCGCCCGCTGTTAACGGGTACAAGCCCGGCGATCAAGCGCAGCAGGGTACTCTTACCGCTGCCGCTTGCGCCCAGCAGGACAAACAACTCACCGGATTCGATCTCTAGCGAGACATCTTTGACGACGCTTTGCTCCGCATACGACTTCACTACATGTTCTAAAGCGATGGACATGGCTTCAATCTCCCTTTAGCGAACCGCACGGCGGCGCAGCAGACTCATCGCCGTCAAAATAATCACGGAAATCATGCAAAGGACGATAGAGACGCTGTAAGCGCCGATAGGATTGCGATCTAGACTCGCGCGGAACACGTAGACCGTCGCGCTTTCAGTCACATTTTCAACGGCGCCACCAGCCACGACCACAGCACCGAATTCACCGAGTGATCGTGCCAGCGTCAGTACGATGCCATAGAGCAAGCCGCGCCAGATTTGCGGGATCACGATCCGCCGGAAGGTAGACCACGCACTCGCGCCTAACGTATACGCCGCTTCTTCTTGCTCGGAGGTCAGCGCTTCCAGAACAGGCTGCACTTCGCGGATCACGAACGGCAGCGAGACGAAGATCGTGCCGAGTAACATACCGGGAAAGGCAAAGGCGATCTGAAAATTCTGCGGCGTGAACCAACCACCGCGCCCGAACAACACGATCAGCACGTAGCCAGCGATCACGGGCGAGAACACAAAAGGCGCATCTACCAGCGCATCCACAATCCGCCGTCCGGGGAAACGATGACGTACCAGCACCCACGCTACGATCAAGCCGAATACCGTATTGACCAGCACCGAGCCAGCAGCTAGCGAAACCGTCACCTGAAAGGCGTGCAGTACGTCTGGTTGCGTCAGCGCCTTCATGAATGGCTCGATCCCTTTGCCGAACGCACCCTGCACCATCGCTGCCAGCGGCGCACCGATCAGCAGTCCTGCATAAACGAGGACAATGCCGATTAAGATCACGCCAACCGGAGAACGTGGCGATAACTCACGCATGGGCTTTTCCTCCCCGCTTCAACGCCACGCTTACCAGCACCGTGATGCCGAAGGCGATGAACAACAGCACTACCGAGACGGCGCTGGCAGCTTGCATGTTGCCACCTTCTACCTGTCCATAGATGTACACCGCTGCCGTTTGCGAACGCATCGGCACATTGCCCGCCACCACGATGATTGATCCAAATTCACCGAGCGCCCTAGCAAAACTCAGTAATGCGCCAGTCACCACCGCTGGACGAATTGCTGGAAGAATCACCCGTCGGAAGGTCGTCCAGTTGGAGGCTCCCAACGTGTAAGCGGCTTCCTGCTGATTGAAGTCAAGTGCAGCGAGGACGGGCTGCACGGTGCGGATCACGAACGGATAGCTGATGAACAGCAGCGCCAGCACAATCCCCGGTGGTGCAAACAGAATGCGAAAGTTCAGGGTTTTCTCGAAAAAGCCGCCGATTGCCGTCTGCGGACCGTACAACAGCACCAGCATCACGCCTGTCACCAATGCGGGGATAGCGAATGGCAGATCGACCACTGCGTTGAACAGTGCTTTACCGGGGAACGTGTAGTTCACCAGCACGTAGGCGGTTAGCACACCCATCACGGTGTTGATCGTCGCCATCAATCCCGCTGTCCACAACGTCAGCCAGATCGCGCTCACCGCGATGGGGCGCGTTACGTCAGCGAAGAACGCGTCAAGCCCCTGTCGGAAACCCTCTACGTTCACCACCACCAGCGGGATCAGGATGAACAGCGCCAGATAGCTTAACGCTGCCAAGCGCAGCCCATACGTCCCCCACAGAGAGCGATAGGCGGATTGTGCCACCGCCGTATCGTCGTTGGGCTTGCCTGAGAAAGTGCCGCTAGTCGCGGAAAGTTGCGTCATGAGAAATGTTTTGCACTTACTGTTGTTAGAAATTAGTCCGCGAACCGTTTACAAATAGTTGGTTTGTGTAATACAAACCTGTTTCCAAAACTTGCCTACCATTTGCCATTTTTTTGCCATTTTCGCCATTAAAAAAATGGCAAATATTCGGCAGTTCAGGGGCAGGTGATCCCACCCCCGAACTGCTGGCTTGAATCTATTGCTGTCCCTTGACTTCAGCGATCAACTTGGTGATTGCGCCTTCGTCACCGAACAGTTCCTTACGCACTTTGCCCCAACCACCGAACTCCTCAATGGTGAACAGATCGGTGATTTCGGGGAACTTGCCCTCAAAAGCGGCATCTTTGGCTACTTCTTCCAGCAGCGGACGGAAACCCTTCTGAGCGAATACGGTCTGTGCTTCTGGCGTATATAGGAATTCCACAAACGCCTTGGCGACTTCCGTCGTCCCGTGCTTCTCCGTGTAGACATCCACGACAGCAATGGGATTCTCGATCAAGATCGTGGACTTCGGGCGGATGATCTCCAACTCGGTGCCTGCTGCCTGACCGGAATACGCCTCGTTCTCGTAGGTAATCGCTACATCGCCGATGCCGCGCTCGAAGGTCAGGAAGCTCTCGCGTCCATCCTTGTCGAATACGCTGACATTCTTGATTAGCGGGGCAAGGAATGCCAATGCACCCTCGTCACCCTTCTCTATGCCTTCAACGTTGCCACGTTTGGCAGCACCATAGGCACCGAGCAGATTCCACTGGGCGCCACCGCTAGTCGCCGGATCGGGCGTGATCACTTCCACGCCTTCCTTAGCGATGTCTGCCCAGTCCTGAATGTTCTTGGGATTGTCCTTACGCACCGCCAGCACCACGACTGAATCAGTGACGATGCCCTTGTAGGTATTATCTGTCCAGTCAGTGGTGATCAAGCCAGCGTCCACGATGCGCGTGATGTCACTACTGATCGATAGTGCGGCGATGTCTGCCTCGAAACCACCGACGATAGCGCGGGATTGTGCGCCACTGGCGATGTACGATTCGTTGAAGATGACCTTCTGACCGGTCTTTTGCTCCCAATAGGCTTGGAACAACGGGATAATCTCAGCATATGCCTCACGCGGCACGGCGAACCCGGCAAGCGTCAGTGTGATCTCCGACTGTGCCTTGACCGTACCACCAAACTGACCGACGATGACTAAGGCGATAAGCAGTGCCGCCGCTACGAAACGCAGCTTGCGCGACTTCTGAAGTTGATATGCATTCTGGCGAACCATTGTGATTTTCTCCGTGATTGTCGTGTAAACCAGACTGAATAAGCATGAACTGTTGCCGACGATCCACTACAAGCTGTGTTGTAGTGAGTTCTACAAGTTCAGCTTCTACAGAGACAATCGCGGGCAAATCGCTTCGCCATATATGACTGCATCACCCTATCACCCCGTTCCCTGCGTAATTACTGCTCAACCACGCGCTGCTGAACGCCGCGCATGAGGATTTGGCTAACTTCGGGACGTGTGAACTCCACAGGAAGGTCTTCACCGCGCGACAGCATCTCGCGCACCTGCGTCCCACTCAACACTACATGATCGCTGCTCTCGTGCGGGCAGGTCTTGGCGCTAACCACAGATCCGCACTTGCGGCAGAAGAAGGTATGCTCGAAGAACAGCGGCGTGATGCCGATCTCCTCCGGCTCAAACTGATCAAAGATGTAGTGTGCATCATAGGATCCGTAATACTTGCCCACGCCAGCATGATCGCGCCCGACGATGAAGTGCGAGCAGCCGTAATTCTTGCGGGCAATGGCATGGAAAATCGCTTCTCGTGGACCTGCGTACCGCATCGCGGCGGGGAATGCCGCTAGCAACACCCGCGACGCCGGATAGTAGGCGCTGACAATTGCTTCGTAGCTTTCTACGCGCACAGCGGCGGAGATGTCATCGGATTTGGTCTCACCCACCAACGGGTGTAGCAGCAAGCCATCAACGATCTCCAGCGCCGTTTTTTGGATGTACTCATGTGCGCGGTGGATCGGATTGCGCGTCTGGAAACCTACCACGCGCCGCCAATTACGCTCGGTGAAGATCGAGCGGGTTTGCGTTGGCGTGTAGCGTAGATCAGCAAATTCGCGCGTCACCCGCTGCGGATACTCCAGCAACCAGATGTCGCCGCCGAGCAGCACATCACCTTGCTTGTACAGACGTGCCACGCCGGGATGTGCGCTTTCCGTCGTCTTGTAGACTTCCCGCGCTTCCGTCTCCCGATCATAGGTGTACTTGTCGGAGACTTCGAGGATCGCCAGAATGTGATCGCCATCCTCGCGGCGTTCTACCAGCGCCACTTCCTGTCCGATCTTGATCCGATCCGCCTGTTCGGTTGATACCGCCAGCGTCACGGGGATCGACCACGGTAAGCCATTCGCCAAGCGCATGTCGCGCACAACGGACTGGTAATCCGCCGATCCCATATATCCGTTCAACGGACTCAATGCACCATTGGAGATCATCTCCAGATCAGCGAGGTTGATCTCGCTCAGGTAGATTTTCTCCAGCGTCGCCGCATAATCAGACTTCTCGGCGTGGGCATCACCGGTCAGCACGCGGTTGATCAACGTGCCGCCATGTGGTGCAATCAGATGGAACTTTTGTGTATAAGTCATCAGATTACCTCTGCGCCTGCGCTGACAGCAACGGGAGCGATCAGACCACGCGATTCCAGATATTCCAGAATGCGGGCGACGCTCTGCTCGACGGATTCGTTGTCGGTGACAAGGGTTAGTTCTGCTGCTTCTGGCGCTTCATAGGGATCGCTGATGCCCGTAAACTGCTTGATCTCACCTGCGATTGCTTTGGCATACATGCCCTTAACATCACGCTTGATGCATGTATCTAGCGAGGCGTTGACGAACACTTCAATAAAGTTGGTGGTTTCTCGACGCGCCTTATCTCGCGCATCCCGATACGGAGAGATAAATGAGGCAATTACGCCTACGCCATTGCGCGACAGCAGCTTGGCAACGAAAGTCACGCGCTCGATGTTCTTATCGCGGTCTTCTTTACTAAAACCCAGATCGCGCGTCAGCCCTTCGCGGACTACATCGCCATCCAAACGTTCAACGCGCACGCCACGTCCGCGCAATTCTGCTTCCAGCGCCAAAGCGATGGTGGTTTTGCCTGCGCCGGAAAGTCCGGTCAACCACAAAGTAAAACCGTCGTTGGGCTGGGCACTAGGGTAAGATGCGTTCACTGACACTGTTCGATCCTCTCCGATGACTTAATTAGAACTTTAGCGATTGATCACATGAATGCCGCATTCGGTTTTGCGATGCCCGCGCCAACGTCCAGCGCGTTTATCACTCGAATCCGGTGAAACAGCTTGTGTACAAGGATAGCAACCGATGCTGGGATAACCCTGATCGTGTAGGGCATTGTGAGGCAATTCGAAGGCTTCGAGGTACATCCATACCATCGACTCGTTCCATGTCGCTAACGGTGCTAACTTTACCTTCTCATGCTTGCGATCCCAACTGATGATCGGCGTCTGTCCGCGTCCCTCAGATTGATCGCGGCGCAGTCCCGTAATCCATGCCGAGTATGGGGTCAGCGCCTGAGCTAGTGGCACGGTCTTCCGTAGATCGCAGCAGCGGTCAGGGTCACGTTCCCACAATGCTGCACCGTACTGTTCCGCTTGCCGCTCAACCGTCAACGCTGGACGCACACGGATCAGGTTCAGGTTCAACTGCTGCTCAAGCTGCTCCATCAAGGCGTAAGTTTCAGGGAACAGCAAACCCGTATCCAGCGTAAGTACTGGCGTATTTGGGGCGATCTCACTAAGCATATGCAGGATCACGATGCCAGTCGGCTGAAAGCTGGTCACCGAAACGAGGCTTTGCCCGTAATTCTGAACTGCCCAGTGCAATATTTCTTGCGGCGTACTGTTCTCGAATTCGGCATTCAAGCGTTCCAGTGTTTCGTGAATAACAGCATCGTTAACGGTCAACTTGAATATCCTTTCCAGTTCACTAAGACATGCAATCAGGTACTCAGGCAAAAAAAAGCCTCGACACTGTTGGTTCGAGGCTTTCATTGCGTCATAACACGGCGTGTTTACTAGCAAGGCGCAGCACGAAACCACAGTGCTTTTTCACTGTGAGGCATACAAACGCAAGCCTGACAACACATCTTGATCTTCATCGGAAAGCTAAACCCACTTAGTTGATTAAACCAGTAGACTTTGTAGGACTGGTCGGGATAGTACCATGATTGTTCTACAATGCGCAAGTATTGATTTTGCGGACTGGGATCCGCTTTGTGCAAGATGACGGAATTGGCTGCTAAACGTCGCAGCCTAGCTAATGTCAGCGATACTGGTATTTTCGAGGATATCGAGGATGCAGTCGCGGACGCGCACCAGTACATCCACTAGCGCCGCCTCTTTCTGGATTGGTGTGCGGCGATAGTAGTATTTGCTGACGGAATCCGTCGGTGCGAGTGGACCATCCACTAGGCGAATGATCTCCGCCAACGTGATATTTTTGGCTTCTCGTGCTAGTCGATAGCCACCATGCTGCCCTTTTTGACTGGAAAGATACTGAGCACGCTTCAGCGTCAGCAAGATTTGCTCTAAGAACTTCGCAGGGATTTCCTGCGCTGCCGCTATCGTTTCCGTGCGGATATAAACATCATTTGGTTGTCTCGCCAGATAAACCAGCGCTAATAATGCATATTCGCCGCGCGATGTAAGTCTCATCTATTTTGTTCTAAACCATTTATCAGTGTTATTCAGCCATTAGCTTATTTATTCTAACAGATTTTACGGTCTCTACTGAACCCGCTACTTGCCAATCGGTGTCAGTCGCAGCAGCTTGACTCCATGCGGTGGTACCGTTACCGCATAAGCCCGATCATGCTCACCCAGATTCTCGCCCGACCATAAATCCTCTAGGCGACAGATGGTGCGATCATGGATGCGCAGCGATTCCCATGCAGCACTCATCTTGCGCGGGTTGTGATCCCGATTGAACAGCGCAACCGCAACCGAGCCATCCAGCAGCGGCTTCATCCATACCTCGAAGCGCTCCGGTTCACGCTCGACCAGAAAACCCTGACGACCTAACGGGTCTTGATTGATGGCAATCACGCGGCGGTTCAGCAAGATCGATTTGGTGGTATCGTTCATTTTGCGTACATCGCAGCCAAGCATTAGCGGTGAAGCAAGTAAACACCACAGGCTGAAGTGCGAACGATACTCATCATCCGTACAGCCGCCGAATGCTACGTTGCCACTGCCGTACATCCCGACAACCAGCATATCAGGATCGTTCCAGTGATTAGGTCCTGCGTAAGCCTCTAAACCCGCCTGCGAAAAGCCCAATCTTTCCACGCTTTCCCACGCATCCTGAATATCACCTGTCGTGCGCCACATATGCGCGCCCGCGCTCGCTGCCCATTTCCACGGTTCATTAGTGCCCCACTCACAGACACTGTAAAGGATAGGGCGACCTGATGCCCGTAGTTCTTGCCCCATACGCTGAAATAGGTAAGGTCCATCTACACCGGCAGGCTTATAACAAAAGTCGTATTTGAGGAAATCCACGCCCCACTCGGCAAAAGTCTGTGCATCGATCTGTTCATAACCGTAGCTGGCGGGTTTGCCCATGCAGGTAAATGTCCCCGCGCAGGAATAGATGCCGAACTTGAGACCCTTCGAATGGACATAATCACTTAATGCCTTAATCCCGCTGGGGAATTTAGCAGGATCAGCCACCAGACGGTTATCCGCACTCCGTTCATCGGTTTGCCAGCCATCATCAATCACCACGTATTGATAGCCAGCATCCTTTAGCCCTTCAGCGACAAAACTATCAGCGGTTTCCCGAACAAGATCTTCGTGAATGTCTCCGCCAAACGTGTTCCAACTGTTCCAACCCATTGGTGGAGTGGGTGCAAGCATGCGCAGATAACCCTTTTTGTGAACCATGCTGTGGTCGTTGCGTGAGGCTAGAGTAGCGCATCGCACCAATTAATGCGACTCAGAAACTCTAGACTGAGGCTTGCTTTAGGACTTTTTGAGTCATGCGGCTAGATAGTGAACTATAAGCAGTCGATAAACGTCGCAAGGATCGTCCATCGCGCACTGGCATGGAGCTACTAACTATGGAGAACACTAGCATTTGGACACAGATCGCCGCCTCATGGAACGATTTCAAACGGGACATCCATAGGCAGTGGGGTAAGCTCACCGAAAACGATCTTCAGCACATTCGCGGGCAGCGAGATATTTTACTGGGCAAACTTCAGCGGATCTATGGGATGAGCCGCGATGAAGCTAATCAGCAAATTGTCAATTGGGAACAGCGCTTCAAAGGATGACGAAGATCGCAAGAAGTTCGAATAAACATCCTGTTCCAGCCTTTGCAGCTTAGTAGAGTCAGGCAAATGCTGGAGCAGGATGTTTTCTTTTGTACTAATTTAGGCGGAACTTAGTACAGTTAGCCTGATCTCGCTAACACCAAGCGGATCGGTTCGTGTTTGGACAAAGGGACGAGGGATGAAAGTTACCCAAGCAGTTCACAGCTTGAACGTGACTAAGACTTATCACCTGCTTCCTCGCCATTGCTACACAAACTATCTCGATAGAGCGCAGTAATCCCACCATAGTGGCGAAAGGCGTGACTTATGAAGCACATTTTACTTGTGGATGATCATCCATTGGTTCGTCAAGGCTTGCGTACTCTGATTGAAGAACAGCCTGATTTATGCGTCGTTGGCGAGGCGTCTGATGGTTTGCAAGGTTTAGACGCGTTAGAAAAGCTCAAGCCGGATGTATTGGTTGTCGATCTGATGATGCCCGGTCTCAGTGGGTTGGAAGTAACTAGAGAGGGTTTGCGGCTATCGCCAACAACGCAGGCAGTCATTCTCTCCATGCATAATGACGAAATGTATATTTTGCAGGCGCTTGCTAGTGGTGCGCGTGGATATGTGCTCAAGAGTGACACTGGCAGCGAAGTGATCGAAGCGATTCGTAGAGTGCTGGAAGGGCAATATTACCTGAGCAAAGCATTGGCGGATCGTGCCATCGAGAGTTATGTGCAGCGAGCGCAAGAAAACGTAGTCGATCCGTACGAATCACTAACCACGCGTGAACGCGAGATTCTGCATCTCACTTGTGAGGGCTATACGCACGCGCAAATCGGCGAGAAGCTCTCGATCAGCCCGCGCACAGCAGAGGCGCACCGTACTAACATGATGCGGAAGTTAGGGTTACGTAACCAAGCAGCCTTGATCCGCTATGCAATGCAGCGCGGCATTCTGGTGGCAGACGAAACGTGATCAGCCCTGATTCACTTGTCTGGTAGCTGAATTTCCCGATAATTGAATTTGCCGCGAATGTGACTATTGAAGTACTTACCTTTGGAGGTAGCCTTCAACATTTCATTGTAGATTCGCTCCGGTACATCATAATACTGGTAGATGCGTCCACTTTCGAACTTGATCTCCAGCACGCGGGAGTAACCAACCGCGTCGATTACGGTTGACTCGACATCATGATGTTCCATTTTTTGCCTCTTTCGCTGTTGCTGAATCCTTGATTCGACCAAGCACTGAGAGAATCAACCACGCGAAAAACGTCGTCACTATAGCCAACAAATAGTTTCCCGAACCACACGCCATCCCAATAGCAGCGACGACCCAGATTCCGGCGGCGGTAGTCATGCCAACAACTTGCCGTTCGCCACTTCGAATGATTGCGCCTGCGCCCAAAAAACCAACGCCAACCACAATATTGGAAGCAATACGTGAGTTATCGTCGGATGGGAAGGCGAAGAGCGAGAGTGTGGTAAAAAGCGCTGATCCCAAGCCGATTAACATGTGAGTGCGTAATCCTGCTGGATGGTGGCTTTGCTCCCGATCTAAACCAATAACTGCGGAAAGCAGTGTAGCGAGCAGCAGATTTATCGAAATGACGAGCTGTTGCTCTAGAGCCAACATAAGTGTGAATGTTCCTTCATCCCTTCAATCCTCTAAGATTAGTTACTCGCTGATAACAAGTAAATAGCAGCGAAGGAAGCCAGATGAGGGACGGAATCTGACTTCCTTCGATTATAATCCCATACCGAACAAACACCTGCTCGCATATGGTCAACGGATAATCATGTTATTGCCGTTACGGCGTAGCAGTGATCTCCTGAGTCGGCATCGCCATCATCGTTGCATCCATAGTCGCTTCGCTGGTGGCGATTGAACCATTAGGACTTTCCGAGTCCGAGATACCACCTGTCGTCAGTGCACCCAGCGTCACCATCAGCTCAATCTGCTGGTCGCCACCACGCTGAACCGTCAGCACGATGGATGTGCCCGGAGGCATCGACTGGATGAACTTGAAGAAAGAGCGAGTCGTCGGTGTCGAATAGCTCAGACCACTATCCGTAGTACCAGCACCCTCACCCATTGCCGCATCATTTTGCACCAGGGAAGTGACAGCAACACCATTTACGGCGACGATCACATCATCAACTGCTAACAATCCTAGGAAAGCGGGACCATCTGCCGTCACTTGGACTACGCGGACACCGCAATCACCAACGGCAGCCACTACTACACCCAGATAGCCGCGCTGCGAAACATCAACAGTCGCTTCGCTGGTCGCCATTCCGGACATGTCAGCAGTTGCCGCTGCAGTTGCTTCGCTCGTCGCCATGCTCATGTCGGCGCTCATATCGGCTGTAGCTTCAGCCGTAGCACCGAGATCAGCACCGGTTTCCGTCGTGTCCACACAAGGCGGATAAGCCATCATGCCACCGGGAGCAGCCGTTGCAGATTCTGCTGTCGGCGCTGCCGCCGTCGGCGTTTCCATCTCAGCAGTCGGTTCAACAGTTGGCTCACTGGTTGGTTCTTCTGTCGCTTGGAAAGGTAAACCGAGGGCGGTTTCGGCGTTGACTAGGCTGAATACCATAACGGCAGCAACCAACAACGCCCCAACCACCAGAACGGATGAATATCTACGCACTTTGATCCTCCCACACTTACAACACGATAAAACTACGCCTGACTGACTTTGAGTGATATCAGCACAGTAATCTGACATCATCTACGGAATCGCTCAGGCAATTGCCAGTTTAATGGTTAGCCCCGTCTATGTGTATTGGTGAATGCCCGTAAATCGAGTGGAATTGTCCCGTAGATTGGAGGAAGGTCAGCTAGGAAGCTCTGACCGCTTCTACCAATTCGTTCACACTCTGAGGATAGTCAAGCGTGTGACGCAGTCGCGGCAATTGAAATTCGACAGGTTGATTGAGCTATCAATTGATCACTAGCTGTGGTAGGGGGTTGAGGATAGGAGCTAATTGCGGCTGCCGAGCGCGCAGTAGAATATACGCTCCTCGGCAGTATCAGCTTGTATTATTCAATAGTCATGTTGAATATTCGTTACGTGGTGCATCCACCATAAGGATTGTACTAGCGCCATATCCGGTGGCTTATCATTGTTTAGCGCAATAATAGGATTTGCCTGCAATTACACTGCGGATCGCGGTTCCGAGTTCAGATGCGCCTACTTCCTTAAGTACGAAGGCAGCAATGCCAGTATCAATCGCTTGTTGGATCAACTGGTCATCTGCGTACATAGATAACATGACGACCTGCGTACTAAGGCGACGATCATTTATCTGCCGTGAAACATCAAACTCACGACCCGAACTGCTCAAATCAGCGATCAAGATATCAGGTTTCAAACTAGCAATATCGTCAACCACATTGGCATAGTGTCCGCTCTCACCGACGAGTTCGAGGTCGCCTTCTGTCTCGATCAAGAGTTTCAACCCGCGCCGAGCCAATTGGTGATCTTCTAGTAAGAATACAGTGGTCATAGTTGCTCTCTTGGGATTTCAATAGGTTGTGTGATCAGAAGCCAAGAAGCGCCAGCTAAAGCTAAGGAGATAAAGCGGCAATAGAAGAACTATCGCTCTAAGCTGCCACATTTATACGATCTCGACCTCAACCTAGCGTATCTATGTTGCAGTATAGGCTGTAGCCGCTATCAAAATCCCAAAAAACAAAAAAGGGCGATCACAACGCTGATCGCCCTCCGGGACATATCTAATAGGGGGATGTTGATTATGGCATTGGGTGATGATGTGCCGCCGAATAATGCCCGGTCACGTAGTGTGATAACTGCCTCTCGATGTCGGTGAGTAGAGCGCTAGCACCGAGCCGGAACAGATTGGGCATCATCCAGTCCACACCGAGTTCTTCTTTCATCAAGATCAACCAATCCAGTGACGACTTTGCAGTGCGAATGCCACCTGCTGGCTTAAAGCCGACTTTATACCCAGTACGCTCGTGATAGTCACGAATCGCGCGGGTCATTACCAATCCGAAGTTGAGAGTCGCGTTAACACTCTCTTTACCCGTCGAAGTCTTGATGAAGTCAGCACCTGCCATCATAGCGACGAGACTTGCCTTGCCCACATTGGTCAGTGTTCCCAATTCGCCAGTCGCTAAGATCACCTTTAGGTGGGCATCGCCGCAAGCAGATCGGAAGGCGTGAACTTCGTTGTACAGCGCAGACCAATCACCGGTCAGAACGTGAGCACGTGAGATCACGATATCAATCTCTTGCGCTCCCGCTTTCACTGACTCATCAATTTCAGCTAACTTCAGATGAAATGGAGTTTGCGCTGCGGGGAAGCCAGTAGACACTGCTGCCACTGGAATACCTGATCCCTTGAGTGCATCAACCGCCACCGAAATCAGGTTGTGGTAGACGCACACTGCGCCAACCTTGATCGCCAGTGGTGAGACACCCAATGACTGCAAAATGTCGGAGCGGACAGGTTGACGTGCTTTAGCGCATAGACGCAGTACATTGCCGGGGGTGTCATCGCCCGCTAGTGTCGTAAGATCGATGCAAGTGATGGCGCGCAGCAGCCAAGCCGCCTGCCATTCCTTTTTCACCGTCCGTCGCGTCGTCAGGGTCGCCGCTCGGCGCTCGACAGCGCTACGGTTGATCCGTACCTCATTCACCCAACCAAGATCGAGTGCCATTCCCGGATTGCGCTCGTGTTCGCGCTGGGAATGTCCTGTCTTGGTTCCGTTCTGACTGCTCAGTTTGGTGATCGTCACATCGCGTAAAGCCATAATTTCTGCCGATCCCACCACCGTTTTGTGCCATTATGCCACAACTTTGCCACTTGCGGCGACGAATCTACCAATGTAGTTACCCGAATCAATCAGATCTACATACATCCAACGTATTTTTTACGCTATTCCAATGTCACTTTCATATACTGAATAAAGCAAACTCAGGGGAAGGTGAATTTATTGTATGAATCTGAACAACTTTACCAATAAGGCGCGGGATGCTGCGTATGCTGCGCAGAATTACGCACAAGAATACCAACATTCCGAAGTTGAAACAGCGCACTTACTATTGGCGCTGCTAAGTCAGCAAGATGGCATCGTGCCGCAGGTCGTCGCCAAGATCGGCGCACGTCCGCAAACACTGATCGCCACGCTGGAACAGATGCTGCGGGATCGTCCGCGTGTGTCGGGTGGCAGCCTTACGTGGTCACGCGCAGCAGTGGACACCGTAACGCGGGCTGAAAAAGAAGCCAGCAAAATGAAGGATGAGTACGTCAGCAGCGAACATTTGTTATTGGCGCTGACGGAAGACCGCACGATGGGCGATCTGCTCGGTCGCAATGGTGTAGATCGTAAGTCGGTGCTGGATGCTTTGATGAGCGTGCGCGGCAGTCAGCGTGTTACTTCGCAAGACCCCGAAGCTACTTTTAAGGCGTTACAAAAATACGGGCGCGATCTTACGGCGGCAGCACGGCAGGGCAAACTCGATCCGGTGATCGGGCGCGATGAAGAAATCCGCCGCGTGGTGCAGGTTTTGAGCCGCCGCACCAAGAACAATCCAGTATTGATCGGTGAAGCGGGTGTCGGTAAAACTGCCATCGTCGAGGGCTTGAGTCAGCGCATCGTCAATGGCGATGTGCCCGAAGGCTTACGCGACAAGACGATTTTCGCGCTGGATATGGGATCGCTGGTCGCTGGTGCTAAATATCGTGGTGAATTTGAGGAACGTCTCAAGGCAGTGCTGAAAGAAGTCAGCGAGTCCGAAGGCGACATCATCATGTTCCTCGATGAGCTGCACACCATCGTCGGCGCGGGTGCTGCAGAAGGCGCGATGGACGCTAGCAACATGCTCAAACCAATGCTGGCGCGTGGTGAACTGCACTGCATCGGCGCGACTACGCTGGACGAGTACCGCAAGTACATCGAAAAGGATGCCGCGCTGGAACGCCGCTTCCAACCCGTTTTTGTGGAGGAGCCGAGCGTTGAAGACACTATCAGCATTCTGCGCGGATTGAAGGAACGCTACGAAGTCCATCATGGTGTCCGCATTCAGGATAGTGCCGTGATCGCCGCAGCCACGCTCTCGCACCGCTACATTCCTGATCGTCAGTTGCCCGATAAGGCAATCGACCTCATCGATGAGGCTGCATCGCGTCTGCGTATGGAGATCGATAGCAAGCCAAACGAGGTTGAACTGGTTGATCGCCAGATCATGCAGCTTGAGATCGAACGTGAGGCGCTGAAAAAAGAGAAAGACGCTGCCTCGCGTGATCGCTTGAGCAAGATCGAGAACGAACTGGCGAATCTACGCGAACAGGCTGGCGCGTTGGCTGCCCGCTGGCAGTCTGAGAAAGATGCCATCGCTGCCATTCGCGATGTGAAAGCGAAGATCGATGAGGCGCGCATCAAGCTAGAGCAAGCAGAACGTCGTGCTGATCTAGGTACAGCGGCGCAATTACGTCACGGTGAGATCCCGCAGCTAGAGCGCCAACTGAAGATCGAGGAAGACAAACTCCACGAGTTGCAGTCCAACGGTGGAATGCTCAAGGAAGAAGTGGACTCCGAGGAGATCGCCGCCGTCGTCTCCAAATGGACAGGTATTCCCGTCAGCAAACTGATCGAAGGTGAAGCCGAGAAACTGCTGCACATGGAAGATCGGCTGCACAGCCGTGTGATTGGTCAGGATGATGCCGTACGCGCTATCTCCAATGCGGTACGTAGATCGCGTGCTGGTCTGCAAGACCCCAACCGTCCGATGGGCAGCTTCCTGTTCTTGGGACCGACGGGCGTTGGTAAGACCGAACTAGCGCGCGCCTTGGCGGAATTCCTGTTCGATGACGAAACAGCGATGATCCGCATCGACATGAGCGAGTATCAGGAGAAACATACGGTCAGTCGTCTGGTCGGTGCACCTCCGGGCTACATCGGCTACGATGAAGGCGGTCAACTCACCGAAGCCGTGCGTCGTCGCCCTTATGCGGTGGTGCTTTTCGACGAGATCGAGAAGGCACATCCCGAAGTCTTCAACGTCTTCTTGCAGGTTTTGGATGAAGGTCGCCTTACCGATGGTCAGGGACGCACGGTAGACTTCAAGAATACTGTGATCATCATGACCAGCAACGCCGCCAGCAGCATGATCAAGCAGATGGTCGATGTCGATCAGAACACGCTGCGGAATATGGTCATGCGCGAACTGGATACGCTGTTCAGACCGGAATTTCTGAACCGTATCGATGAGATCGTGATCTTCCACAATCTCAGCCGCGAGGACATCGCGCAGATCGTGGATGTGCAGTTGCGGCGCTTGCACCGCTTGCTGGCGGATCGGCGTTTGGAACTGGTTCTCAGCGATGCGGCGAAAGAGTTCATCGCGGATCGCGGCTACGATCCGGTATTCGGTGCGCGTCCATTGAAGCGCGTTATCCAGCGCGATCTGCAAGATCCGCTGGCGGTCTACATCCTCAACGGCACTATCCGCGAAGGTGATACGATCTACGTGGATGTGAATACCGAGGGAGATGCGCTTGTGTTCTCCGAAGCGGAAACTGTACAAGCGTAAATCCACACGCAGCATCACTCGCAACCTACACAATAGCCCCTTGCTTTCGATTTCCTCGAAGCAAGGGGTTTCTTCATGTTTACGGCTCACAATTGCAAAAAACCTTCCACCAAAGGACAATTAAACGCTGTTCAGGGCGAGGAATCAGAATATGCCTGTTAAGACAATTCTCAACATCGACAAACACGAAAAGCTGCTCAAAACGCCGTCAGAGCCAGTCAAAAAGATCAACAAAGAAGTCAAGGCGTTGATCAAGGATATTAAAGACACGATGGCTGATCCGTCGATCCCTGCACTTGGTCTGGCTGCGCCACAGATCGGCGTACTCAAGCGCGTGTTCGGCATCTATTTAGGCTTTTATGACCGCGAGGAAGACGACGAAACTGAACTAGAGCCAACCATCTTCATCAACGCGGAAGTA
Source organism: Anaerolineae bacterium (assembly GCA_019637555.1). Lineage (GTDB taxonomy): Bacteria > Chloroflexota > Anaerolineae > Aggregatilineales > UBA2796 > JAHBVK01. Next base: position 127,262 of record JAHBVK010000008.1, read on the forward strand.
CTAGAGCAGAGCGAAGAAACCGAAGTAGATCGCGAAGCTTGCCTGAGCATCCCCGGCATGGCAGGCGACGTGACGCGCCAACTTAAGCTCAAAGTGCGCTTCATGGACGAACACGGCAATATGATCACGCGCGAATTGGAAAATGAGGATGCTAGGGCATTCCAGCACGAACTCGATCATGTGAACGGCATTGTCTTTTTGCAGCGCCTTAAGTCACTGGATGATCTCTACGTGATCACCCGCGATAAGAGGGGAAAGCTCGTCGAAGTGCCTTACAAGCAAGTGGTCGAACAGGCAAACGCTTCTACTGAGAAGTCCAAAGTTGTGCCGACGGTACGCAAGGAAAAAGAAGCAGATAACTGAAATAAGCGAATCTACTCTACCTGTCTGAGTCACGCAGGGATTTTGTCCGTTGAGCATGGTAATTTATTGCCGGGTTTATGCTCATCAATTCGATTTGCCGCGTCAACGCACTTTGCCCATCAGATCCTCAAACGTGGGCTTATAGCCCATCCGATCCAATGCCCGCACAGCCAGATCACGGAAGCGCTGTTCGCGGGCGTTTTGATACACGTAAAGCAGCGAACTGATCGCCGTATTTACATCGCCACGCGCTTCCATCACCAGCGCGTAGAAATATCGTGCCCGTGAATTGGTAGTGTCGAGAGCTAAAGCACGTTCAAGCTGCGCTCTAGCATCTTGCGGTTTATCAGTCCGATATAGCGCCCAAGCGTAACAGGCAATGATATTCGGATCACTGGAGAACTTCTCCGCCAACCGTCCGATCACCAGCACACCTTCATCCTTCAGGTTGATGTCTTCATCGGCGTACAGTGTCGCCAGCAGCACCGCGAACTGCTGATCCTCTGGCGCTAATCCCACCGCTACTTTGTACCATTCCAGCGTCTCCACCAGATCGCCAAAGGAGCGATAGACATTCCCGATCTCGGCAGCGATGGCAGCATTCGTCGGGTTCTGCGTGCCTAATTGTTCGAGGATATTCAATGCCTGCGCCAGATCGCCCTTGATGCGGTAATGAACGGCAGCGGCGTACAGTAGTTGCGGATCATTCGGCGCGAGGGTCAGCGCACGCACTAGCAGCGATTCGCCATCCAAGCCCTGTTGATCACGGGCGATGCCTAGAAATGCCAGCGCCGCTGGATTATTGGGGTTGTTGGCAAGACTGATGTTGAAGGCATATTCCGCCTGCGACCACAACTCGTGGTTGAGCATTTGCAGTCCAACGCGCAGCGCCAACGTTGAGGCGTCGTCACTGGCGTATTGGACGAATGTTGCGATGATCGCATCAGCGACGCCTTTATACTGCGGATCAGCACCCGCTTGCGTTAAGTATCGCTGCGTCAACGCCAGATCGCGCGGCGCGTACAGCAGCCCTGCATTAAACAGCGCCCACTCGTCACGCGGATCGATCTTCAGCCAGCGATCCAGATAACGCAGTGCGATTTCCCATTGTCGGCGTGTCAATGCGGCTTCGGTCAGACGGCGGATCGCTTCCTGATCAGCGTGCGTGCCATTCAGGGAACTGCGCCAGTAAACAAGCGCGGCTTCCGGTTCACCCTGTTCCGCGTGCAGTGTAGCGGCTAATCGGTAGCGGGATGAAGTCCAGCCAGCTTTGCTGGTCAGCAGATCGAGGTAGATCAACGCCAGATCGGTGCGGTGTGCGGCGCTGCTGCTAGTGATCAGTTTTTCCAGCAGTGCGGGCGTATCTGGCATGATCGCCAACGCACGCTGATAATGATCGATGGCTTCGGCGTAATGACCACTACTTTGCGCTTGATCGCCAGCACCGACCAGTGCCGCCACTTTGCCGTTATTTGCTTCGGGCAGCAGCAGTACGAGGATTAGCAGTAGAGCGATCCGAATAGGAATGCCAAGGGATTTCAGCGACTTTAGCGACGTCATTTGGGCAATTGGAGCATGTTACGCACAAGTTCTTGCACTTCGCGCGGAGTGAATGGTTTAACGAGGTATCGATCCACTTCTTGCAGCTTGCCCATCAAGCGGTTGGTCGGATCGCCGAACGCCGTGATCACCACGATACGCGGACTGTACTCATCGCCGCGCACTTCTTTCACCGCATCCAGCACCCGCCAGCCATTCATATCTGGCAAGCCGATGTCCAGCAAGACGATATCAGGGCGCACACGCAGCAATGTTTCCATGCCGCTCTGCCCGGAAGTCTCAACGAAGGTCAGAATCTTGATTGCTTCCAGCGACTTGCGAATGATATCCGCAAAATCGATGGTGTCTTCGATGATCAGTACACGTGGCACATGCAGCAGCGTCTTTGCCGCACTGTCCGCAGGTTCACTCATGGTTGCCTAATGTCCGCATACGCAGCGTTCCTTCCTAGTATAGCGGCAAACAAAATCATGATCTCTGTTCAGACCTATTACAATTTTCACGAATGTGCAATTCATTGTGCTTCCGCAGCTAACTAACGCTTGTTATAATTGCCTCATAATTTGGATTGCTATTCAACACAGGTCAGGTCATAAATGGATTTTCTGCTCACCGAAGAACATCGCCTCGCCCAGAAGATGGTGCGCGATTTTGCCCAAAAAGAGATTTATCCCACGCTCAAAGATTGGGATCGCAAGCAGCAAATGAATCCAGCCGAACTGCCGCGCATGGCGGAACTCGGCATCCTCGGCATCAGCATTCCGGTACGCTATGGCGGTCAAGGCTACGACTATCTGACGCTCGGTTTGGTCTGCGAAGAACTTGAGCGTGTGGACACTCACTTGCGCGTGATCATGTCCGTGCATTTCGGTCTGAACAGCCTCGCGCTGCTGCAATGGGGTACCGAAGATCAGAAGCAGCGCTTCCTCGTACCACAGGCGAAGGGCGAAAAGTACGCCGCCTTCTGCCTGACCGAACCCGGTGCGGGCAGCGATGTTGTCAATATGCAGGCGACTGCCAAACGGCAAGGCAACAAGTACATCCTCAATGGCGAGAAGATGTGGATCAGTCTGGCAAGCAAAGCACATCACTTCCTCGTCGTCGCCAAGACCGATCCGGGTGCCAAGCATCGTGGTCTAACCGCCTTCATCGTCACCAGTGACATGCCCGGCGTGACTACTGGCGATCTGCATGGCAAGTTAGGCGTCCGCGCTGGATCGACGGGCTGGGTCGCCATGAACGATGTGGAAGTGCCGGAAGAAAATCGGCTAGGCGAGGAAGGCGAAGGCTTCTACGTAGCGATGAGCTGCCTCGACAATGGGCGCTACACCGTCGCGTCGGGCGCAACGGGCTTGATCCGCGCCTGCTTGGAGGACAGCATCAAGTACGCCATGAGCCGATCCACCTTCGGTAAAGAGATCGCCCGCCACCAGTTGATCCAGCAGAAGATCGCCTTCATGCAGCAGTGGTACGACTCGGCGCAGGCGCTTTATTACAAAGCTGGCGTGATGAAGAATCTCGGTCAGCGCAACACCCGCGAAACTAGCATGGCGAAGTGGTACGCCACCGATCACAGCGTGCAGGCGGCACTGGAAGCGATTCAAGTACACGGCGCGTATGGCTTCAGTGACGAATATGATGTGGAGCGTTATCTGCGTAACGGCAAAGGCGCAGTGATCTACGAAGGCACTAGCGAGATTCACCAGTTGATGCAGGCGGAATATGCCTTCGGTTTCCGTGAGGATCGTCCGCTGCGCTGCGAACTCCCCGCCTACAACGCCGAATACTGGCAAGCAGAACCGGTGAAATCCTAACTTAGCGGTGCTGAATGTCGGAAGAAGTATTGAACAAACTACGCGCTATCTGCCTCGCCCTGCCAGAAGCAACCGAGCAGGGCGGTGTTGGTGATCCTACCTTCAAGGTGCGCGACAAAATATTCGCCATGCGCCACCCCGTAAATGGACGCTGGTCGATGTGGTGCAAAGCAGCGCCCGGATTTCAGGAAATGCTCGTCGGCTCCGAACCGGATCGCTACTTTGTGCCACCGTATGTCGGGCAACATGGCTGGATCGGTGCGTGGCTCGATATTGAACTTGACTGGGATTTCCTCGCACATCTGATCTCCGAAAGCTACCGGATCACCGCGCCGAAGCGACTGATCGCTTTGATAAATGAACAGCGCGGCAAAGATAAATCGTAGTTTCGGCGTTGACTACCACACCATCAGCGCGGGTTCTTCCAATACCTGCTTCAACTCAGCGAGAAATCCCGCCGCGTTCGCTCCATCGATCACGCGGTGATCGGCGGACAGCACCAGATTGATGAACGATTTCAACACAGGCTGATCGTTCTCGTCGGGCACGAATACTTTCTGCGTGCGCCCCACCGCTAGAATTGCCACTTGCGGCGGATTGATGATCGCCGTAAAGCGATCAATACCGTACATGCCCAGATTGCTGATCGTGAATGTACCGTCGGTGACGTCATTAATGTGCAACGTATTGGTGCGTGCGCGCTGCGTCAGCTCATCCAATTTCTGCTGCGTGGCGCTCAGACTCAATTGCTCGGCACCATGAATCACTGGCACAACTAGCCCATCATCAAGTGCTACTGCCACACCGATATTCGCCGCCTCCCACAACGTCACCTCATCATCGTTGATTGTGGCATTGACGATCCGATGCTTCATCAGTACGCTGGCGCACACGCGTACCAAGATCGCCGTAACGGAGAGCTTTTCGCGCCGCGCCTTCAATTTCGTCCGCAGCGACTCGATCCCGCCGGAGTCGATGCTCGTCTCAAGGAAGAAGTGGGGTGCAGTCTGGTAACTTTTCTGCAAACGCAGCGCAATCGTGCGCCGCATTCCCGTGAGTTTGAATGTGCTGTGTGCTGAGTGTTGCGTACTGAGTGAAGCGTTAGACGCCACTGTGCGCTGATCAACTACTGTCTGCACATCAGCGGATTGAATCCGCCCGCGCGGACCGCTGCCCTGCACCTCCGCCAATACGATCCCCGTTTGCTGCGCCAGATGCCGCGCCGCTGGTGTTGCTCGCACTTTGCCCACCGGATCAGCAACCATGCCGTGCAACGCTACTTCCACGTCGCGCCGCATGATCCGTCCACTCGGTCCTGTCCCGCTCACCTTCGCCAGATCGATCTGATAATCCGTCGCCATCCGCTGCGCCACCGGCGAAACCGGTACCACTGCTGAACTTGGCAGTCGAAGCGCTAGATCGCTCCTGACCGACTCCCCTTCTCCGTTGATGGAGAGGGGGGTAGGCGGGTGAGGTAAACCCTCTCCCACCTTCTCGCCCGCCCGCGCCAGATAACAGATCACTTCCGTGACAGGCACTTCATCGCCAGCCTTGTAACGGAATCCGTAGAGCGTGCCTGCTTCCGGCGCTTCGATCTCCATGTTCACCTTGTCGGTGGTCACTTCGCAGATCGGATCGCCCGCGCGAACACTATCGCCTTCGTTCTTCAACCATTGAACAATGGTCGAACTTTCCAGCGTAAAGCCAAACTTTGGCAGAATAATCGTAACTGGCATTCTGTCTCACTCTAATTCAGTTGAAATTGTGGTGCTCTTGGTACTTCTTCCCCGAGCGATGGTTTATGAATGTTTCCTAAATCTAACCATCCGCCTACTAAGTGCCTGAATCGTGCCTGTAACGCCTGCGAACTTCAGGCACGTTTGGCAATTGGGCACTCAGGACTTAGTATTCGCCTCGTGCCAACTTTCGCGCTTCCTGCACGATGCTCTCTACTTGCGGCACGGTATGATGTTCCATCTCGCGGTTGTAAGGGATCGGAATATCTAGTCCCGCTAGGCGTCGGATCGGCGCTTCGAGGTAATCAAACGCCTCGCTGGTAGCGATCCGTGCTACCACCTCGCCGCCGAAACCGCCGATCTCCACTGCTTCGTGAACCACCAACGCGCGTCCCGTTTTCTTCACCGACTGGATGATCGGCTGATCATCGAATGGTTTCAGCGTGCGCGGATCGATCACCTCTAGCTCGATGCCTTCTTTCGCGAGTTCATCCGCTGCCTGCAACGCCCGCAGCACCATGATCGAGGTGGCGACGACGGTGACGTGCTTACCCTGCCGCACAACTTGCGTTGCTGATAGCGGTACGCGGTACGCGCCTTCTGGCACTTCACCTTTGGTCTTGTACAGCAGCTTATGTTCAACGAAGATGACCGGATTATTATCATCAATCGCCGCTAGCAATAATCCCTTCGCATCGTAGGGTGTGCTCGGCATCACTACTTTCAAGCCCGGCACATGCACAAACCAATTTTCTAGGCTCTCGCTGTGCTGTGCTGCCGCCCCCGTACCGGATCCTCCGGGCATCCGCAGCACCATCGGTACGCTTGCCTTACCACCAAACATGAAGCGTACCTTCGCCGCTTGCAGCACCAATTGTTCCATCGTCAGCGTGACAAAATCCATGAACTGAATCTCGCCTACTGGACGCATTCCCGTCAGCGCCGCGCCGATGCAGGCACCAGCAATGCCCGCCTCCGAGATCGGTGTATCGATCACACGCTCTGTGCCGAACTCCTGCAATAATCCAGCAGTCACGCCGAACGCACCACCGTAAACGCCAATATCCTCGCCGATCAGAAAAACCGACGGATCACCTTGCATGGCAACGCGCAGACCATCGCGCAGCGCCTCGGCGTAGGTCATCTCAGGCATACACACCATCCGTCAGCGTGCTCAGATCGGGTGCGGGGCTGGCTTCGCTGAACTCCACCGCCTGATCAACGCGCTGGATCGCGGCGTCGCGCATTCCGGCGGCTTCCTCCTCGCTGATGATCTGAGCCGCCGTCAGCAGCGTGCTGAAGCGCGTGATCGCGTCGCGGTTCTCCATCCAGTCCTGCACTTCATCGCGGCTGCGATACGCCTGCTTGTCGCTCTTGGAGTGACCCTTATAGCGATAAGTCTTTGCCTCTACCAAACTCGGTCCCTGTCCGCTTCTGGCGTGTGCCGCCGCCTCGCTGACCGCCTGATACACCGCCAGCACATCGTTGCCGTCCACCGTTGCGCCGGGGATGTTGTAGCTGACCGCGCGCGTGCTTACATTTTCGATGTTGAATGCTTTGGGATACGGCATCGACATCGCGTACTGATTGTTCTCACACAGGAAAATGATCGGCAGCTTCCAGATCGACGCCATATTCAGCGCCTCATGGAACGCCCCTTCGTTCGCCGCACCATCCCCAAAGATGACCAAGCACACTTGCTGCGTTTTCCGCATTTTGATGCTTAACCCGACGCCCACTGAGATCGGCACGCCACCTGCTACGATGCCATTCGCGCCCAGATTATTGGACTCAATATCAGCGATGTGCATACTGCCGCCACGCCCGCGACAGTAGCCATCTTCCTTGCCCATGAACTCCGCCATCATCCGCTTGACATCCGATCCCCACGCGAGGCAGTGACCATGACCGCGATGATGGTTGAGCAGATAGTCGCCATCCTGCATGGCGTTACTCGCACCGACAGCAGTCCCTTCCTGTCCGATGCTCAGGTGCATCGTACCGTGCACTTTACCCAGTGCGTACAACTGCTCCGCACGTTCCTCGAAGGCGCGGATCGTGTGCATGTCCAGCAGCATCCGCTTCAGTTCTTCCGGTCCTAGCGATTCGATGACCTCGTGGTAGCGTTGGATCGCTTCCGGTGAGAGTTGGAAATTAGCGTTCATTATCTTCTGTCCGTATTGGTGGATTGAACGACAGTTTATTGAAGAAGCTGTCAAAATCGAAATCAACGTTCTCGCCGCGCGTCAAAATGCGATGCAGCGAACGTAGAAGGGGCAGTGCATCCGCCGCAATTTGCCCCGCTGTGATCATCTGCTCGATAGCGGGCGCGATGGCGACAACGGCATCAACGCCCTCAATCGTCTCGTTGGGCATCTCCTCAACGGCATCGCTGTATCGCTTGCCCATGCCGAGCAAGCGCCCCATGCGCGAGTTACGTCCGCCTTGCGTGGTCACATACAGATCGCCAGCGCCCGGTAAGCTGAACACGGTTTGTAAATTGCCGCCTAGATGCTGTACCAGAAACGCCGTCTCCGCTAACCCCTGCGCAAAGATCGCTGCCGCATAATTGTGCATCTTCGCGCCAGCAACATCAGGCGGATTCTCTGCTTCGACTACGCCAGCCGCTAAGCCGACCGCAAGCGCGTAGGGGTTCTTCATTGCCACGCAGACTTCCACACCGATGATGTCAGTTGATGACCAGACATGGTAATACGATGTGGCAAACACTGACTGCAAGATCGGCAGCACTTCAGCATCGCGCGATGTGAATACCACGCTGGTATGCCGTCGCGCCGCCAATTCTCCGGCGATGGAAGGACCACCAATCGCCGCATAGCGTACCTGATCGCGGATGTTGGCGGGCAGCAAACTCCGCAGCACATCGGGCAAGATCACCAGTTCGCCGCTGGGTGAGCTTTCCATTCCCTTCGTCACCATGATGATGATCTGCCCTTCCTGCAAGTGCGGACCAATATGCTCCGCCGCCCAATGCACACCGCGCGAATTGACGCCAATGCCAATGATCTCAGCATCTCTCATTGCTTCTGCTAGATCTGTATGCTGATATGGGGTGATGTTGCTTGGGATCGTGCGTTGCAGGCGGAGGTGATACCGATCTTGTTGTAGGCGCTTGATGATTGCTTCATCTAGATGCGTACCTACCAACTTGATCTCATGACCATTATCGGCAGCCGGAAACATCAAGGCAGTGCCCATTACGCCCGCCCCGATCATGGTGATCCGCGTCATTCTATCTTCCTTTGCAGCAGACACTGGGTCTCAAGAGTGAATTCACAATTGTGCAGGAGCTTCACTTTTGGGCGCGATTCTATGCTGAACGTTATTAGCGTGTCAAGCATGGCTTGGACACTCGATGCAGTTCCCGTTTGTGCGTTAAAATCCGCTCAACCTCCTCTCTACAGGAGGTCATTATTTCTTGAAGCAGCAAAAGTTGAACATTTATGGCTAATAAAGATCTGGTGATCGGTGTGGATAGCAGCACCACCTCGTGCAAGGCGATTGCATGGGATCGGCAGGGCAAGCTTGTCGCCGAAGGGCGCGCCAGCTTCGATCTACTCTCTCCCGCACCCAACTTTTACGAGCAGAACGCCAGCGATTGGTGGGTAGCTTTGTGTCACGTACTTCGCAGCGTCACCTCGCAGATTGACGCCAGCCGTGTCGCCGCGCTGTGCATTACCCACCAGCGCGAATCATTCGTGGCAGTTGATGAGCAGTGCCAACCGATCCGCAACGCGATCCTGTGGGTCGATGATCGCTGCCGCCAGCAAGTCAAAGAATTGGATCAGCGTTTTGGCAGCGACTACATTCAGGATTTGACGGGTAAAGGTCCTTCCACCAAGCAGTCGCTGCCCGAATTCCTGTGGCTGCAACAGCACGAGTCGGATGTGATCCCACGCGCCTATAAACTGCTCGATGTTCATGCCTTTCTGGTTTACCACCTGACCGGACAGTGGATCACTAGTATCCCTTGTGCCGATCCGATGGGGCTGCTGGATATGCGTAAAGGTGACTGGGCGGCTGATCTGCTGGCAAAGGTTGGTGTTCCTCTCGACAAATTTGTCGAGTTGGCACAGCCCGGCGCAGTAATCGGTGAGATCAACGATGAAGCGGCACACCAAACTGGTCTGCTGGCAGGCACACCTATAATTGCTGGTGCAGGTGATGGGCAATCCGCTGGATTAGGCGCGAACATCACTGCCCCCGGCAAGGCATACCTCAACCTCGGTACAGCGATGGTCTCTGGTGCATACTCCGATCACTATGTCGCGGATCGTGCCTTTCGTACCCTCTGTTCACCGATTGCTGGAGCCTTCGTGCCGGAGGAGGTGCTCGGCGGTGGGACGTTCACCGTCAGTTGGTTTGTCGAAAATATCGTTCCGGATCTGCGCGATCTAGGCGTTAAAGTCGCCGCCGAGGAGATTCTCGAACTCGCCGCCGCCAAACTGCCCGCGGGATCGCTTGGCTTGATGGTGGTGCCCTATTGGAATGCCGTCATGCCACCTTATTGGGACGAAAACGCTACAGGGATCACTATCGGCTGGACGGGCGCACATCGTCGTGAGCATTTCTACCGCGCAATCTTGGAAGGCATTGCCTACGAACACCGCCTAACGATGGAAGGTGTCGAACGTGCTACTGGTCAGGCGATCAACGAATTTATCCTGATGGGCGGCGGATCGCGCAGCGCCCTGTGGTGTCAGATCGTCGCGGATGTTTCCGGCAAAACTGCGACTCGCGCCAGTACCACCGAAGCGACGAATCTCGGCGCGGGCATCCTCGCTGCCGCTGCCGCTGGTTGGTACTCCGACGTCCGTGCTGCCGCGGCTGCCATGACTTCTACCGAGCAGAGTTTCCAACCAAACGAGAAAACCCATCGCCTCTATGATCGCCTATTCAAAGAAGTCTACGTAGATATCTTTCCGGCACTCAAGAGTGTGGTTGATCGGCTGACAGCGCTGACTTACGACGAACCACACTAGCGTTCACCTGCGTTAT
>JAHBVK010000080.1 GCA_019637555.1 Anaerolineae bacterium
GGAAGTGCTGCGACACACAGGCGTGACTACGCAAGCATTGGGCAGCAATTACGCCGCGCTGCTGACCACCTGTGAGCAGGCAAAGATCGCGCTTTCGACGGCGCTGACGGCGGAGATTCGCTTCGAGGCGGAAGGCAAACCTTACGCAGTGACGCTAGAACGCGCCGAGCTAGAACACCTGCTAGAGAAGAACGGTTTCCACGCGGCGATACGACACATTGTCGATAAGGTGATGCACCTCTCGCATCGGCGGGGCATCTTCAAAGAAGACATCAAGTATGTGCTGTTAGTCGGCGGTACGTCGCTGATGCCTTGCGTGCAGGAATTGCTGCGCGGTTATTTCTCCGGCATGGCGGTACGCGCCGACAAGCCGTTTACCGCCGTCGCTGAGGGAGCATTGCAAGTCGCCGCTGGTTACGGACTAGAGGATCATCTGATCCACAGCTACGCGCTGCGTTACTTGCCAGTGGGGACAGATCAGCACCAGTATGAGGAGATTATCTCGCTGGGCAGTCCCTATCCGACCAAAGAACCTGTCGAAGTGATCCTCGGTGCGGCGCATGAGGGACAGGACGCCATCGAATTCGTGATCGGAGAGATCGACAGCGATTCCGTCTCGATGCTGGAAGTGAAGTACGAGGATGGACAGGCGGTGTTCGTGGCGCAGGCGGATCAGAGCAATCAGAAAGTGATCGAGTTGAACGCCGATGGCGCGATGACAGCGCTTGCTAGATTGCTGCCGAAGGGTGAACCGGGAGAAGATCGCATTAAGGTGTTCTTCAGCATCAACGATAAGCGGCAGCTTCGCGCTACGGTGGTCGATCTGATGAGCGAGAAAGTGTTGCTGACGGACGCGGTAATAGCGACCTTACACTGATTGGTTGAACAGATGGCACAGACAAGCGAGAGTGCAAAACTGACGATCACAGGCAAAGAACCAGCCCTGAGCCTGAACGCGGCTCATCCGCAGGGACAGCGGCGCTTATCGCTGCGCGGGCTGGCGACCATGCTCAACATTTTGCCCGCGTCTGCGATCTCGTTGGAGGCGCTGCGCGAGTCGCTCAAGAGTGCTGCTTTCTACGTGCGCTACAACGCCGCCTTGAAGTTAGCGGAGCGCGGGGATCGAGATGCGCGGCTGGTGATTCAAGAGGTGCTGAATAACGATCCAGCGCCATCTCGCGCCAGTGCCGCCCGCCATTTGTACGGATTCTCGTGGTTTGCCGCTGAACCGTTGATCCGGCTGGCGCTGGAGGATAGCGATTCCCGCGTGCGCGAGGGTGTGGTCTATGCCATGTGCGACATGCGCGATCTGCACGCTTACGCGCTGATGACCGAAGCCTTGCGAATCGAAGATGAGGTCGATAACGTGCGCGACGCGGCGGCATGGGGGCTGCGCGATTGCCACGATCCGGCTGCCGTGCCTGTGTTGGAAGCGGCGCTGCTGGCGGGTGATCCCGATGTACGGGTGCGGGCGTTGGAAGCACTAGGCGCGAACGATACACCGCAGGCAATTCCCGTGATCCGCGAGGCGATGAACGATCCTGAGCCGGATGTGAAGTACGCGGCAACGTTGAGCTTGTTGGAAGTCGCTGGCGAAGGCTGGTTGCAGGAACTTTCCGGCGTGATCGGCAGTGTGCGTGGCGAGACATTGCAAGCGGTGCTGCGCGGCTTCTTCCACGCTTCCAATTACCTGAAGATCGACATCGCCAGATCGGGCGCTGCGGACATGATGATCGATGCGCTGGAGAGCGCCTTGCTTGACGATCTACCAGCGGCGCGGTTAGCAGCGGTGTGGCCCCTCGCGTGGATGCGCCATGAACGCACGCCTATCGTGCTGCGGCAGGCATACTTCCGCGAAACCGACAGCGAGGTCAAAGCGCAGATCGTGCGAGTCAGCGTCAGTCTGATGTCGCAAGCGGGCGAGGCGATCCTTGAGGATGCGCTCAACAGCCGCGATCCGCAGGTGCGTGAGGTGGCGGAAACGCTGGCACGCGAACGCGCCGAAGGACGATTGGCAAGTTACATTGAGTAAGGTGTGAAATTGGCTATATCGTTACGACTTTGATAGTTTTGGTAGTGTTGCATCGAGCTGCGCCGTGCCTGATATTTACAGAGGATACAGGGACGAATCAGGGGCTTGGTTGGTCGAATTTTAGAACTACGTTGGAACTCAGTTAATTGCTGCGTTTGTTGCACATTCGATAAATATAGTTAAAATGCAGAACGTAAAGACAATAAATATTTGATCTAATTGGAGAAATTGATGGCGTTTCGCCGCGTCGTTTATCCGGGAACATTTGATCCCGTTCATTTCGGTCACCTAGACATCATTAAACGCGCAGCCCGCGTTTTCGACGAAGTAAACGTCGCGGTCTACGATAAGCCGGCTAAGAAGTTGTTATTCTCTGCTGACGAGCGCGTTGATCTGCTGGTTCAACTGCTCAAAGATGTGAAGAATGTAAAAGTTGAGCTATTTAGCGGGTTAATTGTAGAATATGTTCGCAGCGTTGGCGGCGTCGCCATTGTTCGTGGTTTACGGGTATTCTCTGACTTCGAGTTAGAGTTCCGCATGGCGCTGGCGAACCGCAGACTTGCGCCGGAGATCGAAGTGGTGAACTTCATCGCCGACGAGCAGCACTTACATATCAGTTCGTCCACCGTGCGCGAGATCGCTCAACTCGGTGGCGATGTGTCCTCAATGGTTCCTGCACGGGTCAATGAGGCGCTGAAGAAAAAGTTCAACGGTGCGGATCGCCCTGAACATGATTATTCGATCAGTCTGCAAGATTGAGGTGGAAAGATGGATATACAGCACCTTGTAGATAGATTGGAAGACCTGATCGATGAAGGTCGTCATATTCCTATGACCAAGATGACCGTCATTGATGAGGAACGCGCGCTGGAGATCATCGACCAGATGCGTATTTCCGTGCCGGAAGAAGTCGATAAAGCGACGCGCATCCTGAACCAGAAGGATCGCTTGCTGGCGCAGGCGAACGAGGAAGCAGCGCGGATCATCGAACTGGCGAAGGAAAAAGCCGATCATTTACTTCAGCGCGATGCCATTGTGCAGGCAGCGCAGAATCGTGCCGCTAACATCATTGAGCAGGCGAAGCAAGACGCCGAGGTGATTCGCGGTGATGCGGATGGTTACGTGCTAGAAGTGCTGGGCGAACTGGAACAGCACCTCGTCAAGACGATGACGGTGGTACGTAACGGCATCGCCAAGATTCAGCAGGATCGTGAGGCAAGCCGTCAGCGCAACGATAACGCGGTTAAGGAAGCGATGGAAGAAATCCCGCAGCCTGCCGCTCCTGCCGCCATCAACATGAGCAAGCCCGCGCCAAGTTCAGTCCCCGCTGAAGTGAAGGCGGAAAAGGTGGAAGTTCCGGCTGAACAGCGCATCGATGTGGACATAGACGCGAACTAAGGCAAAAGAACATAGTAACGAGTAAAAAGTGACGAGTAACGAGTGAATACAAGCTCTGTTACTCGTTGTTTTTGTTAGCGCGAGAGCCAGCCGCCATCGACGTTGAGGATAGTGCCGTTGATGTAATCCGAGGCGGCACTTGCCAGAAAGACGACCGCGCCCGCGAGATCGGACGGAACGCCAAGCCGTCCGTGCGGGATGCGCGCCATAATCTGCGGCAGCCGCACCGCATCGTTCTTGAGTTCAGTGTTGATGTCTGTATCAAAGTAACCGGGCGCGATGCCGTTGACGTTGATGCCGTGCGAGGCTAATTCGTTCGCCAGCGCCTTGGTCATCCCCGCGATCCCATGCTTGGACGAAACGTACCCCGATACGCGAAAACCTCCCTGCATACTGAGCACCGAGCAAATATTGATGATCTTGCCGCCTGACCCGCGTTCAATCAGATGGCGGGCGACTGCTTGCGACAGGAAGTAGGGCACTTTGAGGTTGGTATTCAGCACCGTATCCCAATCGTCCTCAGTTTGATCTAGAAAGTCCTTGCGCCGCAGCATACCCGCATTATTGACCAGAACATCAATCTGTCCGAAGTGCTCTAAAGCCGCCGTGATCACAGGATGTACGCTGCTCATCAGGCTGAGATCGGCGGCAAAGTGCAGCGATTTTGTATCTGCTTCTCCCAGCGCGTCGGTGATCCACTGGTCGGGCTGAGATCGGCTCACCAGCAAGACATTGGCACCTGCCTGCGCCAACGCAATAGCGAGTCCACCGCCGATGCCACGACTCGCACCAGTGACAATGGCAACTTTGTGTTGTAGATCGAACATGATGCATCCAACTATGTGTAGCGGGGCGAATAATTAGGCGTTGTTCCTGATTCCCGGCAATGAATTGCCATGCTCAACGAACGAAGTCCCTACGGGACTCGAGGCTGATGATAGCGCAATCTCGGGTTAATCTGGAGGATCAAGAGGGCAGATTTGGAAACCCATAGGCATTAAGCTAAGGATGAGAGTAGTCCGCGCCGGGAGCTAAAGCAACCCGGCTACACCACTAGACCAGTAAAAGACGGCTAAAGCCGCCTCTGGTTTTGATAACTTGCATCCCTCGGCGTTGGTAGCGGACACGAACCCACGTCAGTTAGCGGAAGCCGACTTTAGTCGGGTTTAGCGATATTTCCCTGTAGCCGGAGCGCTTTAGCCTCCGGTGTCCGAGCCATCCAACCGCCTAACGGCTTAGCTTGATGCCTATGGGTTTAGAAACCTGCCCCTACAGCGGCACAAATTATAAATGACCGTGATGTAGGGGTGGGTTTGTAACCCACCCGTAGCGCCCCTGAAAATGATATGCCTTACTTGGCGATGGTTACGTGTTTCTGCAACCAATCCAGAATCGTTGGCAACAGTTCAGGCGTGAACTCGGCAGGAAGTTTGCCGTATTCAGTTGGTGCGCCTGTATCCGCTGTCTGGAATAGGTGATTGGCGTCGGGCAGTGTGACGATCTGATAGTCAGTATTGCCAGCTTGCTTGAGTGCAGCTTCTAGCGCGGGGGCATTCTGCTGTGCATCGACCTGCACATCTTTAGCGCCATAGATCGCCAGCACCGGAATCGTTGTCTTCGCCCAATCTTTAGAAGGATCGTAGCTGACAAACTCCTTGAACCACGCCGTGGCATTTTGCTTCACGCCCTGCTGTGCCACTAACCGTGCATAATCTTCAAGGTTGCCAAGCTCCGCCTGTTTCTCCGCAGGCAGCGCCTTAAGCTGCTCCAGCGTTCTCTGGTAAATCAATTCTTCCATAGCGGCGGGATCATCAACCGTGGCGATTAGTTGCTCTACATAGTCCGCTTGGGAATCGATCATATCCTGAGACATGCCCGCTGCCGCCATGATGCGTTTATTTTGCTGTATCAACACATCTCGCCCGATGACAGCAGGACCGCCTAGCGCAATGACAAACGCCAGATTCTTCTCTTCCGCGCCGAGTAGTGCCGCGATCAAGCCACCCTCGCTGTGACCCAGCAAGCCAATTTGATCGGCACTGATTTCGCTGCGGGTGAGCAAATAGCTGATCGCCGCTGCCGCGTCTGCCGCGAAGTCGCGCGTGGTAGCGGAGGCAAAGTCGCCCGTTGATTTGCCTGCGCCGCGATCATCGTAGCGCAGTACCGCCACGCCCGCCCTCGTCAGCGCATCCGCTAGCAAGTGGAACGGCTTGATGGCTATTCCTCCGCCCAACGACTCATCTCGATCTTGCGGACCACTGCCGGAAACGAGGACTACCGCCGGATGCTTGCCCGCAGTGGGTGGCAGAGTCAGTGTGCCTGCCAGCGTCACATCACCGTTTTGGAAGGTCACTTCTTCTACGTCGTAGGGAACAGCTTCTTCGGCTGGTTTCAGCGGCGTTAAGGCATCCAACACAGGCAAAAAGATGCTCTGATGCAGGGTATCAAAATCTTCAGGTGCGGTTTGCAGCAGTACCACGTAGGTTTTGCCATCACCTGCCGCCAGTGCGAGATCCACAGCGACATTGATCGCACCCACAGAGACATCGACTTTGTACAGCGTCCACTCCAATGCCTTGCCCTGATGCGTACCAACACTTTCCGGTGCGGTAGTCAGCGCAAGCTGTGGCAGCATCGCCGTGAGCAGTTTATCGGGCGCTAGAGGTGCTGCTTGCTGTACCAGCACCGTCCTATCAGCGGCGTTGCTCTGGCGCACAAACGTACCGGGACCCGCTTCCGTCCAGCCCTCAGGGATCACCGACTCGTAGCCAAAAGCTGCACTGGTATAGGGGACGAGCTTAACGCTATCTTGAGCAAGTGTAGTGATGCTGGTACACAGCAGCGTCAATAGCATTAGGATCGCCAGCCATCGTTGGTTCAATTTCATGATTTTTGCTCCGTGAAAGAACTAGTGAGGGAACAACCAATCTCTTCACCGTTGATCCGCTATACGTCATTGAATACGTAAAGTATCGCGCAAATACGGGGAGAATTCGGTATCAAGTGGATAATCAGAGGATGGGTTTGTAACCCATCCCTACAAGCTTGCTGATTAAATGGTGGTTATAGAGAAGGAGGTTTGCCAATCACCAACCGATTCCCAATTATTGCCTACCATAACCCATTTTTCGCCCATTTTTCCCATTAAAAAAATGGGTTTTAATGGGCAGCCCTAATCCGGCTTTGAGAACTACTCATTCGTCGGCTTTTGCTTGGTAGAAAGTCCGCCATACTTGCGATCTCGCCCTTGAAAGACCTGAAACGCCTTGAGCAGTTCGTCTTTATCGAAATCGGGCCAGTAGACAGGCGTAGCGTAATACTCGGCGTAGAACGCTTGCCAGATCAGGAAGTTGCTGACGCGCATCTCACCCGCCGTGCGTACGATCAGATCGACATCGGGTTCACCCGCCGTATCGAGGTAGTTGTTGAACAACACCTCGTCGATCTCCTCTGCCGAGATGCCATCGGAGACGATCCGACGCATCGCCCTCAGGATTTCATCGCGTCCGCCGTAGTTGAAGGCGACATTGAGGGTTAAGCGATCATTGTTGCGGGTGCGGTAGACCGCCGCCTTGACCTTCTCCTGCAATTTGGGCGTTAAGCCCTCCAAACGTCCGAGATGGCGAAGCTGCACACCGTTGGCATCCAGATCGTCCAGTTCGCGGTCAATGACCATCTCCAAGATCGCCAGCAGACCGCGCACCTCAGGACCCGGACGTGCCCAATTTTCCGTAGAGAAAGCATAGATCGTCAGGATACGTACACCGAACTCGGTACAGGCGCGGATCACGCGGCGCAGGTTTTCCACACCAGCACGGTGTCCGGCTTGACGCGGTAGCCCGCGCTCCGTTGCCCATCTGCCGTTACCATCCATAATCACTGCCAGATGGAATGGTACATTCACATTTAGCGAGTCATCGCGTGCGTGAATCGCGCCTGATACAGCCGCCATCAGTTCTCTATCCTTGTCTGTGTGAGGGACAGGCTGCCTAACTAGACAGCCATGATCTCTTCTTCTTTGCGCTTGCCCGTCGCGTCGATCTGCGCGATGTACTTATCGGTCAGCTTCTGGATGCTCTCCTGACCGCCGTGCGAATCGTCCTCGGAGATCAGCTTTTCCTTCTCGTACTCACGCACATCATCAATGGCGCTGCGGCGAACGTTGCGTACCGCCACGCGCGCGTCTTCGAGGCGGTGGTTAACGATTTTGACCAGTTCCTTGCGCCGATCTGTGGTCAGCGGCGGCAGCGGTAAGCGGATGATCGTACCGTCGTTACCGGGAGTAATCCGCAAGTCGGAGTTGAGGATCGCTTTCTCGATGTCCTTCAAGGAGCCTTTGTCGAACGGCTTGATGGTGATCAGCAGCGCTTCGGGAACGCTAATACTCGCCATCTGATATAGCGGCGTCGGTGTACCGTAATACTCGACCATCAGCTTCTCGACCAGCGCGGGGCTGGCGCGTCCGGTACGCACACCTGAGAGTTCTTCTTCCAGCGCATTGATAGCGCTTTTCATGCGGTGTTCGGCGTCCTTGAGTATTTCATTAACTTCTTCGCTCATAAGTTTTCCTCGATTCGATGAGTATCCGCGATAGATCGACGATGTGGTAATGGAAGTAATAGCCGCAATTTTCGCTTAGGAGGGGTTGCTTGTCAAAGCGTCTGCATCCGGCTTCGATTTGACCATCACAATCAGTTCGCCTTTTTGCGCTGTCTCGCCCTTCTGATTGTTGACTTTAAGGTCGATGGTGACCAATCCGCCGCCCGCTGCCGCCATCTTGCGCGATCCGCTGACTTTGCCGACTACCTTGATCGTGTCGCCAATGTAGATGGGTTTGCGCAGCTTCATGTTGAACTCGATGAAGGCGATCACGGTATCTTCCAGCACATTCGTCTGATAGAGCAACCCTGTCACTACCGAAAAGACCAGCGCCCCGTGTGCCACTCTCGCGCCGAACTGCGTCTTGGCGGCATACTCGGAATCGGTGTGCATGGGGTTGTAGTCACCGGAGATGCCCGCGAACGCTACGATGTCCGCTTCGGTGATGGTGCGGGCGCGCGTCTCAATGGTGACGCCTTCTTCAAATTCTTCAAACCACAGACCGCGAATTTTGATCGGTTCGGGCATAGAGTGCATCCTTTAGATGAAGCCAAGCAATACAAGTAACGAGTGAAAAGTAACGGGTAACGAGAAAATAGACAATACTGTTTATGCTGAGGATCGATTCCCGGCAATGAATTGCCGGGCTGAACGAACGAAGTCCCTACAGGACTCTTGCCGCTTTTATCGCTCGGTCTTTTTACGGATAGGGTTATCTTTACTCGTTACTTCTTTCAACTCTTTCTTCAGATAATACCGCGCATAACCGTTGATGAAGTTATCGATCTGTCCGTAGAGCGAGTAACCAAGTTTCTGATAGAAGCCAAGCGCCTGAAAACCGAGCGTGTCCAGATGAACGCGAATACAGCCACGTTTGCGCGCTTCCGCTTCGGCTAACGTCATGATCTGTGTGCCATAATCTTGCCCGCGAATGCTCTCGTGCAGCCACAAGTTTTCTACGTACAGCCAGTCCCAATACGTCTCTCCGGTTAGTCCGCCGATGATCTGATCCTGCTCGTCGCGGATGAAGATCGCCAATCGCTGATAGTTATCAGCACCCGTAAATGGCGCATTGAACGCGGTCAATCCGCGATTAACCTCATCCCAATCCGCTTGACTAGGGTTCAGATCAACATCAATGCGGGGCATTTTAGTCATCTCCTCGCATCAGTTGGAGCGAGAACTGGTTATGGCGCTGGATCACTTTGGGCAGTTCGATGGTCGTTAGCTGCCCTTCGCGTACCACTACGCGCCCGTTGATCAGGCTGTAGTTGACGCTGGTTGGTGAGCAGAACAGCAGCGCCGCCACCGGATCGATCAGCCCGCCCGCATAAGCGATGTTATTGAGATCGAAGGCGATCAGATCGGCGGACATGCCCGCTGCCAGATAACCCACGTCGTCGCGTCCTAAGACCTGTGCGCCGCCCCGCGTAGCAATCTCCAGCGATTCGCGTGCCGACATCGCCGCCGGATCGCCCATCACGCGCTGAAGCAGCATCGCCATACGCGCTTCCGCCAGCAGATGCCCGCTGTCGTTGGATGCCGAACCATCAACGCCCAGTCCTACTCTTACACCAGCATCGCGCATTTTCCGCACCGGCGCGATCCCCGACGCCAGCCGCATGTTGGAGGAGGGACAATGGGCGATGCCTGTGTGTGTATGCGCGAACAAGCCGATGCCGTGATCGGTCAGTTTGACGCAGTGGGCGTGCCAGACATCATCACCGACCCAACCGACATCTTGCGCGTAATCAGCGGGTTCGAGTCCGAACATCTGCTGGCTGTAGTCTACGTCGTTCTGGTTTTCCGCTAGATGTGTGTGCAGGCGCACGTTGTAGCTGCGTGCCAATGCTGCCGCCTCGCGCATCAGGTCTTGTGTGACGCTGAAGGGTGAACAGGGCGCGACGGTGATCCGCATCATGGCGTGGCGCTTGGCATCGTGGTACTGCTCGATCAGACGGCGGGTATCGCGCAGGATGAACTCCTCATCCTCGACCACACGGTCAGGAGGCAAGCCGCCTTTACTCTCACCCAGACTCATGCTGCCGCGACTGGCGTGAAAGCGAATCCCGATCTCCGTCGCCGCCTGAATCTGATCGTCCAGCTTGCAGCCGTTGGGATAGATGTACAGATGATCGCTGGCAGTGGTGCAGCCGGAGAGCATCAGTTCGGACATTGCTGTGAGCGCCGAGACGTAGATCATTTCCGGCTGTAGCTTCGCCCACACCGGATAGAGCGATTGCAACCAGCCGAATAACTCGGCGTTCTGTCCCGGCGGATAATTGCGCGTCAGCGATTGCACCATGTGATGATGCGTATTGATCAGTCCGGGCAGCACCACATGATCGCGCAGATCGATCACCTCGTCAGCGGTAGTCGGTAGATCGGCGGACTTGCCGACAGCTTCGATCACGTTGTCGCGGATCAATACCACCGCGTCGGTGATCTCGCGGCGTTGATCGTCCATCGTGACGAGGGTGTGGATGTTTTTAAGGAGCAGTGTGGGCATAGATGATGATGCCTTTGATGCGTTGAGTGGGAGACTTGGATTCCCGGCGCTAAAGCACCGGGCTTAATGTGATAGTTGCCGATCAATGTTCCAATCTGGTCAAGCCAGTTGGTTTAGCGTCGGAATCGATGCCGTGCGATTAATTCGCCAATCGCGTCGCGGCAGTTAATGTGTTTTCGAGCAGCATAGCGATGGTCATCGGACCAACGCCGCCGGGAACGGGCGTGATCATCCCCGCGACTTCCTTTGCCGCCTCGAAATCGACATCACCGACCATGCGCGATCCGCTTTTGGTGCTCGGATCATCGATCCGGTTGGTGCCTACGTCGATCACTACCGCGCCGCGTTTGAGCCAATCCGCCTTGACCATCTGCGCCCGTCCCACCGCTGCGATCAGCACATCGGCGCGGCGGATCACTTCTGGCAGATCGTGGGTGCGGCTGTGGCAGATCGTCACCGTCGCATCGCGGCGCACCAGCAGCAAACTAACAGGCATTCCGACGATGTTGCTGCGTCCCAAGACTACGGCGTTCGTGCCCGCCAGCGGGACCTTCATCTCGTCCAACAAGCGGATCACGCCCGCAGGTGTGGCGGCGACGAAGCCGGGTTCGCGCCCCTTCATCGCCAGCCTACCAATATTGATCGGATGGAAGCCATCGACATCCTTATCGAGGCTGATCAGACTGAGGATACGCTGCTCGTCCAAGTGGGCTGGCAGCGGAAGCTGCACCAGAATGCCGTGAACATCGACCCGTTGGTTGAGGTCGCGGACGATGATCTCCAAATCTTCCTGTGCGATGTCCGCTGGCAGATCGAAGCCGAAGGACTCGATCCCTGCTTCGGCACAAGCCTTCTGTTTCATACGGACGTAAGTGTGTGAAGCTGGATTATCGCCCACCAGCACCGTCGCCAAGCCGGGACGCACGCCTGTCTTACTGACCAGCGCGGTGACGCCCTCTGCTACCTGTGCGCGTATTTTGGCGGCAATTGCCTTGCCGTCGATTAATTGAGCAGTCATGTTTAACTCCAAACGACAGCGAACGCACTCGCTTTCACCGCGTCCGCTAATGCCTTGACGTAAGGACCAAGCGGCACATCAGCGCGGATCAATTCCAGCTTCTTGCCCGGTGCAATCTCTAAATTGCGGATAATCGCCAGTATGCGCGCTGATCCCTCGCCAGCTTTGAGATCGGGGAACTGCGCCATCCGCAACTCCAACGCTTGTGCCGCTGTCAGCAATTCTAACGCCACCACCTGACAGCAATTCTCCACGATCTGCGCTGCTTTGCGTGCGGCGATAGTGGACATGCTGACGTGATCCTCGCGGTTGGCGCTGCTCGGGATGCTATCCACGCTCGCTGGATGTGCCAGCGATTTATTCTCGCTGACCAATGACGCCGCCGTGTATTGCGCGATCATCAGTCCGCTGTTCAGTCCCGTCTGATCGGGGATCAGGAACGGCGGCAGTCCACGATTCAGGCGCGGATCGGTGAGTAGGAAGATGCGACGCTCGGCAATGTTGGCGACCTCCGCCATCGCTGTGGATAGATAATCCATCACCAGCGCGATAGGTTCGCCGTGAAAGTTGCCGCCGCTGATCACTTTGGTCTGACGCGGCAATTCGTCCTCATCGTTAGCAAAGATCAGCGGATTATCGGTGACAGCGCGTAGTTCATCAGCGAGTACACGATAAACGTGAGAATCTGCGTGATTTGCCGCACTTAGCACTACAGGAGCGCAACGCAAACTGTAAGGGTCTTGTGGCGGACCATCCGACGACGGTAGATCAATATCGGCGTCACCGCGCACCAATGTGCTGCCTTGCAGCAACACTAATATTTTCTCAGCAATGTCTGCCTGCTGCGAATTACGAAGGCGATGTACGTGCGGCAAAAAGGCATCGCGGAAGCCACGCATCGCTTCAACTGATAGAGCCACCGCTGCCAGCGATGCCGACAACATAGCACCTGCTTTTTGTTCCGCTAAGAGGCTGATCGCCAGACTGATCGCTGTGCCGTTGATCAGCGCCACGCCTTCCTTCGCGCCGAGTTCGATCTGTGGAATACCCGCCGCTGCCATCGCCTCCGCGCCAGTGACCAGCTTGCCATCGAGATAGCAGTAGCCAGTCGCGCCGGGGAGATCGGTAGGTTCGTCGGGCAGCGGTTTACTCAGCGGCAAGACCAGATGCGCCAGCGGTGCCAGATCGCCACTCGCGCCCAGCGATCCTTGCGACGGTACGGCAGGATAAACACCCTTGTTGACCATAGCGATCAGCGTGTTGATCACTTCGACGCGCACGCCAGAGTAGCCCTTCGACAGACTGAAGATACGGATTGCCAATGCTGCGCGCACCACATCGTAAGGCAGATGTTCGCCGACGCCAATAGCGTGACTGAGCAGCAGCTTGCGACTTAACTGCGCGGCTTCACTTCGACTGCGAAAGGTGGCGCGTCCAGCATTGTCACCGAATCCGGTATTGATACCGTAGTAGGCGGTTGGCTCCAGCCCTTCCGCCGCCGCACGTTCCACTTCCTGCATGGTTTGATCCACCCACGCCGCGCTTCTGACGACACGCTTCCAGCGTTCTTGATAGCCGTATGGCGGCAGTGAATCCAGCGGCAGTGGTTCAATTCTCATGCCCGGAAGATACACAATCGCCAACAACTCCTCGATCATTGGATTATCGAGCGCGGAAATAACGCGCCGTGAATGCTCAGGCTCGATCTGATCCGGCATGTCGTCGTTAGACATCAAGGAAGTTCCCGTTTTCGTAGAAGCGCGTGCCGTCCACGACGATCTCGCCACCGTCCATCATGTCGCAGATCATGTCCCAGTGAACGCTGGACTTGTTTACAGCGTTGGTCTTGGCATAGGACTGACCGAGCGCCATGTGAACCGTGCCATGAATCTTCTCATCAAACAGGATATGACCAGTGAAGCGATTGATGCCGCGATTCGTGCCGATGGCGAACTCACCGAGCGTGCGCGATCCCTCATCGGTGTCGAGGATCGCCAGCAAGAACGCCTCATTTTCGTCGGCGCGTGCTTTGACCACTTTACCGTTCTCGAAGTGCAGTTCCGCGCCCTTGACGATGTTGCCGTTATAGATCGCCGGATAGGTGAACTTGACCCAACCGTTGACATCGTTCTCTACTGGTCCGGTGAAAATCTCGCCATCGGGGAAGTTGAACTTGCCGTCGGCATTCTCCCAGATGCGCCCATCGACACCCAATTCCATGTCGATGTTCTTGCCGCGCACTTGCAGCCGCTTCTTGCCGTTCAGCCAGTTGACCAACCGCTGCTGCTCCGCCGAGACCTGCTTCCAGTGAGCGACGGGATCATCCAGATGCACCATGCAGGCGCTGAACACAAATTCCTGATATTCCTCGAAGGTCATGCCCGCATCTTTGGCATAGGCGGGCGTGGGGAATAACGTGGTGCAGCGCATCATCTCGCCGCTTGCCTCGCGCTCGAACTGAATCTTGAAGATGCCGCCACGTGAACGCTCCCATGCCTGCTGTTTACTGGCGGGGAAGCCTGCTAACTCGCCAGTCTTGTCATCGGCTTCGATGCGCACGATGCGGCGGAAGTTCTGATAGGCATATTTAAGCAGCGGATTCGATACCTCGATCTGCGCTTCCGTGCCGTAACCTAACATGATCGGGGCTTCTTCGCTCATGTGGATGTAATTGTAAGGCAGTCCGCCAGCTTTGAGTGCTTCTTCGGTCAGCGCCTGCATCAACGGTTGCGCGAGGGGAGAGGTGCCGCGAAAAAGGCAATAATCGCCGGGTTGAACTTCCAGCGAGTAGTTGACGATCACTGCTGCCATTTTTTGGATTCGGGGGTCCATTCAAAAGTCCAATCATTAACCTATTGATCAATGGACTCAATTTAACCCCACCGAAGCCTATCTATGCAAGGATCGGCGCGTTTTGCGCTATCAATTGACGTTATAAGTCAGTGTTTTGACGTTATTCGCCTCACCGTTCGCGCCTTCCGCCACTTCGCCTTTGACATCTAGCAGCAGCGCCCCCACTTGATTGGCACCCGCCTGCTGTAGTGTCACAAACAACGTGACGGTGGTGGTCTGACCGGCGGCGAGCGGCGGTACGGCAACCTCGCTGCGCTCGTTACCGGGTTGGAACAAGCCAGAGATCAGCGATGAAGGCGCATCAAGTTCGCCCTGATTGCGCACCAGAATGGTCACGGAGAAGGTCTGGTTAGCGCGTGGATTAGGCGGATTGAGCGTGGCGCTGTCGATCACCAGATCGGCGCTTGCTCCGGCGGTGCTGGTGGGCACGAGATTGCCAGAAGGCAGTGGAGTCGAGGAGGGCAAGGGCGTCGATTCGGTGGTGACGAACTTCACATCGGTGGTGTCGCCGTTGATGGCGACGAAGGTAGTATTACCCGTCACCCAACCGCGCTGCCCACCCCATTCCACAAACCACCACGTCCGATCTCCATTGCGTCCGAGGATAGCTGCCTGATCGCCGCGAGACATGTTGCCGAGGATAGAAAATGTCGAGCCGGGACCACTCCGCAGCGTCAACGTTGATGCTAAGACTTGCACGGATGGACCAGCGATTGGCGTGCCGTTTGCAGATGTGCTGCCTGACCCTCCCGGCGTATTGGTCGGTACACCCGCGCGAGTAGTGGCGGTTGGTGTGGTGCTGCTATCAGTCCCGCTTGATCCTGCACCAGCGTTGATCGGCAGAGTCGGCTCAAGCGCAAGATCAGCGGAGGCGACTTGCACGGTGATCTCGGTGCTGGCGAGGGGGCTGCCATCGGCGCGTTTGGCGACGGCGCTGAGGAAGTGTCCGCGTGCGCCCAACGCTTGCCAGACGAACCGCGCTGTCCATGCGTTACCGTTTTGATCCGAGGTGATGTAGACCGTGCCCAGCGTCTGGCTGTCATGCAGAAATTCGACGCTAGTTGCTTCCGCATTCTCGCTCTTGACCCTGACCGCTAAGGTGATCGACGCCCCTTCTTGAATCACGCTGTTGAGGGCAGGCGCGATGAAGGTGACCGTGTTACCCGTAGCCGTCACCTGTGAGACGGGCGCATCTCCAAGCTGGAAATTGCACGCCAGTGCTGTAAGTATCACGCCAAGTAAGAGCAAGAACAGTCCGCGCATAAGCTATCACCTAATGCGATGAAATCGTGCGGACTCTAGCGAGGATGAAGCAATTACGCCAACAGTAGCCTTAAATCAGCAGATCAGAGGTAGGGAGAACGTAGTTTGACAGCAATGTTCACCCATAACATTTGCCGGAGGTCTACAGACCTCCGGCTGAAGACTTGTCTATTAGCGCACTACCGGAATTGCGCTCTTGTAACCGATCACGCGGACGTAATTGGCAAGGATGTAGCCAGTGCCGAACGATCCTTTAATCAGGTAATACGTGCCGCTGGCGGTTTGCCCGATGATCGAGAACTGCTGATTTAGCCCGACAGTTGCCACGATCCGTGCGCTGGCATTGGGAGCAGTACGCACGCGCACACGATAAGCGTCGATCTCTGCCAGCGGCAGCACGGTACGATCCGTGTAGGGCGTGTCGCTGAGATCGCCGAAGACCTGCGAGAGTTCAGCATCGATCCAGCCAATCCGTCCATCACCGAGCAGTACCTGAAACATGGTGCCGTTGCTGTGACGTCCGATAATGTCCAGATCCGACTCGTAGGGTGCTTCAGCAATTACTGGATAGCCGCGAAACGGACCGCTGCGAATGTTAGCGACGGGATTGGCGATCACGATCAGGTGCGGAAGGATCGTGGTCATCGGCAGCGTCAGCACATCGACACTGGTAGAGATGTAGCGATAGTGAACCCAACCGAGTCCGAAGGGTGTATCCACTTGCAGCCATTCAGCCAGCCGATCCCGCCCGACCAAGTTGACGACATCATTGATTCGGAGCGTACCGATCACGACGGCGGTGGTACGCGGTGCGCGGCGGACGTTAAGCTTGGCGACTCGAATCACTGCCGTGCCGTAACTCTGCTGCAAGCGCACCGTTTCCACAGGTACTGGCGCAGCGGTAACGGAGTTGGTGGTGAATGGAGCAGGGATGAAGGTGAGGGTAAGGAATAGAACAAAGAGCACGATGATCTTGCGTTGCATAAGGTCATCCTCCGCGAAAACGGACGATTTTCTTATCCTAGCATGGATTCCAACGACAGAATTGCGCCTGATATGAAAAAATCATACAAAACTGTAATGGTTGCATGGTGATCGCGTGAATCTTGTGTTGATCCCTCCGTCAAGCTGTAGTTGTCCCGCTTGACAGAGGGATTGGAGATCGGGGGAGTTACAACTTCTCGGCTATCGACTTTGCCTGCGTGAACAGCAGCAGATAGTCAGGACCGCCAGCCTTGCTATCCGTGCCGGACATGTTGAAGCCGCCGAAGGGATGCGATCCGACCATCGCGCCCGTCGATTTACGGTTGAAATACAAATTACCAACATGGTATTCGCGGCGAGCGCGTTCCAGTCGGCTGCGGTCATTACTGTACAGCGATCCCGTCAGCCCGAACTCGGTGCTGTTGCCGATGCGCAGTGCGTCCTCAAAATCCTGTGCGCGGATGCAGGAGAGCACCGGACCGAAGATCTCTTCCTGCGCGATACGGGCATCCCACGGCACATCCCCGAAGATCGTCGGCTCGATGAAGTAGCCACCCTCGGCATTCTCGACAGCGTGACCGCCGAGCAGCAGTTTGCCTTCTTGCGTGCCGACTTCGATGTAATCCAAAATTTTGCGGAATGCTTTTTCGTCACTGACTGGACCTTGATGTACATCGGGCGAGGTGTCGGTTGCGCCTTGAGTCAGCTTTTTGGTTTTCTCGACCACGCGCTCGACCACTGCATCATAGACCGCATTGACCATCACCGCCCGCGATCCGGCGGAGCATTTCTGTCCCTGAAAGCCGAAGGCACTAGCGACGATGCCCTCAGCAGCGGCTTCTACGTCGGCGGTTTCATCGACTAACACCGCATCTTTGCCGCCCATCTCAAGGATGGTGCGTTTGAGCCACTTCTGCCCCGGATAAACCTTCGCCGCACGCTCGAAGATGCGGCAACCGACTTCCTTGCTACCCGTGAAGGCGATGAAGCGCGTGCGCGGATCATCGACCAACGACTCGCCCACTTCGCTGCCCGGTCCCGGTACATAGTTGAGCACGCCCTTCGGTAAGCCACTGTTCCAGAACACTTCACACAGTTTGTAGGACAGCACAGGAGTCAGATGGGAAGGCTTGAGCACGACGGTATTACCCGCCACGATTGCCGCGCCAGTCATACCTGTGAGGATGGCGCAGGGGAAATTCCACGGCGGGATCACCGCGCCAACGCCGAGCGGGATGTATTCAAGTTCGTTCTGTTCGCCGGGGAACTGCTCCAGAAGATCGCTGGCACGGCTGAGGCGCACCATCTGGCGGGCGTAATAATCCAAAAAGTCGATAGTTTCGGAGATGTCGGCATCGCCTTCCGCCCACGACTTGCCGATCTCAAAGACCATCCACGCACTGAATTCATGCTTGCGACGGCGGATTTCCGCGGCGGCGCGGAACAGGTAGCGGGCGCGTTCCTGCGGATCGACGTACTGCCATGTTTTGAAAGCTTCTGTCGCCGCTTGCAGTGCGTCGGAAGCATCTTGTTTGGTTCCTTCAACAACGCTGCCGATCAATTCTTTAGGGCGGGCAGGGTTGCTTGAGTTGTTCAGGTGATCATGCCAGACTTCGCGCCCACCGATGTGCAGCGGATATTTGCGTCCAAGCTGCGAACGTACCAACGCGACTGCTTTCTGGTATGCCTCGCGGTTGGCAGCTTGCGAAAAATCAGTGAGTGCTTCGTTTTTGAATGGAGCGGGGTTGCTCATTGATGGTTGTCCTCCTGTGAATATTGTAGCGAATACGAATTCCGAAGGCATTACAGCGGCTTGTTTATTACAAGTTTTTGATGCGCTGTGCCACGCAGACCTGACGACTTATGTTAGACTTCGATTAGTTTGTAAACAATTTACGGGAAGCTCACATGAAGCGCATTCTGGTCGTAGATGACGACAAAGGGGCATTGACGCTGATCGGCATTATGCTGGATCGTGGCGGCTTTCAAGTCTTGAAAGCACAGGATGCCAACGAGGCACTGGAGATTCTTGGCAAAGAGACTCCGGATCTAATCATCCTTGATGTGATGATGCCGGGCATGGATGGCATTAAGCTTTGCGGCGTGATCCGCCAGCGCGAACAAACCGCGAACACGCCAGTATTGATCCTTTCCGCCAAGCACGACGCCACCAGCGTGATCAGCAGCATGGAAAACGGCGCGACCGATTATTTGCTCAAGCCGATCATGCACCACGATCTGGTGACGAAAGCGCGGCAGATGCTCAATCTCAGTCCGGTGGCGGAATAACAGGTAGCAAATCAGCGCTGCTACCGCAAATCCTCTGGTTTCAGAGTGCCTTCTAAATAGGGCAAGCCAAAGCCGATCAACAGCTTGCCCGCTTCCATTAGTGCCGCCCCAAGCTGCTGCGGATTAGCGAACGTCCACCAGTATTCCGCTGTGTCTAGCTGCTGCACACCAAAGACATCCCAGAGCAGCACACTCAAGGTGATCTCTAACTGATCGGCATAGCCGCTGCGTCCGCGCGCATCATTACCCTTATTGCGCAGCAGGTTGACGCGGAAGCGCGATGGCGATCCCTGATAGTAGAGTAGTTGGAATTCGGCGTAGGCGTTCACCTCATCAGCTAACGGTTTAACGTAACGAAACATGCCTCGCATCTGGTGCATCGGTGCGTTTTCCAGCGTGTAGCCGGAAGCAGTTAGCGCCTGACCGAGGACAGTTTCGACCATACTGCCGAAAAATGCTTGTGGCGTCGGTTTTGTCTGTGCTGTCATAAACAATCTATTCTTGCTGTACTATTGCCAACAAAGGCAACTCAACTATAAATCAATTTTCTGCAGAATGGATGCTCGGAGAAGCTGCCAAGCAATATTCAATTTATCTCAATTGCGCGAATTTCCGGCGGCTAGTACCGAAACAGGAGTAAACTTTGTATGTATGGGCATTGCGTCTCTTCCATTTAACAGGCATCGTAGATAGGAGAACGTCCATTATGGCAAAACGTTTATTTCTTGTCCTAGCTCTCGTTCTTGTATTCGTGATGCTGCCCCTAGAGAAAGCCTCTGCGGGAACAGCTACCTTTAGTGGCACGCTCGTACCGGGTGGACCGCAAGAACCGCAAACCGCCCTTATAACGACGCCCAACTGCTCCGGGGGGTATGTTGCGTTTGCGGTGCTGTATGCGGCGTACTCTTTTAGCGTTGATGCTGGTGGATTGTACACCTTCACCGAGCCGGGTGTTGAGTCGGCGATGTACCTATATTCTGGTGGCTTCGATCCCGCCAACCCGGCGACGAATTGCGTTGCTGCGTCAAACACGAATCCGTTGAACTTCAGCTATAACCTAGTTCCCGGTCAAACTTACTATGTAGCAGTGATCGAAGACACTTTCGCACAGGATGGCATGAGCTACAGCATCAACATCAGTGGACCGGGCAACATCATCACGTCGAGTGGCTGTGGAATCTCGATTCCGAGCGGCTCTGTCGTAGGTGAAGCTCCGTTGGGAGCGCAAGTCTACTATGAGCCGGGCAATATCTCGGCTGGTGTCGTCCTCAACCCCGGCACTTACTGGGTGATCGGTCAGGATGCCAGCGAGACCTATTACAAGGTGGTGCTCGCCTGCCAGACTGTGTGGGTACGCAAAGACACCATGCAGCCGAGCTATCAGGCTCCGCAGAACGGCACTCCGCTGCCAACACGCATCGTGAGCTGAGAGCCTAATCCAATTTAATAGCGTAAGGCGACAGGCAGACTATTTTTAGTCTGCCTGTCTTTTTTTACCCGCCGTGAAATGAAGGAAGAACGACTCCCTTCAGCCCCGATCTACTGATGGCGCGTGGCGTAGACCATGTACGATCCACTGGCTCGAAGCTGGAATTTGCGCACCGCCATCTCACCGCCCCATAACCGATAGACGCGCTCGATCAACCCTTGTATGCCGTAACCGAGTCTGCGGAAGTGTCCCGGCGTCAGCACATGCGAGATCGCCGCTGGCACGATGCCCCACCCTGCCCACAGATCGTTGAGGTACAGCGCATTCTGGTTCAGCAGCACATTCCACGCATCGGGCGTGAGGTGGAAATAGGATGAACCATGCCATGCTTCCCAGAAACTCGCGCCACCGAGGAAGCAGCCCTGATCATCCAGCACGCGGCTGATCTCCGCCATCGCTACGAAGGGATTATATAGATGCTCGAATACGGCGGTAGAGACGACGATGCGGAAGCTGCGATCTTTGAGCGGCAGCCGATGAGCGTCAACGAGGATTTCCGCGCCCACTGCCGACCAATCGACGGGTAGAATGTTGCGAAAGCCAATCTCGCGCAGAAAGCGAGTATTGTCGCCACTACCACAACCGAGATCGAGGATCGGCACATCAGCGCCATGTTCCGCCAGCAATTGGCGTAGATAATACTGACAACCTGCGTCCAATTTGGTCTTGAGCTTCACCTGCGACGTGCTGGAAGCGCGGGCGGCGGCTGGTGCGCGGAAATGCGTCTGCGCCAGTTGATAGCGATCTAGCGGCGCGATCGGCAACGTGAAGGACACGCTGACGGTTTGCGGCGTGCCTTCCGCGCGAAAGTCGAGCACTTGCCGACCTTTGTTTTCGATCAGCGGCGGGAAAAAGCCGCAGTGTGAACAAACCAACGCACCATCAGGATTCTGAATCAGCGTATAGTGGTCCAGTGGACATGCCAGCACACCAGACCACGCGCTGAGGTTTTGGCTCATTTTGCTCTCCATGAACAACAGGTGACTAAGACTATAACAAACGACTATTGAAATCCGCGCTATAGGATGTAATATTCAGCGCGGTTTTTTGCATTCCCTATTTCTTGTTCCGCGTTGATGAGTGAAAGTTGAATACTCACTGAGATGCCTAAGCGAACTGATCTCAAGAGCATCCTGATCATTGGCTCCGGTCCGATTGTCATCGGACAGGGCTGCGAATTTGATTACAGCGGCGTGCAAGCCTGCAAAGCGTTACGGCGCGAAGGCTACCGCGTAATCCTGATTAACAGCAACCCTGCCACTATCATGACCGATCCCGATTTTGCTGACGTCACCTACGTCGAACCACTGACGCCCGATGTATTACGTATGATCATCGAGCAGGAACGCCCCGATGCGCTGCTGCCGACCATGGGCGGGCAGACGGCGCTGAATCTGGCGATGGCGCTGTTCAAAGACGGCACGCTGGAACAGTTCGGCGTGGAGATGATCGGCGCGACGGCGGAAAGCATCGACGTAGCGGAAGATCGCCAATTGTTCAAAGAGGCGATGGAGGAGATCGGGCTGCGGATGCCAGATAGTCAGACCGTCAAGACGGTGGACGATGCCGTGACCGTAGCAGCACGGATCGGTTATCCGGTGCTGGTGCGAGCGTCGTTCACGCTCGGCGGTACGGGCAGCGGTGTCGCCACCACTGAAGCGGAATTACGCCAGATCGTGACCATTGGCTTGAACGAGAGTCCGATCCACGAAGTGCTGATCGACCAGTCGGTGCTCGGCTGGAAAGAATACGAACTAGAAGTGATGCGGGATCGCAAGGATAACTTTGTGGTCGTCTGCTCCATCGAGAATCTTGATCCGATGGGCGTGCATACGGGCGATAGCATCACCGTTGCGCCAATCCAGACACTGACGGATCGGGAATTACAGCGGCTGCGCGATATGGCACGCAAGGTGATCAGCCGCGTGGGCTTGGAAACGGGCGGCGCGAATGTGCAGTTCGCCGTTGATCCTGACAGCGGTCACACCTACGTGATCGAGATGAATCCGCGCGTCTCCCGATCTTCCGCGCTGGCGAGTAAGGCAACCGGATTCCCTATCGCCAAGATCGCGGCGCTGCTTGCCGTCGGTTACACGCTGGACGAAATCCCCAACGACATCACGCGCAAGACCCGCGCCAGCTTCGAGCCGTCATTGGATTACGTGGTGGTGAAAATCCCGCGCTGGAACTTCGAGAAGTTCAAGGGCGCAGATGCCACACTCGGTCCGCAGATGAAAGCGATTGGCGAGGTGATGGCAATCGGGCGCACCTTCCCCGAAGCCTTGCACAAGGCGATCAGCAGCCTTGACATCGGGATGCATGGCTTCGGCTACCAAAAGGATAAGTACAAGGCAGCGCCGGAAACGTTGAAAGTGCCGACGGCACAGCGCTTGTATCAGGTGGCAGCAGCGATGGGACGCGGCGACAGCGATGAAGTAATCGCCAGCACGACGCGCTACGATCCTTGGTTCATCGCGCAGCTACGCATGTTGCAGGATGAGGCGCAAGCGCTGAAAACGATGCTGCTAAGTGATGTTGATTGGCTGCATTACAAGCGATTAGGCTTCTCCGATATTTATCTCGGCGAATTGTTAGGGCTTTCGGAAACGGATATTCGGCGGGCGCGTTTGAGCAAGGGCGTGAAGGCGAATTTCTATCGTGTGGATACGTGCGCGGCGGAGTTCGAGGCGTTCACACCCTATCTCTACAGCACCTATGAACGCGATGACGAGGCTGCGCCATCAGAGCGCAAGAAGGTGATGATCCTCGGCGGCGGACCGAACCGCATCGGGCAGGGGATCGAGTTCGATTATTGCTGTGTCCATGCTTGCTTCGCGCTAAAGCAGCTCGGCTATGAGACGATTATGGTCAACTGCAACCCCGAAACAGTCAGCACTGATTACGACACGGCGGATCGGCTGTACTTTGAGCCGCTGACCTTCGAGCACGTGATGAACATCATTGACGAGGAGAAGCCGGACGGCGTGCTGGTGCAGTTCGGCGGACAGACTCCGCTGAATATCGCCAATCAACTGCACGAGGCAGGCGCACCGATCTGGGGAACCAGCATCGAGGCGATCAACGCCGCCGAAGACCGCGATCAGTTCAACAAGCTGATGCGCGAGTTGGAAGTGATGCAGCCGGAAGGTCGTACCGCCAAGACCTATGAGGGCGTGGTCGCTGCTGCCAACGAGATCGGTTATCCGGTACTGGTGCGTCCGAGCTTCGTGCTGGGCGGGCGCGGCATGGCGATCTGCTTCAACCAGACGATCCTCGAAGTGGCGTTGCAGCAGGACATCGCATGGGATGGCAAGCCGGTGCTGATCGATCAGTTCCTTGAGGATGCCTTCGAGATCGACGTGGATGCACTTGGCGATGGCAATCAGGTGGTCATCGGCGGGATCATGCAGCACATCGAGAATGCAGGTGTTCACAGTGGTGACTCGGCATGCGTGCTGCCACCATACAAGATCAGTTACTACTATCTGGATCAGATTCGGGAGTACACCGAAAAAATCGGGATGGCGCTGAAGGTGCGCGGCTTGTTCAATATCCAGTTCGCCATCAAAGAGGATGTAGTCTACGTGCTGGAGGTGAATCCACGCGCCAGCCGCACCACACCATTTGTCAGTAAAGCGACAGGAATACCACTGGCATCCTACGCCGCACGAATCGCTGCTGGTGAAACGCTGCAACAGATCGGCTTCACCAAAGAACCCGCTGTCGATGGCTTCTTCGTCAAAGAGGCGGTGCTGCCCTTCCGCAAACTCGGCGGTGCGGATGCACTGCTCGGTCCTGAGATGCGCAGCACGGGCGAGGTGATGGGACATGCGTCGTCGTTCGGACACGCCTTTGCCAAAGCGCAATCCGCTGCCGATATGACGCTGCCTCTCAGCGGCGCGGTGCTGATCAGCGTGAACGACTTCGACAAAAGCGCCATCAGCCGCCTCGCGCTCGATCTGCATCGGATGGGCTTCACCATACTGGCAACACAGGGCACGGCGGATTATCTGGAGCGAGTCGGTATTCCAGCGACCGTAGTGCGTAAGGTAAGCGAGGGTACACCGAACATCCTTGACGATCTGCGCGAGGGCAAAATTCAGATGATCATCAACACGCCGTTAGGTGGTCAAGCGCACATTGATGGCATGGAGATCCGTACTGCCGCGTATCGCTACCGTGTGCCGATCACTACGACGCTCTCTGCTGCCGCCGCGACGGTACAAGGGATCAAGGCGCTGAAGCAGAAGCCGCTGAAGCTGCGCAGCTTGCAGGCGCACTATGCGGCGGTATTGGCACAGCGAGGGTAAGTTAGCCTTAGCCTCACCCCCTGCCCCCTCTCCTAATCTGTACTCGGAATAGAGAGGGGGAATCCGCCAACGTTGTATCGTCAGGACTTGTAGCTGAGTTGCGCGTCGGCGGTATCGAAGAAGGCAGCGAGTCGCTGCGCTTCGGCTTCAATACTGCGCTGGACATTCTTCGATAATTTGGAGAATGGTTCGATAGTCACGGCGATGTGGTTGCGCTTTTTTTCGTACTCCCAGATACCTTCGATCCGACCACCGACCAGCACGACTGGCGAAATCCACGCTGATTTGCGGTAAACGCGCGGCTTTTGTTTGGCATCCATTAGATGCTCCGCGTGTGGAGTAACCATCAGCGTGTAGACATCGAAGTTGGGTAGCAGACGCACGACATCAGT
>JAHBVK010000081.1 GCA_019637555.1 Anaerolineae bacterium
TCGGCATCAGCCCACTGTTCCGCGACTTCAATCACTCGTTCCAGCACTGCATCACGTAAGACAAAGGGATCGAAGGCGGCAAATGCTTCGATATATGCCGAGAAACCAGTGCAGTTCTCGGTTGGAACGATTTCGTGAAACATAAAATCAAGAACACCAAATATTAAGCGATGTCGCTGCATGAATTCGGTCGGTAGGGCATCGGCGGTCTGATAATGCCATTCGCCCATGCCTTGGCAAGAATTGCATAGCGCCAAGTCTTCGAGTATCGTGATCACGTTGTAGATTGGCTCTAAAGCAAAGCTGACCTGCACCGTTTTGCTGGTATATAACAGATCACGATCCCGCATTATCTCATCACCTCAAATTCATGTTATGCATTGAAAAGCATATCACGAATATCCATGCTGTCAAGCTATCGGATAGTATGGCGTCAGGTTTCCTACTAGAAGCCACTGACATCTATTACAAGCGCATACTTTTGCCCCGCGATCCATAACTATGCGCTTCGCTGCACGTAGAATGAGACGGCACTTAAGGATAAGTAGGTTGATATGCAATCAATGTGGCGTCTGCTGCGCGGCGCAGTCAAATGGGGAGCGATTAGCTACTTGCTGGCGTTGGCTTCATATCTGCTCCTACGTCTGATGTTCGGAGATCGGCTGGTGCTAGGTTTTCTGAACAGCTTCGCGCATCTGCTGTTTCTGCCGCTCATCCTCGCCTTGCCCGCATTGCTGTTGGCTAGATCGCGCTGGAGTCTGCTCGGCATCGTACTCGTGCTGGTCGCAGCGCTGTGGTTCGGTCCTTACTTCCTGCCCAAAGCTACTGCTGCTGCCGCGACGAACACTGCCACCTTGAAAGTCATCACCTTCAATATGTGGGGCGAGAACAGTCACTTAGCCGACTTAGAATCATGGCTTCGCAACAGCAACGCCGACGTGATCCTGATTCAAGAAAATCACCGCTTGTACGCGGCAGAAGGCAGCATCAAGAACCTGAGTGACGTTTATCCGTACCAGTTCATGCAGCGTTGGATGTACGGCAACCTGATCCTCTCCAAATATCCCTTCGTGGAAGCAAAGGATTTCGATCCTACTAACGAACATGGTTATTCGCAGCAGCGCGTGGTGATCGACTTCAACGGTGAGCAGATCGCCATCTATAACATCCACCTGAGTATGCCCATCTGGACTGTGGACATTCCACAGTTGCCCTTTAGCTTACGGATGGCGTTAGGTTACAACGATTCCGTTCGCAACAACGAGATCGCTCACCTGATCCCGATTCTGCAAGCTGAGAAACTGCCCTTCATCGTGGGCGGCGACTTCAACATGAGCGATCACTCTGTAACTTATCAACAGTTAGCGAATGTAGTGGGTGATAGCTTTCGTGAAGTTGGCGTCGGTATGGGCAAAAGCTGGCCCCGTCCTGTCTCCGAGACTGATGCGATTCCCGATTGGATGCCGCCCATAATCCGTATCGACTACATCTGGCACAGCCCGCAGTGGGCACCGATCAACGCTGAACAAGGACCGTATCTAGGATCAGATCATCTGGCAGTGCTCGCACAGTTCACATTGAAATGACTAAAGTGGAAAGAACACTATTGAACCTTTTAGTCAGATTGTTGCGCTTTACGATTAAGTCAAGCGCCGTCCTCTATCTACTGGCTTTAGTGGCGTATCTAGTATTGCGCGGGGTCTTTGGTGATCGGCTGTTCATGGGTGTGATCAACAGCTTCGCACATCTGCTGTTCCTGCCGCTGATCCTCGCATTGCCGCTTTTGGCACTACTGCGATCTCGCTGGAGTCTGCTCGGACTCGTGATGCTGATCGTCGCGGGGACATGGTTCGGTCCCTACTTCCTACCGAAATTCCATACCGCTGCGACTGGCAATACTCTTAAAGTCGTCACCTTCAACGTTTGGCGTGAAAATACGCAGCTTTCTGAGCTTGAGACATGGCTCCGTTCTATTGATGCCGATGTCATCTTGATTCAGGAATACCCGCGCCAGTTTCCAACCACTACTGTGCGTAATCTACAGGATGTCTATCCTTATTGGTTCACACAGCAGTGGGTTTTAGGAAACATCATTTTGTCCAAGTATCCTTTCATTGAGTCGCAGAATTTCGATCCCGCGCGTGCTAACGGCGTGAATCAACAGCGTGCAGTGATTGATTGGCACGGGCAGCCAATCGCCATCTACAACGTTCACCTCAGCACGCCGATGTGGAAAGTGCGCGGTCAGCGTTCGCGCTTTTATATCCGCACCATACTTGGCTACGACGATTCCATCCGCAACCACGAAATCGCCAGTTTGATCCCGATTTTGCAGGCGGAGCGGTTACCCTACATCATCGCTGGCGACTTCAATCTGAGCGATCACTCCGTGACATACAACCAGTTAGCGGCGTTTCTGGGAGATACATATCGTGAGGCTGGCATCGGTATGGGCAAAAGCTGGCCCCGTCCCAACGACGCATCCAGTCGTTTACTTCGCTTGCTGCCACCGCTGATCCGCATCGATTACATCTGGCACAGCGCACAGTGGAGGGCAGTTGACGCCTCGCAAGGACCGTATCTCGGCTCGGATCATCTGGCGGTGGTAGGGGTGCTAACGTTGAACTAGACAGAGAATATCTCAGCATTCTCCTTGAAGATCAACTTCGGCGGCAGTTAATTCCTGTACCCGCAAGACTCAATGACATGCTTTGATTATACTTGAAATCGTGATCCGCCTCTCAAGCAGGGAGTCTGCTTTGCTACGTATCGGCGTGGACCTGATCGAAGTGTCGCGTATTGAGCATAGTCTGGCGCAGTTCGGTGATCGCTTCACCACCCGCCTCTATACACCGCGTGAACGTGCCTATTGCGGTAGCAATCCGCAGCGCTTGGCGGCACGATTCGCGGCGAAGGAAGCAGTAGCCAAGGCACTTGGCACAGGGATCGGAGATGTGCGTTGGCTGGATATCGAGATCGATGGTGACGAACGTGGGCGTCCGATCTTGTTGCTGCATGGTGCTGCGGCTCAACTCGCCGCAGACTTAGGCTTAACCGCGTGGGAAGTCAGCCTCAGTCACACCAATAGCCACGCTATCGCTTTCGTCATCGCTAGTAATGGCTGATCTGATCGTAGGTTTGGCATCGCTACACTTTACAGTCCTCACATAAATTTTGGATTCTTTTCAGAACTTCTTCACGCTCATTTTTACTACTTTAGTTGACAATACATACAGCCCTTCCGTAGAGGTTTGGGGGAAACGTACAAACACTAACCTAACCTTGTGGAACCAAACGCTGTATAATGAACGCAGAAAACGTAAACGAACTATCGAGCTTTCGTAACCTTTACTTGATGACACGTCGCCCCATTGCCCCATGGTTACCTTGGGTGTACGGCGGATTGACGATCCTGCTCCTCGTCATTCTTGCTTCTGAACTGGCTGCGCCCGCCTTTGATTTCCGCGCCATTTTCATTCTCTCCTTGATGATGGCGTTGTTATTACTCACACTGTTGAACGTGCGCGTTTACAATCGGGTTGAATCGGCTCTCAAACATCGCGTTTTACAGCTTTCGGCACTCTCAGAGATTTCTAAAGAACTTTTCCTCACACTCAATCAGGAACAAGTTTATAAGCTGGTGTTGGATCGCGCGTTTGAGGCGACTGGCGCACAAAGCGGCATCATCGTGCTATACGATACGCCCAATGAGCCGCATATCGTCGCCCGCCGTAACGAAGGTAAAGTAACCACTGGCGGATTAGTTTCTCTCGAAGTATTCAAACAGGCGCTCAAACTGGGCAAGCCGATCACCGACGATGAAGGACCCTTTGCTAACGGCATGAAGCGCCGCTTGATCGCGCCGATCAAGCGCGAAGATACTTCGATTGCCGTGATCGTACTGGAAAGCCGACGCAGCAACGCCTTCCTCGATGACGACTTGTCATTCATGGCGCAGCTTGCAGCGCAGGCGGGTATCGTCATTGAGAACGCCCGCATGTTCGACTGGATACAGGAAAGCCGTAACCGCTTGCAGGTCATCCTCGACTCGATGGGTGATGCGGTGGTTGTTTTCGATGTTGACGGCAAAGTTGCGCTGGCAAATCCAAAAGTTGCCGAACTGCTCAACCTCAATCCCAATCTGGTGATCAACGAGCATGTTTGGCGCTTGCTGGAACGCAGTGATCTGCACTTTGCGGAAAAACTTGGCTTTGCGCCGGAAGCGATGCGCGCCTTGTTCCTTGATGCCACCGATGAAGCCGTTGGCAGCGGTCCCCGCGTCACCTTCAAATCGATCAGCAATCAGCCGCGTTATGTCGAACGTACTATCGCTCCCGTGATCGGACTCGACGGACGCACGGATGGCTTAGTCATGGTCTTTAGCGATGTCACTGAAGAAGAACAACTTGCCCAGCAGCGCGAAGATCTCTCCCGCATGATCGTTCACGATTTGCGCAGCCCTCTGACCGCGATGAACGCCAGCATGAAACTGCTCGGTGAGCTTTCCAGCCGTGAAAACAGCAACTTTGCCCGTACCATTCAGCGCACCACCGAGACATCACAGCGTGCCCTGCGTAAAGTCTTAAACATGATCAACTCGCTGCTTGATCTGGCAAAGATGGAAAGCGGCACGATGACGCTAGAACCTGAATATCATCTGCTGCGTCCAATGGCTGAAGCCGTCAGAGCCGAAC
Organism: Anaerolineae bacterium; assembly: GCA_019637555.1. Classification (GTDB taxonomy): domain Bacteria; phylum Chloroflexota; class Anaerolineae; order Aggregatilineales; family UBA2796; genus JAHBVK01. The sequence continues at coordinate 4,695 of JAHBVK010000081.1, forward strand.
TGATGCCGCTGGCGGAAGAGCTGGACATTCAGATCATCATTGATATGCCTGACGAGATTCCTCCGGTCAAGATCGAAAGCGACAAGATCGAGCGCGTACTGCTAAATCTGGTGGATAATGCGCTGAAATTCTCGCCGATTGGTGGTACGATCCGCATTCAGGTGCGGCAAGAAAACAGCGAGTTTGTCCGCGTCGAAGTGATCGATAACGGTCCCGGCGTTCCAAATGACCAGAAGCAGCATATATTCGAGCGCTTCCGTCAGGTCGAAGGGACTAAAGGTAACCGAGGCGGCACTGGCTTGGGCTTGACTTTCGCGCAGATGGCGGTGCAGGCACACGGTGGCGAGATCTGGATCGAGAACAATCCCGACGGTGGCAGCATCTTCGTCTTCACACTTCCGGCTGCCGTCGTCGTAATGCAGGATGAACAGTGATCTGAACTTTTGATGATAGGGTACTCATGACCGATCAGGATCGGCGCGAAGATTTTGCTCGTAACTTAGGTCTAATGCGCGAAAAGGCGGAAGCATATTACCGCCGTGCGCTAGAAGCCTTCGATGATGGCGACATGGAAAACGCCGTACTGGACATTTCGGAAGCGATCTACTACGACCGGGGGTATGCGGATTTTTACGCCACTCGCGGTCTTTTTTATTTGCAGGACTTGAAATACGCCGAGGCAGAGATGGATTTGAGCTATGCCATTCGGCTGAGCCGTCGTCAATGGCTGGCGCATTACGGGTTGGGCGTCCTCGCATTTCAAAACGGCGAATACACCGATGCACTGACACGATTCGATTTAGCCGCGCAGTACAGCACCAAACGGATCGAAGTGTGGTTCTATCGGGCAGTTGCAGCTTGGTACGCACGCGAAGATGATAAAGCCAAAACTTACATGGAAACCGCTATCTCGCTGATGCCCGACGACGACAAGCGCCGCAAAGAAGCACAAACATGGCTTAAGGAATTCGGTGTCAAAGGTGCACTTGGTGCAGGCGCTAGCGCAGGCGATGACAAAGACACCAAAGCACTCAAGGATAAAAAGAGCACCGGAGAAACGAAACGTGTCACCGCGGGACGGAAGAAATAGAAATGCAGCAATACCTCGCCACGTCTGCGATCATCAATTGGCAGCATCCTAACGTATTGGCGCTGGCTAAAAAGCTAACTGCCGAAACAGTAGCGGCTACCGCTAGGAATTGTTTCGAGTGGGTACGCGACGAAATCCGCCACAGTTGGGATTATCAGATGAATCCGGTTACCTGTACTGCCTCCGAAGTATTGAGTGCGGGCACGGGTTATTGCTTTGCTAAAAGTCATCTCTTAGCCGCGCTGCTGCGTGCCAACGACATTCCTGCTGGCTTGTGCTATCAACGTTTCAGCCGTGATGGTAACGGTGCCCCCTACATTCTGCATGGCTTGAACGCCGCATTTCTGCCTGATCACGGCTGGTATCGCATGGATGCCAGAGGTAACAAAGCGGGCGTAGACGCTCAGTTCACGCCGCCGCTTGAGCAACTTGCCTTTCCGCTGACGCCGCTTACCAGAGTATCGGGCGAGGCAGACTTACCTGCGATCTATAGCGATCCTTTGCCCAATGTTGTGCGGGTGCTGCAAACATACACAACCTATGATGCTGTGTCCGCCAACCTGCCCGATTTTGAACCCGATTCGCTCTGAAATTTGGTTCAACTAAACAGCGAGACGATCACAGCCAGCGCATAAGGCAGCAGCACCAATAGCGCCAACATGGGATTGCGATTACCTTTGTTCTGACTATCCCAGTTAAACAGATACAGCGCTAGGCAGAATGCCAATGCGCCGCCGCAGTACAGCACCAACACCGCCCCGATAGCATTGAACGTCAGAATCCCGTTCGCAACCCACCCGTTGATCACGTTCAGCGCGTGATTGCTTGGCAGCAGTAAGCCGAGTTTTCCTAGCGTTGGCGGCAGCAGATATGCCGAGAACATCAAACCACCGATCATCATTGACGGCAGGAAGATGGCTTGCCCTAGCAAGATCGATGCACGTCCATTAGGCGCAACCACGCCGATCAGCAAACCTAAGCCGGAGCAAGCGAAGCACATCAGCAAGTATCCCAGCAAAAAGCTCAAGCCATTGGCTGGCAGCACCGCACCAAATAACAGAGGGGCAGTGATCACGATCACTGCCGAGACAATCGTGGTGTGCAGCAGTGTCGTCAGCACCGGAATCAACAGAATCGACAGCTTCGGGATTCCATGAATCTTGTAGCTGCGATAGATGCCTGCCTCGCGCGCGGAGACAATTGGATCGGGCAATCCAAGCAGTGTGCTCGAAATGATGGTGAAGAACACCATTGCCGGAATCAGGTTATCCCGAAACGTGGGATTCATACCTGTCATCAGGGCACTTGCCAGCAGATAGAAACCTAGCGGGAAAAGATAATTCAGCAGCAGTAGCGACTTATTGCGTACTCCGCTGCGAAACTCAAAACTCATATGAGCGAGGAAAGCAGTCATCGCGCCATCTCCTTGTGATTGGTGATTTCTAGGAAACGTTCTTCTAGAGACGGACGCTCAACGCGCAGATCGATCAGTGGATCGTTGTGTGCCTTAATGTATTCAAGCAGCGCCAGCACCGTAGCAGCAGGATCGCTGCTGTAGTAGACCTCGTACTCATCTTTGACTGCCATTTGGCTAACGGCGGGCAGTTTGATGTCGTCATTCAGGCTTAGATGCTCAGTGTGGATCGAAATCTTGGTTAAACCATCACTGGTCGCAGTTAGTTGTCGCGGAGTACCAACCGCAGCAATCTTGCCGCGCAGCAAAATCGCCACACGATCTGCCAGCTTTTCCACTTCCGCCATATCATGCGAAGACAGGATGATGGTTGTACCCTGCTCCCTTAACTCATGGATCATGTCGTGCAGTTCGGTACGCGAAATCACATCCAGTGCAGCGGTTGGTTCATCAAGGAATACAACAGGTGGATTATGCGCAATCGCTAACGCCAACGCCAACCGTCGTTTCTGACCAGTAGACAACATCGCGTGCTGAGTATTCATCTTTGCGCCAAGTTCAAGTCGCTCTAACAGATCGTAGCGAGGTTTAACCTGATGATAGGCGCAGAAGAGATTCATCGCTTCGCCGACGGCGATGCTGTCTGGCATACCGGACGCCTGCAGCTGCACCCCAATAACTTTGTGTAGCTGCTGTGTTTGCTGCGTAGGGTTAAGACCCATCACGCGCAGCGTGCCGCTATCTGGCTGACGCAATCCTTCCAAACATTCCAGCGTGGTGGTCTTACCCGCGCCATTAGGTCCAAGCAGACCGAAAATCTCCGCGCGATGAACGTCGAAGCTGATGTCTTCGACGGCTACATAGTTGCCATAACTTTTCTTAAAGTGCTGGACTTGAACAACAGTTTCGTCCATCTTTAACTCCTGATCACAGCGCAAATCTCAAGACATACTGCGCTGAGATCAGTATAAAGTGGGCGATCAAAGCAAATCAGTGATTTACATCAGTACAATCGGATTACATATATCCGCATCTGTGACTGACACTCACTTATCACGTGTGCCCTCGATCATAACCGTCTGCCCGTGTGAGTATCGAAGAAGTGAATGTTCACCGGATCAACAGAAAGTGCGATATTGTCACCGACGTGAACGTGTTGATCCGCAGAAAACCGTGCCGCAATTCGCTGTGCTCCCATCTCTGCATACACAAACTGCGCACGTTCTGCTAATAACGGCTCTACAAGTACTACCTCAGCGCGAATATGTCCCACCGGATCGAGCACCAGATGCTCGGCACGGACGCCTAACGTGATTGGGCGATTGGCGTAGCCTCGGGTATCCAGCGGCAGCGAGAACAACGAACATTCAAACGAATCGTTGGTTAGCCGCCCCTCGAATAAATTCATCGGTGGAGACCCCAGAAACGTCGCTACCATCGTACTGATCGGATGGCTCATTAAAAACGCCGCTGTCCCCACTTGTTCGATCTTGCCTTCGTTCATGATCGCCAAGCGATCACACAATGCCAGCGCTTCAGTTTGATCATGGGTTACGTAAACGGTAGTGACTTTATAACGCTGGATCAGCCGCTTCAGTTCACCTCGAGTCTGGACGCGTAGTTTGGCGTCCAGATTAGACAACGGTTCATCGAACAGCAGCAGCTTGGGATCACGGGCGATGCAGCGTGCTAACGCCACACGCTGCCGTTCGCCGCCGGAGAGGACGCCGGGACGTCTGCCCAATAATTTGTCGAAACCGATGCCCATGACTTTAGACACGTCGCGGATGCGGGCGGGAATTTCCTCCTCGCGTTTGGTCACACGCAAGAAAAAACTCACATTTTCAGCGCTGTTCATATTTGGATACAGCGCATAATTCTGAAATACAATGCCGATCCCACGCTGATATGGCTGGACGAGCGCCATATCTTGCTCATCATAGAACACGGCACCTTTTTGTACAGGGATTAATCCGGCGATCACCTTTAGCAGCGTCGTCTTGCCGCAGCCAGATGGTCCCAATACGCCCATCGTCTCGCCGTCACGAATATCTATTGAAACCCCGTTAAGCGCAGCGGGGCGTGCTGGCTCTCCCTTGATCCCGAAGCTGTAGCGTTCCAGCGAAGGATCGCGTTTGAATAAATTGGATACTGAGCCGAACACACTGCCAGCAGATCGCTCAACCGGATCGCTGGTAGAAAAGTTGACATGAACATCTTGAACACGAATGTTAGCCATGAGTAGTGACCTTAACGTTGCGTAAACGCCAGTGATTATCCCTTGCCAGTCGCTGGTTAGGCGGCTAAACTTCCTCGCATGCGTAAGTATATTGTACTCCTCATCCTTGCTGCATTATGCTTAATTCCGCAGCCAACTGCTGCCCAAGGTGGTGAGGAATCATGGTTGCTCAATCAGGTGAATGCGTTGCGTGCCCAGAATGGACGCGGAGCACTCTCTTGGAATAGCCAGCTTGCCGCCGCAGCTCTGGCGCACAGTCAGGTCTTAGCGACAACTCCTTGGGTTGGACCCCACATTGAAGCGAACGGTTCCACCCCGCAGTCCCGCGCCGCCGCACAAGGTTATGGTGGCAGTGTGGGCGAGAATGTCGTCGGTGGTGGAACTGCTACATTGGAATGGGCGTGGAATTGGTGGATGAATTCTGCCGTTCACGTTAGCAACATGCTCGGCAATTGGAATGAAGTCGGCATCGCCGTAGCGAATGGATCGACAGGACGCTTCTACACGATGGTATTTGGTAACAATGGCGGTGCCGCACCTCCACCTCCACCGCCGCCAGCTAGTGACGACACGGGCGCATCTAATGCTGGCTCGTCCGGTGGCGCACAGCAAGTAGTTTCTGCGCGACCAACACGCCCGCCACCACCGACTTCTACGCCGACCATTACCTTCACACCATCGATTACCTTTACACCGCGTGCTACGTACACCGGAATGCCTACCATCACGCCGATTGGTCCGACCGAGACGCCAATCGTCATGGAACTAGCGCCAGATGAATCAACCGAGGTTGATACGGCTGTTCCGCCCGCTACCTCAACTCCTGAACAAGCAGCCGAACCGCCTACTCCAACGGCTCAAGCGGTGGCAATGCTTGCCACCGACGCGCCACAGCAGCCAGCAGTCGCTTCCGTAGAGACGCCATCTGGCACTTCTTCCAGTAATGGTTTGCGCAACTTACTGCCGCTGATCATAGGCGCACAGTTTGTGATCGTCGTTGGTCTTGTTGTTCGCGCCACCTTGCGTCGCCGCCGTCGTTAAGCACTAAATCGCCATGCTAGGAAGGTTAACTAGTGTGGCGTCACAGTCGTAAGTCACCCGTTCCTACGGTACCCTGGCATTCATGGTACTTCAGCACTCTCAGCACTTGCCTATGATTGACCCGATCAGTCTTGAAGTCTTTCGTAACCTATTCGCCTCCGCTGCCGAGGATATGGGCATCACGCTGCAGCGCGCCGCCTTCAGCCCCAATATCCGCGAACGTCTAGATTTTAGTTGTGCGCTATTCGACGCCGCTGGTCGATTGGTGGCACAAGCCGCCCACATCCCGGTACATCTCGGCAGTATGCCCGCAGCGGTTCAGCACGCGCTGAAAGTCTTTGGCGAACTCAATGAAGGCGATGTCGTCCTGCTCAACGATCCCTATCGCGGCGGCACGCACTTGCCCGACATCACCGCGATCTCCGGCGTATATTTGGATGGCGCAGCGCAGTTCTATCTTGCCAGTCGTGCTCATCACGCCGATGTAGGCGGCATGTCACCGGGATCACTGCCCCTCAGTACCGAACTATACCAGGAAGGGCTGATCATTCCTCCGGTCAAGCTGATCGCGGGCGGCATCCGCAACAATGATTTATTCTCGTTGATCCTTGCCAACAGCCGCGCACCGGAAGAACGACGCGGCGATCTGGAGGCACAGTTCGCCGCACATCGGGTCGGTGAGCAGCGTCTGCGATCACTGCTGGAAACGCACGGCAGCGACCACGTACAAGCACATGCTGCCGCGCTGATCGACTACTCGCGCCGCCTCACCGAAGCTGTGATCGTCACCATCCCCGATGGCACATATACCTTTGAAGATGCGCTGGAAAGCGATGGTCAGAGCGAAACTCCGCTGCCGATCCGCGTAGCGATCACTATTAGCGGTTCGCGCATGACTGTTGACTTCGCAGGCACAGCGCCGCAAACGGCGGGCAACCTCAACGCGGTAGAGGCAATCGTGCGCTCTGCGACTGGATACTGCGTGCGACTGCTAGCGACAGAAGATATTCCCGTGAATCACGGCTGTTTTGAGCCGATCACCATCCTGACGCCTGTGGGCAGTCTGCTCAATCCGCAGTTCCCTGCCGCCGTCGTGATCGGCAACACGGAGACAGGTCAGCGCGTCACTGACGTGGTGCTCGGCGCGTTGTCGAAGGCGCTGCCAGATAAGATTCCTGCCGCCAGTCAAGGCACGATGAACAATATTACTTTTGGCGGCATCGTCGATGGCACAGCATTCGTCTACTACGAGACGATTGGCGGCGGCCATGGGGCGTCGCCACAAGGCGATGGACTCAGCGGACGACACACACACATGACCAATACCCGCAACGGACCTGTCGAGGCATTGGAATACGCCCTGCCAATCCGTGTACGCGAGTACCAACTGCGTTCTAATTCGGGCGGCAGCGGATTGCATCATGGCGGCGAAGGAGTGCGACGCATTTATGAGTTCCTTGCTCCAGCCCAAGTGACGCTCAATACCGAACGGCGTATTCGTCAACCTTATGGCTTGCAAGGTGGCGACTCAGGGCAGTGTGGCGTTAACAAGCTGATCCGCGATGGAGTAGAGACGATCCTCGGTGGCAAATCCACTTTGCGCGTCCAATCCGGCGATCAGATTGTGATCGAAACCCCCGGTGGCGGCGGTTGGGGACATTGAGGATGCCTTGATGTTATAATGAGCGTAGGCTATAAGGAATAGGTTGTATGAGCAAGGTGACTGTACTCCCCATTGATGCCATCGTCTCTGATCCTGCTATCCGCAGTGGGCGTCCTATCATTGCTGGCACAACCCTTCGTGTGCAAGATGTGGCAGTTGCATATCTAAGCAAGGGCTATACCCTAGAAGAACTGCTGCGCCAATATCCCCGATTAACGCTGACGAAGATACATGCGGCGTTGGCATACTATTACGCGCATCAAAGTGAGATCGACGCGCAAATTGAGGCGGATATCCAATTCTTCGAGGAAGCGAAGGAACAAGGTATTGGTCAACGTCATCCGCCTGTACTTCGATGAAAATGTAGAAATTGCTATCGCAGAGCAGATGCAGGTGCGCGGAATAGAAGTTGTTACTGTCCGCGATCTAGAGTCGTTGGGAGACTCAGACGAAACCCATTTGATGAGGGCAACGCAAATGGGCTATGTGCTTTGCACCTACGATCAAGATTATCTACGTCTGGCGGCGGAAGGGGTGGCACATATGGGGATCGTTTTTGCGGTGTACGGGCGCACGACCATCGGAGATTGGATACGGGGCTTGTCACTGATCTGCGAAGTGTTCACTGCCGAGGAAATGATTAACCACATCGAATATCTGTCGTACTAGAACTTGCAGCATCAAACAAAAACCCCTCTCCATATCGGAGAGGGGTTTTTCATTTACATATTCCCGATGATGGCTGTAGCGAACTCGCTGCACTTCACTTCCTTCGCACCAGTCATTTGGCGCGCGAAGTCGTAAGTGACGATCTTCTGATCGATGGTCTTTTCGTAAGCCTCAGTGATCAACTGCGCTGCCTCAAACCAGCCCATATACTCCAGCATCATCACGCCGGAGAACAGCAGCGAACCCGGATTCACCTTGTCCTGTCCCGCGTACTTGGGAACAGTTCCGTGCGTGGCTTCAAATACCGCGCTGGTGTCACCGATGTTCGCACCCGGCGCGATACCGACACCACCAACTTCCGCCGCCACCGCGTCGGAGAGATAATCGCCATTCAGATTGGGCGCGGCAAGCACATCGAAGTCTTGCGGGCGCAGGATCATGTGCTGGAAGATGATGTCCGCGATGCTGTCCTGAATCAGAATCTTGCCTTCAGGCACTTTGCCGCCGTGATTCTTCGCCACGTCATCCCAAGAGATCGTCTGATCGGGGAACTCCTCAGCGGCGACTTCATAGCCCCACTCGCGGAACGCGCCTTCGGTGAACTTCTGAATGTTGCCCTTATGCACCAGCGTCACGCTCTTGCGCTTGCGCTCAATCGCGTACTCGATGGCGCGACGAACTAAGCGCTTGGTGCCGAACGCGCTGATCGGCTTGATGCCGATGCCAGCACCGTCGAAGAACTTCGCGCCCATTTCCTCGCGCAGGAACTTGGCAACCTTATCATTCTCCGGCGTGCCAGCCTTATACTCGATGCCCGCGTACACATCCTCGGTGTTCTCACGGAAGATCACCGCGTCCACTTTCTGCGGCTCCTTCAGCGGGCTAGGCACACCGCGATACCAGCGCACCGGACGCAAGCAAACGTACAGATCAAGTTCCTTGCGTAGTGCCACGTTAAGGCTGCGGATGCCACCGCCAACAGGAGTCTCTAGCGGACCTTTGATGCCTACCGCGAATTCGCGCACAGCGGCGAGCGATTCCTCTGGCAGCCATTCACCGTACAGATCAAAGGCTTTCTTGCCCGCGTAGATTTCCATCCACGAAATCTTGCGCTTGCCAGCATACGCCTTTTCCACAGCGGCATCCCAGATTCGCAGGCTGGCGTTGGTAATATCAGGACCAATGCCATCGCCTTCGATGTACATGACGATAGGATTATCGGGTGTCTCCACCTTGCCACCCTTAACGACGATCTTCTCGCCAGTGGACGGCACTTTTACTTTGTCGTAAGCCATCAGCTACGTGCTCCTAAAGAGATCAGTGAATCGTGAATTTAACGGGGTGAAATTATAGCAGCGACTTGAGAGATAGTAATGTTTTCAGCGTAGGGTAAGCGCGCAGCTTCCAGAAGAAAGCAGAAACGGGTTTGCGCTATAATGCCCGCCCATTGGAGTGAGAGTATAGACTATGCGTGGTTCTCCCTTAGCTATTCTGGCGCTGGTGATTGTGGCGATGTTGGTCATGGCTGGCGCTTCCTTTGCGGCTTACACTGGCGTTCGTCAATTCGTGATCGATTCACCTGTTGATTTGCCGACGCCGCCGCAGTTCAATGCGCCCGAACGTCCTACACCAACAGTCGAGCCTACGCAGGCGACTGCTGATGGCGGTGTTAGCGGCACAGAAATCGCAGTGACAGCAACGCCGCTGACCGTTGGCACAACCAGCGCAATCCCTGTGCTCACAGATCCGCGCCGCATCACCATTTTGCTTCTTGGCGTCGATCAGCGCCCCGGCGAAAAGGGACCATTCCGCAGCGATACGATCATGGTGCTGTCTTTCGATCCGGTTCGCAAAGCCGCCGCCATGCTCTCGATCCCGCGCGATGTCTATGTGACCATTCCCGGCTACCGCTCGGATACAATTAACACCGCCAACTTTACTGGCGATTTGGATAATTACCCCGGAGGTGGTGGTCCGGCGCTGGCAATGCGTACGGTGCAGGCACTGATCGGTGTGCCGATTGATCGCTACGTGCTGATCAACTTTCAGGCATTCAACACGGTGATCGACGCACTCGGAACGGTTGAAGTCTGCCCAACCGAGCGCATCTTCGATGATCAGTATCCCGAAACCGACGGCTATGGTGTGATCACGGTAGAGTTCCAGCCCGGTTGCCAGGAACTCGATACCACCCGCCTACTGCAATATGCTCGCGTTCGCCACAACGCTGGCGACGACTTCGGACGGGCACAGCGCCAGCAGGAAGTGATCAAAGCGGTACAGAAGAAAGTGCTCAGTCTTGGTGGGGTCTCGGCATTGTTAGGCAAAGCAGGCGATATCTGGACATCCCTGCACGACAATATTCGAACCAACCTTACTTACGAAGAAATCATGTCCATTGCCAACGCAGCGCAAGGCGTCACCGTCAAGTCAGCGGTGCTTACGGTGCGTACTGATAAAGGTGGACAGTTGATTCCGAGCACGTTAGACAGTAGTCGGCAGGTATTCACGCCCGTTTATGAGGATGTTTATCGCCTCGTCGTGCAGCTATTCGATGCCGGACAAGCCGTGCCGGAGAATGCACAGGCGCAGAGCGAAGGGGCGGTAATCGCCGTGATGAATGGAACAGGCATTGAAGGGCTGGCAAAGCGCACCGCCGATTCGCTCACCGCGCAGGGCTTTGTGGTCGGCAGTGTCGGCAACGCCGAGGCACTCGGCAGCTACAACAAGAGTGAAATCCGCGTCTACACGGGCAAAATGAACACCGCGCGTTATCTGGCGCAAATCCTTAAGCTGGAAGGTACGGTGATCGTACAGGCTCAAGACGGACCACCGGGGATCGACATTGCCCTGATCATCGGCAGTGATCTGGCTCCTGCTCAATGATCAGGGTTGGGTCATCTTTACATCGCTGGTACGTGATAGATGTAGATGTAATTTTCCTCGGTATCAGAAACTAATCCGCCGATGATGATCTGATTGCCGTCGGCAGAGAAGCTGATTGTCGGCGGCACGCCAGCAAACTTCGCGGGGATGCTGATCGGTGCTGCCGCCACATTTGCCTGCACCAGCGATTTCACCTGTAGCTGAGTCGCCTCGCCATCGCGGCTCAACCACGCGATCATACTGGCGTCTTCCGAAATCGCGAATGAATCGCTAGCGTCTTCCACTTCGCTGCTGATGCTGCCTGCTTGCACGTCCCAGAACTCTAGCTTTCCACTCTCAGGCTCGAAATAGACTAGATTCTTGCCGTCCGGGGTGAATTGCAGCGATCTTATCCTGAACTTCGGCAGATCGGACTTCTTGCGAATCAGTGTCGCTTCATTGGTTGTGAGGTCCCACAATTGCACATTCTCAAAACCGTTGACCGTCGCCAACATCTTGCCGTCAGGCGATACTGCCCCGGCCACTAACACGAGTTCTTGTGCGCCTAAATTCGATAACGAGTCTGTAAACTCCTTGAAGGAATTGAACTCTACGCCCAGTAAATGCGTGATTCCGCCTGTCGCCAGATCCCATACCAGAATTTTGCCCTGCTGATTGCCAATGCTCAGGAGTGTATTATCGTCTGGCAGCAGCACAATCCGGTTAGCGCCGAGAATAGCGGGTATACCTTTCAGCACCGTGCCAGCTTGCACGTCCCACAACCGGATTTCGCCATTCTGATGATACGAGATGATCTGTGACTCGTCAGAGGTAAAGACGACATCGGAGACGTAATCGCTGAAACCGGAAAGCACGGATACATCGTCACCTGTCATCAGGTTGATAATCCGTATCGTCAGAAGCTGCGCATCTGGCTCGTTACTATACAAAGCCCCAATTTCGTATACTGCTGCGAGGTCTTTCCGCGGCGACACTTCCATCGCAAATTGCCTGCCATGCACTGCTATCCGGTTGCTCGGCTCTTGAGCTAAAGAAACTTGTCCTGCATAAACCGTCAGCAGCATTAAGATCACTGCCATGAACCACTTACGTGCTACAGTTGCCATCGTCCTCAATTCCGTTTGCTGTTCAATCACAAAATCGATTATCGTACCGTTTGTGCGCAGCGGAAGCCAAAGGCTGGATCGCGTACATTTTCAGCGCGTGAAAGTCTCGTTGTCGCCCGATATTCCGCTAGTCCCGTTGGATCGATCTGCGAATATCCGCCGCCGCGCAGCACACGGAAGATACCCGACGTCGGACCTTTAGGATCGTTTCTGGGACTGTTACCGTAATAAGAGGCGCTGTAGTAATCGGCAACCCACTCCCATGCGTTGCCTGCCATGTCATAGACTCCGAACGGACTCCTGCCATCCGCGAATGTTCCGACTTCTGCCAATTTACCGCTTGTCCAGTTCGCAGGGATCACATCGTTTACCGATGGTTCCGCTCCCCAAGGGTAGACTCGACCGTCACTGCTACGCGCCGCGAATTCCCATTCTGCTTCTGTCGGCAGCCGCTTGCCCGCCCATTCGCAGTAAGCGCGTGCGTCTGTCCACGATACACTGGTGATCGGCAGTTTTTCACTTCCTGCGACGAAGGTGATCGGATCGGGACGGTGATTGATCTTGATTGAGGTGAAGTGCAGTTCGATCCATGTAATCGGTTTAGTGCTATTCTGCGTCTTAGGCTCGCCCCCACCTGTTGTTGAGGTTTCCGAGCCACCATATAACGAACTGTCCTGCGTGAACAACAGCACCACGAATTGTTCAGTGTCATCGCTAACGAAGCCATTTGCCGGGTCGCTGGTGTTAAAGCAGCAAGTTTTGTCCTTGCGCAAAATCTCGTGATCGCTGTCGCGCAACCCACCCATCAGCATCGAGTGGATGCCTACATTTTCGATCAGCTTATCGTTGAAATACAACTCGGCGCTGCCCCATGTCGCTAGTAGACCGCGAATGGTGGGGTAGAACGGTCCTTCTTGCCCCGATGTGCCGTGCATATTCACATCGACAGCGATACCACCCTGCATAAAGGGCTGGTTTGCACCGAACTTGGTCTGTACGATGCGCCATTTTCCTGTTTCCGAGACGCCTCCCTGTCGGTAAGAGATCGTGCCCGTCACATTGACTTCAACCGTGCCGGAATTGGCGACAGGATCGACATCAATCGTTGCTGTACCTTCCAGCGGCGTGAACGTCTTACCGTCGTAGCTGAAGCGATCATCTGCCGTACCGATGGCGAAAGCAGTAGAGCCATCCACTTGCCAGTTCGGATTACCGCCCACGCTCCACTCTTGTGGTGGTTCCCGCCCCGTATCAACGATGAACTTAAGGTAATCAGCGTTCGTCACTTCGTAGGTATCAATGAAGTATGGCGAGAGTGCCACTTCATGAGTGGGCGTTTCATCATCCTTGCCAGAAGAATTCCCCATCATAAATGTGCCGCCCGGTATATACACCATGCCAGTTGGAGCATTGGCTGTCGGCGTGACGGTCCCAACAATACTGCCCGAATCGGTACGGGTGCGTTGCAGTTCCGAAACTATCGCGCCACCGATTGCCAGCAGAACTACAGCCAACAACCCACCTGCCGTCAGGATCGGGTTCCGTTGCATCGCCCGTACTGTCCCGGTCATCAAAACGGTTACGCGCGCGGAAAGCGTCGCATTATTGTTGGGCACGGTTGGCATCTGCACAGTAGCCGAAGTACCGGGCGTGCCGGAAGGCATAATCAAAGTCTCGGACGCCGCGGGCTTTACCTTGCCATCTAGCGCCAGCAGCATATCTTTGGCGTTATCGAAACGAGCCTTCGGGTCTTTCGCCAGCGCCCGCATAATTGTAAATTCCACGTCCTCAGGTAAGTCGGGAATGATGCTTCGAGGTGAGGCTGGTAGCTGCTGTAAATGTTTGAGCAGTACGGAAGTAGCGGTTTCGCCCTCGAAGGGCACTTTACCCGTGATCATTTCGTAGAGCATGATGCCGAGCGCGTATACATCGGTGGCAGGAGAAACTTCTATGCCACTGGCTTGCTCTGGAGACATATAAGCTGGAGTGCCATAACTGGTTCCCGTCGTGGTCAACTTCGCTGCGCCTGCGATCCGCGCTAAGCCAAAGTCCGTCAGAATCGCACGATCATTCTCCGCCAGCAACACGTTGCCCGGTTTGATGTCTCGATGGATCACACCACGTTCATGCGCGTAACCTAATGCATCAGCGATCTGTCTAAACAGCTTCAGCGCCAGTTCGAGCGGCAAGCCATTAGGATTGCGTGCCAGCAAGCGATCCATGCTTTGCCCGTTGACCAGTTCCATCACCATGTATTGCATCCGACCTTCGGCACTGAAGTCGAACACACGGATGATATTGGGATGGCTCAGTCCAGCGACGGATTGCGCCTCTTGCTTAAAACGGATCAGTGAATCTTGCGAGGACAGCACATGCGGACGCAGCACTTTGATCGCCACATCTTGACCGAGGTCGGGATTCAGGGCACGGTATACCTCTGCCATACCGCCATGCCCGATCAGCGCCTTGATTTCGTACTTGCCGATCTTTTGTCCGGGATTGAGATAGGAAAACGTTGGTTGATCGCTCATTGTCGATAATCTCACCAGCGCAGCGAATGGGAAATTAGTGTCTAATCATAGCAGAAAAAGCATTCGCTGTTTGCGCTTTCTCTACTGTTTCTTTGCTTTCGCTCCGCTCACTAGTGACAATACGTCCAAATGCGCTAAAGTTGATCTATGCTGGTGTTACATTAATCATCGTTCGCTTACACTCATTCACATAGGTATCAGCAGTACATGCATTTGAGCGTACACACGTACTCGAACATTGGTAACGCGGGAGAAGGGGCAGCCGTGACCTCCAAAGGGCGTCTTTTTGTACTCGTAGGACCCTCCGCTGTTGGCAAGAATACGATCATGCAGGGCGTGCTTGCCGCAACGCCCAAAATGCGGCAGCTCCCCACCATGACCACCCGACCACCACGTTCTGGTGAAGCTGAGGGTGTGCAGCACTACTTCGTTGATCTAGAGACGTTCAATCAAATGCTGGCAGATGGCGACTTGTTGGAGCATCAAGAGGTACATCCCGGCAAGTTCTATGGTGTACCACGCCAACGAACCAAAGACGCGCTGGATCGCGGTGACCTGCTGATTGCGGATGTCGATATTTACGGCGCACAGGCATTAAAAACCGCCTTTCCCGATAACGTGATCACCATCTTCGTGCTGCCGACCACAAAGGAAGTTTTGCGCCAGCGCCTGCTCGAACGCGGTGAAGCCGATCTCGAAGATCGTTTGCGCCGCGCGGAACTGGAACTGAGCCACGCTGATGAATTTGATCATCAAATCGTCAACGACGTTCTCGATCACAGCATTGAGATGGTTAGTAACATCGTGCAGCAAACGCTGGCAGCAGCTTGATATGCTGAATTAGCGATTTACCATCAATCTATGACAACAACTAACTCGCCGCGTCCGAGTGGTCCGAGTGGGATGCGCGCGTTTACTTTGGTTTGGTTCGGTCAATTCATCTCGCTCACCGGTTCAGCCATGACTCAGTTCGCGCTGACGATCTGGGCATATCAACTAACCGGAGAAGCGACGGCGCTGGCACTTGCTGCCTTCTTCAATTTTGCGCCCGCCGTGTTACTCAGTCCTATCGCCGGAGCACTGGTAGACCGCTGGAATCGCAAGCTGGTGATGATGTTCAGCGATCTAGGCGCTGGCATTTCCACCATTGCACTGTTCTTGCTCTACATCACAGGCAACATGCAAATCTGGCACATCTATGCAGCGGGATTCTTCGCAGGTCTGTTCCAGAGTTTTCAGTTTCCAGCCTATTCCGCCTCGATCTCGTTAATGCTACCCAAAGCGCAGTACGGCAGAGCACAGGGCATGTTGGCACTGGCAGAAGCCGGATCAGGCATCCTCGCACCTGTGTTCGCCGGAGCACTGCTGGCGACAATCGGAGTCGGCGGCGTGATGCTAATTGACATCGTGACCTTCACCTTCGCCGTTGGTGCACTGACGATCATTTACGTTCCACAACCACCACAGCGTCCGCCCCATGAAGCGCCAACCAGCCTATGGCAAGACATCATGCTCGGCTTCCGCTACATCGGAGAACGACGCAGTTTGCTGGGCTTGTTGCTGATCTTTCTAGCCGCTAACTTTAGCTTCAACCTCGGCAATACCTTACTTGCCCCGATGATTCTGGCACGCAGTGGCAACGACGAGTTTGAGCTGGCGGCGGTTCAGTCTTTAGGCGCGGTTGGTGGCGTCTTGGGCGGCATTATCCTGACCGTTTGGGGCGGACCAAAACGACGTATTCACGGCGTGCTCGTCGGCTTAATTTTGGAGGGTGGCATTCGCGTGGTGCTTCTTGCGGTAGGGCGTACTGTGCTGGCATGGTCAGCCGCCAATTTTGTCGGACTGTTCGTCGGTACGATCCTTAATGCTTCCAGTCAAGCGATCTGGCAATCGAAGGTTGCGCCGGAAGTGCAGGGACGGGTTTTCGCTACTCGCCGCCTGATCGCGCAGATTACCGCACCACTGGCGATGCTGCTGGCAGGACCATTGGCTGATCGTGTGTTCGAGCCAGCCATGCAGCCGAACGGCGCGTTAGTGGGTGTTTTTGGCGCACTGGTTGGTGTTGGCGCTGGAGCAGGCATCGCGGTGATGATCCTACTCACCAGCGCTGCCGAAGCCGCCATCGGTGTGGTTGGCTACGCTACGCCCGCCGTTCGGCATATCGAGACGATTTTGCCGGATCATCAAGAACACACCGCTATTGTTACGCCCGCCAATTAGCTAAGTTAACGGACGAACAAATCACTGTTCTGAATTACCGCCGCGCTCCAGATTCCGCCCGTATACAGCAGTGCCACGATCAGCAGTACCACGATCAAGCGCTGGGATCGCGGTTCATCGGCGCGGCGCAGGAAGCGGTGCAGGATCACGGGCAAGCAGATCAGCACGAACGGCACGATGAACAGCGGCACGAGTCGCCCAATGATCGCCACCAACAGCAAAATGAGTACGCCCGCGCTCGCGCCGCGCATCAACAGAACCGCTGTGCGTCGCCCGAGCAACGTGGTCGAGTTGCCTTCCGTGAGCGAATCGACCTCATAATCGCGTGTTTGCTGCTCTAACTGTGCTGCCAGCGAACTGAGGAAGAAGCCAATTAGTAGCAAATAATCCAGCTCGATCCACGCCGAACCGAGCAAGAATAGACACACAAAATAGGGGGCGGTCTGCACGAATACGCCGTGAATCACCAGATCAACGCCGGGGCGCGATTTCAAGCGCAGCGGCGGTGTGGAATATGCCCACGTAGCGATCAACAAAATGGCATAGACCAACAGTCCACGCCAACCATAGCTGGCATAGCTGATCGTCAGCATAAAAACGATGATTCCAAGCAGCACCACCAATAGGGGCTGCGAAAGATGCCGCGTGGCGAAAAAATTGCGCTGCCGTTTCGCGTCATCCAGCGCATCATATGGCGCGTCAAAATAATCGTTGACGGCAAACGCTAACCAGCAAGTAACGGTCAAGGTCAGCAGTAACCCGCTGCGATCCGCGCTGGCGGCATCGTGCAGCAGGGTACACACGACGGCAATGATCAAAGTCAAGCCCCATGCATCCATGTGGGCAGTGAACAACGGAGACCAAAAGGCGATGATCCGCCTCATGAGCACGATTTCCTCCTCGGCGTTTGCTTACTACAATCTACCAGCGATTTTGCTTTGTTCAGTTTTCTTCTGGTCAATACGAAATTACACTCAATATCGGTGCATCTAAAAGCTGCGCCGAAACCGTGTCCACCTCGACAGCGCAGACCGCGTTATGCTGGTAGCTGTCTGGAGTCAAACAGTTTGCTTCAAGTTTACCTGACCACACGAGGATGCCATGTCCGATCTCCCAACTGCCGCTCCCAATAATTGGATCGTTGTTGCGTCGGTGGGCAGCCTAACCGAAGCATCGATACTTTTTGGGCGGCTCAAGCATTTAGGTATTCCTGCGATCATTCAGAATGACTCACTGCTCGGTTCAATAGGGGTATCGCTTGGCGGTGCGGTGAAAGTACTGGTTCCAGAGAAGTGGTATGAGTTCACCATGGCAACTCTCTATCCTGATGAAGATGTTCCACTGCTTGAAGATGGTTTGCAGGATGAAGAAGAGCTAGAAGATGAGGAATGGCAAGATGACGAATAGCACGTTGAACGAGACCTTAACGCGGATTTCCGGCTTCAAGGTTGGACATGCCCATAACCTTGAAGCGCGCACCGGCTGTACAGTGATCCTCTGTCCGCCGAAAACTGTTGGCGGCGTCGATCAACGCGGCGGATCACCGGGCACGCGGGAAACCGATCTGCTGCGTCCGCTGCACGCTGTCCAGCACGTCAACGCGATCCTGCTTTCTGGAGGCAGCGCCTATGGGTTAGCGGCAGCGGATGGCGTCATGCGCTATCTGGAAGAACAGGGCATCGGCTACCCGACTCCCGCTGGTGTCGTGCCCATCGTACCCGCTGCGATTCTCTACGATCTGGCAGTAGGCGATCCGAAAGTTCGTCCCGATGCGGCGATGGGCTATGCTGCCAGCGAAGCCGCTAGTGATGCTCCTATCGCATTAGGATCAGTAGGTGCGGGAGCAGGAGCGACGGTAGGCAAACTGATGGGTCCCGATAGTGCTTTACGCGGCGGAATCGGGAGCGCCTGTATCGATCTCGGCGATGGGCTATACGTCGCGGCACTCGTAGCTGTCAACGCACTTGGAGATGTGGTAGCGGAAGATGGATCGCTGCTGGCGGGCGTCGGCGCGCTGAACATCCTGCCACTGATGGCACGTCTCACCATGCCTGACGCGGATAGCAATACCGTGATCGGTGTGGTTGCTACGAACGCCAAGCTAGATAAAGATCAAACCAACAAAATGGCGCAGTTAGCGCATGATGGACTTGCCCGCGCGATTCGTCCAGCGCACACGATGTTCGACGGCGACACGATCTTCGGGCTGGCAAGCGGTCAGATCGAGGCGAATCCGCTAGTGATCGGCGCGTTCGCAGCGGAAGTGATGGCAACGGCGATCAGAAGGGCAGTATAACCGCGCACTGTATATCTTTAGTGCCAATCATTATGTGCCTTCAGGATTATATGTTCCCAATGCGCGTCCATAGTAGTCGATCTGTTTTAATAATTCTGCTGATAATCGTCAGTGGTTGTAATCTCATTCAAGGTCGCTTCGGTCCCGGCTTGGATGACGACTGTGGCGTCAGAACAAATCAGGTATTGAAAGTCCTTGTAGTTGATGGCAACTCCAAAGCCCCTTTGCCCAATGTCAAGGTAGACGGCAATCTCATTCGCAGTGCTAGTGTCTGCTCAGGAACAGGGACTTTGCCGCCATATCTAGTTTATACTGATAGCGAAGGTCGATTTTCAATTACCATTCCTTCTATTTCTCTATCAGAAAGGCTTGAACTTGTATTTTCAATGACTGGGTATCAGCAGTATTCGATTGTTTTGTCTGATATACCTAAAGAGGAATACAAAGTCAATCTATATGTAGAGCAGTAAACAAGCAAACAGGCTCTAGTAGTAATGCCAAATCATCGATCCGCTCAATTACTTGTTGTACTCTCAACGGTCATAATCTTTGGGTTAGCCGTAATCTTTGGGTTGTCAAGCCGAAACAACGGAGGACGCTCAGGTAGTGACCAAACGTCACCAATACCGAGTACAAGTCCTAACTTGGCAGGCACAATCATCGTCACTCTGACGCCCTACGACGATCCAAACGTTGCCACTCATCCCGCTTATAAAGTACCTGTGGCAACGATTACCATATTTTATGCAACCGCGAAAGCAGGAGATGCAACAGCGGCTAGTCTGCAAAAGACATATGACTACCGACCCGTGAATGCCCCGACTAGAACCATCGATCCGC
>JAHBVK010000082.1 GCA_019637555.1 Anaerolineae bacterium
TGTAGCCGGAGGTTGAAACCTCCGGTCTACCGCAGAGTCAGCTAAATAAACTCCGGACAAGCCTTATAGCGCTCCGGCTAAAGCAAAATGCCGCGAAAGCCGACTGAGTTGGCTTCGAGAAACTAGCTGAAGTTAGTTGATTACGCAGATTATCGTTATGGGAGGCGGCTTCAGCCGTCTTTTACTTGAATAGACATGCAGCCGGATTGCTTTAGCCTCCAGCACCTCCAGCATTAGCAATCGACAAAGATCAGCGCGCCCGACGACGTGCCAGTGGTTCGCGGTCAGCTTCTGCCTGATCCTCATCAGCGGGAACGATCTCGCCATCATCGGAGAGGCGCATTTCCTCGCTGCGCTTGGGCTTCTCAGTGGCGTAATAGCGTGCGCGTTCGCGTTCGATCTCGCGCTCCATTTCGCGCTCCTGCATGCCGTCGAAAACGTTCGTCTCCATATAGGCAACCATCGCATGGATCGCTAAACCGATGCCCCAACCGACCACGACCACCAGCGGAATGGGAAAGTCTCTCATGGTCTGCATCACATCGGAGAACTCTGCTCCAAGCGCATTCACGGGCATGCTTCGCAGCACCAACCAGACCAGAAAGATGATCGCGTTGACGGTGACGTAGACACCCGCGTGCATGTAGAGTTCTTTGCGCTTGTTGACACGCTCCCGGACGCGCTTCTGGATTGCCTGATAATCAAGTTGCGGTTCGCTCATGATCTAACCCCCTGAAACAAGTGGTGCGTTGTAACCGGGTGCAGTCGGCAGCGTCTTGAGTGGATGACCGAGCAGCGCGGCGCGTAACCCTTCCCGATCATCCCACGGATATTCCACCGTGCCGAAGCACATACTTTGCTCGTGACCCTTACCACAGGCGATAACAACATCCCCTTGCCGTGCGAGCTGACAGGCAAATGCCAGCGCCGCCCCGCGATCTGCGATGCGGTAGAAAGTTCTGCCCTCCGCACCGCCTTTTGCCTCCGCCGCTTCAGCCATCACCTTGAGAATCGCATCGAGAGATTCCGTGCGCGGGTCTTCAGCAGTAAATACGCTGATGTCTGCCAATTCGTTGCTAACTTCCGCCATCAAGCGCCGTTTCTCACGATCTCGCAATCCGGCGCTGCCAAACACAGCGATCACACGCTTATCGACTGGCAGCATCAGACGCGCCGCTTCAAGTGATCTTCGCAGTGCATTGGGCGTATGCGCGAAATCCACCAGCGCGATGAAGTTCTGTCCCACATCGATGCGTTCCATCCGTCCGGGCACGCCAGCCAATGACTCCACGCCGCGCTGGATCGCCGTCACGTCGATCCCTAATCCGAGCGCAGCAGCGACAGCGGCGAGCGTATTCTCCACGTTGAAGCGCCCCACCAACGCACTGCGGATCGGGAAACTGTGCTGGTCGGTTTTGACGATGAAGCGTGTGACAGTGGGTGTAAATTCGAGCGTCTCATCGCTGGTACTTACGGCAGCCCGGGTGCGCGTACTGTAGGTCAACTGCTGATCGGCAGGGAACTGCGAAAAATACCCGGCGCTCGGATCATCACGGTTGATCACGGCGATCTTGGGCACATTCGGCTTGTGATAACTGCCTACCAACCCCGCGAACAGCAAGCCCTTCGCCGCCCGATAATTCTCGAACGAGCCATGAAAATCCAGATGCTCATGGGTTACATTGGTGATCACCGCCACATCGTAATCAACGCCGTTGACGCGCCCTTGCGCCAAGCCGTGACTGGTAGTTTCTAGGATGCAGTGCGTCAATCCAGCTTCGACCATGCGCCGCAAGTAGCCCTGAATTTCATCCGCACCGGGGGTGGTGACATGCAAGCCCGTCGGCAGTTCCTCGTCCCCGATCACCGCACTCACGGTGCTGATCATGCCCGTGCGGATACCCGCCGCCTTAAGGATGCTGAAGATCAGATTGGAGGTGGTAGTTTTGCCGTCCGTACCCGTCACGCCGATCACCACCAACTGCCGCGAAGGATAGCCGTGATATGCCGCCGCCACTCGCCCTGTCGCCAGCAGCGCGTTGCCGACCTGTGCATAAGGCACGGCGCAATCCACCTGATCGGGCGGGCGTGTACCGATGACTGCCGCAGCACCGCGCTCCACCGCCGACGGTATCAGATCGTGTCCGTCAGCGCTGCCGCCCTTACGCGCCACGAATACGCCGCCCGCTTTGATCGTGCGGTTGTCCTCGCTCACGGGCGCGCTGATTTCAGCATCGGCGCTAGGGGCAGCGATCACATCATCAAGGGCGCGAAGTAGTTCGGAAAAGCGCATAAGCGTTACGAATGTTCCTCTGGATTGGAAACCTACCCTACAGGCACTGATATAAATACGAAACAACACGCGGTAGGGGTGGGTTTCTAACCCACCCAAAGATGCTAAAACCGAAGAACGGAGGCTTCAATATACCCGCGATCCTCAATGATCATTTCCGATGCCGTTTTGCTATCTGGTATCTGGACTGATGACCGTAGAGAATCTTATCGTGCTCATGATTTACTCTTCTGCTACGACGCCGCCTCAGTGACGTAATAACCCAAGCGCGTCGAGGGGATCGGATCGGCATCGACAATGCCTACCCATTCCTTGAACAGTTCGTGCAAATCCTTGCTGGACACTTCCTCGAACACATTACGCACATCGGCGGATACGGCAACCTGATACTTGAAACGCTCGAAGTAAACATTCAGCGCCTTATAGACCACATCCTGACCAAGTAAACGTTCCAGCTCCAAATAGAACACGGGACCCTTACGGTAGATGATCGCGCCATAGCCCTGACTCAGATAATTTTTCACGGGCAAGTTCAGCGGCTGATCAGCTTGACCGGAGCCAGTGTAACCGTTGTAGTCGCGCTTGTAGGCATCCTCATGCTTCTGCGCTTCCTTATTGGGCGAATTAGCGTAGTAAGCGCGCATATAGACAATCTCGGTGTAAGAGGTGAGCGACTCATCGAGCCATGGATGATCGACCTGATTGTTGCCAACTAAGCCGTAGAACCACTGATGCCCCACTTCATGCGCGATCACGATTTCCAGATAAGGCTGTCCCTTCATCCACGCTGTCTGCGCAATCTGCACCAAGCCGGGAAATTCCACACCGCTTGGCGTCGGATTTTGCACGATGTCCAGTTCTTTATAGGGATATTCACCGAATACCTGATTGTAGATGTCCACTGATTGCACACCGAACTTCAGCGCATCCTGCGTACCATCGGTTTTGAGTGCGGCACGGTCTTTATAGGAAACAACATTCACCGTCGTGCCATCAACATCCTGCGAGGTGATCATGTAGCGTTTGCTCGCCTGAAAAGCGTGATCGCGCATCGGTCCGGTCACATCGCGGTATGTGGTGGTGCCGTTACCGTTATCCGTCGTCTCAATGATCGTGCCGCTCATGGCGACGGTCAGATCAGACGGTACAGTCAAGCGCACATCGTACAAACCGATCTCGCTATAACCCGGATCGCCGTTGGGGTTGGGCAGTTCCGACCACCAACCATGTTCCGGCTCATAGACGCTCAAGGTGGGATACCACGAGGTGCTGGAAACCACATCGTTAACGTAGCCAAAGCGACCATAGGCGGTGAACAAATTGCGCGTCATCACTACCGAGAAGTCGATCTTGAATTCCACCGACTCGCCGGGTTTCAGTGGTTCCGGCAGCGGAACGCCCATCACCGAACGCAGCGTCGAATAGGATGGCTCAACAGCGACACCGTTGGCGGTGATGCTGGTCACGGTAGATCGCCCACCAAGCGTTGGACCGTTGGGATATAAGCGGAAAACCACGATGTCTAGTGCATCGTTACTCTGATTGGTGTAGCGCACGCGCTCCGCCCCGCGAATCACTGCATCTTTACTCAGATCGAGGTTAGCGATGATCAGATAGCGATTGCTCTTGACGAAGCGATCTACATCGGACTCGAACGCAGGTTTCATCGCTTTCTTGTGCGCGGCAAGCACTGCCGGATCATCCCAGTTCACTTCAGGTAAGGCAATAGGGGCGACCTCTGGCAAGGCAGTGGGTGTGGTCAGCGGCACAGCGGTTTCAGTCGGTTGCAGCGTGGGTGCTTGCTGCGCCTGTGCGCTGGTGGCGCACCCGGAAAGGACAATGCCTGCAAGGATCAGTAGGCAGAAGAAAGAGACAAGCTTGAGGGAAAAACCTTTATTCACGGCACGATACTCCGCCAACGCAACGCTAAGATGATTATGCAGGAGTATAGCGCGTCTTAGCAGCAGAGAGTGGGGAGACTAAGGGGATACTCACGGATCCTGAGAGCAACACCCCAAAAGTTGTATCGCGGGGATTCTCGCCAGCGCAGTTGCAATACAGCAGCAGCGGACTTATAATCTGCGTGTTCAGTTACCCGCCCAATTTGATTGTATTGCTCGATAAGGACTCAGCTTCTTGCAGACCGCCTTCACCCCCGAATATTGGTCATCCCAGTTCAAGATTACGCGCACCGATCTTGACTATCTATTCTCTCTGTTCCTCGAACTGGAAACCCCGCTAACCCGTCAGCAGTTGGCTGAACGGCTGGTCGAGTTTCGGATCAAGAAAGAGTCCGATAGACTGCGTAAACAATTGGAGCGCGGCACCATCTTCCAGCCCAAGAACGCCTACGAAATCGGGCAGGAAGTTGTCTTTCCGGCGCTCGAATATGCCAGCGGTAAAGTAGTCGCAACCCGTGCCGGTAACAACCCTGATTACGGCGATTTCACCGTGATCGATGTGGAGTTCGAGGGCAAGCGCCGTAAAGAATTTGCCAGCGCCCTGAGCACCCCGCACGCGCTCAACATTGATGAGGCAGGCGGTCAGCGTGGCGCTGCGCTTCCAATGCCCAGCATCAAGAGCATCATGGATGAATACGGCGAATCGATCATTGACGAGATCGAAGCCCGGTTGGTCGATGAAGAAGATGCTACTTCCTTCGGCGATCAATGGTTCCTTGCTTCGCTGCTGCCTGATGTTAACGTCGGACATCTGCACTTGGCAGAAGCCGTGCTGGATATTAACGAAGGCGGTCCGCTGCCCTCTGACGCACTGCTCAAAGATATCGATCTGGCGCTGGAGACTCCTCAGCCTGTTCGCGAATTTTCCTTGAACGCCGCACTGGCGAACGATGATCGCTTTGACGATGTGGGTGCAGCGGGGCAAGTACAGTGGTTCTTGCGCCGCTTAGAACCCGATGAAGTGCAAAACACGCCTCCACGCTTACTGTACACACGCATCGACTACGATCCGGCGGTGCTAACCGATGACCTGCGTGCTCTGGAGCGCGAGATCGATGATGAGTGGTCGGATTTTGAGACTGTCAGCAGCGTTAACGAGGGGCGTATCGTCCTCAACTATCCGCATCGACGGGTAGGCACACTGCCGCTAACTTCTCGTATTCGCGCCTTGTTTCCAACTGCCTATGAATCGCCGCGTATTCGCGTCACACTGGTAGATGCGCAAACTGGCGATGAATTTGCTGGTTGGGTTGTTCACGAAGATCGCTTTGTCTTTGGCTTGTTCGACTTCTATAAACGCTACGGTTTCCCCATCGGTGGCTATCTGATGGTAAAACGTACAGACGATCCCGGACGCCTGCTGCTCGAATTTCAGGGCTATAAACCGCGCTCTGAATATATCCGGCTGGCTGTGCCGCAAAATGGTCGTCTCACCTTCGCCAATTTCAAACGTTCCATTGGTGCTGCCTACGACGATCTTTCGATCATTGGTACGGAGGACATCAAAGGCGTCGATCAGGTGTGGAAGCAAACCACTGATCGGAGGCGCGGGCTGGTCGAGATCATGAAGGACTTAATCCCCGAATTGGGTAAACTTGCCCCGCAAAATGCCGTTCACGCAAAAACACTGTATGCTGCCGTCAACATCTTGCGCCGGATGCCGCCCGGTCCGATCTTCGCGGCACTGTTGACGCGCGATGACTTTGAGCACGTCGGCGGTCCTTACTGGCGGGTACGTCCCGGCGGCAGCAGCTAGATTGAGAGTATGGATTGACTAATCGTTCAGGACCATCCCGCGTTCGTTTGGACGTGGATACCCCGTTTCACATTGATTACGAATGGTGGGAGCGCGACAGCCGCGATCTCCGTGCCACTCTGGTCAGCCAACTGCTGCCCGAACAGCGCAAGCAGTTCGAGACTGAGCAAGAAGGCAGCCAGATCGACTTCATCGACCCCGACACCGCCGAGGTGCGCCGCGTCGATGCCTTACAGCAAGCAGTAGCGCGTGCCGCTGCCGATTCGCAGTGGGTCACCAACCAGACTACGCTGGTCGATGCGGTATTCCGCACATTTCTGGCGAACGGCAATAAACCGCTGTCTTCCAATGAACTCTCCAAATTGATCAGCAAGCCGCCGATAACGATCCTCAAAACGTTGGCGGGACCGGGTGGACAGGTCTACAAGGGCATCCGTCCGGCGTTGGAGTAGCGGCGATCACAGCCAGACAAAGGATTGTGGCGGAGTCGTAAGCCATCCCATAAGTAACACTAAGTAGGTACTCAGATTGATGAAGTACCTACTTTTTTATCGTTATCATCAGTGACTGAAGTGAATCAAGCGATGTATTTCAGAGACGCCGAAACCCCTAGCAAACAACAACGGCTGTATTTCACTCTGCGCGGTTGCCTGCTGATCATCAGCGGCACGATCTTGGTGGCAGCGCCGTTGTGGATGGTCAAAGAGATCGTCCAGTTCTTAGGCTTGGTCATCCTAATTGACGGTCTGGCGATCCTGATCCACCTCTCGGCAGAGGCGAAACATCTCCGCAAGATTAGCATCGCTAAAGCCGTGATCGAGCTTTGCGTGGGCGGATTATTGCTACTGCGTGACTCGCTTGGTCTTGATCTACTGCTTGCCGTTGTCGGCTTACTGCTGATCTTTCGTGGCATTCTCGAACTGATCAGCTTTGCCGAAGCTTATGTGCGCGTCGATCACCAGCGCTTGATGTTCGCTAGTGCGCTGATCTCGCTACTGCTCGGTATGCTGGTGTTGCTCGGCATCCCCCAAGATTTGCGTTATCTGGTCGCCATCATCGGGCTTTATCTGTTGATCGAGGGAGTGCTACAACTCGCTGGCATCGCTATGCATCGACGATCATCCGCTAACGCTGCACCGCCAACCAAGAGCGATCCGTCGATCACTTTTCTGCACATCGATCCCCATAAGTACAAGAAACTGCTGGTCATGACGCCGCACCCCGACGATCTGGAAGGATTTACGGGCGGATTGGTCTACCGCGCCACGCAAGCGCAGGTCGAAGTCGTGTCGGTGATCTTCGCGGGCGGAGATCGCGGCGTCTGGGATCAGCGCTACGAGCAAGTGCCGGAAGATGAGTACATTCATCTGCGCTTAGCGGAATCCGAACAGGCAGCCAAATTACTCGGCGTCGAAAAGATCACCTATATGGGCTATTTGGATCGCGCGGTGGTCTGCGACGAGGCAACCATCGCACGGGCGTTGGCACAAATCGAGCAGCATCAACCCGATGTGATCGTCTCGTTCGAGTTCTACCACGATCTGACGCCCTATCCACATCCCGATCATCTGGCGACTGGGCAGATCGTGCGTCATGCCGTCGCACGCTATCAAAATCGGCAAGCGTTGGATTACTTCGTGACTTCCACGCTGTTGCCCAATCGCTTCATCAATGTGTCGAAGGTGCGTGCGATCAAGTTGAAGGCGTTAGCCTGTCACACCACACAGGCGGGCTTAAACGCGATCATCTTCCCGCTGCTAGAAAAGTTTTTCTGTCGGCTGTGGGGCATTTTCGTGGGCGCGGAGTACAGTGAAGGCTATCGCCAGATCGACATTCGGAGTCTGGTGCAAAAGGTAGCGAAAGAGCAGCAGCAATGAATGTGCTTACCGAACCGCGCTCCACGCAAGAACTCGAAACAATCTTGATCGAGGTCAACAATTCGCCGCACATCGGTGAGATCACGCTGGAGGAGATGGAAACTTTTATCCAGAAGAACACCATCCGTTTCTACTATGAGAATGAACAATTTATGGGCTTCGGGGCGTGGGTGATCATCAATGCCGCGTGGATCGAAGTGGGACCGCTGTACGTCGCTCAGGCGGCACGCAGTCACGGCATCGGCAGGCAGATCACCGAAGATGTGATCATGCAGAACAAGGCGCTGAATCAGTATGCCGTCACGCGCAATCCGCCGATGAAACACATCTTCATGCAGCAGGGCTTTCGCGCCGTCTCCTTATTTCGCTTGCCCTTTGTCGTGCAGCGATTCCTCGTCTCCAAAATCAGATTGCGGAAACTTCTGCGCTTCGCCAGCAAACGCAGCCCCGAATCGGTCAGCCATTTGATCCGATTGGCGGCGAACACTTAGGTTCAATCCGTCTCAGCATTGACAACTCCGACCCGTTGCCCGTAGAATCAGCGTTGTTAGCTATGCCCTTGTAGCTCAGCGGATAGAGCAGCCGCCTTTAAGTACAGGAGCGTCGGCGGGGAAACCCGTCGAATGTACGTCACTATATGCGGGGACGCCCTGAGAGCCACTAGCACCGCTGCATCGCAACGGTAACAGTCTGGTGGATTGGGTAATCCGCAGGGAAGGCAAAGATCGACAGATCATGCGCCACCCTCAGAGACTATACGTGACGCACCTACAACCGAACAGGTCATGGTGAAGATATAGTCCAGACAGCAAGCCTAGTTATTCTAGGTGGTCGTGGAAACGCGATGCTGCAAGCTAAGCGGTTGGTCGGGGGTTCGATTCCCTCCAGGGGCAAAATTCGTACCATTCACCTCGCGCTGAGATCGACTCCGACTCGGCGCTTTTGTTTTCTAGGCAATTACGCAGCAAAATAGACCGCCTCATCCTTGCTTGAACTCATTCCAAAATTTCATTGCTGGCAAGATAACTATGAACTTATTGCAACAAATCAGTTCGCTCGATTTCCCCGCGCCGCTGCCCACCACCCTGCATCTGATTGAACAACGCTTCGATGCGCCCCGCCTGCCAGACATCCCCGCCGCTGCTAAAGAAGCCGTGTTACAGATCAAGCCGCTGGTTGATCACGCGAATGGCTCGGTGATCGCCGTCGGCGTGGGCAGTCGCGGCATCGCCAATCTCGCCATCATCGTGCGCGGCGTGATCGATCAACTGAAGGCGCTAGGGGCACGTCCGTTCATCTTTCCGGCGATGGGATCACACGGCGGCGCGACGGATGAGGGGCAGCGGCATGTGCTGGCGGAATTCGGGGTCACTGAGGAAGCGATGGGTGTGGAAATCCGATCCAGCATGGCGGCGCAGCAGATCGGACAGATTCCCGATGGTCCGGCGCTGTTTCAGGATGCCAACGCCGCTCAAGCCGATTACACGCTGCTGATCAACCGCGTTAAGCCGCACACCGATTTCCGCCACCGCATCGAAAGCGGACTCTCCAAGATGGCGGTGATCGGCATGGGCAAGCAGCAGGGCGCAGCGATCATGCACGCCTACGGTACTTACGGTTTTAAGAACTACCTCGAACCAGCTATGCGACTCTACGAGGCAAATAGCAATCTGATCGGCGGCATCGCCATCGTGGAGAATGCCTACGACCAGACCGCGCGGATCGTCGGCTTGCCCGTCTGCGATATTGGTGCGGAGGCGGAAGCGGCGTTATTGGCGCAGGCGAAGGCATGGATGGCGAGTCTGCCGTTTCCTGAGATCGATGTCTTGGTGGTGCGTCATATTGGCAAGAACATCAGCGGCGCGGGCATGGATACCAACATCATCGGCAGATTGTTGATCCCGCGTCAGCCGGAGGATTTCGGCGGTCCCGATATTGCCGTGATCGCCGCACTGGACGTGACACCGCAATCGGAAGGCAACGCTTCCGGCATCGGGCTGGCGGATGTCACCACCGCGCGTTTAGTCAGCAAGATGAACTGGACGACGATGTACACCAACGCGATCACGGCGGGCAGTTTCGGCATCCGGCGCAGCAAACTGCCGATTACGCTGGCGCATGATCGGCAAGCGTTGCAGGTGGCGCTGCGATCCTGTGGCAAAGCGCCGGAAGAAGCGCGTATTGTGTTCATTCAAGACACGCTGACGCTGGATAAACTGTGGATCAACGATCCGCTGCTCGATCTGATCGGCAGCAAGCCCAACCTGTCGCGGATCGGAGAGACGCCACTGACCTTCGACGCGCAGGGTCAGATGACCAGTCCGTGGCAATTCGACTAGCTATTCGTGAATGGCGATCTGTCCTAGCAATTGATCAAACTCGGATCGGCTGAAGCTGCCGCCGCCGAGCGATTGTGTATTTGCTGCGCCTGCCGCCAATGCCCAACGCAGCGCCTCACGCTCCGGTAGATCGCTATCTAACGCGCACAGCAAGCCCGCGAAAAAGGAGTCGCCGCTGCCGACGTTGGAGACAACCTTAATCACTGGTGAAGGCGCGTAGATCAATGTCTCAGCAGATTTGAACACCGCGCCGCCCGCGCCCATCGTGATTACAATCGGGTTGCCGTGCCGCTGATGCAGCTCAGTCGCCGCTTGCTGCACTTCTAATGCGCTGTTCAGAGATCGCCCTAACAGCACGCCTGCTTCCTCGTGGTTGATCTTGATGCCGACGCCAGCGATCCCTGCCACCGCTTGCAATGCCGCGCCACTGGTATCCACCCACACGCGCCGATCCGCCGCTGCCAGTTCTCGCAGTAGATCAATGTAACTCTCCACCGAGCAGCCAGCGGGTAAACTGCCGCTGAAAGCGATCAACTTGGCAGTTGGCGCTTCGGCGCGTACATCCTCGGCAAAGCGATCCCACTCCGCCGTCGTGATGCGTGGACCCGGCTCGTTGACCACCGTCGCGCGTCCGCTGTCGCCATCCACGAGGATCAGGCAGGTGCGGGTCTCCGCTTCGATCTGTGTCCAGCGCCCCGCCATGCCTTCCTGATCCGCTAACTTCACCAACTGCTGACCAGTGTTGCCGCCGACGAAGCCCATGCAGTAGGTGTTAATGCCGAGCGTCCGCGCTGCTCTGGCAACGTTCAAGCCTTTGCCGCCCGCACGGATCAACACCTTGCTTGGTCGGTTGACCTCATACGGTTGAAAGTGATCTACCAGCAGCGTGCGATCAATCGCCGGATTGGGGGTAACGCACAGGATCACGCCGGAAACTCCGCACCCACATACTGCCGTACCTCGTCAATGGTCGGCTGTCCGCCCGTGCCGCCTGCCTGCTGCGTCGATAGTGCCCCGCAGATCGATCCCAAGCGCAAGCAGTGTTGCAGATCGTAGCCGCGCAGAAAGCCGTAGATGAAGCCAGCATCAAAGGTATCACCAGCACCGACTGCATCCACTACTTGAACGGGGATCGAGTCAGTGTGCAGCACCGTCGCGCCTTTACGCAGGGTAGCGCCGTCCGCTCCTTGCTTGACCACCACCATATTTGCTTGCTCTGCCACCTTCGCCAGCGCCGCCTTGACGCCGGATAGATGAGCTATGCCTTGCAGTTCCGTCTCGTTGGGCAAGAAGATGTCGGTGTGCTTCAGGATGTCCGTGATATAGCCCTGCCACTGCTCCGTTGGATCGTAATTGGTGTCTAGCGAGGTGGTTAGCCCAAGTGACTGCGCGTTGGCGTACAAGCGTGCCGCCTCAGGGCGCAGCGCATCGAGCAGGTAGTACGATCCGATGTGAAGGTGACGAGCACGACTGAGCAGTTTGGGATCGATCTGCTGGTAGCGCAGCGCGGCAATCGTTCCCAGATACGTCAGCATGGCGCGATCACTGCCCGTCGAGAGGATCACCGTGAGTCCGGTTTTAAGCGCCGGATCAACGATCACGCCGCTGGTGTCGATGCCGCGGTCGGTCAGCGATCTCACTAGAAAGCTGCCGAACTCGTCAGCGCCGACCACGCCGCTGAAAGCGACTCGCAGCCCCAGTTTAGCCGCACCGCAGGCGAAGATCGCCGCCGAACCGCCAATCGTTAAATTGGCATCTTGCAGCAGTTTCTCCACCTGACCAAACTGCGGCACTACATCGCCAGTGAGGATCAGATCGGCGTTCAGATCGCCCACCACCAGCACATCGAAATCACGTCGTTCAATTACCGTTACCGTCATATGAGAGAATCACTGCTCCTGATTTACCTCACCCCGGCGCTTCGCGCCACCCCTCTCCGTTTACAGAGAGGGGATACGATCAACTACGACTGTTCCCATCTCCATTGCAAATTGAGGGGCAGTTTTCCCGAAGCTGACGCTCCGGGCTGAAATAGTAGTGAGCATTTCTATCTGTTTTAGCGCCGTTCACGGTGCTTTGTGCTTATAGCCGGAGGTTTGAGCCTCCGGCTCTCGTCGCTTACTTGGTCGCCGCTGCCGTTACCGTTGGTTCGCCTTTGAACACGAGATTATTCCACAAGGTGGGCGTTCCCCACACTGTTTTAGGTGCGGTGGAGAGCATCATCTCTTGCTCGGAGCTGCCGGGGGTATCGGTATCGCTGGGATCGAAGGTCGCGCCGATGGCGTGATCGGTGGCGAGGCGCAATCCCTTGAGCACAACAGCGGGCAATCGTATTTCTGCGCTGTAACCCGGAGGGGTTCGTACTACTGCCCATTCGACAGCAGCGTACACATCTGCCAGTGTAGGCGGTGTCCAGATGAAAAAGGAAGGAGCCACCTTGTCGAAATCACCCGGACTAACGCCGATCTGGAAGTCATCATCGTTCGCCGCCGCGCTGTCGAAATCCAGTTGAAGCTGCGTATCGAACCACAGCTCTACATGATCACCGCGCCACAGATCGCTGCCTTCATACTTCTGCACGTTCATGTCATCATAGATCTCGAAACCAACATACAGATTTTCACTATCCCATGCGTAGCAGACTCGCCCGCTGAGATCGTAGCGTCCGCGCCAACTGCTCTTGTCACCGAAGCTGATCTGATCGGCGCTGTTGACTTCGGCGCAGGGGAAACCAAACCAATCGCTCAGATCGCCATCAATAGTGAATAACTCCGTGATCGCCGTTGCTACCAGTTCAGGACCATTTTCGGCGGGGCGGCGCTTCTGCTGATCAGGTGGCAGCAGTGGTTCTATGGCGACAGTTTCCGCGCTGTAACGCAAGGTCAGCGTGTTGTTGCCCGCTTTCTTGTCGGTAAGTGAGAACGCCGTCACGCGGATTACAGCGCTAGAAGGCGGAGTCGCCCATTCGTAGCGCCATTCCACCTGTTTGCCGATGTCCATCTGCTCGTAAGTGGTGGTCGCCACTTGATTACCGTCGATGCTCAAACTGACGGGCACTTCGGCAGCGATGCCCAATCCCACGTTTTCAACCATCACCACCACGTAAGTGCTGCTGCCGCTGCTCTGCACTTCGATGGAGCGCACGCGGATGTCATCCGCGCCGCCTTGATCCAGACCGTAATCAGGGATGTCGTCCAGCAGGATCACCGAGACGGCGGACACAAAGCCATATTTGCGGGCGGCTTGCACGGCGACATACGCCATCGCCGGATTATCGGGCGGCGCGTAGTCCAGCGCGAGGATCACGATTCCCGTGCGCTTGCTCAGTTCTACCATTTGTTTGGCAAGGAAGCTGTTGTCGGCGTAGATGTATTCCTTCTTGTTGAAGTCGTAAGAACCCGTCAGCGACTCGAACATCACGCCGTCAATAGCGCTAGTCACGTCCTCGATGATGGTGAAGCCGCGATTCTGCACCAGCAGCGCATCGGGATATGCTTCTCGCAGTGACTGCACGATCTTGATCATGCCCGCCTTTGTATCGGGGTAAACGTCAACGGTATCGACGGTATCCAGAAACACGCCATCGAATCCTTTGGCGAGGAACTCCCCCGTCAACTCGACCATCAGCTTCTGCCAGCCCTGTTCGTTGGCGTTGACAAAATAAGAACCCCAGTTGTTGTTGCGTCCCAACAGCCAGCGCGGATTAACCCGTCCGTCGCTGTACCACTCGCGTCCCGGCTCTGCCTCCCCGACACTCAGGTAGGAGATCACCAGCGTGCCCTTCGCCTTCAGTTGGCTGATCTCCGCCGCCGTCAGCGTATCCGGCTGGATGATCGCCAGATCGAAGCGCGCCAGATCATCGATCCGCCCCTTGCCGTAATAAACAACGTAATCCTTGATCGCCTTGATGCGCTGGCGGGCGCTCTCCTGTGCCTTCGGGTGCAGCGCCGATCCGCTGATGATCAATGCCAACACGATCAGCGTGGTGATTACTCTGGATAGGGTTCTCATCTTCATCGGATTTCCCTCAATAAACGAAGCGTGGTAATGATTAGCACAGGTTCACGGCAATAAATTGCCGGGCTGAACGAACGAAGTCCCTGCGGGACTCAATCCGCGTCGTGAGAATAACTCAACAGCATATTCTTCTTAACGCACTTCAGTGGGTTTTGTAACCGGAGGTTGAAACCTCCGGTCTACTCGGATTACCTACTGACCGCTGCACCCATCTCTAAAACTTTAACCCACTCATGGTGATGCCCTCGATCAAATATCGCTGCGCCACCACGAACACGATCACCATCGGCAAGATGGAGAGCGTCGCCGCCGCCATCATCACCGCGTAATTGCTGACGAACTGCCCTTGAAACAGGGCGATCCCGACGGAGAGCATCTGCATATCGGTGCGGTTGGTGATGATCAGGGGCCACAGGAAGTCGTTCCACGACCACAGCGTGACCAGCACCCCGAACGCCACCAGCACCGGACGCGCCAGCGGCAGCGCTACATGCCAGAACGCCTGCAAGGGATTGCCGCCATCCAGCGCCACCGCATCGATCAAATCTTGTGGCAGCGTCATGAAGAATTGACGCAGCAGAAACGTACCGAAGGCGCTGAACATACTGGGGATGATCAAACCCTGAAAGCTATCTAGCCAGCCCAGATTCTTGAGCAGCACGTAATTGGGAACCAGCGTCACCTGTCCCGGAACCATCAGCACCGCGAGGACGGCGAGAAAGAGGATGTTCTTGCCGGGAAAACGCAGACGGGCGAAGGCATACGCTGCCAGCGCCGAGGTCAACAGTTGTCCAGCGACGCGCGTAAAGGTGACAATGATCGTGTTCAGATAAAAACGCGCGAAAGGCACTTGCTGGAAGGCTTCGCTGTAATTGTCCCAGCGCCATTCTTTGGGAAAGAAGGTCGGACTCGCACTCAGTACTTCCGTCGCCCCCTTGAGCGAAGTCGCCACCATCCACACGAAGGGGATCAGCGCCACCACACTGCAAAAGATCAGGATCAGATGCAGCGCGCCCGTGCTGATCCGGCTCAACAGCGGCGTAGGCAGCATAGTCCGCGAGATCGTCATTGAAGATTGCATAAGCGCCTCACTCTCTAATTGCCGCTGTTATTCGTAATGTACCCAACGTTTTTGCACGCGGAACTGCACGATGGTGACCAGCAAAATGATCACGAACAGCACCCACGCCGTCGCCGTTGCCGATCCCATGCGGAAGTAATGGAAACCATCGTCCCAGATGGTGTACACCAATGTGCGGGTTGACTCCAGTGGCTGCCCTTTGGTCATGGTGTACACAATGTCGAACACCTGAAAAGCGCCGATCAGCGAGGTGACGAGATTGAAAAAGATCGTGGGCGTCAGCAACGGCAGCGTGATCCGCCAGAACTTTTGCCACGAGTTCGCGCCATCGACCTCCGCCGCCTCATAATATTCGCGCGGGATGTTCTGCAAGCCCGCTAAAAAGATGATCATGCCGTAGCCCGCGCTCATCCACACCGACATGATCACCAGTGCGGGCATCGCCAGATTCACGTCACTCAGCCATTTCAGCTTGGCGACGCCAAACATGCCCAAGACTTGATTGAGCAGCCCGAACTCAGGGTTATAAATCCATTTCCAGACCACCGCGATAGCGACAGGCATTGTTAGCACTGGTAGGAACAGGATCAAGCGGTAGACGTTGCGGAAGCGGATGCGCGTGTTCAGCGCCATTGCCAGCAGCAGCGAAACGATCAACCCCGTCGGTACGCTCAGCAGCGTGAAGCGGGTGGTGTTGCCTAACGTTTTCCAGAACAAATTATTGTTGAGTAGGCGTGTGTAATTATCTAAGCCGACCCAGATCGGCTGCGTCAGCACATCCCACTTGGTCAGGCTGATGAAGAACGAGGTGCCCAGCGCGTAGTAGAAGAACACGATCAACCCGATCAGCAGCGGGGCGATCATGGCGTAACCCCACAACATTTCGCGCACTTTTGCTGGCGTGAAGCGGCGCGCGCTTTCGGCACTAGTGCTGGCGCTGACGGTGGTCGTTGATGCTGCGTTTGTGGTCATAGGCGACTTCCCTCAAATCGCTGTTGATCGTTCGGATCAACAGCGATTGAACATGATGGCGGACTAACCCTCACCCCAACCCCTCTCCCGCAGGCGGGAGAAGGGCTAATGCTGACTCCCCCTCTAGCCGCTTGCGGGAGAGGGGGTTGGGGGGTGAGGGAATTCTCGCCTAATAATTATGATCGAATGTTAAACTTCATCACCTGCAATTGCTATTGCGCAGCAAGCGCGTTGTTACCAGCTTCTGTCGCCGCGCTGCACGCGTCATCGATGCTGATGTTACCTGCCCACACTTCGTTCAGGACGGTGGCGACCTGTGCACTCCACTCTGTGCCCTGTGGCGCGGTGGGATAGGCGACGGCGTAGCTGGTGGCATCCATGAAGACTTGCAGCTTCATCTGCGGGATCGCTTCGACCCACGCTTGCTGATAGCCTGTGTACGCGGGGATCACCGTGCCGGACTGCGCGAGGATGTTGGCGGCGGTTTCGCTGCCTAAGAACTTGACGAATGCCCACGCCTCATCAGGGTGCTCGGTGCCTGACCACATCACGTTCGCCAGACCGTGAATCACGGTGGCGCGCTTGTCGGTGGTCGGTGATTTGGGCAGCGGTGCAACGTCGATATTCAAACCGGAGTCGGCATACGTGCGGGACATCCACGAACCAGCCACGATCATGGCGATCTTGCCACCGGGGAACAACTGCGTCCACGGATCGGCGGCTGAAGTGGTCGCGCCATCGGGAGAGGTCTTGTCAGCGACGAACTTGTACAGATACTTGATCGCGTCGCAGGCGGCTGGCTGATCCAGCATCACCTTGCTCTTGTCCTCGCTCAACACTTCGCCGCCATTGGCGAACACGAAGTTCCAGAAGCCAGACTGATCTGCCGTCGTGGAAGCGAAACCCCAGACATCATCTTTGGTCAGCTTGGCGGCAGCAGCGGCAAGATCGTCCCATGTCCATGTGTCATCGGGATAGGCGACGCCCGCCGCATCGAACAAATCTTTGTTGTAGAACAGCGCGATGGTATCGAAATCTTTGGGCAAGCCGTAGAGATCACCGTTGTAGCTGTACAGATTGAGCATCGCTTCGGGATACTTGCTGGTGTCCACGCTGTCTGCCGCGATCCGATCCTTGAGATCAGCGATCACACCCTTAGATGCATAGACGGGGAAGTTGGGACCGTTCATCCAGAAGGTGTCGTAAGCCTCACCACCAGCGACGGCGGTTTGCAGCTTATCCCAGTAATTGCCCCACGGCACGACCTGAATATCGACCTTGATGTTGGGGTTTTCCTTCTCGAACGCGGCGACGATCTGTTGGTGGGCAGGCAGTTGATTGTTATCCCACAGTGCGTAAGTAATGGTCACGCTTTGCGCGGCAGCGGGGGTGCTGCCGAATACGCCAGCGACGAGCAGCGCCGCCAACATGATAATCTTGAGCAAATTGCGGTTCATCGAAAGCCTCCGTAAACAAAATAAGGTTGCCAGCAGGTGGCGGAGTAAACCGGAAACAGGCAATACGAAGCCGGACATCACCTCCTCGTGTTTTGGTGTGTCAAAAAAAGCTAAGTTGTGAGTTATAGAACTTGCTGCTGTTCTCCTACTTCTTCAGCAAGATGCGTTCAGCATTCTTGAAATAGAATTTCTCCAGCACATCATCAGGCAGATGTAAGCCGTAGATGTACCAGCGTCCCTGACCGGGAACGTCGCCTAAACCGTAATTGAAATACTCATCATCAGTTTCGTAAAAGCGATAGCACAGACGGTAATAATCGAGGTTCGCGCCCGCGTCTGTACCGAACAGGATGCGATCCGCGTACTTTAAGAAGAAGCGCCGCGCGGTATAAGGCTGCCGTCCCAGTTCGGAGATGCGCGCGCTCGGATCGACATAGAAATTGGGGCAGCGATCCATCAATGCGCCGACCCAACCGAGATTTTCCGAGTAGCAGCCGACGTGAGCGCCAATGAAGGTGGTCTGCGGATTGCGCGCCACCATCGTCGCCAACCCTTCCATGATAGTCATGAAGCTGGGGAATGGTGGACTGGGGAACTGCCAATCTGGCTGCGCGTGCAGTTCTTCCCAGCGTTCGTTGTGATGATCCAGCGGATCGAAGAAGGCGACGGGATCAGCGACGTGGATCAGCACAGGGAAGCCGAGTTCACCCGCCGTCTGCCAGATCGGATCGAGACGCTCATCACCGACATCCACCAGTTTGCCCTGATGATCCTTGACGTGCAGACCGAAAGGCTTCCAGATTTTCAAGCCTTCCGCGCCGCGTTCCTTTTGCACTCTAAGTCTATTAGCCGCCCATTCGCCGAAGCGGTTGCCCTGTTTCTCCCACTGCGACCAGTCCACGCCACCGAACACCTGAAAGCGATCCGGCGCTGGTGTCTTGAAGATGTCGAGGTGTCGGTTCAGGATGTCCTCGCCCCATCCGCCATCCAGATCGACATACAGGCGCACCTGCGCTTGATCGAGGATGTCCAGTAGTTCCGCCAGCGGACGCTTATCCCATCCGCCGCCAAACGGATCGCCGAGGTGGTTGTGCGCGTCGATCACCGGAAAGCGCGGCTTCTCCACGACGGTTTCTTTGACCACCAGTTTCGACTGCGGCTTGTATTCGCTCAGGAAAACATCGCGATCTGGAACCTGCCCGGAAGTTGCTGACATTCTTTGATCCTTAAACTACCAGAACTTGACTGCCATTCGCTTGAAAGGCATCGATATATTCGGGTGCAGTACCGTCGTCGGTGACGAAGACGTTGACGATGGAGAGTGGCGCGACGTGCGTAGTGGAGACTCGCCCGCACTTGGAATGATCCGCCACCAGAATGATGCTCGTACCCATGCGTAAGATCGCCTGATCGGTGTGCGATTCAGGCAGATATTCGCTGCTCAGACCGCGTTCTAAGTCGATGGCGCGAATGCCGATAATCACTTTATCGGCGCGTAAGCCCGCTAACGCTTGCTCGGTCACATGCCCGATGAAGGACATCTCGCTCGGACGCAGCACGCCGCCCAGACTCAGCAGTGTGATCCCCGCTGCGCCCGCCAGCGCGTTCATGACCAGCAGCGAGTTGGTGATCACGTTGACGCCATGCAAGTTCTGGCGGCGCAGCGCATTGGCGACTTCTAGCACCGTCGTGCCGCTGCCTAGGAAGACCGTCTCGCCTTCTTCGATCAGGTCGGCGGTTGCCTGCCCGATCTTGCGCTTTTCTATCGCCTGATCGCTGGAACGCTGTGGATATGGAGGTTCAGGTGGAGCGTTCTTGATCGAGATCGCGCCGCCGTGAATGCGCTGTATGCGGTGAGCGTTGGCGAGTGCTTCTAGATCGCGCCGCGCCGTTGCCAGACTGATCCCGAAGTGTTCGCAGATCTGGGCAATGCTGACGCGCTGACGTTCTTCCACAAAACGCGCGAGTTGATCCTGTCGTTCAAAATTGGAGAGTGCGAGTTCGGTGCTCATCCTGATTCTCTGATCCCTATAGGTCGTCGGCTGGTTTATTCACTAGGCTCAAGCGAACAACCTATTATCATCGCACAAATCCCAATCGCCTAGACGATCATCAAATCGTCTCAAACAATCATAATCGCTCATCACGATTCAAAGATACTCACAATTCACTTCTTGTCAAGCAATCTCCTAGATCATGGTACATCAACACAGATCCATAAAGTTGTTCCAGTCACTTGGTTGACAATCGTGAGGAATAATGATAGCTTGGAGTTGATTGTGATTTTTTATGACGCTTTACGAGCGATTGAGGATTTATGGACGGATCGAATCACGGCGCGGGGCATCTAACGCACACCGAAATATTCTCGCAGCCGCGCGCATGGCAGTCGGCGATCCAGCAGTTTGAGAGTGAAGCCGCGCAGCTTCGAAAATTTGTTAGCAGTGGCAATTTCCAATCAATCCTCTTCACCGGCTGCGGTTCCACCTACTATCTTTCCCTTGCCGCCGCCGCGCTAACACAAGAACTGACAGGAGTCCACTCGCGGGGCATTCCCGCCTCCGAAATCTGGCTGTATCCGCGCTCGGCATATCTGGCTGGCGAAAACACACTGCTGGTCGCTGTCAGCCGTTCGGGTGAAACCACCGAGACGATCCGCGCCGTTG
This sequence comes from Anaerolineae bacterium, assembly GCA_019637555.1. Taxonomy (GTDB): domain Bacteria; phylum Chloroflexota; class Anaerolineae; order Aggregatilineales; family UBA2796; genus JAHBVK01. The sequence continues at coordinate 20,420 of JAHBVK010000082.1, forward strand.
ATGCTTTCCACAATAACGGCAAGGGCAAAGTGATCACACTGTCCTGCTATCCAGAATGCCCGCTGCCGCAGATGGGCGATCTCAATCTGGTCTACGAGATGGGGCAGGAAGAAAGCGTGGCGCAGACCCGCGCCTTCAGCGTGCTCTATCTAGCATCGCTGGCACTGGCGCTTGCCTTCGCTAATAAACAGCAGCTTCTCAGCGATCTAAGCCCGCTGAGTGCCGCCTGCGAACGACTACTCACACAGTACGGCGCTCTTGCCACTAAACATGGGCAAAACGCGCATCTGGATCGCTTCTATTTCTTGGGATCGGGTCCGCGCTACGGTCTGGCGTCGGAACTGAGCCTGAAGATGAAGGAAATGTCGCTTAGTCACAGCGAGCCGTTCAACTTCCTCGAGTTCCGTCACGGACCACAGTCGATGGCGAACGATCACGCATTGATGATCGGGCTACTCTCGGAGAGCAATCGCCAGCATGAAGAAGCGGTACTGCGCGAGATGGCAGCACGCGGCGCGACGATCATGGCGCTTGCCGAGCGCGATGCCGAGGTGGTCTTTAGCTCTGGCGTACCGGAATTATTACGTAATGTCCTTTATTTACCCGTCGGGCAGATGCTCGGTTATGAGCGCTCGTTGTGGCGCGGCTTAAACCCCGACCGTCCTAACAATCTGGAAGCAGTGGTGCGCCTCGATCCCAACTGAGGTAAAGGCGCTTAAACGGCAGTAGGTTGGCACAAAGTTTTACGAAGGAGAGTTTTATGCACCGGAAATATCTTGTTGTCCTCTTGATCGTAGTGCTGGCGATTGCATCAAGCAGTGTCGCCCGCGCACAGGACATTCAGCTCAGTTACATGATGTGGGGATCGCCCGAAGAATTGCAGGTCTGGCAAACCATTGTTGATGAATTTCAGGCGGCAAATCCGGGCATCAAAGTAGATGTCGATGTCAGCGACTGGGGTGCCTACTGGGATAAGCTGCGTACTCTGTTCGCTGGCAGCACGCCACCGGATGTCTTTGCCATGGACGCGCCGCTGTACCCCGATTGGCAGTCGCGCGGGGCGCTGCTGAACTTGCAGCCCTACCTCGACAAGTCGCCCGATCTGTTAGCGGATGTCTACCCCGTGACGCTGGAAACCTACAAGCGCGATGATGGCTACTACGGTTTGCCGCGTGACTTCCAGACGATCGTGCTGTTCTACAACAAAGATTTGTTCGACGCGGCGGGCGTTGCCTATCCCACCGATGACTGGACGATGGACGATCTCCGCACCGCAGCGAAGGCACTGACCAAAGACAACGACGGTGACGGTTTCACCGATCAGTGGGGCTTCTCCACCGATCTCTACGATATGGAGCTGTTCTGGAGTGGTGCGCTGTGGGGTTATGGCGGCGAAGTGATCAGCGCGGATCGTACCAAGACGCTGCTCGGTGACGGCACGGCGCGCGATGCGTGGCACTTCATTTCCGACTTAGTAACCGTCGATAAATCTGTACCCACGCCGGAACAGATCGCCCAGTTCGGTGATCCCTTCGGCGCTGGCGTCGCCGCGATGACCACCTACGGTCACTGGGTCGTCCCTGAATACGCCAATCTGCCCTTCAAGTGGGATGTTGCGGCGTTCCCCGCCGGACCAGCCGGACGCGCCACCAGCATCAACAGTGCGGGCTTCGTCGTGGCTGCGGGTTCCAAGAATCCTGATGCCGCGTGGAAATTCCTCGAATACGCCATCGGACCGAGTGGACAGACGCGCCTGACCGAGCTGGGCTTCGCCATCCCGATCCTCAAATCGGTGGCGGAGAGTCCGATCTACCTGGAGCAAACCAGCGCCCCGATCAATCACAAAGTGTTCCTTGACGCGGTAGGCTATGCTCATCCCAAACCAGCCTTCAAGGGCTATGAGGAATGGGCGGCTGTCGTCGGTGATACGCTGACTAGAGCATGGAACGGCGAGATCGGCATCGACGAAGCACTTGATGAGATCGTGCCTAATGCCGACAGCGTACTGGCAAACAATCAGTAAGCTGAATCGAGGAAGAACTACCCTCACCCCCCAACCCCCTCTCCCGCAAGCGGTTAGAGGGGGAGTCAACATTAGCCCTTCTCCCGCCTGCGGGAGAGGGGTTGGGGTGAGGGTTCTTTACCTGACACCATTGTTACTACAAGGAACGCATCATGGTCAGTGGATTGCGCCCGCTTGGTCGAGAACGTTTGTGGTTGCTAGTGCTGCTCGCGCCGACCTTGATCGGTTTGATCTTTGGCGCGTTCGGCTCGATCCTGGCGACGCTAGGCATCAGTTTCCTC
>JAHBVK010000083.1 GCA_019637555.1 Anaerolineae bacterium
GATCACCAAATCGCGGAATGGATGAAGCGACAACCGATAGTACAGCTAGTACGCTCTACACGAATGCCGATGAATAAAGAGGCAGTTCGACATATGCTTCAAAATCGCATTTATACAGGTCGCGTGTCTTACTCAGATACTCAATACAGGGGGTCATTGGGGGAACGTCGCAAGAAAGATCGCAAAGCACTCCAATGGTTTGAAGGTAAACACGAAAGTATTGTGCCAGATGAGCTATTTCAACAGTGTCAAGAGATTCGAAAACGCCTTGCAACTACTAAAAAGACTGCTGATGTGATGCGAACCTATATCTTGCATGATCGCGTATATTGTTCGCATTGCTTGGCAACTAAACCTGTCCAGATTGTCGATAAGAATTATGGCAGAATGCGACCTGTACGCTATGGAAACAACGAACACTATGCCTATTATCGCTGCACTTCAAAGGATCGTGGATATGGGGTTTGCAGCCAATCCAGCATTCAAGAGGCAAAACTCAACCTCGAACTTGTAGAAATCCTATCCCGAATAGTTATTCCAGAAGACTACAAGCAGCGTGTTGAAGCTGCTGTGCGCAATCGTGTAGAGAACGAAGCTAATTTAAAGCAACTCAATGAGTTGGAGGAAATGATTAAGCGAGTAGATTTCAGTTGGGTAAAGGGCTTTATGACGCCCGATGAATATATGGCTAAACGACAGGCTTTGGTGAGAGAAATGGAAGCACTACGACCTGTCGATTATGACGAACTTGAAGAAGCTGCTGATCTCATCAATAGATTCCGTCATTACTGGAATGAATGCGATTACGTGGACAATCCCAAAGAGGCAAAACAGGCGCTTATTGGCAAGGTTGTGGAACGTATCTTTATCTACAATAAGCAAATTCTCGCAGTAGTTTTGCATGGGAAATTTGCAGTGATTCTGGGGAATGAATCAAAAACGCCGGACTACGTTTCCGACGCTTTGAAGGTGGCTCTTAGAAACTCGGATACTGAGTTCAGCCAATACGGAGCCGACGGGCATCGAACCCGCGATCTTCCACGTGACAGGCGGATATGTTAACCACTACACCACGGCTCCAGACGCTGAGAATACTACCACGCGCAAGTTGGCGCGTCAAGGCTTAGATCGTAGAGAATCCAGTGTTGCTATTTAAGCCGCTCCAACAGCTCTAGCAAGGTGGAGCGAATGCGGCGGACTTCCTCTTTGTGTACTGCCGTCAGTTCCGAGAGCAGAGCAGCGCCATGCGCTGTGAGGGTGATATACACCTGACGACGATCTTCGGTGGCTGTTTCGCGGGTCACTAGATTTTGCGCCACCAACCGATCTACCAGCCCGACCGCGCTGTGATGCTTGATTTGCAGCCATTCCGCCAGTTCTCCGATGGTCACATAATCGCGTTCCGGAAAGCCCTTGATGGTCAACAGCGCCTGATGCTGCTGCGGTGTCAAGCCAACCTGCTGCGCCGCTTCCTCGCTAAAGTGCAAGAACTGCCGCAATTGGTAGCGAAACGCCGCCAGCGTTTGATATTCCTCCGGTGAGACTGCGCCATTTTTCGCGCTTATGGTCATTTCCTTTCTCGCGTAAGCCGCTGTGTTTGTGATTATAACAGGGAGATCAGGGTGATCTGACGACTGCGAATTGATTTATATCGCAATACGATATAAAATGCGAAGGAATTCATAATGCTAACGATTATTGGCTGGAGAAAAGAATGTCGGAGCATATTCACTTCGATAGACAATCGGATATTGCCTCTACGCGGAATGGCAATCTTCATCTGGTGCAGCTTTCTATTCTGGCTGCTGTTATCGGCATCATTGCCGGATTAGTCGCCTACTTGCTCATCTCGCTGATCGGGTTGATCAGCAATCTAGTGTTTTTTCAGCGCGTCGCGTGGAACGTGCCCGATCTTGAGGATCACACTTTGGGTGCGCTGGTGATCCTCGTGCCCACCATCGGCGGACTGATCATCGGGCTGATGGCGAAGTACGGATCATCGAAGATTCGCGGGCATGGCATTCCTGAAGCGATGGAAGCCGTGTTGATCAACCGCAGCCGTATCGCGCCCAGTGTCGCTATCCTCAAACCGATTTCGGCAGCGATTGCGATTGGCACCGGTGGACCGTTCGGCGCGGAAGGACCGATCATTCAGACGGGTGGCGCACTCGGTTCAATCGTCGGGCAGATCGTTCACATTACGGCGGCGGAGCGCAAAGTGCTGCTTGCCTGTGGCGCGGCGGCGGGCATGGCAGCGACCTTCAGTACACCGATAGCGGCTGTCATCCTCGCTATCGAACTGCTGTTGTTTGAGTTCAAACCCCGTTCGTTCATCCCGCTGGTGATCGCCAGCACGCTTGCTACTACAATCCACTTCGGGCTGATGGGGCGCGGTCCCATGTTTACGGTGAATCCGCTTGATTTCGGCATCCCCGGCGGACTACCGTTCTACATTCTGCTGGGCTTGATCTGCGGCATCTTTGCCACTGCACACAGCAAAATTCTGTACTGGGTCGAAGATGTGTTCGAGCGCCTGCCACTTGACCCGATGTGGACACCTGCTATCGGCGGCTTGCTGCTCGGCATCATCGGGTTTTTTGTGCCGCGTGTATTAGGGGTGGGTTACGGCACGATCACCGCGATTCTCAACAACGATTTGCCCTTAGGAATCCTGCTCGGCATCGTCGCCTTCAAGAGTCTGGCGCTGTATCTGACGCTGGGATCAGGTACCTCCGGCGGCTTGCTGGCTCCAACCTTCATGATCGGTGCGGCGCTGGGAGCGATCTTCGCGCTTCTGGTCAACACGCTGATCCCCGGCGCGAACTTATCTCCCGGTGCTTATGCGCTGGTGGGGATGGCGGCGGTCTTTGGCGCTGCTTCCCGCGCTACCTTCACCTTCATCATCTTCGCCTTCGAGATCACCCGCGACTACAACGCAATCCTGCCCTTGATGCTGGTCTGCGTGATCGCTGATCTGGTGGCAAGGCAGTTCATGCGCAACTCGATCATGACGGAAAAACTGGCGCGGCGCGGCTTGCGTGTGCATCAAGAATATGAAGCCGATGTCTTGCAGCAAGTGCCGGTGTCGGAAGTGATGGATACCGCTGTGCCGCGCATCCCCGCTACGATGCTGCTGCGCGAACTGGCGGATCGGGTAGCGCGTGGCGATCCCTCGGTGACTGCCCGACAGGGGTTACTGATCGTGGATCAAGAGGGGCTGTTGGCGGGTGTGATCACCAGAGGGGATGTGCTGCGGGCGTTGGAACAAAGCGATCTTGCTACGCTGACTGTGCTCGACGCAGGCACTAGCGACGTGCTGCTCACTTATCCCGATGAATTGGTGCATGATGCCTTGACCAGAATGCTGCAAAACGATGTCGGGCGTTTGCCAGTAGTCAGCCGCCAGAACCCACGCCAGATCATCGGTTATCTGGGGCGCGGCGATGTGCTGGAAGCGCGACTGCGACGGATCAACGATGAGCAAGTGCGCGAAGCGGGCTGGCTGCCGCGACTGGCGCAGAAGAAATCAGTCGTTACGGGCTAGCCGATCAGGTGACGGCGGGGGTAGGAGGTGCGGCTTGGCGTTCCATGTCCGCTATCTCCTCTGCCACCCGCCCGATGGCGATCTTTTGTTTGCGGTAGAGATCGGCTTCGCTCATAGCAAGCTGCGGTGCGACATCGCGCACTTTGCGCCCCTGCACAAAACGCATATCGAGGATGTTGTAGAGCGTCCACTCGGTCGCCGTTAGATTGCGTGCGCCTTCTGGCTTCAAGCGTTCAATCGCTTTGCCCAGAATCGCCCGTACCGCCTTAGCGGGATTATTCTCGTTTTCCTTCAGCGCCTGCGTGACGATGCTGAGTTTGAGCAGACGTTCATCGGTCAGACGCGGACCACCCCAGTAATCGCGGAGCGCGTCCTTGATCAGATCGGGGAAGTCGTCGTTCTCGACTACCCCGCGCGTCAATTGGCGGATTCCAGAGGCGTAACCCTTACGCAGTGCTTCGGGGACTTGCCCCGCATCTTCTGTCTCCGCGATCACGTCTTCCAAACGCGCGAATACTTCTTCCTGCAACTGCATGTCATCGATCAGGCGGGCGACGCGGCGATACAGCAGCCCGAAAACGAGTTCTTCATCGGCATCCAGATCGACCTGCGCGGCGCGTGCCTGCAAGCCCAGCACACCGATCACCTTGCCACTGTGCCCATTGCCACGCGTGCTGTACAGCGGGATCAGCCAGTGCGAATCGCGGGTCAGGATTGGCGGCGTTGTAGCAGCGGTGCCATTGGCGCTGGCAGAAAGCGGCGGCAGCATCTCCAGTTTGAGATCAGCCAGCGCGGTGCTGACGATAGTGCTTGACCCGATCTTCTGCTCAAGTCGCAAGAGTTCGCCGTTGCTGGAGGCAACGAAGGCATCTCGAACGCGCAGATAGTCGCAGATGGACGCCAAGATCGCTTCCAGCAGTTGGCGAGCATCGGCAGGAGTCATTAGGCTCTCACTAAGCGCCCGAATCTCCCGCGCCTGCTCTTGATCGTCGGTGTAGATCAGGCGGCGTTCAAGGAAGGGAACGACATAGGTGTACATCCACTGCAATAGCAAAATCGTGGCGACGGCGAAGAAGGGCGTTAGTTCTACCGCCGGAAAACCCAATCCTTGCAAGCGCGGCACGTACAGGATCACCATCAGCACGGCGATACCTAAGACCGGACCGCGCAATGTAAAACTGAGCAGCTCCGCCTTAATCACGCGATCCGGTTTGTTGATGCCGAAGAACGCCAGCGGATAGCTCATGAACACCAGCATCAGGATGATGCTGATATTGCTGATGTTGATCAGCAGCCATAGGAATGCGGATTGATCGGAGGATGGCTGATTGAACAACAGCGAGAAGGGGAAGATGCCGATCACAGGGGTGATCAGTGCAAACAGCAGGTAGGACATCCGCCGATGGGTGGCGGTAGTCAGGCAGCGTCGGCGGGCACGCAGTACATTGTTGAAGGCAAAGCCGACAGTCAGGATGAAGAACAGTGTGTAAGCTGGAAACAGCGGACCAGCTTGCATCATCGGCATCGGATCGACGGTCAAGCCGTGTGCGATCAGATCGGTGAGAGTAGCGGCGATCAGGAAGGTGACGCTGTAGCCATAAAGGATACGCACAATGCGCCGCCGCCGTCCGCGTGAGAGCAATCCAGTCGTTTCTAGCAGCACATCGGAGAGATGGAACAGCACTGTTGGCGCAAATGCCATGCCGATCCATTCCAAGCGCAGCCACGTCTCGATGGAATTAGGGTAGCGCGAAAGCGAGACGAACACATCACCGATGTAAATAGCAGTGACGCAGCCGAGCAAGCCTGAGGAGACTCGCGTGGCGCGATCTTTGAAGCCGCGTGTGAGGTTATAGGTCAGCATTGAGGCGGCTACGATCACAGTCGCGGCGGTGATCGCCTCGTTAAGCTGGCGCATCAGTTCGATAAAGATAGCCTGAGTCATATTCTCCCAGAGCTAGTTGTTCATACACTAACCAGTGACAAGTAATGAGTAACGAGTAAATGCGTTATACCAGATACCTGCGGGTGTTGGCTTACTCAATACAGATCATAGAGTGGAACTCTCACCCGTCGTAATGGATATGCTGCCCGAAGAATAGGCAGATGTCCTGATTAGGATAGTAGCGGTCATTGAAACCGCTGAAGGTTAGCCCATTCTTCTGGCAAAAACAGATGCTTGGATAGTTGCGCGACTGCGTTTCTACCATCAAGCGTTCCAACCGTTTGACGGAAGCGCGGTTATACGCCTCCTCCAACAGCGCGGTAGCCATGTGCCGCCGCCGCCACTGTCTGCCAATCGCCAGATCAGTGATCCATGCGCTGCTGCGAGCATGATCATAACGCATGATTAAATACCCGCAGATTGTGCCGGATGCCTCAGCGACGAGGAATTCTCCGCCGCGCTGGTGATCCAGCTTAAGCGTGGCATCGTCGCGAGGGTAAGTCACCCGCATAGCGCGGGGCAGCCGGACAGTTCGGAACCCGACCACAATCGCGCCGTCGTCATCGCGGACATCGATCTGCCATGCGTAGTCGGTTTCGTAAGAGATGTCCAGATTTGAACAGGCGCTGAGATCGGTATCTACCGCCTCGCGCACAGTGAAAGCGGTGGGTAATCTTCCAGTCATAGTGAGTTGATTCTAGCGAGGGATCGGCTGGATCGGCAAAGATCGGGATTCGGGAGGTCGAGAGAGGGAAAGAAACGAGTAACGAGTGATGAGTGATGAGTGATGAGAGGTGAGAGGTGAGAGGTGAGGGTGAGACAGGTTAGAAAGGAGTGCCTAAAGCGCGCAGGGAATACAGGGCGGTTACAGGCGCGTGGTTAGAGAGTTCGGCGGGAAAGTTGGAGAATGGTTAGACGGTTGGTGCGTAGAGACGGATTTATAGGCGCAGCCATTGAGAGATAATCTCAGGCTCTAGGTGATGACCTGCATCAAAGTGGCAAGCGCTGATGCAGCGTTGCAATCAAAAAGATGGTGGAGTGCGTTATTCCAGCTTGGGACGATTGCTCACTAGTCGCAGACCAGAGTCCTCAAAACGATACTCAGAATCGGCTACGTGGGGAATGCCCACCCGCGCAGAAATGTGCTGATCGCACCATGCGCCGCCGTGCAGAACACGGGCATTCGCAGACCCCAGATCCTCACTGCTGCGGGCTTCATAGTCATCCAAACACCACTCCCATACGTTACCAGCCATGTCCAGCACGCCATAAGGAGAAACGCCCTGTGGATAGATGCCAACAGCACTGGTTTGCAGCAGAGCATAGCTGCCGATGTTGTCTTTAGTTTCATCGATGTTGGCGGAGCCGCTGCGATAGTCATCTCCCCACGGATAGGCACGCCCATCAACACCGCGGGCTGCCTTTTCCCACTGCGCCTCAGAGGGAAGAGAGACGCTGTAGCCTAGTTTGGCGCTCAGCCAGCGCGTGAAGGCGACGCTGTCGTACCACGAGACACACTCACGGGGATGATTGTCGAATTTCCAGCGCTGCTCGAATGGTTGCGTTTCCCGTTTAGCCAGCCCCTGCCACCAACGATCCGCTACGAATCCGTCTTCGGCATCGAGGAAGGTCTGAAATTGCTTATAAGTGAGTGGATACTTGGCGATATAGAAGCTGGATAAAGTTAAACGGCGGACTGGTTTCTCAAACTCGTACAGGTTACCGCCGATGATCGCTTCGCCTGCGGGAATTTCGCACCACGCAATGTCTGGCAGCCCATCAGCACGCAAGCCGACACCGGAACGGGGATCGCCATACTGGTTGATCTGGCGTCCGGCGTCGGCGCGTTCCGCTGGCGGAAGGTCGGGATCGAGCATGACTTGCAACAAGCGCTGTTGATCCGAAGTAGGTTCACCTTGCGTGTGCATTACTTCCTACATCGCCTTTCAAGGTTGCTTTGTACACCATAAGTGTGCATGAAGGTGGCTAGAAACGCCACAGACAGCCAATCAAGGCGTCAATTACGACGGCGGCTGATGGTTGTTCAGGATCGGCAGCGAGAGGCGAAAGGTACTGCCTGATCCCTCACTGCTCTCAACGCTGATCGTGCCTTGATGCAGTTCGATGATCCGTCTGGCGATGTACAGCCCTAAACCTGCCCCACCAGTGCCGGATGATCGAGATTTATCAACGCGGAAAAATGGCTCGAATAGGTAGGGCAGCTCGGCGGTGGGAATGCCAATGCCAGTATCCGCGATTTCAAGAACGGCGTGATCGTCCTGACGTAACGTTCGGATCGTGATTCTGCCCTGTGCTGGCGTGTACCAGACCGCATTGCGTCCCAATTCATTCAGCGCCAAGCTCAACTCACCGAAGTCGCCATTGATGCTGGTGCTGCTCTCCAGAAGCTGCTTGGTTACCACAATATCCTTTTCTTTAGCATCAAAAAAGACTCTACCGAGCAAGTCCGACGCCAATCGGTTGATATCCAGTGGTTTAAGATTAAGCTCCGGATGGTTATCGAGGCGCACAATAGTCAGCAAACGATCTAGTAGACGGTTGATGCGGGTTATTTGCTGCTCGGCGTTAGCCAGATGGCGATCATGCTTTTCAGGATTGGTGGATTTCGCCAGTAGATAGACGCTGGTGTTCAGGGTCGTCAGCGGGGTGCGGAATTCGTGGGAAGCATCGGTGATGAAATTAGTCAGCATTCTGGTGCGTTCGCGCTCTGCTTGCAGCTCTAGCGCCTGCCGTTCGGCTTGTTTGCGGGCGGTGATGACGGATAGCGTGATCAACACCTGTGTTGGCGTCCCGTCGGCAGCGGCAGCGAAGGTCGTCTCCCGACTCTGTATCCACTGCCAGTCACCGGCTTTATCGCGCACTTGATAATCAATCGTGCTGACGCCACCCTCCCTACGGTTCATTACGGCAGCACGCCAGTGCGCCAAAACGCGCTCCCGATCCTCGGGATGAACGAAGTTCAGCAGAAAACCCGATTGTTCGATCTCCGCTTGTGAGTAACCGAGAAATTGGCTGCGATTAGCGTAAGTGGTGCGCTTCTGAACCACATCCATTACGAAAATGGTATCCGGCGAGTTTTGGGCAAGGAGGCGGAATTGACGCTCGCTTTCGCGGATCGCCATTTCCTGCTGCTGCCGATCCGTGACATCGCGGATCGCGCTGATAATCAGCATCCCGCTAGGCGTATCAACCGGACTGAGGCTGATCTCAACAGGAAACGAGCTGCTGTTTTTACGTAAGGCTGCCAGTTCTAGCCCCAGCCCCATCTGACGTACTTTGGGCGTCTGTAGATAGTCATGGCGGTGCGCAACGTGGCGGCTGCGGAATGGTTCGGGGATGAGTGATTCTATAGGTTTTGAGGTTAGTTCCTGACGCGAATAGCCGAATAGACTCTCCGTCTGGGAATTTACCAGCACAATGGCTCCCTGCTGGTCTACCACGATTACCGCATCAGGCGCGGATTCTAGCATGGCGCGGAATTGGTTTTCGGCGGCGGTACGCTGTTCTATTTGTTCAGCTAGCAGTAGATTTGCCTGCGAGAGTTCGTTAGTGCGCTGCCTGACCCGTTCTTCTAGCTGCTCATTTGCCTGCGCTAAATCCGCGACTGCCTTCATTCGATCAACATCGACAGCATGTAGCCGAGGGATAATCCACATCATATAGATGGTGGTGATGGCGGCGTTACAGACGGTGAAGAGGGCGAAGCCAAACGTCGCGTCGAACATGCCGCGCGTAGTACCCTGCCAGACAAGCCAACCGAGGATGACCGAAACGAGAATGATGACCGGGAAGAGCCGCCGTGCGATGTAGCCGCCTGCACTGTTGCTGCTGACGTAGCTGATGGGCCATTCGGTTGGGTGGCTGACCAGCACGCCCAACGACAGGATCAGAAAAGCATAGGCTGTGTGCAGCGCCGTCGCGGTAAAGCTAGCGACCCGATAAAGGGATTCGGTATTGAACAGATAGCCAATGACAGCAATGGAGGACAGAAAAGTACAGATCAGTGTGATGATGTGTGCCAGCCCATGAAAGCGAGTGAGCGCATAGATGATCAGCGCACTGCCGACCACGAGGAAGTTCACCGCCGTGATGACCGACATCCGCCCGGGATAAAGCACCTCGCTGGCATCGTGAACGAACAGTTGATCAATGCCCAGATCCAAATTCGCTTGATATTCCAGCAGCGTTAGCAGCGCTAAAACGATGATCACCAGCGCCAGCAACGCCGCGATTCTCGCTCTTGTGTTTAAGACAAGCAGACTGCTGCCAGCCAAGATGATGCCTATGGCGGTGTTGAATTTCATCGTGGTGAACGATGGATAGACACTCTTGAGCACGGGGACATTCAAGAGCCAGCCTACGATGACGAGACAACCGATGACGATTGCCGTCAACGCGCAGAAGCGGGAGAAGTTATTTAGACGAGCAATTAACCGAGCACTGGGCAGCATAGCGTTCATTGGTGTCTGTACCCTGAATTGCTAGTAATAGATTATAAAGTGGATACAGTCAGATGAAAACTAAAAAGCGTAAAATTGTCATTGAATAGCTGGCAACAAGCGTGCAGGGGAGTTGGCGACTCCCCTGCAACGTTGGTGTATCTCTGAAGTTAGATACTGCCGGATCGTAGATCATTGATTAGGCGGGCTGGAAGATGTAGATCAAGCCGCAGTCCACGAAGCCAGCGATAGGCGTGGGGTTGCCCAGTCCGTTATCGAACAGGTGCAGCACCACGATCACGCGGAAGACGCCTTCGCCAATCGCGCCTGCTGCCACATCCACGTTCTGCGCATACTCACGGTACGGCGCGACGGGAAAGTTTTGCAGTGGCGTGGACAGCGTGTTAACCGTCACGACGGGCAGCGCGGTATTGGCACCCGGACCCATGCGCTCCAAGAATACGCGGACGTGGAAGTTGGCATTCAGCCATGCGGTCAACGCGCCGGACATCTTCCACTTGACCGTCACACCCCAATTCTGATCGGCGCGGATGGTGTTGGTGGGCGGATACTGCGGTCCGGGCGTGCTTGCCTCGAAGGTGTACGCATCAAGGCTGCCAGTGTAGGAAGTCAGGTTGGTTTCGATTTGGACAGACATCTCTCGACTCTTTGCCATGACACACCTGATGCTGATATTCCCGCCGCGCCCAGTCAGGTGTCGTCAACAAAAACTGGCGTTTCGGGTGTCTGGCGCTGCTGCGATCCGTGTTGTGGTTTTCGTTGTTCGCTGCATCCGCCGTTGACATGCATCATTGAAGCATGGGAATTTACGAAGTTCGTGCTTTCCCAATATTTTGGGAATTTCGGGGGAGATTTACCTCACCCCGGCGCTTCGCGCCACCCCTCTCCGTCAACGGCAGAGGGGACTACGGTGGCGATCTATAGGGTATTGGTGGAGTATCGCAAGAGGATAGGTATAAGACTAGTAAGGTTACTCAAGCAATGGATTATTTCTTAAGTGCTTTGAGGAGCGCCGCGCTGCGATGCCCGAACAGCAGATAGCCTTTTGCTTGCGGGGGTTGAGCTGGTGTGTAGACGATTTTGACGTGGTTGATCAGGCGCACCAGTGCGGTGGGTAAGCGTTCGCCAGCGAAGATGTGATAGCCAACCGATGTCCACGTAGGTAGGGCGGCGCGTTTCTCTGGCAAACAGATCTGCCGCTGCACCAGCCAGTCGAGGAAGTGCTGCCAGCGTGGTTCCTGACCCGGCTGCTTCCAATTGTCGTAACGACACTCGATCCCGATGCGTGCGCCGATGCCTGAGGGCGTCACGTCGAAATCGAGCGCCAGCACATCCACGAATTGCCCTGCTTCCGTCAATAGTGAACGCAGATCGTCCGCTGAGCCTGACCAGCCGATGGCGGGCAAGTAGTCGTATAGATCGCTGCCCGGTTTGCCACGAACGCACAGACGCAGACTAGACTCGCCGCGTGCCAGCATCCAGCCGATCTGGAAGGGTTCGGCGTCAGCGGGCAGATGATCGAGGGCGCGATCTAGCTGCTGCTGCTGCACCGCGTCCGGCTGGATCGCTAAGTGCTGCTGCGCGATGGCGATGATCTGTGCGGCGTGGGGTTTTGCTTGTGGCGTCAAGCCGAGAAAGAGACTCGGCAGTAGTGAGGCGTGATCATCGAGATCGAATTCCAGCCACAGCGTCGAAACATGATCATGCAGCGGCGAGGTCGAATCGCTCCACGTCTGGCATAAGCGGCTGATGTTTTGCCAGACTTGATGTTGCCGCAATGTGTCGGGAAGTTCAAAGGCTAACCACTCGCGTCCTTGATCCACCGCTGGATCGACGCACAAACCGAGATCGACCTGCGGATCGGCGCTGCTGAGACGACATTCCAGCACGTAACCGCCCGCAATCGCATCGGTGAGGTGAGCGGTGATGCCGCGCAGCCGTTCGATCTGCGCTTTGCCGATGAGTGCGGGCGGAAATTGGCGCTCAAAGACGGCGAAGATGTCGTTCAATGTGTGCATATTGCCGACAGTGTAGACGACTTTGTGATCGGCTACAAGCCGCCGCTTCGTTGACGCCGACTAGCAGCGACCTTATAACTTCGCTAGGATTAGCGCGCTTCTGTCCATTCGGATTATCAGCAGTCTGAGTTTTGGTTAGGGTTAGTCGATTTACCTCACCCCGGCTGCGCCACCCCTCTCCGTTTACAGAGAGGGGACTCGAGAGGCGATTTACAGGTACTTGTCGGTGTGTCGTGAGGAAGTAGGCGAGGAATAAGCCTTTGACTTGTGATCGTTATCGGAAACTCAGGGGAAGTAAGTGCGTGCAGAAGCTATGAAACCGGAATTGAGCAAACGGAGGCAGCGCCTATGTGTGGCATCGTAGGGTATGTCGGACCGAAGGAAGCAACGCCGATCATCCTCAATGGATTGAAGCGGCTGGAATATCGCGGCTATGACTCCGCCGGAATCGCCGTGATCGCTGACGATCAGGTGGAACTGCGGCGCAACGTGGGCAAACTAGAAAATCTGGAACGCCATGTGCAGGAGCGTCCGCTTTTCGGTCATCTGGGCGTCGGACATACGCGCTGGGCGACGCACGGACAGGTTTTGGAACGCAACGCGCATCCGCACATTAGCATGGATGGGCGCTACGTGGTGGTGCACAACGGCATCGTGGAGAATTATCTGGAACTGCGCGAACAATTGAAGTCGCGCGGCGTGGTCTTTACCTCCGATACTGACACCGAAGTGATCGTTCACCTGATAGCAGAATTTGGCGCACAGGGGCTTGATCTCACGGAAGCGACACGGCAAACGTGTTTGCTGCTTCGCGGCGCGGCGGCGATTGTGGTGCTCAGTGGCTCGCAGCCGGATCGTCTGATCGCGGTGCGCGTGGGCAACGCGGGCGGGGTGACCATCGGCATCGGTGAAGGCGAGATGTTCATCGCCTCGGACATGCCTGCGATCCTCGAACACACGCGGCGCATGATCTTCCTCGAAAGCCGCCAGATGATCACGGTGACGGCGGCGGGCTACCAGATGCAAACGCTGACCGCCGAACCGATCAAGCCGCAAATCCACAACATTTCGTGGGACCCCGTAAGCGCGGCGCGTGGCGAATATCGCCACTTCATGCAGAAGGAAATGTTCGAGCAGGCTCGTTCGATCACCGACACCATTCGCGGGCGCATTGATTTCGCGTCAGGCTGCGTGGAGCTGCCCGATCTGATCTTGAACGAAGAAGAAGCGCGGCGCTTGAAGCGGATCGTCACCGTCGCCTGTGGAACGAGTCTAAACTCCGGCTTGGTCGGCAAGTTTATGCTGGAGAAGCTGGCGCAGATTCCGGTGGAGACGGATTACGGCAGTGAGTACCGTTACCGCGACCCGATCCTCGATCCCGACTGCGCGGTGCTGGCGATCACGCAAAGCGGCGAGACGGTGGATACGCTGGCGGCGATGGAAGAAGCACGCAACAAAGGCGCGAAGTTGTGGAGCATTGTCAACGTGATCGGCAGTCAGGCGATGCGCAGCGCCGACGGTCATATTACCATGCAGGCGGGACCGGAGATCGGCGTATGCTCGACCAAGACCTTCACCACCAGCATCGTCGATCAGTATCTGCTGGCGCTGTATCTCGGTCAGTTGCGCGGCACCCTGACAGCGGATCAGATGCGTCAGTACGCTGCCGATCTAGCGAAACTGCCCGATCTGGTCGGGCGGGTGATCGACTCCGCGCCGCAGATCGAGGAACTGGCGGAGCAGCTTTACCGCTACGAGGATTTCCTGTACTTAGGGCGCGGGATCAACTATCCGATTGCGCTGGAAGGGGCGCTCAAGCTCAAGGAGATCAGCTACATTCACGCGGAAGGTTATCCGGCAGGCGAGATGAAGCACGGACCTATCGCGCTGATCGATGAGAAGCTGCCCGTACTGACGATCTGCGTTAAGGATGCCGTCTACGAGAAGATGATCAGCCAGATCGAGCAGGCGAAGGCACGGCGCGGGATCGTGATCGCAGTGGCGACGGAGGGCGATCAGTTCATCGCCAGCAAAGCCGATCATGTGATGTACGTGCCGGAAGCGCCGGAATTGCTCAGCCCGATCCTGACCGTGCTGCCGCTGCAACTGCTGGCGTACTACATCGCGGTGCGACGTGGCTGCGATGTCGATCAGCCGCGCAATCTGGCGAAAAGCGTGACGGTGGAGTAGCCTCACCCCCTGACCCCCTCTCCAATCCGAGTACAGATTAGGAGAGGGGGAACTGAGAGGTAAACTCCGCAAGCAAGCGTGAGGAGTCCGGAACATTTCGTAGAATCTGTTGTGCACAATTCGGACTAATCACGAACGACTCAGCCTTTCTCTTCGCGGACATCCTTTCCATGTTCGGCGAACGCCTTGAAGTCCCGCATGTGCTGTTCCGACTGCTGGCGGAATGTGCCGGGCATCAGGAGTCCCACCAGCCGCATCATCAAGCTGCTGAACCGGTATTCATTGGCGCTCTCCCAGAGCGTTGTATTCGGACCAGCTTCGGTCAGCCGTTCGCGCGCGGCGCTCCACATGCCCTCGCCCACGATCTCGCGCTCGAAGTGAACGACGCTTCCTTTCGGGATGTTGCGTAGGTCTGCTGGTTCCCTGCGCGTGATAGTCTCGATGGCTTCAAACTTCTGCTGCCCTGTCTCCATCACGACCCGCGACTTGGTACCGACTTGTCCGTGCAATCCATTCAACGGCTCGTGCAGTACCATTCCCCGCAGCCACTTCGGTATGTTTGCCGGGTCAGCAAGCAACTGTGCCACTCTCTCCAGCGGCAGGGCAATCTCAATTGAAACGGTGTACTTCATGAGCTTATTGCCTGTCAGCGTCAATATGCCGTACGTGGTTAAGAACAAGTTCTTTGATCAGTACGTCTGGCAGGGGGTTCTCTAGTGTAAATTGAATCGAATGTTCCGTGGTTTTGTAATCTTTTAGCTTGTCCTTCAATTCCTCAATTGCCCAAGAGGACGGCATGAAGCTCATATGTTTTTTAGAGGCAGTAAAGTACACGAGTGCTCGATTCTTGTATTTTAAAGTTGGCATACTATAGCTGATAGCTTCTTCAGCGCTCGGTACGAGTTCCTTGACCAATGCACGGATCCGTTCAAGCTCCGCTCGTTGTCGGGGATCTACTTTACCAAGATACTCATCAATGCTCTTCGCCTTAGGGTTCATGAAATGTAGCTTTCAGATATTTCGTGACTTTACACAGGAAAGGCAAAACAGATGTTCTATCACAAGAATAAGATGTATTCCCAGAAGGTCAATAGAACAGAGTGTTAGAAATGGTCACAGTCCAGAAGCGCTAAATCGCGTTAGCTGCGCTTACGTGCGGCGGCGTGCCTCTAATACGTTGGGTAGCTGCTCGATCTTGGACAGCACTTTGGTCAACTGACCGACTTCCTCAATCTCGAAGGTGAGCAGGAAGGTGGCGATCCCGCCGCGCGTGCTGACGTTGACATCGCTGACGTTGATGTGCTCGTTGGCGACCACCGCGCCGACATCGCGCATCAACCCTTCGCGGTCATAGGCGTTGATGATGATCGGTACTGGATAGGTTTTCTGCGCCACGCGAGTCCAACTCACGCTGATCAGGCGTTCGCGCTCTTTGGTGTTGATGATGTTCTTGCAGTCGGAACGATGAACCGTCACGCCTTTGCCGCGCGTGATGTAGCCGATGATGTCATCGCCCACCGCTGGATTACAGCAGCGCGCCAGATTGATCAACATGCCGCCCTTGTTGCCGCCTAAGTCGATGCCTTCGCTGGCGCTGACCGGACCTTTGCCATTGGATTTTGCCTGCTGGCGGCGTTCCAGTTCGCTGACTTTGACCGAAATCTGCGTCGGCGTAATCTCACCGCTGCCGACCAGTTCCAGAAAGTCATCCGTCTTGGCGCTGGTATAGCCGAACAGACTGGCGCAAGTTTCCCGCGCTAAGGTCGTGCCCAGTTTGACCAACTCGCGCTCCAGGATCTCTTTGCCCTGCCCGATGTGCTTTTCGCGCTCGAATTCGACCACTTTACTGGCGATTTGCGCGCCGGTGATGTCACCCAAACCGACGTGCCACGACAGTTCTTCACTATCGTTGTAGCCGAGCAGCGTAGCAATCGTCTCACGCGGGATCGCGCCGACGCCGAGCCGCTTCAACTCACGGTCAATCACATCAGTGCCAAGCGCGACGTTCTTTTCTCGATCCAGCTTGCGGAAGTAGATGCGGATCTTATCGGCGGCGCGGCTGGTGCGAATGTAACCGAGGTTCGGATTGAGCCAATCGAGACTGGGACCACCCTGCTTGGAGCGCAATATTTCGACGCGATCCCCTGAGCGCAAGCGATAGTCCAGCCCGACCATCTGCCCGTTGATCTTGGCACCACGACAGCGATGCCCCACATCCGTGTGGATGTGGTAGGCGAAGTCAATTGGCGTCGCGCCAGCAGGCAAATCTACGATGTCGCCTTTGGGCGTGAAGACATAGACGCGGTTCTCAAACACGTCCGACTTCATGGCGTTGACGAACTCCTCGGCGTTCTGTTCGGTACGCTCGTCGAAGTCCATCAGCTTACGCAGATACTTGAGCCGTTCCTCGAACTCTTTATCGGCTTTCGCGCCTTCCTTGTAACGCCAGTGTGCGGCGACACCGTACTCGGCGTGCTCGTGCATCTCCGAGGTGCGGATCTGCACTTCCAGCGTTTTGCCTTCGTCATCAATCACGGCGGTGTGCAGACTGCGGTAGAAGTTCTCTTTGGGCGAGGCGATGTAGTCATCAAACTCGGAGGGGATCGGACGCCAGAGACTGTGAACAATGCCCAGTACGTGATAACAGGTGGGATTATCTTTGACGATGACGCGGACGGCGCGAACGTCATAGACTTCCTCGAAATTGACCTGCTTGCGATCCATCTTGCGATAGATGCTGTAGATGTGCTTGGGGCGCGCCATGATGGTGGCTTCAATGCCCGCTTTGTGCAGCTCTTTCATCAACTTGTCGCGCACGCGATCCATGTACTTCTGACGATCCGTGCGGCGCTCGTTCAGTTGTCCGGCGATCTCTTTGTACCTATCGGGATTCAAATAGCGGAAACTGAGATCTTCCAGTTCCCATTTCATCTGCCAGATGCCCAAACGATTCGCCAGCGGCGCAAAAATCTCAATCGTCTCGCGCGCCATCCGCTTCTGACGCTCCGGCGAGAGATAACCGAGCGTGCGCATGTTGTGGATGCGATCTGCCAGCTTGATCAAGACCACGCGCATGTCATTGCTCATGGCGAGAAACAATTTACGCAGCGTCTCGGCGTCTTTGTTGCCGGGTTTATGCCCCGCCCCTTTGGGCGTCGCCTCCGGCTGCGTGGGTAAGCGATCCATCTTGGTGACGCCATCGACCAACTGCGCCACCGTCAGCCCGAACTCGCGCTCCAGATCGTCTACGGTGATGTCCGTATCTTCGACCACATCATGCAGCAGCGCGGCAGCAATGGCAGGAGCGTCCAGCTTCAATTCGCTCAAGATTTGCGCCACGGCTACCGGATGAATCATGTACGGTTCGCCGGATTTACGCACCTGTCCTTCGTGCGCTCGCGCTGCGAGGTCGTAAGCACGCACAATCAAATCCTGATCCGCCGAACTCAGTTTGGGGAGTTTATTGAAGATGCCATCGAGTTCCTGAGGGGGATGCAAGCCAACTGTCATGCGCTAAACCCTAAACAATTCTTAATAGGTTGATCGTAAGTATATCATTTTCTCCCGTCTGATTTGCACAAGAAACACATCTAAACTGCATTATCGATCCACAACTGTTCCGGATCACTGCCCCGGATCCATCACCACCGCGGACTCGAACAGTGTGGCAAAGAATAAACTGCCGAAGGTCAGCACCACCGCGATCACCGTCGATTGTCCGGTTAGCAGCAGGTAGCCCGACAGCGCGATCACCAGCGCACAGATGAACAGCAGTATACCGAGTGCCTGCGCCCGCGCGCCCTGTACCACGCCCGCCCGCATTGGTCTGGTCAACCGCGCCGCCGCCATGATCCGCCCGCTGACCAGCGCCCCTAACCCTCGAAAGGCATAGAGCAGCGCGAGGATCGCACAGCCGACGCCCAAAATCCGTTGTAGTTCCATGATTCACCTTCTCCTATGGCGGCGTATTCTAGCGCGAGAATTGTTGGATCGGTCAGTCAACGCGTAGACGCAGTAAAGCGAATTTAGAAAATGGGATCGCGGCTGGAATTTAGCCTCACCTCCTGCCCACCCTCCAATCCGAGTACAGATTAGGAGAGGGGGAACCGGGAGGCGAAGTTGGTCAGTTGTGCCTGCCCAAGGAATTCTCAAATGTGCTTTAGAATGGAAGCGGTAATCAAGGTTATTTATTGGTTGGAGTGTTAGTTGATGAAGCGCAGTCATGTAGTGGTACGCCTTGCCTTGCTGATCGCCGCGTTGCTAGTGGTTAGTGCTCGGCGGACGGTCAGCGCGCAGAGTGATGCCGAAGCAGCGGGCAAAATCTTGTTTCAAAAGGGATCGGAACTCTATCTGATGAAGGCGGACGGATCAGACGTCACAAATCTGACCAACACGCCCGATCTGGCGGATTTCGACAGCGCGTGGTCGCCGGATGGAACGCACATTGTGTTCGTCTCGGATCGGGATGCCACCGAGGGACAGCGGGCGATGGCAGCGGTGTTCAATCTATATGTGATGGATGCCGATGGCAGCAATGTGCAGCCGCTGACCAGTGGGTTGTTTCGGGACACCGTGCCTGCCTTTTCGCCGAATGGCACACGGATCGCCTTCTCGCGCACCACACCGGGGATCGTCGTGCCGACCCCGCAGGTGTGGATCATGAACGCGGATGGTTCGGATGCGGTGCAGATTACGCACAACGAGGAACCATACCAGATCGGCGATCTGGCGTGGACGGCAGACGGGAAAAGTTTGATCTGGACGGCACTCAATGGAAATGGCGTCAAGCCGAGTCATACGTTTGTGGTGGATGTCGCCAGCGGTGCGATCAGTGAGCAACCGCTGGATCAGCCCATCGCGGCGGGTGCGGCATGGTCGCCAGTCGCGCAGAAATTCATTTACAAGATCAGCGATCCCGCGCAAGAAGACGCTGCCACGATTTACCTGAATGATGTGGATACTGCGGAAGTGACGCCATTACTGAAGCTCCCCTACGCGATCCCCGACAGCACCTTATTACTGCGTGACGCTGCCGAGTTTAGCTGGTCGCCAGATGGGGCGTGGATCGCTTTTGAAGCGCCGGAACCACGCGATTCGCGGGCGGTATTCCTGCAAATTATGGTGATGAGCGCGGATGGCACAAACTTCCGCTTGCTGACGACGGATCAGCGATCTGGCTCGGCGCACCCGCGCTGGCAACCGACGAACACAAACTAGCGCGTATCAGGTAGTGATCTTCAAGGTGTAGGCTGGCGCACCCGACGACGGCGGCAATGTGACCTTGAGCGCGTCGGCGGTTTGAGTCCACTGAACAGGCGTTGATGATCCAAGCAGATCGATCCGCTGGATGGCGCTAGGCAGTGATCTTTGTGTGCCTAACGCCTGAATAGCGATCTCGCCGTTCGGCGGATAACCTAACAAGATGGCGTAGATGTGACCACCGTTGGTGCTAAAACGTACATCGCTGCCCGTGAATTCTGGACGCTTAGAATCGCTAAAGCCACCTGCCGCGACTTGAGTCGGTCCTTCGCCGTAAACTGTGAAGGGGCGCGATCCGTAGATGGCTTCGCCATTGACTGCTAACCAGCGTCCGATCTCGCGCAGCATCTCCTGTTCGGCTTCGGGGATCGTGCCATCAGCGCGTGGTCCGACGTTTAGCAGCACCGAGCCATTCTTGCTCACCGCGTCGATCAGATCGTGCAGGATAGGCGGAGTGGTCTTGTAGTCGTGATCCGCAATGTAGCCCCACGAGTTCTTGGATACGCTGGTGCAGATTTGCCAGAACTGCGGGCGGATCGCGTCTAGCTGTCCGCGCTCGATGTCGAACACGGCTGTGCCTTCGGGGAAGGAGTCGAGCTTGAAGTCGATGGCGACGCCATTGCCCCACTCGATGCCTTTGTTGTAATAGTAAGCGGCAAAGCGCTGCAAGTAGGGCGCAGCTACGATCTGACGAATCCACCAGTCGAAGTAGATCACCTGCGGATGATACTTATCTACCAGCTCGATGCAGCGGGCATACCAATCGTCAAGGAATTTGGCATGAGGACGTGGCTGCCAGTCGTTGCTATCCCACGCCGCCGGATCAACTTCCCAACGTGGACCGGGCGCGGCAGGACCGTACAAATCTTCGTATTCGGGGTTTTGTACATCGGACTCGAACTGCTTACCGCCGTTCATGAACCACCAGTGTTCGATGCGATGGCTGGACAAGCCGAAGATGATGCCCTGATTCCGCGCTGCCATCGCCAGTTCCCCGATCACATCGCGCCGGGGTCCCATCTTGACGGCTGTCCAGCGTGAGAGCGCCGAGTCGTACATCGGGAAGCCGTCGTGATGTTCCGCCACTGGCACGATGTACTTCGCGCCCGCCTGCTTGAACAGGTCGATCCACTGTTCGGGATCGAACTTCTCGCCCTTAAACTGTGCGATCAGGTCTTTGTAGCCAAACTTGGATTGATCGCCGTAGGTTTTGCGGTGATGCTCGAATTCACGCGTGCCCTGTATGTACATGTTGCGCGGATACCATTCGTTGCCGAAGGCAGGCACGGAGTAAGCACCCCAATGGATGAAGATGCCAAACTTAGCATCCTGATACCAGTCGGGAATGACGAAGTTCTTCAGCGATTCCCACGTCGGTTGGAAGATTGGTGATTGCGGTGATGGTGGCATGATGGCGCGATCTCCTGTGTTTACCTCACCCCGGCGCTGACGCGCCACCCCTCTCCGTCAACAGTGAGGGGATCGGTGATGCTACCTTAGACTGTTAAAGTTTTCTGCTGTTGTTGGTGTCGAAAAAGAATGAAAGCGGCTGCTAGAGCGGTGATCAAGGATACTAGCTGCGAGATATTGACGCCAGCGACCAATGAGACGTTAGCGCGCATGAATTCGAGTAGGAAGCGAGTACCGCCGTAGAGTACGAGGTAGAGCAAGGCGAGATCGCCTGCGCGGAGGTTAGATAATCGGCGGAAGAGCAACAGTAAGGTGATGAAGATGAGCAGGCAGCAGATGGCTTCGTAGGCAAAGACGGGTTGGAAGTACGTGGTGCCAAGGGGATACTGCGCCAGATCGGTGTACGGGGCGACGCGCTGCGCTTCGTTGCTCACCAGCACGCCGAAGGGCAGATCGGTGGGAGCGCCGTACAACTCCTGATTGACACCGTTCGCCAGCCGTCCGATTGCCTGACCGAGTGGCAAACACAATGCCGCGATGTCGATCCATTGCGCGAAGGGCTGCTTGTTGGCGGCGCAGTACCAGTACAAGCCGATCCCGCCGCCGATCAATCCGCCGAGGATGCCCAGTCCGCCCGTCCACACCGCCACCGCGCCCTGATTGAGATCGAAGAAATTGCGGAGTAACCACTCGGCGGTGCGCCCGTTGACCACTACAGACTGCGGCGGGAAGAACACGTACCACAGCCGTGCCCCGATCAAGCCGAGGACGATGATCGGCACCAGTGCCCGCCAGACGTGCAGCGAATCGAAGCCACGCCGCCGCGCCAGCAGATCAGCCAGCAGCGCCGCCACGAAAACCGCCGCGCAGACGATCAAGCCGTACCACGACAGCGTGACGCCGAACAGCCGCAAGCCGCTATCGGTGAGGATGATCATAGCCTCACCCCCTGCCCCCTTCTCCAATGCGAGTACACATTAGGAGAGGGGGAACAGCGCGCTTCACGTAGCACTTGTAGCACTCGTAGCACTTTGGCACTCTT
>JAHBVK010000084.1 GCA_019637555.1 Anaerolineae bacterium
GCGCCTCAGCGGATAAGGATAACCACTGCTCGGCGCATCTCCATAGGCGAGTGCTTGTACTTGATGTCCGCGTGCTTGCAACTCCGGCAGCAGCTTGTACAAATACGTGGCTGGACCGCCGGAGTCGGGATGAAAAATGCCAGAAGCGATGAAAATACGCATCACGAACTTACAAACTGACGATCCGCGCACCATTGGCGGCTTTAGCACCATTGCCTTGACCATTGCCATGCTGCCGGAAGCTGCTGGTGGCGTTGCGCGTATCCACGATCAGCTTGCTTGTACCCACAATCCAGCCGTAGTCCAACGTCGTGTGGTCGGTGATGATCACCACGCAGTCGGCATCTTTTAGCCACTGCTCGGTCAGCGCCACGGTCTGCATAGAGCGCCCGTGTTCCAAGCGGATCGAAGGCACGTACGGATCATGATACTGCACTACCGCGCCGCGTTCCTCCAACAATTGGATCACATCGAGCGCCGGACTCTCGCGCACATCATCCACATCGCGCTTATACGCCACGCCCAGCACCGCGATCTTTGATCCCTTTAATGCCTTAGCGTCGTCGTTCAGCGCCATCATCACCTTGTTGATCACGTACAGCGGCATTGAGGTATTGACCTCACTGGCGAGTTCGATGAACCGCGAGTTGTAGTTTAGGGTCTTCAGCTTCCAACTGAGGTACAGCGGATCGATGGGAATGCAGTGACCACCCAAACCGGGACCGGGGTAGAAGGGCATAAAGCCGAACGGTTTCGACGCCGCTGCACGGATCACTTCCCACACATCGACTCCCAACTTGTCGCACATCAGCGCCACTTCGTTGACCAAGCCAATGTTCACCGCACGGAAGGTATTTTCTAGTAGCTTTACCATTTCCGCCGTCGTCGGTGACGAGACAGGCACGACGGTATCAACAATCGAGCCATAGTATAAGCAGCTTACTTCTTGGCAGGTTTCGGTCACGCCACCGATTACTTTGGGCGTATTACGCACATGCCACTTTTTGTTGGCGGGATCGATGCGCTCCGGCGAGAAGGCAAGGAAAATATCGCTGCCTATCTGAAAGCCTTTTTCGTTCAGTCGGGGCACGATGATCTCATCCGTCGTACCCGGATAGGTAGTGCTTTCCAGCACGATCAACATGCCTTTGTGAGCAATTTCCGCGATGGAATCCGACGCCTGAATGACGTAGGACATATCCGGGTCTTTGGTCTTACGCAGCGGCGTCGGCACGCAAATGCTCAGGGCGTCGATGTCGCGCAAGTCCTCGTAACTGGTGGTCGCCTTCAGCTTGCCGGATTTGACCAGCGGCGCGAGCTGCGTAGTAGGGATGTCGGGGATGTAGCTCTCTCCCGAATTCAGTATATCTACCTTCGACTGGCTGACATCCAGCCCAATGGTCTCGAATCCTACTTCCGCAAAGGCGACTGCCAGCGGCAAACCAACGTAACCCAAACCGATGATGCCGATTTTCGCTGTCTTCGATCCCAGCTTATCGACGAGTTGTTCTTTGAACATAACGACAACCATTTTCTCCTGTGGTTTCGCAACCCGACGCCAATTATAGCTATCTCCACATGACCCTTAAAGGTGACCTATCCTCCGCTAGGGCAATGTTCCATTCGCTTTGCCTACGTCCATAGAAGCTAGAAGATTTACCGCTAAAACGCCATATCACTGTAGTCGCAATCAGCGTAGTTGTAAGACTTCTTTACATGGTATTGTTTGTTTGACAAGCCTATAGCCGCCTCTTATAATGGCAGGTTGTAAATAAATGGTAAAAGTCAGTATTTGGTGGCATCGGAAGCATTATGGATAGGCATAACGGGTATTATTCGGGAAGTTCAAGCCGGAGGTCGCAATCATCACATCCGGCAGACGCGCACCGCACCGAACACATCCCGCCGCCACCACCGCCAGACGAGAGTTATTGGGCTGCATTGCTGCGCGAGGGGGAAGCCAGCAGTGAAGAGGAGTCTCGTCAGCACGGTTCGTGGGGGACGTGGGATAGCGGTGAAATCGTAGTTGCTGCCGACAGCGGCAACCATACGCAGAACGAAGCGCAAGATTGGGAGCTTGTCGAGCGCGCACAGCAAGAAGATCGGGCGGTAGAGTTGCCAGTCATCGGCTACAACCGCGGGGGCTTGCTAGTGCAGTGGAACAGCTTGCGAGGCTTTGTACCAGCCAGTCAGTTGCTGGAATTTCCCAATCTGCCGGATGGTCATGCCCGCCGTGCTGAGCTTTCGGCGCGTGTCGGTCAGCGCTTACACCTCCGCGTTATCGAGCTGAGTCAAGCACAGAATCGGTTAGTGCTCTCCGAGCGCGCAGCAGCAGTCGAAGCGGGCGCACGGGCAGGCATCCTTGATCGCTTGCAACCGGGCGACACCTGCGAGGGGCGGGTCACCAATCTGTGCGAGTTCGGCGCATTTGTCGATCTCGGCGGACTGGAAGGCTTGATCCATATTAGCGAACTGAGTTGGGGGCGCGTTGGACATCCTAAAGATGTGCTGAATCGCGGCGACATGGTCAAAGTCTACGTCATGGAGATCAACCGCGATCACGGACGCATCGCCCTCAGTCTGAAGCGGATGCAACCAGATCCATGGGAAACCGTCGAACAGCGCTACCAGATTGGGCAGATCATCGAAGGCTTGATCACCAACGTCGTTGATTTCGGTGCGTTCGCTTGCGTGGAAGAAGGGCTAGAAGGGCTGATCCACGTCTCCGAATTGGCGGAAGGCAGTTTCCTGCATCCTCGTAACGTCGTTCACGAAGGCGAACGGATTCGCGCCCGCATCCTTAATATCAACGGACAGGCACGGCGCTTAGGACTCAGCTTGCGTCATCTGGATGGCGAGCCTATCTCCACCAGCGATAGACAAATTCAGGAACAGCCCTGATCCTAAAAACGATTACAGGAACATTATAAAGCGTATGACTAATCAAATGGTCGTGCGCTTTTTTGTTGTATTTGACTCAATTTTGTTGCTAATCCCTGATCAGTGCGTGCCAAAACCACGAAAGTCCTGTACCCTAATGCGCGGCAGCAGTAGCATTAGATGGAGATCGAGCGGATGAATCAAACCGCTGTCGGGTCAATCTCGCCTTTTACCGATAGTTCCTTAGATACACGTCAGTTTGCCATTCACATCGAAAATCTAGGAAAGCGCTTCGGGCGTGTCACAGCCGTGCGTAATGCCTCTTTCTCGGTGCGCCCCGGCGATGTCTTCGGCTTACTGGGACCGAACGGCGCAGGTAAGACCACCATCATCCGTATGGTCGTCGGTTTGATGAAGGCAGATCACGGCAGTGTGCAAGTGTTCGGCTTCGATCCGATCAAACAGCGCCGCGAAGTGCTGGTGCGCTCTTCCACCATTCTCGAATCCCCTGCGCTGTATCCCCGTCTCAGCGGCTACGACAATCTGGTGGCGATGGGCTACGCCTCCGGTCTGCATGATCGTAAGAAAGTCGAGGAAGTGCTTACCATTGTCGGGATGCTGGAACGGGCGAAAGATCGCTTCGAGACCTATTCACTGGGCATGAAGCAGAGGCTTTGTATCGCTGCCTCGCTGCTCACCGATCCGCAGCTAGTGATTCTTGATGAGCCGACCAACGGACTGGACGCCGCTGGAATGCGTGACGTGCGCGAACTGATCCGCGATCTCGGACAGCAAGGGCACACGGTGATGCTGAGCAGTCATCTGATGAACGAAGTGCAGCAAGTCTGTAACCGCGTCGCCATTTTGCAGAAGGGCGTCGTTATCGCCGAAGGCACAGTCGCTGATCTACTCTCCGCGCAGGGCGTGATCCGCATCCGCCTGCAAAAAGAGGAATTGGAAAACGCGCAGCGCGTGCTGACGGAAAACGGCTGGTCAGAGAAGGTGAGCGTGGTTGGCGATCTGCTTGAAGTGAGCGCCCAAGCAGAGCAAGGACGTGATCTCAACCGTTTGCTGGCAGGGCAAGGCATCTACGCTAGCGAGATCGTGGCGGAGAAACGTTCATTGGAAGAAATCTACCTTGAACTGACGGGTGACACGGCGACACTGGAATCAAAGGTGCAGGCATGAACAATACCATCACAGCTAACCCTAATCTGTGGAGTCAATATCGCGGCGAGGTATTCAAATGGCGCAAACATCGCATGTTCATGCTCTTGGTCGCCGCGCCTTTTCTGCTGACCGCCATCATTATCTTGGGCGCATTCCTGAGCGCCAATCGCGGATCGATGAGCAGTCTCGACAATATGTCCTTTGCCAGCGGTGAATTCGGCGTCCCCGCCTACGATCTCGGCAGGGGCGGCGCGTTTTCCTTCATTGCCTCGATCTACTCCAGCGGTTTCTTTGGCTTGTACCACATCGCTATTCTGGTCGCCTGCGCCAACTGCGTGTTCAACGAGTTCAACTGGCGCACCATCAAGATGATCGCCTCGCGTCAGCCCAGCCGAACCACCATCATTCTGGCAAAAGTGCTGTTCGTATTCACCCTGATCGTAGCCTGTTACATCGCCCTGATCCTGAGCTGGATTTTGGTCAGTTTCTTTTTCAAGTTGTATTACACAGGCGCGTTAGTCCTGACCGAAAACGACTTCGATTCACTGTCCAAAGGGCGATTGCACTTCGCTCTGCGCTTTCTAGCGACCTTCGTCTGGGCGCTGCTAATCATGGCGGTGGCTTACCGTACCAAGTCTATCGTTGGTGCATTCCTGATCTACTTTGCCTACAACACTATCGAATCCTTTATGAGTACCTTCGGCGCGACGGTACTCAATAACCCGCAGTACACGCAGTACGCCACAGGCATCACGCGAACGCTGGCGGATATGGCGGCAGCGCTCTACCCCGTTTGGCTGACCACGCACCTGAACCGCGTGACGGTACTACCGCAGAATCCTACAGTAGTCGCCAGCCTCTCGCCGGATACCTCATGGATCGTGATCTGCCTCTACATCGTGGCGTTTTTCGGATTAGCGGTACTCATCTTCGGCAATCGGGACATCAAGGAGTGATTTTCATGCGCGGCATCATCCGCTGTGCTCTACTCATCAGCCTTCTTTCTCTCTCGCTTAGTGCCTGCGCTAACTCTGCTTCGCCCCTGCTCAGTACCGATCTGTGCAAGTACTATCGCCAGACGACGGGCGACGTTGCCGGAGGCGAAACTGCGCCACTGCCTATCGAAGTCGAAGCAGGGAAGAAACTCAGCATCACCTACGTCGGAGATTTTGCTGCGGATCAGGGCAATGCTACCTTCTTCCTCCTCAACGATGTGAGCGATCCGCTGTGGCAGCAGAAGATCACGCCGTCGCAAACGCCGGTTACGCTAACGCCGGATGTGCAACTCGCCACTGGTAACTACAACGTGATCATCGCCTTTAGCGACATGGGCAAACACCTAATTTGTTGGAAAGTTGAAACCAAATAATCATTGACTCTAGAACTGATGTTCGATAGACTCTATCCATGTACATTAGTTCTACGCCTGACGCGATCACGAAAATGACCCAGATGGGTGACGTGACGCTGTATGAACCAGCGGGTGAACAGCCGCACAGCGAACGACCAGCCACCAGTACTACCACTAGTAGGCAGCACCGCCGGGAACCTCAGACGCGTTACCAATCCCAGAGTCTGGCAGAGTGCATCAGCAACGTCGCCACTCCATCCGGCGCCAAGCCGATCCTCAAAACGATGCTGACCACCGCCTGTGAGCGTAACTGCAACTATTGCCCCTTCCGCGCAGGTCGCGGTCAGACCAAACGTTTTACGCTCACGCCCGACGAACTGGCGAAGGGTTTCGATCAACTACAGCGCGCCAGGTTAGTCGATGGCTTGTTTCTCTCTTCCGGCATCATCAAGGGCAGCATTGCTACTCAAGACAAGCTGATCGACACTATAGAGATCATTCGTCAGCGTTATCGCTATCGCGGCTTCATCCACCTCAAGATCATGCCCGGTGCGCAGTACGATCAAGTCAAACGCGCCATGAAGCTTGCTGATCGGATTTCTGTCAACCTCGAAGGGGCGACACATCAACGTTTGGAGCAGCTTGCACCCAAGAAAAATTGGACGACGGAACTGCTGCAAATGCTGCTCTGGACTGAACAGATTCGTCAAGAGAATCCGGGTCAGAAACTGGCGCGTGCGGTAACGCAATTTGTGGTCGGTGCGGTGGGCGATACCGATCTGGAACTGCTCTCCACCAGCGAACGTCTGTTTAACCAACTGCATCTCGCCCGCGTTTACTTTTCCGGTTTCGGACCTGTGATGCATACCCCGTTCGAGAACTTACCCGCCACCGATCCGCAGCGTGAATTCCGACTTTATCAGGCAAGTTTCCTGCTGCGCGATTATGGCTGGAACATCGAGGAGATGCCCTTCGCGCAATCTGGCAATATGCGCTTGGATATCGATCCTAAGAAAGCATGGGCGGAAGAAACACTGCTGCATCACCCCATCGAGGTGATGACGGCGGATCGGCAGCAACTCCTCCGCGTCCCCGGCATCGGTCCTGTCAGCGCCGACGCGATCATCAGCGCGCGTCGACAGACTACCCTGCGCGATCTGGCGGCATTACGTCGCCTAGGAGTTCGCGCTCCGGAGCAATCCGCACCCTACATTCTGCTGGATGGTCATGCGCCGGACCGACAGATGAAGTTGTTCTAAATGGTCGAGGCATAATAAAAAAAGGGTGGGTTTAGAAACCCACCCCTACGACTAGATCATTTCATTATAGGGCACGTTTCTAACCTGCCCGCATTGATGCCATCTTACGCTACGTATGCCTGTGCCGCGTAATCCCGATTAGATACGTTCGCTGCGGGAATGACGACGCCCGCACCGCTGGCACGCCGCAACCGTTGATCGGCGCGACCAAGCAAGCGTTTCGCCTCTGTCGATTTATCGCTTACCTCTCGCAGCAGTTGGATGCCTTGATTTAGCGTACGCGTATCCTCGATCAAAAACTCGCCAAGCTGCACAGCGGCAGCAATTTGCAGATCGGTATTGCCTGCCTCGTATGCCGCATGGAGCGCCCGTCGATAGAATAGGATCGAGCCATCTCGATCTCGCTGTAATTCCCGCAGATAACCGAGCGCGGCGTATTGCTCCGCTTCTCCCGCCTGATCGTACTGCTGTTTTGCTAGTAGCGCCGCTTGCTCGTGCTGTGCCTGAGCCTTGCTCCAATCGCCGAGCGCGGTGTAAACATTGCCCAGTTTAGCTAGAGTGCGCGCTTCCTGATCGGCGCGGCGTTCTCGCTGGAAGATCGTCAGGGCAGGCTCCAATAGTTGCAGCGCCTCTTGTGAGCGCGACTGATTCAAGTAGATCGCTGCCAATTTAGACATCGCCACACCGACGGCGATCCAATCTTCCGCACCGCGCAGTGTCTCAATCGCTGCACTGTAGGTCTCGGCTGCGGCAGTGGTGTCACCCAGAGCTGTGCGGATGTCTCCGAGTCGTGTCTGCAATCTACCCAGCCGCGATTTATCATCTAGCTGCTGTGCGAAGTTGACCCCGCGCGTTGCATAGATCAGAGCGTCTTGCGCGTTGCCTTTGTACGAAGCCAGTGACGACAGCACTTCTAGCACTGCTAACATGCCGTCAGAATTATTGGCAGCCTCGAAGGCTTCCAACGCTTCCTTGAAGTAACCCTCGGCATCCTGTGAGCGCCCGACATCCAGATTGTACTGACCGAGTGATTGCAGCAGTAGACCTTCGCGCTCTTTATCGCCCTGCGCCCGCGCTTCCACCAGCATATCGCGGATGCTGGCGACGGAAGGCGGCGTATGACGCTCGGTATCCTCGTCAACAGCTTCTGTTTCTACCGTGACCGCGGCGGCTTGCATCGCACCAGTCGAGCTGCTGAGATCGGTATCTTCCACTGCCAATGGCGGCTCAACGGACGACAATGCAGCGGCGGTTTCCTGTGGCGGAACATCGGGTGGTGCTTCCGCTGGTACAGGCGGCAGCGTAATGGCATCAGACGTTGGTGCGTCTAGCCGTGCTAATCCCAGTTTAGGGATCGCAGGCGAGGGCACAGTTGGCGCAGTAGGTGTTGGCTGAGTCACCTGTGATGGCGGCAGCCAAGCGGGTGGCTTCGCTGGCGTCAAAGGTTGCGTTTGTGCTGATGGCTCTGGCTCTAGTTCTGGTTCTGGTTCCGGCGCTACCTCGATCTTTTCTTCGGGCAGCGGCGGCGGTTCCGGCGTCACTAGGACTGGCGGCGCAGGCACAACAACGGGTGGCTCGATCTTCGCCGCTGGTGCTGGTGCTGGAGTTGGGGGTGGCGCAGGTTCATCAGGAGCAGGCGTGGCTGGCTCCGCTTCACGCAGTATGCGCTTAAGCTGCTCCAATTCCAACCAGAAGTTTCGCTCTAAAATGAAGTCTTCAGCCTTGTTCTCCAGCGCATCGATCAATGCCTCGACTGAAGCTGCATGATCGGACTCGGCGGCATACTGGGCAGCACCGACGATATTCTCGCTCTCATCCGCTAGACGTTCGTGTGCCTCCGGCTTGTTCTGTGCGAATCGCTCTGTGTACGATAACACTGACGACAGTGCCCGATTCTCCAGACTCGACAGCCGCCCGAAACTTTGCAGCCAGCTACGACCGTATTCCCGCGCTGCCGGATGCAGGCGGAAACGCACCTGTCCGTAGCTGAGATGTTCACGGGCGATGGCGCGGGTTACCAATTTACGCGCCTGCTGTACGGCATCGCTGGTCGAGAGCTTGCTGGCAAGGGTCAGCAATTCAACTCCGGTGGATGGCGCGAACAGCGATGCCAGTATCAGCATCACGCCCTGCGCTGCTGTATCCAGCCGCTTGAATGCCAGCGTCAATAGCGGCGTCGCCCCGACGCGGCTTCCCGGTGGCAGCGCTGCGACCAATTCGGCAACGCTGAGTTTTTCCACGCGGCATTGTCGCGCAGCCAGTTCTAAGGTCAGCGGATGACCATCCAGCGATTTGACCAGCGCTTCCACGTCAGCGGCTTGATCGGGGACTTTAATGCCAGAGTAATAGCGAAAGAGCGTTTCGGCGTCGCGTTCCGAGAGTGGGGCAAGTTCAACAGCCGTCCACGGTCCCGGCACCGCGCGATCGGTGATGATGATGAAGGATTGTTCCGGCGCACACTGACGGATGAATTCGCGTACTGCGTGCAAATCGATCAAGCCGTCAAAGATGATCAGCGGACGATTCTCTTGCAGCAGCTTGCGTACTGTCGCCGTCGTGCGATCCCAGTCGCCGCCGACGCCAGTGAAGGTATCTTCGTCATAGGCGCGCCCGACTCGTGCGGCAATATCGGGTAGATCGTCGTCGTTGAGATGCAGCCACAGCACACCACCGGGTGTTGAAGCAATATGCGCCGTTGCCAGTACCGCTGCCAGCGTCGATTTGCCGATCCCCGACGGTCCGGCGATCAGCAGCGACGCGCCATCTTTCAGCGTGACGTGCATCAAAGCCAGTTCGCGGTTCCGCCCGATCACTTGACCGGGTGGTTGCACTGGTAGCAAACGCTTCTCGTGAATCGGTGCGCCGTGTGGCG
Organism: Anaerolineae bacterium; assembly: GCA_019637555.1. Classification (GTDB taxonomy): domain Bacteria; phylum Chloroflexota; class Anaerolineae; order Aggregatilineales; family UBA2796; genus JAHBVK01. The sequence goes on from JAHBVK010000084.1 coordinate 9,533, forward strand.
TCATTTTGCCCTGTGCGGTCATCGGCTCTACTCGCCCTTGAAAATGATCACAACCGGATCGCTGCGCTGTGTCAAACTTTAGCGCAGTATAAGGCAATTGGCTATATCAAGCCAAACGCGAAAATGCCTGCCACGTTAGCATTGCATCCGCCAAGTAGTAAAGTTGGCTGATCTCTGGATGCGCTTCCTGATACGGGATCAACTGATCATTGGGCAGCAGGATTGTCTCGCTCTCTACTTCTTTCAGCGCCTCGACTCCCCGTGCGGCGATTTGCTGGCGTTCTGTGCCTTCTAGCGAATAGGGCAGTGTAACAATTATGATCGGATGCAGATCCAGACTACGAGCGATCTTTCCGATAATCGGGATTGCGCCCGTGCCTGTACCGCCGCCTAATCCACCGACGATGAACAGGCGATCTGCACCCCGTAGTGCCTCTGCAAGTTCATTCGCGCTCGTTTGTGCTGCCATCTGTCCGATCAGCACATTACCGCCGGCGAAGAACCCGTGATGTTTAGGATCGCCGATCAGTAGTTTTGAGCCTGCTTCGGATCGTCGTAGTGACTGTTCATTGGTATTGACGGCGAGGTAGTCGATTCCCCGTAAGCCCTCACGCATCATCCGCGCCAGCGCCTTGATCCCGCCGTCCCCGACACCTACGATCTTGACAGTCATCGCCGCTGGTTCAACTCACTTACCAGCATCACCTTCTTGTTCGGACTCCCGTTCAACTTCTCTCAAATAGTCATTGAAAATTTTATCGTCCAACTCAATCGCGTCCGCGCTGCCATATCGCGTCCGCAAACTATCTATGTTTTCCTGCCCACTGCTGCGCTTGCGACGCTCGTATTCCAGCATCAGCCGTTCGCGCTTGGTTGCTGCCACTAGCGCCTGCAAGTGCCTGATCAGCGCAAGCTGCTCACTTTCCTGAAGCTGTTCAGCGGCGCTCACCAGATCATCGAACGTCAGCTTTGTCATGGCAAAACCTCCCTAAATTTCTCGACATTAAGTAATTGAACAAACTAAACTTTTGACCTCCCCCAAAATAGACATCCGAAGTATAGAGCCGGAGGCACTTACCCCCGGTCTCACTTCCAGCGCAACCCTATTATCTTATAAGCACTCAGCACTCAGTCCTCATACCGTCCCTGCTTGAGCACGCGCTCGATTTGCCGCTTCGACTCGCGTTCCTGAATATCGTCACGCTTATCATACTGCTTTTTACCGCGCGCCAGTGCGATCTCTACCTTTGCCCGTCCATTTTTCAAGTAAAGCTGCGTCGGTATGATGCTGTAGCCGCGTTCCCGCACTCTAGTGATCAAGCGCGCGATCTCTTTCTTATTTAGCAGCAGTTTGCGCGGGCGCAGCGGTTCATGGTTGTAGCGATTCGCCTGATTGTAAGGCGAGATATGGACGTTGAGCAGCCACAATTCGCCGTCAGTCTCCTGCACAAAGCCATCCGCCAGATTGACCTTGTGATCGCGGATCGACTTGATCTCCGATCCCATCAGCACCAGTCCCGCCTCGAAGCTGTCCTCAAGGCTGTAATCGTGATGCGCCTTGCGGTTGGTGGAGATCACCACCTTTTCCCTTTTTTCTTTCGGTTTTGCAGCCGCAGTATTCTGCTTACTGCTCTCTTTCGTTGCCATTTCGTTCTGACTTTCAGGGTGTGAAGGGCGATAAGCCCAATGGATATGTCTTGTCTATATACTCGATTGCCGCGTCACGCACCGGATCGTTAGTAGTACCGACTTCGGTTGCGTCCGGCGTGTCGGGCATTTTCACGTCGATGTCCGGCGCTAATCCGACGGGTTGACCGTCTTTGGTGATCGGTGTTTCGTTTGGCGTGTACCATGCCCCGTGTGTTACGCGCAACTGCGATCCATCACTCAATCGGTGGATCGTCTGTACACTGCCCTTACCGTATGTCGTTTGCCCGATCAGGATCGCTCGTCCGCGATCTTTGAGTGCGCCCGCTACGATCTCAGACGCGCTGGCGCTGCCCTTATTTACCAGCACCACCATGGGAATCTGTTCACCAAGATCGCCATCGTCGGCGTTGAATACGTTGCTTTGCCCGTCACTGAGCTTTTCACTGGCGACCTTGCCAGCGGGCAAGAAGATGTCCGCCACTTTGATCGCTTGATCTAAGTAACCGCCGGGGTTGCCGCGCAGATCGAAGATCAGGGCGCGTGGCTTTTGCGGCAGCAGCTTATCGAGCTGTGAAACGATCTGCTGGTCAGCATCCTTACTGAAGATGCTCATTGAGATATAAGCGATCTTGCCGTCCAGCATTGTGCCGTAAACGTTGATCTGTTCGCGCTTCACCATGACCACAATCGGATCACTGGTTCCCGTACGGCGAAGAGTCAATTCGACTTCTGTTCCCAGTGGTCCCCTAATCAAGCTAACCGCATCGGAGAGAGTCTTGCCAGCAATCGAATCGCCGTCCACCGCCGTGATCACATCTCCTACTTTGATGCCAGCGACTTCAGCGGGCCAGCCCAAACGGACTTCGGTAATCACCATCTCATTCTTATCGTTGGTGCCCACCACCGCGCCGATCCCGCCAGATTCGCCTTCCATTACGGTCATTTCTTGCGCGGCTTGCACAGGTGGCAGGTACAACGTGTAGGGGTCTTTGAATGCCGCCAACATGCCATTGATCGCGCCGTTGATCTGTTCTGTATCTGCGGGTTTGTTGTAGTAAAACTCGTCGTTCACCAGATCATGCGCTTCGCGGAATACTTGCAGCGAATCTCCCGCTGGCGTATTCACCACCGTCGCCAGTAAATAGCCACCCGCGAATGCCACCAGCGCGATCAAAATGAAGGTGCTGGCTAACCCCGTGATGCTAAAGGTCAGCGTTCCGGCAGGCTGGTTTCGATAATCAGTGTTCATGCTTCTGTCCTACTTGCTGATCTTCCCTTGCAGCACACGGATGGCTTCACCGAGTTCGACATCGCGCCCATTCGGATCAGGGATCATCGGTACGTCCGGTGTTAAGCCCTTGCCGTCGATATGATTGCGCTTAGGCGTCAGCCACTCCGCGGTGGTGATGTGGATCGAAGATTTATCCGCCAGAGAGAAAATGAGCTGGATCGATCCCTTACCATAGGTTTGCTGACCGAGCAGCACGGCGCGTCCGCTGTCTTGTAAGGCACCTGCCACCAACTCGCCTGCGCTGGCAGTACCGCCATTAACGATCACCACTAGCGGCAGATCAGCCATTTTGCCGGGAGCGCCCGCGTCGAAATTGTTCTCACCGTCGCGCCGCTCTTCGATCAATACGGTGCCGCCGTTCATGAACTGCCCCGCTACCTGCACCGATTCCTGTAGCAAGCCACCGGGGTTGTTACGCAGATCGATCACCGCGCCCTTGATATTCTGAGCGCGCAATTCGGTGATCGCCTGTTCCAATTCTGCTGGTGTGCGGTTGGTGAAGCGCAAAATCTGGATGTAGCCAAGTGCCGAGTCTTCCGACAGCACTCGCCAGATCACCGAAGGCACTTCGATCTCCGCGAAGGGAATCTGGAATTCTAGTTCCTCGTTGGTCGAAGGACGTTGTACGGTGATCTTTACGCCGTTATTATCCTTGACCTCGCCGCGCAGCATCTGGTCGACGGCATCCTGCCGCGTCTCGATGGACAGATCAGCGCCGTTCACTTTGATCAAGATGTCACCGTCTTGTACACCAGCTTTGGCAGCCGGACCATCGCGGAATGGGTAGAGTACGAAACGAGCAAGCTCGTCGCGCACCAGTTGAACGCCGATACCCCCATACTTGCCTGCCAGCACATTGGACTCGCTAGCTGCGACAGGCGGATCGATGAAGAAGGTGTATTTATCCTGTAACGTTGCCAGCAGTCCGCGAATCGCCCCGTATTCCAATTCCGATTGTGGGGGCTGGGTGCGCAGATAGTGTTCATCGAGGAGAGCTTGCGTTTGCGCCAGCAGCACATAATCACGGACTTGTTGATTTTGCAGCACGCCCGCGTCATTGACCGGGGAGATTCCGGCGGCTACCGTCGGACCAGCGCCGCGCAGCCAGAACCCCGCGAAGAAAGTCAGACACAACACGCCCCCCAGCACTACGCCACGCGCGATACTACCGATAACTGCACTACGTCCCGTCCTGAAATTGTGACTCATACACCTATCCATCCATTGTATAATTCACTGCTGGCATTCGTGAACTGCATTGTAGCAGTGTGAAATCATCTGAGCAATCGGGGCTTATTCTATACTTATGCATGATCTAACTCTCGACCTCGCTGTAGCTAATCCACTCGTCTTAATCGCGGACGATGATAAGAACACCCGCGAACTATTGGGCACGATGCTCCAGCGGGAGGGTTTTCGGGTAGAAAGCGCCGCCGATGGACAGGAGGCGGTGAAGAAAGCCTTCAAGGTGATCCCCGATCTGATTCTATTAGACATTCAGATGCCGGGCTTGGATGGCTTCGAGGTATTGGGCAAACTGCGCGCCGAACCTACCACCGAACACATTCCCATTATCGTAATCTCGGCAGCGGCGCGTGACTCGCACGATGTAGTCAAGGGCTTAGGCTTGGGCGCGGATGATTATCTGCTTAAACCTTTCGCCGCTCCTGAACTGATCGCCCGCGTCTACAGCAAGATGAAAGCGCGGCAGTTGGAAGATAGCTTGCTCAAACGCACTCAGGAATTAGAAGCCTTAGTGCGCGTTGGTCGGGAACTCAATCAGGGACTTACCCTCGAAGACCTCGGTGATCGCTTGCTCGGCGTGGCAATGGAACAGTTCAACGCCACTAAAGCAGTGCTAACACTGTTCAATGGTCAGGAGCGCATCATGGAGCGTCGGCGCGGTTTGGAGAAAGTCAAAACCGATCTGCTGACGACGGATACACTAGGCAGCCTCACCTTTAGCGATAAAGAACCGCTGCTCGTGAGTGACATCAGCGAGGACAAACGGGTTAGCGCCATCCTCAACGGCACGAACTGCAAGTCAGGTATCGCTGCACCGCTGATGCATCAGAACGAGATTCACGGCGTGCTAGTGTTGGGGCACGAACAACCTAATCACTTTAGCAACCACGATCTGCGGGTGCTGCGTTCCATTGCCGAGCAGTCAGCCTTAGCCATCCGCAACGCGCAGCTTTACCAGCAGTTGCATGAGTACGCGCAGGGCTTGGAGAGCATGGTCGAGACGCGTACACAAGCGCTGCAATCGGCACAGACACAGCTAATGCGTGCCGATAAATTGGCGGCGTTAGGAACTTTGGCGGCGGGTGTCGCGCACGAAGTCAACAATCCCTTGCAGCCGATCCTCTCCAGCCTTGAACTGGCGTTGGAAGACCTCGATTCGGGGCGGCAGGTAGAGCGCGAACTGCTGGAATACGCCATGCGCGACGTAGTACGCATCAAAAAGATCGTCAGTAGTCTGCTCGATTTCGCGCGTCCAGCGACCTCCACGCTCGCGCCCACGGATGTCAATACGCTGGTGAGCGATGTCCTCTCGCTGGCAGGTAAGCAATTGCAGGTTACTGGCATCAAGATCAAGACCACTTACGCGCCGATGCGTAAAATCATCGCCAGTGGCGATCAACTTAAGCAAGTGTTCCTCAATCTCATGGTCAATGCGATGGACGCTATGAAAGGCGGCGGCGAGTTGACCATCACCACCTACGAGCAAGAGGGCTACGCGACGGTAGAACTGCAAGACACAGGGACTGGGATTCCACAGGAAACGCTGGAGAAAATCTTCGATCCCTTCTTCACCACCAAGCCCAGCGGCACAGGACTTGGCTTATCGGTTAGCCACAGCATCATTGAAGGGCATGGCGGACTAATTGCCGTCGAAAGCGAACTGAATAGGGGCACGCGCTTCACCGTGAAGCTGCCCGTCATCGCTGACAGCGCCGCGCAATAACCTGATTGACGAGTTGCCAAGTAAATAATGTGGAGTCGCTAACATGCGTAGGCTGGTTATCGTACCCATCGCCACATTGAGTTTCTGCATTCTCATGATGGTTACGATAATAGCGGCTAACCGTTCTCCGCTGCCGACTCAACACCGTGTGGATATACTGGCTAACTGCACATCGAGAATGTGCATGAACGTTGTGCTAGGGCAAACGCGCGTCCGAGATTTCCCTGCGCTAATGGATCAATTTTTCGATCCGATCAAGGATTTTAGGGTTGGGCATCTTTCCAGTGGTCGTGAAGTCTGGATAGCCGATTCAGGTTCAACCACAGGTCGAACTTACATCTCAGCGCAAACGACATTCACCGCAGGTTCAAAAATTACGTCGATGGCATTCGGACTCAGCGCCGCTAAGGTAGAGGAATATCCGACGCTCAGGGATTTGTTACTGCGTTTCAACTGCGCGCCCGTGAGGTTCGTGACTAATGGCAATAAGACGCTGTTGCTGAGATGTAAGGACGTATATATGCTGGCATATCTAGCGATGAGTGCGCGAGGCGTGAGGACAATTCCGATTTTTGCCGTAACGGTCTACGAGCTAGAGAACGAAGCAGCAATCCAGCAAGGGATAGTGTGTAAATGGCACGGCTTTTTCGCACTTAACAGGTGTTTGCTTTGACTGCCCGGCTCACAGCCGATTGTTGAACCATTGGATGTGCCATGCAACGCCATCGAAAGTTAGGTTCAGCACAATATCACTTTGCTGACCGTCGCGCGTCGTCACAATTCCGATCACGGTTGCGGATGTGCCTAAATTCTGCTGCTGTGTGAACGTCCAGCGTTGCAGCTCGTTGAAATTCAAGCCGCCCATCAGCGCCCGCAGATTTTCCGGCGTCTGCACGATCACCGCTGTCTGTGCATCGAGCAGCCCGAATGCCGCCGCATAATCACCGCGCTGCACCGCACCCAGATACTGGTTGCCAATATCAGCCAGCGGATCGGCAGACGGCTGCGTGACAGGTTGGGTGGCAACTGGCGGCAGCGTTGCCTGCACGATTCCTGTTTCTGGTGGTAAAGTTGGAGGGAAGCCACCGGCATCGGTAGTTGGCGTCGTCTGCGGGATGATCGCTCCCGGCGTCGCCGTGTACAGAAACGCTAACGAAATCACGCCGCGATTGGACAGCGCGATCAGAGTGCCGTAACCCATCAGGCAGGTTAACGCACCGACGATCAGCAAAGCAAGCGTAATGCGTGTTGTGCTGCTCATCAAACGTTACCTTTCCCTGAGATGTATTCTGATCGTATGATCGTGCGACAATAAAGCGTCTAATAGCAGAACGAACCTGTATCAATTATGACATTACTGCGTAACCGTGCAACACGATTGATGATTATTGTCTTTCTTGGTGTGCTGGCGTTTGCATATACGATCAATGCCTTACGGGTTCGCACTCAAGCGCCGCGCCCGACTTCAACACCTACAGCCAGCACCTACCTGTTCCCTGATGTTGTCCCTCCTGTGATCACCAGCATGGAGGTAAGCAACCAGCGTGCAGGCAAGAAAATGTCACTGACCAAGAAACCCGGCGACTGGTTAGGTGTTGATGAAAACGGTCAGGCACAGCAAGTTGATTTAGCCCGAATCCCGCCGATGCTGCAAGTATTGGCGAGTTTGCGCTATACTGATGTGTTGGATAGTTCGGAAGCAGACCTGACGAAGTATGGTCTTGCTAACGGTGGATGGTTTATCGTGAAGTTTGATGCGGCTGGAAGGTCACATACGCTTCGCATCGGAGATGTCAATCCCTCCGGTGAACTCTCCTATGTGCAAGTCGATGGCGACAGTCACATATATCTGGTCGGGTCTGTGGAAATGGCGCGCCTCGTCTTCATCGTCGATGTGCCACTTGTCACGCCGACCCCATGAATCGTATATTCTACTGGCAAGCATTGTAAGGTTGTAGAAGCCCTGCCAGATCGGTAGGGCTTTTTCATCCCGCGTGTAGGTTAGTGTTAGTCTGGAGATTGGAATATCTCGTCTGAGTATGATGAGCATAATGGTTGGGGCAAAAGCGTTGGCAATCGACAAGACCGTACAGCGACAACTGATCAAGAAGGGCGAAAAGCAAGGGTATCTCACCTACGACGATATTCTGGCAGTGATTCCTGACGCCGAACAGAACCTCGATCAGGTTGAGGAGGTCATGGATCAACTCAATCAGGCGGGGGTAATGGTGCTTACGGAACCGCCGCCAGCGGTAACCGAACCGGAAACCGATCTGAGTGAGTCAGGGGACGTTGAGCTGGAGCCGGATCTCGATTCTGAGATGTCCGAGCAACCTTCCGATGATGAGCTGGCGGAACTCGAAAGCGATCCTTTCGGCTTGGATTTGATTCAGGACAGCGGTTACCAACAGGCAATCGAAACTGATGATGTGGTCGGCTTATACCTCAAGGAAGCCGGACGCACGCCGCTGCTAACTGGTGAGGAAGAAGTCTCGCTGGCAAAGCGCATGGAAGCTGGTTGGAAGGCGAAAGACGAGCTTGACGCCGCTGACGACGACATGCCGATGGATGATCGCATCGATCTGCAAATGATCATCGACGACGGCGACGAGGCGCAGGAGCATCTGGTCAAGGCGAACTCGCGTCTGGTGATCAGCGTCGCCAAGAAGTACATCGGACGCGGTGTCCACTTCCTCGATCTGATTCAGGAAGGCAACATCGGCTTGATCCGCGCTGCTCGCAAGTTCGAATATCAGCGTGGACACAAGTTCAGCACCTACGCCACATGGTGGATTCGTCAAGCGGTCAGCCGCGCCGTCGCTGATCAGGGACGCACGATTCGTGTGCCTGTCCACATGGGTGATCAGATCAACCGTCTGCGCCGCATCACCATGCGCCTGACGCAAGAACTGGGACGCGATCCCACCATCCTTGAGATGGCGGACGCGATGCAGACCACACCTGATAAGGTGAACACGCTGATCGAGGTCGCTCGCCGTCCGATCAGTCTCGAAACGCCAACGGATGAGGACGAAGAGTCCGAGATCGGTGATTTCGTGGAGGACACCAGCAGCCCCGCGCCCTCCGAAATGACCGACGCTGAGATGTTGCGCGAACATCTGCAAATGGCTCTGAACAAATTGCCGGAACGAGAGGCGAAAATCCTGCAATTGCGGTATGGTTTGTTCGATGGTGAGCAGCACACGTTGGAGGAAGTCGGTAAGGCTATCGGCGTCACTCGTGAGCGCGTGCGTCAGCTTGAAGCTCAGGCATTGAATCGGCTGCGTCGTTCGTCCTCGCATCAGATTCTGCGCGACTTCATGTACAGCGATGAATAAACCTCACCCCGGCGCTTCGCGCCACCCCTCTCCGTTTACAGAGAGGGGATCGTGAGGGCAACCTCTCGGTACTATTCCTTAGCTGTACATAAGCTGAACTCGCCATCTGAAACGAGCGTTGTTATCAACTTCCTCTCTCCGTTGACGGAGAGGGGTGGCGAAGCCGGGGTGAGGTAAACTTATCCCAACACTCAAAGTCAAAGGACGGCTGGATGCGTTCAACCCGTGCGCCCCTGATTTTGCCGCTGCTGCTGCTGATCGTCGGCGTAGTGCTGCTGCTGAATAACTTCCTGCTGCTGGAAAACGTGGATATTCTACGTTTCTGGCCCGCTGTGCTGGTGCTCGCTGGATTGCAGCTCCTCTTGCGCGGCGACATTGGCATCAGTTGGCAGACCAAAGAGTTCGGCATTACGCGGGGCACGGTGCAGACCGCTTCCGCCGAAGTCAGCAGCGGCGAGATCGACGTGAAAGTACGCGCTCTCCGCCGCGAAGGTCGCCTCGTAGCAGGTCACTTCACTGCCCGATCCCGTCCACAGCTCACCGTCCGCAACAATCACGCACGGCTGCAATTCCAGCGTGGGCAAACGTGGCCCTTCTCGCAAGGTGATTGGGAGATCGGACTGGCGCGTGATGTCCCGTGGTCGCTGCTGATCAGCACGCATCTAGGCGAACTTGATATCGATCTGCGCGGCGTTAGCGTCCGTCAGGCGCATCTCGCCAGCGGGATCGGCGATGTGCGCGTGTGGCTTGGTCATGAGGTCGAAAGCGGCGTGCGCGCGCGCTCCACGTTCGGCAACGTCATCATCACTGTACCGCCGGAGCAGCAAGCGATCATCACCGTGATCCGTCGTCCGATGGCACGCTTACAGATCGATGAGACGCGCTTCCTGATGCTCCGTCCCAATGTCTACGCCACGCTCGGCTACGAGCAAAGCGATGCTCCCGTGAACGTCGAAGTCACCACGACATTTGGCACGGTACGACTGGAGTAAGGCTGATTACTGAGTCGTTGACGATGAGGAAAATCGAATGGCTCCTTGGTTTGAACTCATGTTAGCCATTAATTTGAAGGAAGATATTCCTCAAAACGTCATTGCTATTTTAAAAGTTCTCGCTGCCCCTCCAATGAGTGATGCTCTAAACAGTACTCCTCCCTCAAACTATGAGAGTATCAAAACACCAAAACATCACTTTTTCCTTGAATATGGATGGGAATGGTTTACTTTTCTACGAACTGATACCTATTACTTTCCGGGAGATTCATTTGGGAAGTTAACTTACGACGAACAGAAATTTTATAAGTTTACTGCACGCGCAATGGTTCGAAGTCATGGCTCTTTGCTTGCTTCATTTCTCCACTGGATTGCACCATATAGTCAAACCCAAGGATTTGTAGGCTACACGCGCTGTGACGAGAGCAGTTACATCAGTCTCATTTACTTTGAAAACGGTGTAGTTCATTACAAAGATGGGGATTTCTTCGGTAGCCCGAAGGGTATGCGGCATTACACTATCGCAGAAGATGGATCAGTTGCTGAAGAATTGACTGAAGATCGCTAACCATGGAGAGTATCAAACAGAACGGAAATTGAAACTTATGGTGTTATTTGAGCGCGTTGTTCTGACACAAGATTTGCCCGGTAAGAATCTAAAACAGGGTGACGTTGTTACCCTGCTTGCCTATCTCCAACATCTTCGTGTTGGCGAGGAAGGCTGCATTATCGAAATATTCAACGCCGTTGGGGAATCGATAGGTGTTGCGACGGTGCCGCTATCAGCAATCGAATCACGTCGTTCCGATCAAATGCCAGCAGTACGATCACTTGCCGCCTTACCTCCGCGCTAACGCCCACTCCCGACTGTAGACATAACTCGCCAGCAGCAGTGAT
>JAHBVK010000085.1 GCA_019637555.1 Anaerolineae bacterium
CCTCGCGGGTGATCACTTCCTCATCCGGTGGCGGTGTGCCTGTCGGCAGATCGAGAGACAAGGCGTCCAGCGGTATCGCCACCCGATTGTGGCGCTGCTGCTGCTTCCGATGGTTGATCACAGCGTGATGCGCGATCTGAAACAGCCATGCAGCTACGACGCCACCTCTGAACTTGTGCAGATTGGTCAGGGCATTGGTGAAGACCAGACTGGTTAAGTCCTCCGCTTCCTGTGCGCTGCCGACTCGCCGCAAACAGTAGCCATAGATGCGCGGGAAGTAGCGCTCGTAGATCGGCGCAAACTGATCGAGATCAGTGTTGGCGGCGGCGATCAGGTGCGCTTCTTCGGCGTTGCGATCCCTAGTATCGGGTTCAGTCGGGTTCATGCGTCGATCCGCGTTGATGCTGACTACGGCGCTGATAGCAGTACCCTCCGCTGTCTTAGTCTTCGTCTTCGTCCGGTGACGAACCTCTGATGAACGACTCGAACGTTGAACGCTGCGTTCTATCATTAAGACAAGGGAGGGTTCAAAGTGTTACACGAGAGCTATACTCTATCCAGTGAATTGCTCGTAGGAGCAAAGGTAACATCCAAAAAAGGAACTCATCATGACTTTGATGTTGATCATCCTCGATGGTTGGGGATTACGCGAAGAACGTGAAGCGAATGCGGTGAAACTGGGTAACGTCCCCACCTTCAACTATCTGTGGCAATCGGGTAAATATGCAACCACGACGCTCGGCGCATCAGGCGAATCGGTGGGCTTGCCGCACGGGCAGATCGGCGGCAGCGAAGTAGGACACCAGAGCATCGGCGCTGGTGCGGTGATTTACACCGATCTCGCCTTCATCAACAAGCAGCTCGAATCCGGCGAGTATCTGAATAATCCGGTGCTGATCGAGTCGATGGATCGGGTGGTTAAGAATGGTGGCACGCTGCATCTGATGGGCTTGTTCAGCGATGGCGGCGTCCACAGCTACATCGATCACGTCTTCGCACTGTGTAAGATGGCGAAGCAGCGAGGTGTAACTAAGTTGGCGCTGCACCCGTTCACCGATGGACGCGATACGCCGCCCAACAGCGCACGCGGGTATATGATGCGGCTGCGCGACTTTCTGGTGGAACTCGGGGTAGGCAAGGTCGCCACCGTGATCGGGCGCTACTATGCGATGGATCGGGATAAGCGCTGGGAGCGCACCAAACTAGCGTATGAAGCGATGGTGGATGGCAAAGCCGAGCACACATCCGGCGATCCGGTGGCAGCGATTGACGAGTCCTATGCTGCTGGCACGACGGATGAGTTCATGCTGCCTTACGTGATCCTGACCGATGGCAAACCGACGGCGACGATCCAGAGTGGCGATTCGATCATCGGCTTCAACTTCCGTGGTGATCGGATGCGGCAGATTTATTGGGCGCTGACCGATCCGAATTTCAGCGGATTCGAGCGCACGCCGTTGAGTGATCTGCACTTCATCTCGATGGCGGGCTGGGGCGACGAGATTCTCGCGCCACGCGCTTTTGTCCGTCCGCCGCAGAAGACCTGCATCGCTGAAGTGTTGAGCAATCTGGGCAAGACGCAGCTTCACATGGCGGAGACGGAGAAATACGCGCACGTCACCTTCTTCTTCAACGGTCAGCGCGATGAACCGTATCCCGGTGAGGATCGCATCCTCGTGCCTTCGCCAAAGGATGTACCGACTTACGACAAGAAGCCAGAGATGAGTGCGCTTCCGCTGGCGGAGAAAGCGCTGGAGGCGATCAAGAGCCAGAAGTACGATTTCATCCTGCTCAATTTCGCCAATCCCGACATGGTGGGACACACTGGCGTGCTGGAAGCGGCGATCAAGGCGGTGGAAACCGTCGATGTGCAGCTTAAGCGGCTGCTGGACGCACTGGCGGAAGTGGGCGCGACGGTACTGGTCACTGCTGATCACGGCAACTGCGAAATGATGGTCGATCCGGCGACTGGACTACCGCACACGGCGCACACGATGAATCGCGTGCCCTTCATCGTGATCACGCCGGATGGCAGCAAGCCAACGCTTAAGGAAGGCGTTCTCAGCAACATCTCACCCACAATTTTGCAGTTGATGGGGATTCCCGTTCCGGCGGTGATGGATGCTGGCAGCTTGATCGTAAGCTGAGGCGATCCGAAGTCGGTAAGGATTGGGCGATGAGTGGTGTAATTCCGAGACCGACAAAACGGATCGACCACTGCTGGATGCGCTCGTAAAGGCTGGCATCCCGCGCGATCACATCGTACTGGCGTATCAGGGAGAAGCCACGCCAACAGCCTGAGTTCACCTGACATTATTTACCTCACCCCCTGCCCCCTCTCCGTAAACAGAGAGGGCAGGGAGCAGCTTATTCGCTACCTTATCCAAAACTCAAATTAAACTCATTGCCGAAATGATGATCTAACCAGCAACAGCGGAATACATCGAAAGCTACATGACGACAACTACATCTACTGCTCGTGGCAGCGTGGCGCTATGGATCGGGCACGCCGTTCAAGTGTTGTTTGGTCTTTACGGCGGCATGATCGGCGTGGGCTGGACGTACATTGAGAAATCTTATGGGCTAGGGCTGGAATCGCTCGGCATCTTCCTTGCCGCTGGCATGGGGGCACGCTTGATCTGCAACTTCGTCAGCGGGAGAGTGATCGCGGCTATCGGGCTGCGCGCCTTCGTGCTGACCGGCGTGTGTATCGCTGGTGTGGCGCTGTTCGTTCACGGCATCGCCGCTACATGGCTGGTGTTGCTGCTGGCTGCCTTCGTCGTCGGTATTGGCGATTCGCTGGTTTCCAGCGGGTTGAGCACCTATGTGGTCTCCCACTACAACGCGCGGCGCTTGAATTGGCTGCACGGCTCGTTCGGTGTCGGCTTGATGATCGGACCGCAGCTCATCACGCTGGTGGTGCGCGATCTGGGGCAGACGTGGCAATCATTGCTGATGGTGCTCGGTGTCGCCGTGCTGCTCGGTGGTCTACTGATGCTGCCGGGATCAGCCAACTGGCGATTGGATGCTCATCCTAGCGCCAACCGCGATAGCAAGCCGCTGCGCCCTGCCTCTATGCGCCAGACACTGAGTTTGCGCTTGCTATGGTGGTGTATGCTGTTGTTTTTCGTTTATGGCGGCGTTGAAGTAGGAACGGGGCAGTTCGCTAATGCGCTGTTCACCGATGGGCGGGGTATCGATCCGCGTGTTGCCAGCACATGGGTGACGATCTACTGGGGCAGCTTCGCGGCAGGACGTTTGCTGATCGGTGGTCTGGTCGAGCAGATTGGTCGGACGCGTCTTGTGCGTATCCTGATGCTGCTGGCAGTGATTGGGGCACTGCTGATCTGGCTGGTGCGCGATCCGAGCTTCGGCTGGATCGGGATGCTGGCGATGGGCTTGGCGTGTTCGGCGATCTTCCCGACACTGACCACGCAAACGCCACAGCGATTCGGCGCACAGCACACCGCTAACGCAATTGGTTTTCAGATGGGCATCGCCGCGCTTGGCGCCGGGCTTCTGCCGAGCCTAGACGGTTATCTCGCCAGCGCCATTAGTATCGAGTTGATCGCGCCGCTGATCTTGATACAGGCAGTGATCATGTTCGTTTTGCACGAGTATATTCTCCGGATTCAACCACAGCCTACAGGATCAGCAAACGTATGAACTCACAATTAATGCGGGGTGCCTTCTATGGCATCGCGGCGGCAGCGATCTGGGGTGGCATGTACGTGGTCAGCGATCAAGTGCTGAACGTGATCCCGCCGTTCGCGCTGCTGACGCTGCGGATGGCGCAGGGCTTGATCGCTCTGGGGATTTTGCTGGCTCTGCAAGGCAAACTGAGCTTGCCGCTGCGTGATGTGCTTAAGTTGATCGGCGTCGGCTTGATCGGAAATGGTTTGAGCTTGGGCGCGCAGTTTCTCGGTACGGCTCTCTCCACTGCCGCCAATGGTGCGGTGATCACCAGCGCATCACCCGCCTTCATCGTGTTCTTCGCGTGGCTGATCTTGCGCGAACCACTGACGCGGAATCGCTTGTTGGCGGTGGCGCTGGCATCGATTGGCGTACTGGTAATCCTCGATCTTTCGACGCTGGATTTCAGTTCTGCTAAGTTGCAGGGCAATCTGTGGCTGGTGTTCGCGGCGCTGACGTGGGGTGCGTTCTCGGTACTGGTGCGTAAAGTGTCCGCCAATTATCCGTCGCTGACGATCACATGGTACGGCTTCTTCGGTGGCTTGATCGTGGGCATTCCGATGGGAATGATAGAGTTATCACGGCAACCTGTCGTGATGGCGGATATTACACCCGCGATCATTTTGGGGATTCTGTATCTGGGTCTGATCTCGACGGCGCTGGCGTTGTACTGGTGGAACTTATCGTTCGCGCTGGTGCCTGCCAGTACCGCTTCGTTGTTCTTCTTCGCACAACCATTGGTGGGTGTACTGCTCTCGGCGGTGCTGCTCGGCGAACCACTGACAGCGCAGATTTTGATCGGCGGCGCGTTGATCATCGGCGGGGTGCTGCTGTCGCTGCGGGAGTGAGGGGGAACCCGTAGGCGAGTATGGATCGCTAACGCCGATGGTTCTGGCTTGCACTCACTTAATATTCTGATCAATGTGGCGTACAGAGATTACTTAGAATCTGATTGTCGGGCGTCGCGTTCGGCATCCTCGTTGGCACGCTGATAATCTTCGATACGCCCGATGTCCATCCAATACTCGCTGAGGTGATAGCTACACACGCGCAAATCCGCATCCATCGCCGCCTGAATCAACTGCGTAGCGTCGAAGCGACCTGACGACGGCAGCAGGTCCAGCGCCTGCGGACTGATCACATAGATGCCGGAATTGATGTATAGGCGCTGAGTCGGTTTCTCGCGCAGCCGCGTGACAATGCCATCCTGATCATCAATCACACCATAGGGGACTTGAATGTCGTAATCTTTTGCCGCGACGGTGATCACCGCTTCGCGATCTTGATGGAAGGCATACATCTTGGCGAAATCGAGATGCGTGACCAGATCGCCGTTCATCATCAGGAAGGGCGCGGTGAGATGATCGCGCATCAAGTTGAGTGCGCCCGCCGTGCCTAATGGCTCCGACTCGTGGACGTAATGCAGCTTCAAGCCAAGATGACTGCCATCGCGCAACTGCCACTCGATCATCTCCGCCTTGTAGCCGACGGAGAGCAGAATCTCGCTGACACCGCTGAGTTTCAGCCGTTCCAGCAGCAGTTCGAGGATCGGACGTTCGCCAATGGGAAACAGCGGCTTGGGGATCACGTATGACCACGGACGCAGCCGCGTGCCGAGTCCGCCGCACATCAAAACCGCTTTGCTAGGCGCTGAAGCTGAGTCAGACATAGTTAGATCGTGTACTTGTCAGGATCGAACAGGTGCAAATTCTGGCTGATCCAGTCGATGCTGCGCTGAAGTCCTTCGTCCAGCGAGAAGAAGGGATGCCAGTTGAAAAGCTGTGCTGCCAGCCGATTATCGGATTGCAGTTTGAGCACTTCACTCGCCTGTGGGCGCATCCGCTGGTGCTGGTTGGCGCTGATGGTGACGGGCTTGCCGATGATCTGGATGATGCGTTCGGCGATCTCACCGATGGAATTGGTCTCGCCTGTACCGAGATTGACCATCTGACCAACCGCCGCGTCTGCTTGCGCTGCCATGATCAGACCGCGTACGGTATCCTCGGCAAAGGTGTAATCGCGGTAAGTGTGGATCGCGCCGAGAGAGACGACGGGACGGGTCAGCGCCTGTGAGATGATCGTCGGGATCACAGCACGGGCGCTCTGACGTGGACCATAAGTGTTGAAGGGTCGCACCACTACAATTGGCGTGTTGAAGCTGCGGTTGAAGCTAATGCTGATCGACTCGGCGCTGATCTTGCTGGCGGAATAGGGCGACTGCGCTTGCAGCGGATGCTTCTCGTCAATCGGTGTGTAAACGGCTGACCCGTAGACTTCGCTGGTGGAGACGATGATGCCGCGACGGGTCTCGTGTCGGCGCATTGCTTGCAGCACATTGAGCGTCCCATTTACGTTGACCGCAATGGTTTCTTCTGGATGACGATAGGAATAGGGAATGGCGATGATCGCGCCGAGATGGAAGATCGTATCGACGCCATCGGCTGCTTTGCTAACGGCTTCTGCATCGCGGATGTCGCCCGCGTAGATCTCGATCTGAGAGCGGACATCAGCGGGCAGCAGTTCCAGATTGCCCTGATATCCGCTGGAGGTATAGCGGATCATGGCGCGGACTTCGTAGCCATCGCGGACGAGCATTTCCACCAGATGGCTGCCGATAAATCCGCCTGCGCCCGTGACAAGAACTCGTGGTAAGGACATTGATCACCATAGAGCGAAAATAGGCAAGGGATTGTAGCACCCTCATTGTCTTGATTGCTATGGATGTACAAGCGTATAATTTTGTACTAGAAGTAGGATTTTGGATGAGGCAAAGGGTATCGCGTGGCAGATATTACTTTTGAAGAGCTTGTCGAAGCAGCACAGAAACTACCTCCGGCAAAAAAGGCGGCGTTGTTACAACGATTAACCTCTGATAACGCTGCTACCCTTATCACCCGCGAAAGCGTCCTTCAGGAACTAACGACGTTGCGCGAAGCTGGCGCTTTCCGCAAGGTGGAGAGCCTGCGTGGTGTCTACGCGCGTCCTGACCTTCATATAGAGCAGGATGAATTGGAAGCGCATTTGCGAGAGGTAGGCAAGAAATGGGAAAACGACATTGATGACCTCTTTAACAGCAATTGAGCCAATTTATGTCGTTGACACTAATGCTTTGATCTGGCATTTGACTGATCCGCAAAAATTGACAGAACTAGCTGGTTCAATCTTTGCGGCTGCCGAAGATGGAAATACCCGACTACTTATCTCCGCCGTTGTGGTTGCGGAACTGTATTACGCCAATAGGAAGTGGCGACTCTTTGACGACTTCAACGCAGCCTACCAGCGGCTAAAGGCACAACCGTATTTCCAGTTTGTGCCGTTCAGCGAAGATGATGTACTCGATTTCGATGGTAATCAAGCCATTCCTGAAATGCATGATCGTATCATAGTTGGTTTAGCGAGGCGTATGAGTGCGCCGTTACTCACAGTTGATCAAGTCATCACTGCTTCCGGTGTCGTCAAGATTGCTTGGTAATCACCTGTCCCTTGCCTAGTTCTGTTGTCAATGAGAACAGTTCGGTGATCCTATCTGCTGCCCTGAGATAGCCGCCACTCTCCCGCAGTGACGCAGCGATCTCCTGTGCTGCTGCGCGAAACTCTGGTTCGTTAATCAAACGATTGACTGTTTCAAGTAACTGCGGCGATGTCACCATTCCGAAGTTGAAGACATGTCCGAGAGTCACGCCAGCGCCACGCCTTGCTACCACGTTAGCATTGGCAAGCTGCTCCAACTGCTGCGGGATCATGACCATCGGCACGCCGTAATAGAGTGATTCTTGTAGGCTGTTCATGCCCGCATGAGTGATGAACAGATCGACGTGAGGCAGTAGCTTGAGCTGCGGAACGTACTGGCGCACGATGAAATTCTGCGGGATCGTACCCAAGCTGGCGATGTCGATCTTCTTGCCCACCGAAAGCACGAACAAGCCACGATGATCAGCAAAGGTACTGAAGCACTGCCGATAAAAATCGAGGTTGTTGTTGTTGTTGATCGTACCCATCGAGATGTAGATGATCGGATGGTGCTGGCGCTGCTCGATAACCTGATCGAGTGGGAAACTACTGGCATCCTCGCGCGTGGTCAGATCGATGGACGTGCCGACGAACTCGAAGCTGTCGTTGACGAAGCTCGATTCCGGTTGCAGCGCCTTCGAGGTGAACACGATGTTCAGATCGCCCGTGCAGGGGAAGATTGGACTCGGCAGCGGATTTTCTGTGCCAAGCGATTTGACCAGCTTTGCCCGATCACCGAGGAAGGACGGCAACCGCTTGAGCAGATTCGACAGGATCAGCGCGTATTCACGCCACGACATCAATCCTTTCGCGCCTTCCAGCACAAAAGTGGTGATCGAGGCGACGGTGGGCAGTTTCAACTGACGTGCCGCCAACATCCCCCACAAGCAGATCGAGTCGTAGATCACCAGATCGGGTAGTTCGCGCTGTAGTTCAGCCGTCATGAAAGGGACTAACTGCACGCTTGCCCTGAAGATCAACTGCGTGACCTGAATCAGACTACCCTGCGCTAGTTCCGCGTCATTCATGGTGGAGAGCGTCGATGCCGGATAGGGACGAAATTCTGCGCCCGTCCGTTCGATCTTGGCGCGAAAATCCTCCGTGTTGTAGTAGATGACTTGATGACCGCGCCTATTTAGTTCAGCGATTACGGGGAGTGTGGGGTTAACGTGTCCATGTCCCGGTATATTGATGACGACGATCTTAGCCATATTATCCGCCAGTTTCATGATGCTCAAATCTAAACTTAGACTAGCCTAATTTTCATTTAATGTCAATCCATACTTTAGGAGGAGACGCGCTAGTTATTGCGGGATCGATTCGTTGGCGTCGCTGCGGGCGGGCAGGATGTGTGCTTCTGCTTCGTAGCGTTGGAGCACTTCGTCGGTGCTGCCATCCATCAGCAGCTTGCCGTAATGCAGCCAGATCGAGCGGGGGCAGAGATCAGCAACGGCGTTGGCGTCGTGGGAGACGAATAGCAGGGTGCGTCCTTCGTTCCGCAGTTGATTGACGCGGGTGATGCATTTGTCTCGAAAAGCGGCGTCACCAACTGCCAAAACTTCGTCGAGGAAGATGATGTCGGGCAGCACGTGGATCGCTACGCTGAACGCCAAGCGCGCGTTCATGCCGCTGGAATAATACTTAATCGGCGTGTCGATGAAGTCTCTGATCTCGCTGAAGTCGATGATCTCCTCAATGATGCTATCTACTTGCTGTGGATTCATGCCGTAGATCGCCGCGTTGAGGTAGATATTTTTGCGCCCTGAAAGATCGGGCAGGAAGCCAGCACCCAAACCGATCAGCGCGGTGAAGCGCCCATGCACCACTGCCGTGCCACTGGTCGGACGGGCGATGCCGGAAAGGATACGCAGCAGCGTTGTTTTGCCCGATCCGTTGCGTCCGATGATGGCTACGGCTTCGCCCTGATCAACGCTGAAGCTAACATTCTCCAGCGCGTAGAAGGGCGTTGCCTCCATCTGCGATTGGCGGGTGAAAAGGCGGCGTACTAGTGATGCCGCTTCGTGCCGCAAACTGACGCGATGCTGCATCCGCCGATAGCGCTTGTACACATTCTGGACGACGATCACCGGTTCGCTCATATTACATCCGCCAGCATTTCTTCGTGCGCCTTAAAGTAGCTGTAGCCCGCGTACAGCAGCACCAGACCCGCCACGAACGGATAATACAACGTCAGCAAGTCCGGCGGACGGGCATAGACGATCACATCGCGGAAACCCTGAATCACGCCCGCCAGTGGGTTGAGTAGCAGCAGAATGCGGAACTGATCGGGGATGCGATCAATCGGATAGATCAACGGCGTTAGGTAGAACATCAATTGCAGCACCACGCCGACAAGCTGTGGGATGTCTCGCACCAGCATGCTCAGGCAGCTCAGGATCAGCATCAAGCCGAGCGTAAAAGTGACCAGCACAAAGATCAGGAACGGTAGGTAAATCCAGTAAATGTTGGGGAAGATGCCGTTCAGCGCATTGATCAAGATCATCGCCGCGAAGGTGAACAGAAAATCGACCAGCACCTCGCCCAACGCTAGCAGCACCAATACCTCGCGCGGGAAATTGATCTGGTTGATCAGTCCCGTCGCCGCGAGGATCGAGCGCATTCCCGTCAGCACGCCCTGACTGAACAGCGACCACGTGACCAAGCCGGAGAGAAAGAAACTGATGTAAGGCACATCGATCTGCACGCGCAGAAATTCACTGAAGGCAAGCGCCAGCACCGCTGAAGTCGCCAGCGGCAGCAAAATGATCCACAGGATGCCGAGGATGGTTTGGGTGTAACGTGCTTGCACGTTGTAGCCCAGCCACAAACGCAGCAGATAGCGGCTGTCCCATAGGCGGCGTAGATAGTCACCGATCAGCAGACGATCCTCGCTGACGCTGATCTTGCCCGGATAGAAGATCACGCAGAAGCCAGTGATCACACTGAGGACGACGAAATAGATCAATTGAAGCTGTGAGAGGTCGGGGACGACGATCAGTGCGCCAAGTGCAGCGATCATGATGGCAAGCAGCAGCACGCGGTAGTGACGGCGATCATTGAGCGTGCGCCCCAGTGGAGTCATGCCGCTGAGACGGGCAATGCCATACGCCGCCAGTAACGCGATCAACAGGACGGGATAGAACAACAGCGGCACAGGATCGTATTCCGCGCCGAGCGCATTACCCCAAGGCAAGCGGGTGCGAATCTGGGCGCTGACCAGAAAGGCACCGATCAGCGCCGCGAGGTTGATCAGGAAAAAGACTCCCGCCTGATTCTGTCTCGGGGACGAGTCAGTGGATATACTCACCGACGATTGTGACATGGCAATGATCTTTGTCAGCTAGAGGGCGAGGCACGCCCCGCCCTACAAAGTCAGATATTTCAGGTGTATTTGTGTAGGGGCGGGGCATGGCTCGCCCGTATTCGCACCGTCACAAGTTCGACACGTCACGAACGTAAGGTCGCGCCAAGCTGCTGTTCGGCTGCTTTGACGATGCGCTGCTGCACCTTCGCCACTTCCGAGTCAGTCAGCGTGCGATCCGGCGCGAGATAGGTCAGCGCGTATGCCAGACTCTTTTTGCCCGCCGGAATCGGCTCGCCGCGATAGACATCGAACAGGCGCACATCGTAAAGCAGATTGCCACCTGCTTTGACGATCACCTGCTCGACATCCGCCGCGCTGATGTTATCCGCCAGCACCAGCGCGATGTCCTGATAGACGGCTGGCTGCGTGGGGATCGCCTTGATTGAATCGACCAGCGGAATATCGGAGACCAGCAGATCGAAATCGAGTTCGGTGGCGATCACAGGCTGTTCCAGATCGTAAGCCTCGCGCACCAGCGGATGCAGCTCCCCAATCGTGCCGACGCGCTTCCCATTGCGATAGACGCCCGCACAACGTCCGGGGTGGAAGCTGCTGTGCTCCTCCGCTTTATAGGTCAGCGCACCGACGCGCAAGCCGTGTGCCAGCGCGTCCAGAATGCCCTTGAGATCGAAGAAGTCCATCAGCGGCGGATTCTTCTGCGCTGCCATGCCATCTTGCCACGAGAAAATGGTACGGGCGCCAGTCAGCGCCAGCGCCAAGCGTCGCGGTTCGTCGGGCAGTTTATGACCCTTCACCGGCAGATAGACGCTGCCGATCTCGAACAGCAGTTGCCGCGACGT
The DNA here is from genome assembly GCA_019637555.1 of Anaerolineae bacterium. GTDB lineage: Bacteria > Chloroflexota > Anaerolineae > Aggregatilineales > UBA2796 > JAHBVK01. The sequence goes on from JAHBVK010000085.1 coordinate 11,368, forward strand.
ATGGCGACTGTTAGCGGCGATGTTTTCGATCACGCCGTTGAGCAGTGTGTGACGCATCGAGGTCTTATCCGCCGCGATGGGGTTCGCCAGCGTGACGTAACCATCACCAGACCAACTGCTGCTGGTCCCCGGTGCGTTCAGTCGTGCCTCAGCTTCGGGCGTGGTCAGCCGATAATTGACCACTTCGCGCATTCCAGCTTGCGACAGCAGATCGCGGACATCTTCCTCACGGCTGATCTCGTCGTTGTTCGCCTGCGGCGGCAGCATATCCTCGATCAGCGTATCAGGCACGCGATCATAGCCGTAGATGCGCGCCACTTCCTCGCACAAATCCGCGATGCCAACATCACCGGAACTAATATCCATGCGGTGATCGGGCACATCAACGTGCAGCAGATCGCCCGCGACAGTGACGGTGAACTGTAAGCGGCGGAGGATTCCAGCGGCTGTTTCCGCGTCGATCTCGATGCCGACGATGCGCTTGATCTCGCTGATCGGCAGATCGATGTGAATCTGCGGCGCGGGCTTGGGGTAGACATCAATGATGCCCTGCGCGACGGTTGCTTGATCGCCGCCTAACTGCCGCATCAGTTCGATGGCACGACGTAAGCCACGTTCCGCCTGCGCGGGATGAACACCGCGACTGAAACGGAGTCCCGCTTCACTGCTCATCTTGAGGATTGTCATGGTGCGGCGGATGTTGATGTAGTTCCAACTGGCGGCTTCCAGCAGGATGTTGCGCGTGGTCGGCTGTACTTTGCTTTCCTCGCCGCCCATGATGCCGCCGAGACTGAGGATGCCCGCCGTATCGCAGACGAGAATCATTTGATCGTCTAACTTGCGTACCTCGCCATCCAGAGTTTGTAACGTCTCGCCCGCTTTGGGCGTGCGCGTAATGATGGTGGGAGTCTTGCCGCCTGCCCGCTGCACCAGCACATCGTAATCGAAGGCGTGCAGTGGCTGCCCCGACTCGAACATGATGTAGTTAGTGACATCGACGATGTTGTTGATCGGACGTTCGCCCACCGCCAGCAGGCGACGCTGCAACCACTGTGGTGACGGCTTGATCTCAATGTCGCGGATGAGCATGGCGGTGAAGCGCGGGTTGAGATCGGCGTTGGTGATCTCGATCTTGACCGCCTGCTCAACGGATGATCCGGTCTGCTTGACGGCGTAGGACGGTTCCTTGAGCGACTGTCCGGTCAGCGCGGCGGCTTCCCGCGCCACGCCAATGATGCCGTAGGCGCGAGCGAGATTCGGCGTCAGATCGATCTCGAAGATCACGTCACCGAGCACGTCAACCAGCGGCGTGCCGACTGGAGCAGAAATATCCTCTAGCAGCATGATCCCGTCGTGATCCTCCGCGATGCCGAGTTCTTTGGCACTGCAGACCATGTGCTTGTTGGGGATGCCGCGAAGCGCCTTTTCCTTGAGCACCATGCGCTGCTGTCCAGCGGCATGACCGTCGTAGACCTCCGCGCCCTCCAACGCGACGGGCGAAAGCAGCGGCGGATTGAGCACGCCCTGTCCCTTATACGGATACAGATTCGGTGCACCCGTGACCACCTGTTCGATCTTCCCGCCGCCGATGTCCACCATCGCCAGCACTAATTTGTCGGCGTTGGGATGCGGCTTCACTTCGGTGATCGCGCCGAGGATGATCTTATCCCGATCCCAGACCAGATGATCAGATGGCGGCACGGTGATGCCCGCCGGCGCTTCACCTTGCGGCACGCCGATATATTCAATGGTCTTGACTTCCAAACCAGCGAGAGTCAGCCGTTCCGCCAGTTCTTCTGCGCCGATGTTGATGTCGATGAAATCTTTCAGCCATGAAAGAGGTACGCGCATTGCTTACTTCTGCTCCTAATCGATGTCGTTGCTTATTTTCCAGTTTTCGACCTTAGCGCCGAGTTCAGCGAAATCTTTCTCATTGTCGGTGACGAGTACGGCGTCACGGTTGATGGCGAACACGGCGATCAGCAGATCGGCGTCGCTGACGGGACGACCTAATGCGACGCGCTTAGCCCACAGTTCTGATGCTAATTTCCAGTCGTCAGTCGCGTAATCTTGCCATTCAAAGATGTCGAATAACGCCTCAAACTTCGTAGTTTGCTTTTTCGCATCTCGCGTTAGCAACCCTCTGCGAACCTCGTACCAGACCGTTGGGCAGCCGATGAACAGGTTTTGCTCATTAGTAACTACGTCCATCCTTGCTACCACGTTGGCATTCTCACGCAGTAGCAAGGAAATGATGTTCGTATCCAAAACGTAGCGGCTCATTCGTCACCAAAACCCAAATCACGTTCGGGGAATGTTGGGCGATTGTCGCGCATAAATTGATCAAATTCGTCCCACCATTCGGGTGATTTATCGTCCGGCTCCATAGCACTCTTTTGCAACCACGCCTTTAAGCGTACATGCTGAGGCAATGATTCATCTTCGGCAACGGTGTCAAGCGCATCACTTGAAAGCTGTTTGAGTCGTGCAATAAAGTCTTGCCACACTTTTAGTGGCAATTGAATGACTTCCTCACCATTGTCATCTGGTTTAACCTGAACCAGACTTTCAATTTTAGGTAGATCAACTTTCATCCAATTCACCATCGCTCACCTCCACTACATCACCCGATCAGAATTGTTCGAGGAAGCGCAGATCGTTGCCCCAGAAGTAGCGAATATCCTTGATGCCGTGCTTGAGCATAGTGATGCGTTCCGGTCCCATGCCAAAAGCGAATCCGCTGTGAACGTTTGGATCATAGCCGCCGTTCCGCAGCACCACCGGATGGATCATGCCGCAGCCCGCGATCTCTAACCAGCCGGAATAGCTGCACACCGAGCAGCCTTTACCTTCACAGAGGATGCATTCCACATCCACTTCCATGCTCGGCTCGGTGAAGGGGAAGTAGGAACTGCGGTAGCGCACTTTGCGATCTGCACCGAAGATGCGCTGTGCGAACGCCGTGATCGTGCCCTTCAGATCGCTGAGATGGATGTTCGTGCCAACGGCGATCCCTTCCACCTGATTGAATTGAATCTCCTTGCGCGTAGAGATTTGCTCGTAGCGGTAGCACATCCCCGGCAGCACGAAACGGATCGGCTGTGGCGCAAACTTGCGCATCGAGTGAATCTGTCCGGGCGAGGTGTGGGTACGCAGGATCACGCCCGGTGTGGTGGTGTGGAAGGTGTCCCACATATCGCGGGCGGGATGATGCTGCGGGATGTTGAGCATCTCGAAGTTGGTTTCATCATCCTCGACTTCGCGGGTGCGGAAGACCTGGAAGCCCATATCCGCCCAGATCGCGTAAATTTCGCGCAGAGTCTGGTTGGAGGGATGAATGCCACCCATCGGCACGCTGCGTCCGGGCAGCGTCACATCAATGCCGCCTTCTTCCAGACTTTGTGCCAGTTCGTGCTGACGGATCGTCTCCGCGCGCGATTCAAACAGCGCCGTCAGGTCGTTCTTGATCTCGTTGGCGCGTTTGCCGAACGCCGCGCGTTGATCGGCTGGCAGTTGACCGACGGAGCGTAGCAGGTTGGTGATCTCACCTTTGCGCCCGATGTACTTGTTTTCCCACGTCTCCAGCGCGTTGGCGTTGACTACGCTACCTAGACTTTGCTGTGCGTCCTTGTACAGCGTTTCCAATTGATCCAGCATCGTTCGATCTCCCTTTCCCCAAACGAAAAACGCTCCCGCCCTCAATGTTGTTGACATCAGGGACGAGAGCGCCATGTTTCTAGAATAAAACTAGCGTTTCCCGCGGTACCACCCTCATTGACTCACGGCACGAATGCCGCGAATCCACCTCAAGGAGTATGTAGTTATCGGCTCAGGAGCGAACTTCAACGATCCGCATTTCCCGCGCGGCTCTCAGCTTACAGCCGACGCTCTCTGATTGGTGCGCTATCGCTTACTTTTCTCCGTCAACGCCGGAGCGATCAAGTGCAAGTATGCCAGCCGCGAGTCGGGATGTCAAGGGAAAGTCTGCGCGTCGTTGGAGGCTGACCGGGTTGGCATTACAATCAAAGGATGGACACATTAGCCGCAGAAATACCAAAAATACTAAGCATTTTCGCGCTGGCGTTCTTCACCTTCTGGACTGCCATCGCCGCCGGAATCGCGCTGGGGTTGCCACCCGTTGTCGTGATCCTCGTGACGACGCTGAGTTACAGCAGCGGCGCGGCATTGGTTACGCTGTTCGGTGATCGCGTGCGCGATTGGTTGACCAGAAGGCGCAACAAGAACGGCGATCAGCAAGAGGAGCAGCCCGAAAGTGCGATGCAGGCACGAATCCGCCGGATCGCTGAACGCTATGGGGCGGTGGGCTTGGGCTTGGCATCGCCCATGACGCTAGGATCGCAGCTTGGTTCACTGCTCGGCATCGCTTTGAACATCCCGCCGCGTCGCTTGTTCCTCGGCATGGTCTTGGGCGCGCTGGCGTGGAGCATCGTACTGACGCTGATCACCGTCGCGGGCGTGGCGGGCGTGCAATCTCTAAGCAACTGATGACGAGTAGCTAAAACGAAGATAGTGATCAGGGTCGCGCTGATCACTATCTTCTGCTGAGGGAGGGAGAGTGGTATTAACGTGGATTATTTGAGTGTCATGAGATAGGCGACCACGTCGTTGATCTGCTTTTCCGAGAGCGTTGATTTAAACGTCGTCGGCATTAGCCCTTGTGCAAAACCCTGCACTACGAAAGCGTTGGGATCGACGATTGATTCGTGCAGATACTGCTCTGCCGTCATCTCCGGTTTGCGCTCCGCTGCGCGGGCGGCGATACCCTTGAGTGTCGGTCCGACGATGGTGATCCCCGCGCTAGTATCGTGGCAGGAACTACAGCCACCGAGAGCAGTGAATACTTGCATCCCTGCACTCGCATCTCCGCCACCCGTACCTGCTACTACCGCAGGGGTCAGCGTCGGACGTAGTGTTGCTGTTGGTGGCAGCGTTGGTCTGGTGGTAGGCGTTGCGGCGCTACCCTCGCCCGACCCCGCATCTGTTGGATTGGCGGCGACACTGCCTGCCGCTGGTTCGCGGTAGGGTGTCATCGTCGGCGTGCCCCAGAGTATCCAAGCGACTACAAATTCAGGGGTGCTATTCTCTGCCACCACCGCGCCTTGCGTCGCAGGATTGGCAGTCGCCGCCTTCAGGTTGATCACCTTGCCGACTTGTGCCTGATTGCTAGAACAACCAGCGAGAAGCAGAAGCGCCCCTAACGCCAGTGTTTTGAGTAGACTGTGCTTCATCATCCCCACTCCGCTTATTACTGGATCACCAATGCCGTGACCATGCCGAACATGCCGTGATTGGACTCGGCGTGCGTCAGCAGATGGCAGTGGAATGCCCATGCGCCCGGTTCCTGACAGTCGATGATCACGTCGTAGCGTTCGCCAGGAGCAACGTTGAGCGTATCCGCCAGATAAGGAGCTGGCAGCCGTGCGCCGTCTTTGGCGATTACAAGCTGGTACATACCATGCAAGTGCATGGGGTGAATCTGAAACCCTTCGTTCATATAACGCACACGGATGCGATCACCCTTTTTGGCGAGGATCGGCTGCGTGGCGGGGAATGACTTGCCGTTGATGGTCAGACCGATGGCGGCGTCGTTGAGCATCATCACGTAATCGGCATCAACGCGCGGCTCGTTGGTCAGATCGGCTGGCTCGATGATGAACGCACCCATTTGCCCGCGTGAGACCTGCTCGGCAGCGTTATGGTGCGAGTGATACATGTGTGTGCCGGCATTTTTCGCGTTGAATTCGTAAACGAAGGATGCACCGGGCTTAATCACTGGCTGTGTGACGAACGGTACGCCGTCCATACTGTTGGGCGTGTGCACACCGTGAAAGTGGATAGCGGTGCTTTGCGTCATTTCATTCTTGACGTTGATGCGAACGTTGTCGCCTTCCTTGACGCGAATGGTTGGACCGGGGACTCTGCCGTTGTAGAGCATCGCGTTGACGCTCATACCGGGAGAAACTTCCCACGCTTCCTCGGTACAAGTGACATCAAAAACCTTGACATCCCCATCCAGCGTATAGGGCATATCGACGCCCCAGTATTCAGTGTCTTTGCCAATGTTATCGAGGAAGTATTTGACGCCCTGCTCGTGTTCCGCGTCCATCTGATCGGCAGTAGGTCCATCCTGTGAGGGGCGCTGCGGCGTGCCGGGTAACTCGACACCAGCGTGAGAGATAATCTTGGGTGCGGCAACCCCCAGCGCCAGACCCGCTGCACTGGCAAATTTCAAGAAGCGACGACGGTTAAACATTATGCTCTCTCTCCCAAATTTCTGCGTTGACTGCATGGATGCTTGCACTTTAGCACTGACACCCGCGTCACCTCTAGTGAATTCCATCACACTAGCACTTGTTGGATGTGACGATATTCCTGTGACATTTGTCACTTGGCGTCTGAATAGAGTTGTTATGTGTTTCCCACCATACACTATGAAAATTGCAGGTATGCTCTAGGCTAGAACACGACGCTGCTGTGCCGAGAATGGATGGATAGGTGCTTGGGCTATAAACTGGCGATTGACTTTGGCACGACAAACACCGTCGTAGCGCATTGGAACGAACAGAATCATGCGCCTGAAGTAGTCGCTCTGAGCGAGCTGAGTCAAAGCGTTTCAGATGCCAACTTACCGCTGATTCCCTCGCTGGTTTATGTACAAAATGGCGTGACGGGCGAAGTCACTATTGGCGACAAGGTACGCCTGTTGGAACTGGATCGCCAGCGCGACAACCGCCTCTTTCGTAATTTCAAACGCGGCATCGTCACCTCGCCCTCACCAGAACCACGCCAGATCGACGGCGCGATGTGGGGAGATCGGGAGGTGGGGCAGAGTTTCATGCGCCGCCTGCTTGACGCGCTACCACAATCCAAGTCGGAGATCGATCAACTGGTGCTGACCGCGCCCGTCGCCTCGTTCGAGGGTTATCTGGCGTGGCTCAACGGCTTGATCACCGATGTTCCCGAAGAAAAAATTCGCGTCGTCGATGAATCGACAGCGGCGGCGCTCGGTTATGCCGTGACCGAATCAGCGGCGGCGGTGCTGGTCTTTGATTTCGGCGGTGGCACCCTCGATCTCTCGCTGGTGCAACTGCCGGAAAGCCGCGAAAAAACGGGCGGATTTCTGCGGCGGCTGCTAGGCGGCAATGCCAACCAGCACAGCGCCAAAGTGATCGCCAAGACGGGACGCGTGATCGGTGGCAGCGATATTGATCAGTGGTTGGTGGCGGAAGTGCTGCAGCGCACAGGCGTAACCACTCAGGCATTGGGCAGCAATTATTCAGCACTACTAACCGCCTGTGAGCAGGCGAAGATCGCGCTCTCGACGGCGCTGACGGTGGAGATTCGCTTCGAGGCGGAAGGGACACCGTTTGCGCTGACGTTGGAGCGTGCCGAACTTGAGCAGATCCTAGAGAAGAACGGCTTCCACTCCGCGATCCGGCACATTGTCGATAAAGTGATGCACATCTCGCATCGGCGGGGCATCTTCAAAGAGGACATCAAATACGTGCTGCTGGTCGGCGGTACGTCGCTGATGCCTTGCGTGCAGGACGTGCTGCGCGGCTACTTCTCCGGCATGGCAGTGCGCGCCGACAAACCGTTCACTGCCGTGGCTGAGGGGGCGCTGCAAGTTGCGGCAGGCTATGGGCTTGAAGATCATCTGATCCACAGTTACGCGCTGCGGTACTTGCCAACTGGTGCCGAGCAGCACCAGTACGAGGAGATCATTCCGTTGGGCAGTCCCTATCCAACCAAAGAACCCATCGAGGTGATCCTCGGTGCAGCGCATGGCGGACAGGACGCCATCGAGTTCGTGATCGGCGAGATTGACAGCGATTCCGTCTCGATGCTGGAAGTGAAGTACGAGGACGGACAGGCGGTGTTCGTGGCGCAGGCTGATCAGAGCAACCAGAAGGTGATCGAACTGAACGCCGACGCCACCTCAGCAGTGCTGGCAAATCTACTGCCGAAAGGCGAACCGGGTGAAGACCGACTCAAGGTGTTCTTCAGCATCAACGATAAGCGGCAGCTTCGCGCTACGGTAGTTGATCTGCTGAGCGACAAGGTGCTACTAACGGATGCGGTGATTGCGACTCTGCACTAAGTGGTTGGCTAGATAGATGACACAAACGCGCACAACTCAAGACGAAGCCTCTCGATCAACGCTCACAGGCAGAGAACCAGCGCTCAGCTTGAGCGCGACCCATCCACAGGGACAGCGGCGCTTATCTCTGCGCGGGCTGGCGACCATGCTCAACATCCTGCCCGCCTCGGCGATCTCGCTGGAAGTAATGCGAGAAGCGCTCAAAAGCGATGTTTTCTACGTACGCTACAACGCTGCCAAAAAACTGGCAGAACGCGGGGATCGTGATGCGCGGCTGGTGATTCAGGAAGTGCTCAACAACGATCCCGCGCCATCGCGTGCCAGTGCCGCCCGACATTTGTACGGCTTCTCGTGGTTCTCCGTTGAACCGTTGATCCAGCAGGCGCTGAAGGACAGCGATTCCCGTGTGCGTGAAGGCGTTGTCTATGCCATGTGCGACATGCGCGATATGCAGGCTTACGCCTTAATGACTGAGGCGCTGCGAAAAGAGGATGAGGTCGATAACGTGCGCGACGCGGCAGCATGGGGGCTGCGCGAGTGCCACGATCCGGCGGCGGTGCCTGTGCTGGAAGCGGCGCTGTTGGCGGCTGATCCCGATGTGCGCGTGCGGGCGTTGGAAGCACTAGGTGCCAATGATACGCCGCAAGCCGTCCCCGTGATCCGCGAAGCGATGAACGATCCCGAACCGGATGTCAAGTACGCGGCGACGTTGAGTTTGCTCGAAGTCGCGGGCGAAAGCTGGTTGCAGGAACTCTCCGGTGTGATCGGTAGTGTGCGCGGTGAGACGTTGCAAGCGGTACTGCGCGGGTTCTTTCACGCTTCCAATTATCTGAAGATCGATCTCGCCAAGTCGGTAGCCGCGGACATGATGATCGATGCGCTGGAGAGCGCCCTGCTTGACGATCTGCCTGCGGCACGGTTGGCGGCGATATGGCCCCTCGCGTGGATGCGCCACGAACGTACGCCCATTGTGCTACGGCAGGCATATTTCCGTGAAACCGATAGCGAAGTCAGGGCGCAGATCGTGCGTGTTAGCGTCAGTCTGATGTCGCAAGCGGGCGAGGCGATCCTTGAGGATGCGCTTAGCAGCC
>JAHBVK010000086.1 GCA_019637555.1 Anaerolineae bacterium
ATTCCCGATCCTGACATGCGTGATCGGATGCTTGCCGAGCTGCATCCCCGTCCGCTGGCGTATTTTGAGGAACTGCTGCCCGTGTTCGATGCGTTCCCCGATGCACCCTGCCACTACCTGCAACTGAGCGCTGGTTATGCGCTGTGGGCGGATCGTGCTGCCGCACTCGGCTGGACGGTGCAGCGCATCGCGGGCAATCATTTTCATCTGCTCAACGATCCGAAATCCGTAACCGATGGCATAATTAGTAGCTTATAGAGCCTATTTGAATATTCGCTAGGTAAGTACAACGCCTCAACCTCGCCTCTCGGTTCCCCCTCTCCTAATATGGGTACTCGCATTGGAGGGGTCAGGGGGTGAGGCACTACAATCGCGCCTTCCATCGGCTGCTGACCAAGGAGTTGTCAAGGTGTCAACCATTCATGAACTGATTGAGGAAGTAGATCGCCTCCCCGCTGCCGATAAATGGCAATTGGTCAAGCATGTACTGGATACTCTGGAACAGGAACAAACCGTGCCAACTCCAACATCCAATTATCATGACTTCCTGCGTGAGACTTACGGCGTTTTGCGCGATGCGCCTATTGAGCGCTGGGAGCAGGGCAACTATGAAGAACGTGAGCCGTTGGAATGAAATATCTGCTGGATACGAATACCTGCATTCGCTACTTGAATGGACGCTCACCCGTCGTATTTCAACGGCTCAATGACACACCTGAAGCCGATGTTTGCGTGTGCAGCGTTGTCAAGTTTGAACTGCGCTATGGGGCGCTGCGGAGCAACTATGTGGAGAAGACGCTGGCGCAGCAGGAAAAGTTCTTGAACCGCTATAAGTCCCTGCCGTTTGACGATGCGGCACATCTCCATGCCGCTAAAATCAGAGCCGATCTTGCCAGTGCAGGAACACCAATCGGACCTTATGATTTGCTCATTGCGGCAATTGCGCTGGCTAACAGTCTCATCGTAATCACTCACAACACCGCTGAATTTGGGCGTGTTGCCGAGTTGAAAATTGAGGATTGGGAAGTGAGTAACCCTTGAGTTGCTAGAAAACTGCACAGCAGCCGATGGATTACTACCTTCCATGAGATGCTTTTTCACTACCAAGCGAAGTTCTATAGTCATGCTCATAGAGAAACAACCTTAACCGAGAAACCATGCCTCAATCGCAAATCATCCCTGTACGTGCGCCTAACGCCGATTACCCGATCTACGTCGGTGCTGGCTGGCTAGATGCCCTGCCCGATCTGCTCGTTCAGCGTCAACTGACGGGCAAAGTCGCCATCGTCACCAACACCACACTCGCGCCGCTATACGCCGAATCGCTCAACAAGCGGCTGCCCGATGCGCCGATCCTGACCGTGCCTGATGGCGAGCAGTTCAAAACACTGGACACGGTGCGTTCGCTCTATGATGCTTTCATCGACGCGGGATTAGATCGCAAGTCGGTGATCCTCGCCTTCGGTGGCGGTGTGCTAGGCGATATGGCGGGCTTCGCGGCAGCCACCTATCTGCGCGGCATCTCTTTCGTACAGATTCCCACCAGCCTGTTAGCGATGGTCGATTCCAGCGTCGGTGGCAAAGTCGGTGTCGATCTGCCGCAGGGCAAGAACCTGATCGGCGCGTTCAAGCAGCCGGAGATGGTCATCGTCGATACCGATGTACTGCAAACACTGCCGGACATCGAATGGCGCTGCGGCATCGCGGAAGTGGTCAAAGCGGGCTTTCTGCGCGATCTCTCGCTGCTCGATGCCCGCATTTACCGCCGCGATAACGCCGTCGAGTTCATCAGCAAGGCGATCCGCTTCAAGGTCGATGTGGTGCAAGAAGACCCCTACGAGAACGGATTACGCGCCATCCTCAATCTTGGTCACACCTTTGGTCATGCGCTGGAAGCGGTCAGCAAGTTCCAGTGGAAGCACGGCGAGGCAGTGGCGTGGGGCATCGTAGCAGCGGCACGGCTCAGTCAGGTGCAAGGCTTGTGCGATCCCGATCTGCCTTACCGCGTCGAATCGTTGATCAAGTCGCTCGGCTTGCCCACACGCTACAAAAGCTACAAGCCCGCCGATATTCGCGCCGCCATGAACACCGATAAGAAACGAGCTGGCGGACGAGTCCGCTTCGTGCTGCTGCGTGCGCTCGGTGATCCGGTGCTCGTGGCGGATGTGCCCGATCAGCGTGTGATCAGTGTGCTGGAATCGCTGCGAGAGTAAATACTGAACAACTAGACCACGCTGCGCCCTTCCCACTCTTTCCACGGCGGCACGCCAAGCAGCGCGGATGCCGTCGGCGCGGTATCCAGCAAACTGACCGACTCGGTGATCTCACGTGCAGCGATGCCTGCTCCGGCGCACACCCAAGGGATCGTCATATCTTCCGGCATCTCGGTGCCGTGAGTCCGTTCGTGACCGCCATGATCGGCGTGGCAGATGATCGCAGTGTCAGCGGGCAGCGCGTCAATGATCCGCACAAGCTGCTTATCCACGCGCTCCGCCTGCTGCAAATACTCGGCGCTCATCCAGCCGAAAGCGTGTCCCGAGGTATCCACCGTGCCTAGATAAACGAAGGTGAAATCGAACGCCCCGCGACTGAGGTAGGGCAATGCGGCATCAGTCACCAGTTCGTCGCCCATCGGCAAGTTATAGGACTCGTTGGCGTACCACGACATCTGCAAGTTGCTCGGACGGCTGAGATCGCGCAGCTCCTCCCAGTTGGTGAAGAACGCCGACTGTTTGCCCGCGCTGTTGAGATGCTCCACCAAGCCGCGAATCGGACGCACTTGCGGCGCGTATTCGTTGCTCAGGATACCGTGCCGCGAGGGTGGTACGCTGTGGAAGATCGACATGTGGCAGGGCAGCGTCATCGACGGCATCACCGAACTGGCGCGTAAGCTGTATGCCCCGCGATCCAGCAAACTGCGTAATCCCGGCAGGCTGGCATGATCCAGCGCATCGGGGCGCAAGCCATCGATCATCACGAACACAACTTTAGTCATGGTGGGCAGATTAATCCTCTCGCAGCACCGTGCAAGCATCAGGTGAGAAACGCACCTTGATTCTATCACCGTGCTCCGGCAGCACCAGCGTCGGATTGTTAAAGGTATCCACGTTGATCGTCTGATCTTGCAGGCGGACGCGCACGCGCACCACCGAGCCTAAGAAGCCAATATCCTCGACCAAGCCATCTAGATGATTACCGTTCGGCGCACCCTCGTGCAGCGATAGCGCTTCGGGACGGATCGCCACCGTGACTGGCTTGCCTGCTGCCGCCTCCGAGTTGCCGACGTTCACTTTCTGCCCATCGATCAAGACGCTGCTACTGCCATCTGCCTGCGCGGTCAGCACGTTCAGCGTACCCACGAACGAAGCGACGAATCGCGTCTGCGGCGCGTTGTAGATGTCGTGTGGTGCGCCAAGTTGTTCGATCCGACCCTTGTTCATGACCACGATGCGATCCGAGATCGACAGTGCCTCCTCCTGATCGTGTGTCACGAAGATGGTGGTGATGCCGAGATGCCGCTGGATCGCGCGGATTTCCTGCCGCAGCGAGACGCGGATTTTGGCATCAAGTGCCGACAGCGGTTCATCGAGCAGGAGCACCTGCGGCTGGATCGCTAACGCCCGCGCCAATGCTACGCGCTGCTGCTGCCCGCCCGATAGTTGATGCGGATAGCGGCTGCCGAACTCCTCCATGCGGATCAGCTTGAGCATTTCGCTTACGCGATCTTGGATCAACGCGGCGGGCTGATGTGCCACCCGCAGCCCGAAGCCGATATTCGCGGCGACGGTCATGTTGGGGAACAGCGCATACGACTGAAAGACCATGCCGAAGTTGCGTTTGTTGGCGGGCGTCGGCGTGATGTCCATGTCGTTGACCTTGATCTGTCCGCTGCTCGGCTGCTCGAATCCGGCGATCATTCGCAAAATGGTAGTTTTACCGCAGCCACTTGGTCCCAGAAAGGTGATGAACTCGCCGCGCTTCACCTGCAAGCTGAATTGCTGTACGGCGGTGGTGCTGCCGAATCGTTTTTCGACGTTGAGTAGTTCGAGGAAGGTCATGATAGCTTTATCCTAGACTCCGCTGATGGGCGCACCGACGGAACGGCGTCCCACATACTGAAACACACCGACGCACAGCCACGTCAGCAGCAAGCTGAGGATCGTCAGCGCCGATGGCTCGTACACTTTGCGCGTGCCAATCTGCTGCATGAAGGGACCGAATGCTGGTTGCGAGAGCAGCGCCGCGATGGTGTACTCGGTGATCACGATGGCGAAGGTGACGAACGCGCCGTTCAGCACTGCCACGATGATGTTAGGCAAGATCACCCGCGCCAGAATGGTGAACCAATTCGCGCCCAAACTCTGCGCCGCTTCCGTCAGCACCCGCACATTGATCGCGCGTAAGCCTGCATCGACGGAGCGATACATATAGGGGAAGGCGCGGGTGATGTAGGCGCCGAGCAGCAAGATATAGACGCCCTGCGCCGTGTTGGTCAGTCCGGTCAGGTTGTGGGCACGCACCAAGCCGAACACCAGCACTACCGTCGGCGTGACGAACGAGATCAGCACGAAAAACTCGACGAATTGACGCCACTGCGGTAAGCGCAGCGTGACCCAGAAGCAGGTCGGTACGATGATCGCCGTACCGATCACGATGGTCAGGATCGCCGTCCAGAAGGAGAAATTGAACGAGCTGACGAATTCGGGCAGCGCCAGTACGTTGCTGTAGGCGCTGAAGCCGATCTCACCGCGCTTCGCCTGCAAGGAAAACTGCAAGGTCGATGCCAGCGGGATGAACATGTACAACAGCGGCAGCAGCAGCGCGATCCATGAGAGGAGCGTTGGGCGTTGTCGCGTCGTGGTCATAGCGTTGCTCCAATTGATCTCAGTAGGTTCATTGCAACCAGCGTTCGGCGCGGCGGCGGAAAACACCGTTCAGATAAATCGTGACCGTCATGATCAGCACCATCACCAGCGCCAGCGAGTAGCCTAGTCCGGGATTATTGAGCGTGTCACTGCTGAACTGGTTGCCGACAAGGATGGTGACGATCAAGTTTTGCCCTGCGCCGCCACCGATCAGCGCGTAGGCGGTGGCGTGCGTGCCGAAGGCGTTGGCAAATAACAGCGCGAAGGTACTCAGCAGCACCGGAACAAGGATCGGGAACGCCACATAGCGCCAATATTGCAGCCGCGTCGCGCCTAGATTTTCGCTTGCTTCGCGCCACTCCCGCTTCAAGCCTTGCAGCGCGGGCAGTATCACCAGCACCATCAGCGGAATCTGGAAAAACAAGTAGACGAAGACCAGCCCCCAGAAGTTGTACAGCGTGAAGCCCGGATATAGCGAGATGCCTACCGAGTTCAAGAACTGCGTCAATACGCCCTGCCGTCCCAAGATCACGCCCGTCAAGCCATACGCCGAGATGAAGGCAAAGACCAGTGGCACGCCCGCGAAATTCGCCGCCACACCGCAGAAGGAAAGTACCGCGCTGCGGATCGAGCCGTGAATATTGCCCCATGTGATCGCCCACGCCAGCGCGAAGCCGATGATCGAGCCAGTCAGCGCACTCAGAAAGCTGATCTGCAAGGTGCTGGAGAACGATTGGAGGATCACCGGATTGTTCAGCGCCTCGATATTGGCAAAGCTGAACTGATTTGCCTGATCTAGAAACGAGCGAATGACAATCGACAGCGCGGGGAACAATTGGAAGGCGATCACGAACACGATGAACGGCAGCAGACCGATCCACTCCCAGCGGCGGAACAACGACATCCGTCTCACTGGTGGGCGCTGATCAACGGCGCTTTGCACTTCTGTCAATTCGGCGGCGCTCGTACTGGCGATGCTGCTCATCAGAGGATTACCTATTTGCTCGGCTCACCGAAGGAGATAAGCCAACCTAATACGTTATAGAACAATCAGCGGGGGAGTCGTGACTCCCCCGCTGACAAGCACAGATGCTGAACTCAGGCTTACTTGGTCAGCGTGACGCCGACGACTTTGGGCCAATTCTCGCGGATGTAGCTCAGACCCGTGCCCAACTGATCGAAGGTCGGGAAAGAAATCGGCGCATCCACAACGGGCAGTTGTGCCGCCAGTTCCGCCGAGATCACACCGCGCTTGACCAGATCGTCATAGCGGGCTGGCTTGGCGTAACCACTCAACCACGTCAACTGACCGGCGTCGCTGTAGAGGTACTCCGCCCACAGACGCGCAGCGTAGGGACGCGGCGAGTAGGCGTTGATGCCGTGTAGGTACACGCCCGCCACCGTGCCACTCTTGGGGTAGATCACCTGCAAGTTGGCGATGTCCTTGTTGGCATCACGATAAGCGAGGTTGTTGTAATCCCAGTGGAAGCCAATCGGCGTCTCGCCCTTCGCCAGCGTCGCCGCCGAGGAAACGGTGGAGAGCAAGTTGCCGCTTTCCGCCAACTGCTTGAAGAACTCCAACCCCTTCTCCGGCGCATCCAGCGTTGCGCCCATGCCGAATACCGACGCCCACACCGCGTGGGTATCTTCATTGCTGCTGGTAGGGTCGCCGCAGCGCGATCATTCCTTTGTATTCAGGCTTCAGCAGGTCAGACCAATCCTGCGGTACGTTGGTGACCACATCGGTGTTGACGATGAAGGACATCGTGCCGAAGTAGTTGCCGATCCAGTAACCATCGGCATCTTTGAGGTCGGCGGGGATGCTATCCCACGTCGAGACTTTGTACGGTTGCAGCAAGCCCTGCTCTTTTGCCCGCTTGCCCCAGATGAACCCAACGTCGATGGTGTCGGGGTTCTGCGGACCGCTGTTGCCCGCGTTAGCGATGATCGCTTGAATTTCGTCACCGGAACCAGCGTCGGGGGCAAGGTCGTTATGCTTCAAGAAAGGATACTTGGCGAAGAAATCTTTCTTCATCTGACCATAATTCGCCCAGTCATCCGGCAGCGCGATGGTGGAAAGTTCACCTTCCGCCTGCGCCAGTTCGACCAGCTTATCCATACCGCCGATGGCTTCCAGATCAATCGGTGCAGCGGCGGGGGCGGGTGGCAGCGCCACCGGAGTCGCGGTCGGATCGCCCTGCGCGAGGGCACGCAGCGCACCGGGGAACAGCGTAAATCCGGCGCTGGCGAGTGCGCTTAATTCCAAAAAGCGGCGGCGAGTGAGTTTGTGGGACACGGTTTTGTCTCCTGCCTATGGCGCATAGTTGTAGTTGTGCGACAGGCAAGCGACGTTAACTCGGCAAAGCTAATGACTGGTTAACGGTCTATGGTTGGGGGTTAATAGGTAATCAACGGCAAGTTAAGAGTCAGTGCTGTTTGTGCTAAGGCAGCGACAACCGCGACAGCAGCGCTCGTCACTGAGCTTTAGCCAGCAGCCGCTCCAAACGATGGGCGAGAGTGCTCATGCCAGCACCCTCGCCCAGCGATCATCCTTCCATTCTCAGGAACCGGAAACTGGTATATCTCACCGCTTAGTAGCGCGGCTTCGGCTCTGGTCGAGAAGATGTAGCCGGATTTCACACATGCCAGCAGATAATCACGATCCTTCAGGGTAACCGTGCCCGTGATCGTGGCATTGCGTTTGTACAGGTTGCCTTCTTGCGTCACACCTGAATTCGCCGTCCACTGTAGGTGCACATCCACTGTGACATTGCTCAGGGTAGCAGCATCATACAGCGAGACAGTAGCATCCAGCCCTGCCCAACCGAGATCGCGGCTAACACTTAGATAGTCAGGATCGATGGGCACGGCGACGGTCACTGGACCGATTAGCGTGCTGACGGTATTCGCGGGCTTGATACCGCTGGTGACATAAATCTGGAAATTGGAACTGCGGCTCGGTACGCTGCGATCAACCGCTTTGAGGGCATTGATGTTGACGACGCGGTAACCACCGCCTTGGATTCCGCAGGTACCTGTGACCAGCGTCGCGCCTTCCTGCCATGCGGATTCTTGCGCCGAAGCCACATTTACCGCCGAAACAGCGAGGGTACTGATCAGCAGTGCCGCGATGAGGATGAGTCTCCTAACCATGATTTGCTCCATTCTAAGTCGATGTTCATCCTCCCCACTAACGAAGTATCCTTCCCATATCATAGAATACTACTTTGTGAAATAATTCGCAATAAGCTATTTTCGATACTTCCGTACTCTAGCGCACATCCATAGCGCATCTTGAGTGTTAAATTCGCTTGATAGCAAAAAAGTTCTTTTCTACTTACCCTAACTATTGCCATCACAACTGCACCGCACTTCTTTAAGGAGAACTCAACTTATGACGCTTCAATCGGCTTCGCTGCCAGATGTCACGGCGCGCAACCGCAAATGGGCATGGGCGGTCTACGACTGGGCGAATTCCGCTGTTGTCACGCTGGTGATCGCGGCGGTCTTTCCTGTTTATTACAATCAAGTGGTGGCGAAAGACCTGACCAATGCCGCCAGCGTCTTCGCCTACACGGGTGCGATTGCGCTGCTGCTCTCGATCATGGCTGCACCCGTGATCGGCACCATTGGCGACCTTACCGGACGGCGTAAACGTTTACTCGTCGTCACCACTACCGCCGGATCGCTGGCGGTCTGTGCGCTGCTGACCACCAGCAGCGGCGGTTGGGTCTGGGCATCACTGCTGTTCATCGTGATCCAGATCTGCCTGAATATGTCTTTCGCGCTCTACGATTCGCTGCTCTCGCACGTCGCCCGCGACGAAGAACGGGATCGCCTTTCTACGCTCGGCTACGGCTTGGGCTACATCGGTGGCGGCTTGCATCTAGCGATCTGCACCTTCCTGATCCTCTCGCCCAAGACTTTTGGACTGCCGGACACCGAGACCGCCACGCGGATCGCGCTGCTGACGGCGGGTGTCTGGTGGTTCATCTTCGCGCTGCCACTGTTCATTACCGTGCCCGAACCGGCGGCGACCCCGCTCAAGCACCAGACCGAGCACCGCAACCCGATTGCCGACTCGTTTAAGCGCATCGGTGCGACTCTGGCGCATATTCGTGGCTATCGTCAGTTATTCCTGATGCTGGTTGCCTTCTGGCTGTACAGTGACGGCATCGGCACGATCATCGGTTTGAGCACTACCTATGGCAGCGAACAACTGCGCCTGAGCAGTTCTACGCTGATCGGGGCGCTGCTGCTAACTCAGTTCGTCGCCTTCCCTTACGCGCTGATGTTCGGGCGCATGAGCGACCAAGACTCTAAATGGCGCAGCTTCTTCGTCGCCTTCATCCTATGGACGGCGATCACTTTCCCATTAATGGGCTTCATCGTGGCGCAATCCGAGGCAGCGACAACGAGCGCAGGCTTGGCTGCACTCGGTGAGAACGAATATCTGAGCTACAGTCCCGTGACTGTGCTGACGCTGGTGGCGATCAATCAGGTGTTCGGCTTGATCTTCTGCTGGTTCGCTGGACGCAATCTGGTCACGCCAGTGGTCAATTGGCTGACCACCAAGCACGCCATCCTGATGGGTGTCGCCATCTACGCATTGATCGCCGTGTGGGCGTTCTTCACCAATACCCCCGGCGAATTCTGGTTGCTGGCGTGGCTGGTGGCGACGGTGCAGGGTGGTACGCAAGCCCTCAGCCGTTCGCTGTTCTCCACCATGACGCCCAAAAGCAAAAGCGGCGAGTTCTTTGGGTTCTACTCGCTCACCGATAAATTCGGCAGCATTTTCGGCTTGCTGTTGTTCGGTCTGATCGGGCAGATCACTAACAATCTCCGCTTTAGCATCCTCTCGGTGATCATCTTCTTTGTCCTTGGTGGCTTTTTGCTCAGTCGCGTCAACGAAGCCGAAGGTCGCCGCGCCGCGCTGGAAGACGAGGAATCGCGGGGCTAACGATGATCCTTGTCCGGTGTTAACTGTGCTGCTCTTAACCCATATTAGGGTTAAGAGCAGAGAATGATCAGTATAGGCTATTTACGAGGGACGCTGACCGTTGAGCAATGCTTGTTCAGCCGCGTGCAGCACCTCATCCTGAATAGAGATGATGCTATCGACGGTGCGCGGCACTAGCACATCCGGAACCACGCCTGTGCCTTCGATGATCTGCTTGCCGCTGGCATCCAGCACGCCAGCCGTAGGAAGCTGCATGAAGCCGCGATCCGGCAGATAGTAACCGCCACCACTGACCGTCCCCGCCGCGCCCGCTGATGGCGTAAATCCGACGATCAGACCGCGCTTGCTGACCTTGAAGGTGTAGGAGAACAGATCGGCGGCGCTGACGGTGTTCTCATCGACCAGCACGGCGACCAATCCGGTGTACAGCGGCGCACGCGGATCGACGCGCATGGTGTAGGTGTAGCGCCCGTCCGTCGTGATCACATCGCCCACCGTGAACGCCGTATCGAAGAAGCGACTCGCCAGCGCGTCCGAGATTTGCGAGAAGCCGCCACCGTTGCCGCGCACGTCGATGATGATCCCCGGCACATTCGCCTTGATCAGCGCATCGAGTTGGGCATCGAAATCCTTCATGTTCTGGTAGGCAGCGAAACTTGGCAGCCGGATGTAACCGATGCCCGATGGCAGCTTGCCGTCTACGATCTTGAGGTCTTCCGTCGGGATACTGGCACGGACGGGCTGCACGCGCTTGATCGTTACCGTTTGCTCTGAACCACCCGGATTGGTGAAGGTGATCGCCGCTTCCGAGCCGATTTGCCCGCGCGTGATCTGCGTCAGTTTGATGTCTAGCAGCGCGTGCGGCGTGCTGGCGTTGGAGAATAGCAGCGTCATCTCGTCAAGGTACTGCTGGATCGGCTTGCCATCCCATGCTGTGATCACCGCGCCAGCCTTGATGCCAGCCTGTTCCGCCGGACCACCGGGACGCACATACTCGACCACGATCTGCCCGTCGCTGGTCGGCGCAAGCAAAATGCTGACCGTGCCCGCCAGTTCAGGCTGCACACTCGCCAAACTGAAGTTCATGTGACCATCGGGAATAGCGTTAG
Source organism: Anaerolineae bacterium (assembly GCA_019637555.1). GTDB lineage: Bacteria > Chloroflexota > Anaerolineae > Aggregatilineales > UBA2796 > JAHBVK01. Next base: position 10,935 of record JAHBVK010000086.1, read on the forward strand.
CGATCTTGACGATCAGCGCTTCGCAATCAGCTTCCGAGGTGATGCTCTGCGAGGCGTTGATCACGTCGGCACGGATAGTATCCCAGTTCACCTGATGCAGTTCGGTGAAGGGATAATACTTCTCGGTGCGATCCACCAGCGCGGGGATCAGCTTATCGCAGCTCAGGCTGGTGTAGTCGATCACATCGCCGCCGCCAGTGGTGATCAGGTTGAGCGTGCCGCTAGTAGCGGGCGCAATCTGGAACGGTTCTTGATCGAGGTTGACCAGCGAATAGCCAGCGGGGATCGCCGTGCGCGGATCATCAGCAGTGAACAATACGCCATCAGCGCCGCGCGCAGTAGGGAACTGTTCCGCCGCATCTGCCGCCCAGACGATAAGCGTGCCGCCATCGACGTTAGAATCGACGCTGATCCTCATCGAGGAAGCGATAGCGTCTTCGTTCTCCCACATGAAGCCGCGATCAACCACATCGCTCATCAAGCGCACGTCGTAGAGATGCACCTTCGCGGCGTCGCTCAGTTGTCCGCTGGTGACATCGAAGTTGCGCCCTTTCGGTTCGTCGGGCAGCGTTAGATCGTAATTGCCGCTGCGGGCACTGCCAGTGTAAGTCGCTAACGCCTGATCCGTTGACGGCAGCAGGTAGATCGGGTCTTTGCCGAAGTAGCCTGTCGCATCCGCCAGACCAACGACCAGCGGCAACGTCTCATAACCGCTGTAGGCGACGCTGAACGCGCCTTTGAGTTGTATCGCCGCTTCCTGTGCCTTCGTGGTCATGGCGGCAGGTGCAGCGATCAGTAGTAAAGCCGTCACGAGGACGGCTAATCGTTTGAGGGAATGAGTAAACATCGGGTGTCCTTACTACACTACGCAAAAACATGTCGATTCTACAGCAGTCAGATTAATATCGGGTGTGTGGATCAAGAAGTAAGTTTCCCGAAAGCTAAGGATAATCGTCCGTGATCCCTGAAGTACTGCGGCTGGATGCGACGGCGCAAGCTGCCCTGATCAGAAATCGAGAACTCTCAGCGTCGGAATTGGTCGAAGCCTCCATCGCGCAGATCGAACGCTTCAATCCGCAGATCAACGCCATCATCACGCCATTGTACGAGGGCGCACGTCGCCAAGCCTTGAATCCCGTGGATGGCGCGTTCATGGGCGTGCCGCTGGTGCTCAAGGATTTTATGTGCCAAACAGCGGGCGATCCCTATTACGCGGGGATGCGCTACTTGCGCGATCTCGCTTGGCGCTCGAAAGCGGATACCTATCTTGCTCGACGATTCCGCGAAGCAGGCTTCATTTTCATCGGCAAAAGTAACTTACCCGAACTGGCGCTCTCCCCAACCACAGAACCACTCGCCTTCGGTGCGACGCGCAACCCCTATCAGCTAGATCATTCCGCTGGCGGTTCTAGCGGCGGCTCTGCTGCCGCCGTCGCCACGCGTATGGTTGCTGTCGCCCACGCCAACGATGGCTACGGCTCGATCCGTATTCCCGCCAGTTGCTGCGGCTTAGTCGGATTGAAACCATCCAGAGGGCGCATCTCGACTGGTCCGGCATACAGTGGCGGATTGCTCGGCAATATCGTGGAATTTGTGGTCGTGCGCTCGGTGCGCGATGCCGCCAATATCCTGCAAGCGATTCACGGCAACATGCCCGGTGATCTTTTCGTCGCGCCGCCTCTCTTGACTGATCCAGCGACTGGCAAAACCAAACTGCGCGTCGGCTTGTTGACGCATGATCCCTTCCTCCCTCAGGATGTTCACCCTGATTGTGTGGCTGCTGTCGAAAAGACTGGCAAGCTGTTGGAAAGTGTAGGGCATCATGTCGAGTACAGCTATCCGCCTGCTTTTGAGGGACCAACCGGACTCGGCTTGGCGTTACGGATCATTTCGTCCAGCAGACTTGCCGCTTCGCTGGACGAATTGGCAGAGCTGACCGGAAAGCCGATCACTGCCGATGATGTAGAACCTGCGACATGGCAAGCGGCTGAAGAAGGGCGTACTTTCTCCGCAGTCCAGATTCACGCTGCACAGCGCCGTCTACTTAACGGCATCTGCCGCACGCCGGAATGGTGGACAAACTACGATTTACTGATCACGCCGACCATGACGCAGCCTCCGCCACCATTGGGCAGCGATCCCGCCGAACACGGCTTGATCTTTGGCTTATTCTGCATGGCGATCAGCGTGGCTGGACTGCCCGCGATCTCGCTGCCGCTGCATTGGACAGCGGATGATTTGCCCATCGGCGTGCAGTTAGTGGCTAATTTGGGGCGAGAGGATTTGCTGTTACACATCGGCGCACAGTTGGAGCAGCTTGCGTCGTGGGCTGATCGCGTTCCGGCGCTGATCAGCTAACGAAACAGAGAAATTTTGACTGAAACCGCATGCTTAAATTCTAGTTTCGAGATCATCAAGACTGAACCGACTCTTACGGCGTTGCTGATGGAGGTATTCTGCCGCGTCTTCGGCATCCGATAAATCGCCCCATTGCTCAAGCGGCGGATGCTGCTTAAGCCAGTTGGCTAAATCGCGTAGTGACCTTTTTGGGGAATTGAGAGCTTGATCCAGTTCTTCAGATGTCCACTCTGATTCTGATTGCTCTGAAGTAGACGGCACATCAATACGAACAGTGACTTCACCAGACGGCAAACCTGCCGGAAGATCGACTTTGAGTTCGCCTGTATCGGTGATGCGTCCACGAAGTTCTAAGGTGGTCATCAGATCAGCCTCAATCAGAACAATCATTAAGCCTAAGTATAGCGTGGATGTTACTTGACACGGAGATCAAAACGAGGCGAGTAGTGCTCGCCTCGTTACCATTTCATTTAGTAATTACGGGGTTAGCGCCGCGCGTAGCCCATATTCCCTAGCACAGCACCAGCATCCTGTGGCGCATCGTAGTCAGCGAAGATGTACTCGCCAGTCTGATCGTTCGTGTCGATGATCAGTTCCGCGCCTTCGGGCAGCAAGCAGTGCTTCGATCCGCCGCGTCCGCCGAGCGTCTCTTGATATGCGCCGCAGTGGAAGAATCCAACTACCAGATTTTCCGTATCGGCGGGCAGCCAGATCGGTTCGTCGCCCATTTTGCGCGTCGGATAGATGTCATCCTGATCGCAGGTCAAGCCGGAAAGCCGCGCTTCAACGAAGGGGCTGTCCCAGTTGTTGATCGGCAGCACGGTGAACTCGTCACCAAGCGCCCACGCATCGGGGAAGTTGCTCATAATGCTGCCGTCGATGACGTAAAAAGGGACACCGTCACTGGCGGCTTTCCCTCCCTTCAGCACGCGGAACATCTTCATGGCGTGATCCTGCACCAGATAGCGCCCTGATTCGATCATCAGATCGGGCGGCTCGATGCCTTCTTCCTCGCACACTTCCATGATGTTACGCAGCGTCTGGTACATCCAATCTTGGAAGTCCATATCGCTGTGGCGTCCGGGCAAGCCACCGCCCAGATTAAAGCGGTGCAGCGTCGGTGCGATCCGCTTGATCTGCGCGTAAGCGCGTAAGCTGCGCATCATCGCCGCCTGATAGCGCAAGCCCTCGTCAGCATGGACGGTCTGCATGGCGTGCAGGATCGTCAGCCGCAGGTTGCCAGCCGCGTTGATGCGCTCGACGGCACATTCCAGATCGTCAACGGACATGCCGAAGCGGTTGACTTCCTGCATATCGGTGCGGTAGCGCAGTCCGACATCGAAGGTTAAGCCGCTGTCCGCAAAGGTGTCGATCTCGTCTAGATCGTCAAGGATTGGGGTGAGGTGTTCAAATCCGTCACGCCGAAGCCTCACCAGATTGTCGGCATACACCGGAATCTTGAATCCATTGGCAAGGATGGTGCGGTCTTGATCCAACCAGCCCTGATCGTAAGCGTGACGCACGATGTCAATGTCGTAGGCGGAGGAACATTCGTATGCCGCGCCTTCTTCCAGCAGCGTGCGTACCACTGGCTCAGAAGGATTTGCTTTGCTGGCGTAGGCAACCATCAGATTGCCGGGGTAGTGCAGTTGTTCCTTCGCCACCCAGAACCAGTAATGCAGCGCGTGATAATTGTCGCGCAGGGATTCCAGACGCCGCACGTACAGCGGTGTGGCGGTTTTTTCGGCTACACCCTGTACGGAGATAGGATCGGTCAACAGAGCCATCAAGTCGATGCCCTGAAAATGTAAAGTATCGTCGATGATCTCAAACCCTTCAGGAAGGGCTGGTAGTACTGTTGGTTGAAATTCAGTGTCGATGTCAACGCTTTGGCGCGTGAATGCGATCATTGCTCCCTTTCTCTGACCTCTTGACTGCCGTTTACCGAACACAAAAATCGCCACCAGTGGGTTTGGTAGCGACGACAGTCAAGCGCCTCAGAGCGTCAAGGGATCGCTAGCAACCTAAAGGTGGAAAGTATCAGGGGTTGTGGCCCGTAGCAGACCTGTGATGTTACACAGCATAAAACCCGTCTATATCACGGACATTCGGTGCAAATCATAGATCAAATGCACAGCATGTCAATACATTTCATAGAAATTTCACCGCCAATGCACCCATTAGTGGGGGAGAAGGGCATAAAAACGCCATGTACGCCCCACTAATACCCGTAATGTCATAAAAATATCACAGCGCGTTTTGTGCGGTAATAGATTTATGACTCGTCAAAGTTATCTAAGCTTCCATTCATGTTGTGCGGGCTAGACGGTAACGGCGCGGGATCAGGGATTTCATGGCAAAGCTGCCAGTGTCAAGACGGCATCTCCGCTGAAGTGATGGCTTCAATTAGTGGGTTAGTACTAGAAAATTTCGGACGGTTACCAGCAGTATCAATACCAAACTACCTCACCATCGGTTTCTGTGGTCTCAACCGTTATCGCGCCACACGTTTTACACTTGAAGGTAGTAGTGATCACATCCAATTCCAAAAACTCTCGATTATCATAGGATTGTCCTGACCCTACCCTTCTTGACTCTCGAACGGTTTCAACACTTACCGCTTCCCAATCATGCTGTTTACCCGAAATCGAGCAATCTGTGGTTGTTGCCATCAAGGTTTTGCCTTTTCAGTATTTGATCCGCACCACAGATCATACTATAACTAAAAACGTTTACAGCTATCTAGAAGGGGGCTTTGTTCTGGCTGGCTGTTTGCTCTAACTTTTCATGGTATCCAGAGATCGGATTTGCAGAGCTAGTATACTGACAAGAAAAGGGGTAAGGAGCTGGCGGATCAGCAGTTCTAAGTTTGTTGTGGTCAGCTGCGTTGACAGTTGCCCGGCTGTGAAGCCGATGAATAAGCGCACAATCATACCTGCTGAACACTGTGGGAGCTAAAGTCATGCTCTTTCGCATGGAGGAAAAACCTTCAGAGTCGCCCTTTGTAGAAAGGATCTGGCGCGCTCAAAGTGAGCGTGTAGGCACGTTTATCTCTCAATCCAAGGCTAACAGTGAGATCGTCTTGACCCGCTATCAGGGTAAGACAACCCTTACTGTGCGCGGACCGGAGACGAAAGCGACTACGCTTGACTATCAGTTGCTAGGCGCTGAGTATCTCGGAATCACCTTCAAACTGGGCACGTTTATGCCCCAACTGCCGCCCGCCAATCTGCGCGATTGGGGCAACGTAGACTTACCGGAAGCGAGCCGACGATCCTTCTGGTTGCACGGTTCCGCGTGGCAGTTCCCCAACTACGAGAATGTGGATACGTTCATCGCCCGTCTGGTTCGTGAACAGTTGCTGGTGACCGATCCATTAGTAGATGAGGTGTTGCGAGGGCGCTCACAGGTACTTTCAGTACGCTCCGTGCAATATCGATTCTTAAAGGCGACAGGACTAACAAACAAAATCATCTATCAGATTACGCGAGCACGGCAGGCATATGCGCTGTTAGCCCAAGGATCAACCATCCTCGACACCGTTTTTGAGGCTGGTTACGCGGATCAACCGCATCTAACCCGATCTCTGAAACGATTTTTCGGACAAACTCCCGCTCAAATAGCCAGCCAGAATCTTCCAGAGTAGTTTGCGTTTTCGTTCAAGACATCCCCCGACTAGTGGCGCTAAGATGCTCTTGTCAAACGCGACTAACAGGCTGAGGTGTTAGATGAGAAAGCTAATCGTAGAAGCCGAAGTATCACTCGATGGCGTGATGGGCGGAGAGAACACAAATTTCTGGCAGCAGGTTTTCCCCTTCCACAGCGCGGATGTTACGCAATACCTCAACGATCTCCTATTTATGCCAGATGCGCTGGTGATGGGTAAGAAGACCTACGAATTCTTCGCTCAGGTGTGGCCCACGAGGCAAGGAGCAGACGCTGACCGGATAAACGCGATGCCTAAGTATGTGGCATCCCGCACTCTTAGCGAGCCGCTGCAATGGAATACTACTCTGATCAAAGGGGATGTTGCTGAACAGATCCGCAAGCTCAAGCAAGAGTCGGGTAACAGTTTGCTGCAGTATGGCGTCGGTGAGCTGACTCACACGCTGCTCAAATACGGTCTCGTCGATGAACTGCGCATCTTGGTGTTCCCGTTCACATTCGGCGAAGGACCACGCATGTTCGAGCAAATGGGCGTTAACACGCTCAAGCTGCTGGAGACCAAGACATTCAGTTCAGGCGTCGTCGCGCTGCATTATCAGCCTCAACCATCCGCCGGATAGCGCAGACCGATAACATCTCAATCCCTCACAAGTACGTCGTCAATAACATAAGTTGACGGCGTATTTGTGAGTTTGGTGGACACTCGCCCATGTTCTTGGTCACTCCGACTATTCCTCCCCTGTATTGATCGTGATAGTCGAACAGATTAAAATTAAGCGACATTAATGCAAAAAATCACAATCCGTTAGCGAACAGCAAATTTTGAGTCATAATCTACAGAATTCTACAAAAACCTGAATTAATTAGTCGGGAGGATACGATGGCAGTAGCAAGTATGGATGCCGCCATACAGCACAAGTTGCCGAAGCTGGATTACGCCGTCTCACGCTCACGCATCTTGAATGTGCTAACGTGGCTGACCGGACTGGGCTTCGTAGTGACGTTGTTTCTGGCGCTGTTCTACGCGGGAACCGACGTCACGCAGGGTAATGTGCAGCGCGTCTTTTATATGCACGTCGGCTCTTTCAGCGGTGGGGCAACGGCATTCTTCGTCACCGTGATCGCGGGCATTGCCTATCTACGCACCCGTGATCCGAAGTGGGATCGGTTGGCGGTGTCCAGCGTCGAAGTCGGCTTCCCGCTGATGCTGATCACGCTGGCGACAGGATCGGTGTGGGCGCGCCCGATCTGGAATACATGGTGGACTGGCGATCCGCGCCTGAATTCGATGGCGGTGATGATGCTGCTGTACGCCGCCTATCTGACACTACGCGGTGCGATTGACGACCCCGAACGCCGCGCCCGCTTCGCTTCGGTGTACGGCATCCTCGCCTTCATCAGCGTCTATTACGTGTTCATCGTGATCCGCACGCGCTCGGATACTTTGCATCCGGTAGTCATTGGCGATAGTCCGGTGGAATCGAGCGCTGAGGGTAAACCCAACCTTGATGTGGCGATGATCATCACCATGAGCGTTGCCAGCGCATGGTGGATGTTGGCGGCGATCACGCTGCTGTGGCATCGGGTACGCACGGAAAATATCGCGGAACATGTACGCAGCATCAAAGCGCGCCTGCTGGACCAATGAGAGTGACGGAGAATCATGCCCGTAACACCAAACACTGACGCCTACGCGATCTTGGGCTATGCAGTGGTGATCATCATCCTCGCCGCGCTGGTGGCATATCTAGCCTGGAAGCAGCGCAAGCTGACCAGTGAACGCGCCGAATTGGAACAGTTGGAGCGTGAAAGCAAGCAAAAATAGGGTCAATAGGAGTCATTCCTTATGTGCCATCGAATGGCTTGACCTGTTCGGTGGCAATCCTAACCATCATCACTTAGTTTAGGCTGTCTGAAGGATCCCTACGGCGTTGACGTGGCTGGCATATCTTCTACTTTTGCTTGTCCCATCGCTTCGGCGATAGTTCCCGCGAGCCGCGTAAAGCTTTGCGCTTTTGAAATAGGCGCGAGTTCCTGCACCAAATTGCCTAACGGGAATAGCCCGCGATGTTTTGTTGCTAGTTTGGCTAGCGTCGTAAAGTCCGTTTGGGCGAGAAATGTCTCAATGATAGGGAGACCCTTATTGGCGTAGAGTGCAAGCACTAGTTCACTAGCGCATTTTGCGCCATTAGCGAGTGCTGGAGCGATCTTCGGATTTACAGGTAGCCACGTAGGCACTTGTGGAGCTGTACGCAATTCATCCAACAGTCCGATGTGCCGCCATACTGCATCTTTCATATCCGCGCGCTTTACGGTCAACCTTATCGATTGGATTTGCTGTCCCGGTTTCGCCCATTCCTTAAGCAGCGATTTGCAAGTGTTAACTATCTCTAGTAGATCTCCTTGAGGAAAACCTTCGAGGGCCTGTGCAAATGGCGATCCACGCTTAAACTCACCTGATTTTGCAATAATGTGTAGATACGCTCCTATGTGCAGCAAGTAGCTGGTGAACAGCGTATCACCAAGATGAAAACGCAGATAGGTCATAAAGTCGGAGAGTGGCTTAAGTTCAGGAAATAGCTTTCGGTCTCTAAAGGCTAGTAGCGAACGCAGTGATCGTTTAATTTCTATTAACTGATACCCGGTATAGATAACTTGTAACGTTTCTGCAGAATTATCATTTGCTTTCAGAAAAGTATGCTTGCCGTCTGGACTTACTACAGGGAAGTGTGCCAATAAGAGTGCAATTAAGCGATCAATCGCGTTCTCAAGTAGTCGTTCGGCACCCTGCGAAGTTGGGCGATTTGGATCCTTCGGATTTTCTGGATTGTAGGGCAACACGAACGTCGGCAGAGGTGTTTCTAACCCTATTTCCATATTCACACTTGCTAAACCAGCCATAATATCTACCAAATGCCGTGTACCAGCGCGCGTGTTTCGCTGCACACGTTCAGCTTGTGTTTCTTTTTTAGCTGGTTCGTCAAAGTCTTTCACGGTCGATTGCAAGAATCCTTGAGTAAAATCGCGCAAAAAATTCGGGAGTACGTCCTGAGGAATCCAAGTTTCTAGGCGCTTCAGACCGCCGGGATGCCGAGCCGCCGCCTTAAACAGCAGCCACAGTTCATCATCTTCTGCTAGTAATGGCACTACAAGTTGATCTAACCCGCCTAGCGTCAACAACGAAGCGTTAGTAAGCCTCACGCTCAGAGCAAAATTACTGCTGCGAGTTGTGTGATCGTCGTTCGCTAGACTCAGATCGAATCCATCACGACGCCCATCTGCACTGAAGCTAACGTAAGGAGTACGACAATCTCCGCGATCCGTATTTATTAGCGGGGCGAAAGCGAAGGAAGAAGCCGGCGGTGAGATGCAATACCCGCCTTCCTGTCGCCAGTAAGCAAGGATAGTAGAGCGCCGCGTCTTTAAGTCTTTGGCGATGGTTGTGGAGATGTCCCATCGTCGCAAAATATCGAAACACTCGCGTATCCCTTTTAAGCCTATGTCACGCCTTATTTCGTCGATAGCGGCGGAGCTTGATGGGTCAGTCTTGAGGAAATAATGGATCGCGTCAATAAGTGTTCCAATATCCGCTGCTGCCCCACC
>JAHBVK010000087.1 GCA_019637555.1 Anaerolineae bacterium
AACTGCATTTCCAGCGCATCCCATAGCCAGCGACCATCGGGTTTTATGTACGTTTGCGGCTGCGCACCGTCGTATTTGTTTGGCTCAATCCGCTTGATGATTCCTTGTAATGCACTGGTCGATTGGTTGATCAGCCGGATATTGGCGTTTTCAGGCTGTCCGGCAATGAGGGTGTTTACAAGCGTTTCGGTCAGTGCCGACGGGGTGTAGATGTATCCTTTGCCGATTGCAGTTTCCGGCGTTTCGTCGAAGTATAGGTAGTCGATATTTGTAAGCAGGTCTGGATTGCGGAGGTGCTCATGACGGCATACAATGACTTGCGCTAACCGCGCTGCCTTCACTTGCGATAAATAGTATTGCTGCTCACAAGTGCCGTTGAGTTTTAGCGGGCAATCGACACAGGCGGCACGCCGCGCGTTAAACCCCCTGCTTGCGGCAAGGTTAGCAAACTCCGTTCGTTCACAGTATGACGGCGATGCAATCTCAGATTGCCGCGGCTCAAAAGCATACCACCCCGCCGCGCTGTTGATTCCGTACTTAGCTAATGTCGCCTTTAACTCAGCTTTGGACCATCCCGCCTTGTTTCGCGTGGCGATGATTGCCCGTTTGCCCGCTACTCTACGCGACTCCGCATCGTGTAAGATCGCACGAGTTTTACCGGCGCCGGGCGCTGCCTTTAGAAGTAGCACTGTCGGATTTTTAGCCTTTGACCGAAACCCGCGAATTAAAGCGGGTAGTGTTTTACGCATCACGTCCGGCGATAGTTCGTCGGTCAGTGGTATAGCCGCTACAGCTTGTGTGTTGGTGTCAGCTTCCTCGCAATACAACGCGGCTTGCAGCGCGGGATCGTCAGTTTCCACCAGCGCATTACCATCGAAGCGAACAAACGCACCAATTCGCGGGGCGGGGTGGGCAAAACCCCAGCCCGCCGCTTCAGATAGCTCTCCATCGGCGCGGTGTTCTTCGCCAGTCACTGCAAACCACGCTCGGCAGATCGGGCGGAAGTGGTCGATAAACATGTTTTGAGGCATCCCCGCCCCCGCCGCGATCTGTGCATTGGCATACATTCGCCCGTGCCGTTCGTCGCCGCGATCTGAAGGGTTCTCCCCGTAGATAACCTCCGCCACAAACCGCGTTGATACGGAGTAAATACCATCGGGTGTTTCGGGCAGCACTACGGGCTTGAAGGATCGCGCTGTAATTGGCGCGATGCGCTGTATCTCGGCATAGGAGTACCGCTTTCCTACATCCCAATAGATGATCGACGCACGCGGCTGGCAGTACTGTGGCTTCCAGTTAACCGTTTCTGGTAAGCGCATCATCCTTGGGGAATCCCAGACCTTACGGTCAATGGCGGGGATCAACTCAGTCAGTGGCTGGAAAAATGCGGTCTGTTGATCCTTAAAGCTAAATGCTTTCTCACGATCTGACACGTCGACAGGATGGTCAAGCAACCACCATGCAGAGATACCGCCGCCAGTGAATACGATAATATTGGGAGGGTACTGCCAATGAGTGAGGGTGTACACGGCATCGCTAATTCCTACGCCGTGCTTGAGGCAATCAATATCCACCCATAACGTGCCAATATCCTGAAGATCATCCACGCCACCGCGCTTATGTGCGCGGGATCGGGTTGCAACGTCCGCCCATACATGCCGTTCACCACGATTTAGCTTCAACGCCTCGTTGAGAATCGCCTGAATGCCTGTCTCGCTATTAGCATAGAGTGTGTCAACACTCCCTATAGGATCGGCGTCGGATTTGTGGGCTAATTGCCGGATACCTTCCAGCCCCCGCCAAATTTGAAACAGGAATGACAAGGCGCTGTTTACGGGCGGCTTGAAGTAAGCGCGTAGCTGCTCAGCTTCTTTGACTAGGGAGTCGCTGGTGATAGTATTTGCTGGGGTGGTGTGTTGCGGGCTTATTGTAGCCGCGTTAGAATAGAGGGCAGTCATTGATCTAGCTCCAATAGTTCAGTGATGAGTGGCAGCGGTACTGGTAATACTGCTGGTGCGAACAAAGCGGCGAACAGCCGCTTTTTGTTTGCACTTGGCTGGGATACTAGCGCGGATGCGCACGGCGCAAAAGGCGTGCAAATAGGCAACATCGGCTTACTCGGCTGTATCCTTAGGGAGATCGGCTGATGTTCTATACACCCTCAGAATCCCGATAGCGCTCGGCTTCTCGACGTAAACAGCTTTGGGGATTTCTTTGAAGATTTGCTCAATTGTTCGTACAAGTGGTTCAAACTGTGACCCCCATCTTTTCAACTCACTCATTGGGACGTTGATCGGGGTGTTTGCTATGGCGCGGCGCTTCTCATTCACGTCCATTCACGAAGTCCTCTCGCTTGAAAACCAGTAGTTGCAAACTCCCGTTCGCTACATAGATAACGGGTGTATCGTACTGGCTGAACTGGTCGACCAGCGCAGCGGTTATGCCTGGAAGCACAGAATCCCAAGTTAGGGGTTGTGGGGTCGAGAGGATATTGTTCGGACGGCGCAGCGTCAGCGCCGATAGATAAACTAATCGCCCTCCACCTACCTGCTTGGGATACAGGATGCGATACCACGTCTGTTGAGGTGCGCGGTTATTCGAGTAGCCTTCACTGTTGAAATAGCCGCAGGAATCAAAGCGTGATTGTCGGAAGTCCGATCTTGATGTATGCTTGGTCATATCTCTACAATTTGATTTGAAGCCATGAGGATGCCGCCTGCCAGCGGCATTCCTCGTTTATCTGGTAAGCAGTTTAGCACTCTGATTCCCGCTAAACTATCTCCGTAACTTTGGGCAGATATTGCGGATCAAATTCGGGGTGATCAGTGACGACCTTCCACATGTATTTGTTGATCTCATCGCGTGCACGCTGATCCTTTAACGTGTAGATCAACTGATCAATTGTGGTCCCACTGGCTCCTGTTTCCTCGATAATCCGTTCTGCTTTTGCCGCAAAAGCTTTCAAGTGGGGGGGAACTTCCCCCTTTAACACAGACAGAATGTCCGCACCGCGCTTGGCATAGAGTGGGGATCGTTCAGTTCCTCTGTGCGCCCAATACAGCCTTAGCAGCAGCTTGGTTTCGTCGGTGGTTTGATTGCCTACCTTCGTTTTTTCGGATAATTCGTGCATGTGAGTCACCGCCTGATCGACCATCACGGTATCCGCCCACTTTTGCAGCCGCAGATTAAGCACCTTGGATTTGGGTTCCGCTTGAAGGTCAGAAACAAGCTGGTACAGCGCGGATTTCTCAGCAACCGCCCGCGCCAGTAGCTCAGTATCTACGACCCTGCCAACGGATTGCGCTGCGGCGATCTCGGCTGTTTTAAATAGGTCCAATCGCTCCCGCATGATTGCAGAGTACCCGATCCCACCCAGCCAATCCCTAAGCAGCTCTCCTAGTGATCCATTGGGCTTGTCCACATGGGACAGCACTAACGCGGCTAGGGTATCCTCGCCATACACGACGGCAAACCAGTATTTGCTGGCTTTCCATTGGGCTTCCGTGTACAGGTTGCCGATATGTGGGATCAGGATTTGCCCTGCTCGTTGCTGGTAGATGGTCATTTTCTTGCTCATGGCTAAGCTACCTCCCGACGTGTTTCACTGATCAGCCCCGCACTGGCATCGATAGCGCTTTGTATTTGCGGAATGGTCAATTTGCGGGCATCAGGTACAGCGTTGAACGCAGCGATCAGCGCATCTCGCTTGGCTAGTCCTGAAGCCAATGACGCGGTGAACGCTTCATGAAGGCGTGAAGCAGTAGCATTGGCTACTTGATCGGCTGAATCGTCGGCTGATTGGTTATCGTCTTTCGGCGCTGATCTATGTGAAGCTTCACGGGCTTCACTACCTTCAGACGCTTCACGCTGTTGTGCATCCAGCGCGGCAAGCTGATCAGCAAGGGTCGATTCAGCCGCCCGACGGTGGGCGCGGTACTCACTCAGCATAAGAAACGTGGCATCATTGGGATACTCGGCTAGGTGCTTCACCACATGAGGGCGATTGCGCCGTAACGCGGTCAGCAAATAGCTGCTGAGTGCCGACTCGTAATCGGGTGTGCTAGTAATGCTATCGAGGGCTTGTTGGTAGGCTGCCAACGCCACTGCGTAAGCCGTCTTTGCCGCCCGGTGACGTTCGATACTTGCGCCATAAGCCCGTTCAACTAGCAGACCCACTGCTAGGATGATCAGTGGCATGATCATACTAATGAGGTAGAGATAGAACGCTTTCAGCGGATCGCCTGTCGGCACGTGATCACGGGTGATAATGAGATTGCCGATGATCGACAGCGCAGCGCAGGCAGCCGCGTAAGCGTAGAACACGTACTTTACAGCACGGTTGCCGCCGGATAGCGGTTTTCCCACCAATGCCCACAGCACGGTCCCCAGTTCGGACAGCAGCACAGACGCTGCAATAGCGAACAGGAACCAGATCCCACCGAACGGGATCGACGGCACGATAGGTTCTAGCAGTCCCACCACGGCGGCGATCTGCTTACCCGCGCTGGTTACAGCGGCAAGTGTGACCACGATTGCCAGTAGTGTTTTAACCAGCTTCGTAAATCCAGCCGGATAATCAGCTAAGAACTTGCTTTCGTCGTTGTTGGCTAACGATGGCTTGATCAATCGCCCAACGGCGTAAGCGTGTGCTTTGTCCTTCACCGCCGCGTATTCGTCTGGCGATAGTAAAGGGAACCGGAAAAGCGATTGCCGTAGATTTTGTACAGCGTTTGTGGTAGGATTGTTTACGTACATCTCTCTGAAGCCTCTCGTAATAGGTGAACGACGCATCTTGCACGGTGCGTCGTTTGCTTTTCTGCTACTTCGCAGCGTCTGAATCGGCGCTGGAATCGATAGTCAGTGATAGATAGATTGGTTTGAACGTGTGAGAGTTGAGACCATCACATGAATATGCGTTATTACCTGCATGTCTTTGACGATGCGGGCTACGCTTTTGTGGCGCAGTTCGGTCTGACAACGGAGTATCACCAGCAGCATCGCACAGGCGGCTTCGATCTGGAGCATCATATCCACTTCCTGCGCGAAGTTGGCGCGGGCGATGTAATGACGGTCTACGCGCGGCTGGTTGCCCGATCCGCCAAACGTATTCATTACCTCATGTTCTTCGTCAACGAAACTCGTGGCACGCTCTCCGCGATCTTTGAGTGCGTCAATTCGTTTGCCGATATGACCGAACGCCGCACCGCGCCCTATCCACCTGAGATTGCTGCTAAGATCGACTTACTGCTGGCGCAGGATCAGGCATTGGATTGGGACGCGCCAATTTGCGGAATCATGAGCGCGTAACCACGAAATCTGGCATAATGACCTTAGCACCACGATTTTCAGCGAGGGATTGCCCATGAACGTGCTGTTTGCCTCTGCCGAAGTTGCTCCATTCGCCAAAGCGGGCGGACTCGGAGATGTGGTTGGCAGTTTGCCGAAGGCGCTGCGCGAAAAAGGGATCGACGCCCGCGTGCTAATGCCCCTCTACGGCACGATCAACCGTGATCGCTTCCGCATTGAATACAGATTCAGCTTCCAATTTTCCCGTCGTCGCGGAACCGCTGAGGTCTACATCCACAAGACCACTTACGACGGCGTACCCATCTACTTCCTCGAAAGCTGGCCCTTTTTCAGCGGCGGAGACTATCTCTATACCGACTGGGAATGGGATACCCCGCGCTATATCTTCTTCTCTCAGGCAGTAATGGCACTGGCATGGCAGCTTGGGCAAGGCGCAGATGGTGCGGCGTTCTTCCCCGATATTCTTCACGCCCACGATTGGCACACGGGATTAGTGCCTTTTCTGCTCAACGAAAGTCGCGGCGATCCCAACTGGTCAGGTGTCGGCTCGGTGCTAACTCTGCACAATATGGCGTTTCAAGGTCCGCAGGCAGGCGGCTTCCTCTGGGATGCGGGTGTACCCGAACGCCATCAACCGGATCTGGTCTATCAAGATAAAACCGATAACTTACTTGGCATCGGTATCGCCTACGCCGATCAGGTCAACACTGTTAGCCCGACCCACGCCACCGAGATTCAGTATCCGCGTTTTGGAGAGGGGCTAGAAGGGCTGCTGCGCGTCCGGCAGCCAGATTTGTATGGCATCCTCAATGGCATGGACATGCAGCGCAATGATCCTGCAACCGATCCTAATCTTCAGCACCACTACACAGCAGTAGATTTCCTTGAGGGCAAGCGCAAAAACAAGCTCGATCTTCAGCGCGAAATGGGCTTGCCGGAGCGTGCCGATGTGCCTCTGATCGGCATTGTCTCGCGGCTCACCGATCAAAAAGGCATTGATCTAGCGCTGCCAGCATTGCGCCGACTATTTGTTGAATACGATGTCCAGTTCATCGGCTTGGGATCAGGTGAATCGGCGTTAGAGGATCAACTCCACAGCTTGTGCGCTGATTTCGCCTTCAAGGCGCGCGATTACATCGGCTTCGTACCCAGTCTAGCGCAGCGCATCTATGCCGCCTCTGATCTTTTCCTCATGCCCAGTCGCTACGAACCTTGCGGCACCAGCCAGATGCTGGCAATGCGCTACGGATCACTGCCCGTCGTGCGTCAAACTGGCGGTCTAGCAGACACAGTGCAGAATTATGACAACGGTGACGGCAACGTAGGCACGGGGTTCAGTTTTTTGTGGGAAGAACCCGATGCGGTGCTGAATACGCTGCGCTGGGGACTAGATACCTATCGCTTCCGTAGCGCTGCCTTCCAGAACATGCAGCGCCGCGCCATGGGACTGGATTTCAGTTGGGACAACAGCACCGATCAATATATTGCCATGTACCGGCGATCAATCGCCCGCCACCGCTGATCGTACGCGCTCCGTCGCCGTAATAAATTAACTACCCGCCTCGGTTTCCCCTTTCCAATCCGGGCACAGTTTGTAGGGGTAGGTTTCCAAACCTGCCCTTCTAGGATCAAGGGGCGAGGCTAATTCTTAACCATTTTCCGCCATCCGTTTGCTCGATTCCAACTTCCCATCAACAATTTGCCTGAAAACGCCCTGTATTTCCTGCAACATTTCAGGCAGCATTTTCAACCTCGATTCCACCCACCTTTTCCACCGTCGATTTACGATTCCCATCTATCTGACATAAAATGGAGTCATTACAGCTATTATGACGGTTAGGGGTTAGCAGTATGCAGATTTTTATCAGCTATTCTCGCGTGGATAAGGATTTTGCCGTCCAGTTAGCCACTTTCCTCAATACCTACGATCTGACCGTTTGGCTCGATGTCAGCAACATTCCTCACGGTGCCAACTGGGACATGGAAGTACAACGCGGCTTGGATAGCAGTGATACTATGCTGGTTTTGCTCTCCCCCGATTCCGTCGCCAGTGAGAACGTCGCTGACGAATGGAGCTACTTTATCAACAAAGACAAGCCGATCATCCCGCTGCTAGTGCGCCCTTGCGAAGTGCCATTCCGCTTGCAACGCCGCCAGCGCGTCAACTTCACGGGCGATCAGCGTGAAGCATTAGGGCAGTTGATCCGTGCGCTGGGTAGCCCCAAACCCAAAGATCCCGACGAGACACAGCGCGTCACGACACTGCCATTCGGTCAGTCCCCGGCGGTAGTAGCTCCTTCTCCTGCGGACTCGCTCAGACCGCCAAGTCGCACTTTACGTCCAACGCAGCGTCCCGATGTAGCTCGCTTCGCGGTGATCTGGAACGGACACTACGACTGGTATAACGGGCTGCGCGGCGGCATGGACGGCGAACTACTGATCAATGGACGGGAACTACTGCTGGTTCCGCGCGAAGCGCCGCTGCTATCGATCCCGCTGGCATCGCTCACTGGCGTCAAAGTGCAGCGCGGTCTTGATTCCCGTGTGTTGCTTCAGTATCGCGGTGCCGATGGTAACGCCCAGAACATCGTGCTAATGGGTGCGACGCGCCGCACTCGTAAGCAAATCCCTGTAGAGATCGTGCAGGCGATTAAGGCTGTGACGGGACGGCAGGATTGGTAACTCTTTCGACGAGTAACTCTCCATCCATTACTGAAGAATGTTTAGGGGATTTTGAGAGATTGGTTGGAGCGAGAGGGAGTACACTGATCGTACGAACATTAAAATTCTAATGTTCAGAAAGAAGATCGATCCAAATGACTGGACACGACATCATCGTGATTGGGGCATCGGCAGGCGGTGTTGAAGCGCTAAAGCTGCTGGTCAGCCAACTACCTGCGGATTTACCCGCCGCGATCTTCATCGTCCTTCACATCCCGGCACACGGCGGCAGCGCCTTGCCAACTATCCTCGAACGTGCAGGCGTACTGCCGGTTGAACACGCCAAAGATGGGCATGCCATCCAAAACGGACATATTTATGTTGCCCCTCCGGATGCTCATTTGTTGGTAAAACGCGGCTATATGGTGCTTTCCCATGGACCTAAAGAGAATGGGCATCGTCCAGCCGCTGATCCACTATTTCGCTCTGCCGCTCGTGCCTATGGAGAGCGCGTAATTGGCATAATTTTATCGGGTGTACTTGATGATGGTACGGCAGGCATCATAGCGGTGAAAATGCGCGAGGGCATTGCCATTGTTCAAGACCCTAAGGATGCGATGTACTCCGGAATGCCCACAAGCGCCATCGAAAATGCACAGATTGACCACATAGTTCCTGTTATCGAAATCTCAGCGCTCTTATCAAAGTTAACGCGTCAACCGATTTTGGGGCAGGATGATCCTGTTTCTGACGACTTAGATAAAGAGGTCAATATGGCTGAATTTGAGCATAACACCTACCCGCCGGGAAAACTGGTTGCCCTGTCTTGTCCTGACTGCGGCGGACCTCTCTGGGAAGTGCAAGAAGGCGAGCTAATCCGCTTTCGCTGCCGTGTGGGACACGCTTTCACAGCGCAAAGCCTACTAGCACATCAGTCAGAACAGCTTGAAGATGCCTTTTGGATGGCTTTACGTGCTCTGGAAGAGAGTGCAGCACTATCGCGACGTATGGCTGAACGTGCCGAAACGCGCGGCAAGGAGATGACGGCAGCACAGTTCCGAGAGCGAGCCACAAATGCTGATGAACGCGCTAGGCTGATTCGTGAGGTTCTGCAAAGCGGCATTATTGGTACTAATGACAAGCAAAACCTTGACAACTAGGTTATTGCTACACGTATAATCCGTCACGTATAACTTTGGTTTACCGTCCCCAATTCGAATAAACGGCACCAACAAGTATGCAACCTTCCAGCACAACTTCATCCGACAGCAATCCAGAGTTTGAAGCGCTCCTGAATTTCCTGAATCGGAATCGCGGCTTTGATTTCACGGGCTATAAGCGGTCAAGCCTTACGCGCCGAATTCAAAAGCGTATGCAAATGATCCATGTGGAGAGTTTTGGTGACTACATCGACTATTTGGAGGTTCACCCTGAGGAATTTATCCGCTTATTCGATACCATTTTGATTAATGTAACTAATTTTTTCAGAGATAGTTCGGCTTGGGACCATATCGCTCAAGAGGTCATCCCGGCCATTCTCGCTACTAAAAGACATCCTTCTGATCCCATCAGAGTGTGGAGCGCGGGCTGTTCGACTGGCGAAGAGGCTTATACCATTGCTATACTGCTTGCGGAAGCACTTGGCGCTGATCAATATCGAGAACGTGTCAAGATCTATGCTTCTGATGTGGATGAAGAAGCACTAAATCAAGCTCGACAGGCAACATATTCTTATCGGGAATCTTCTAGCGTTCCACCCGACCTGCTGGAAAAGTATTTTGAGCGAACTGATCACCATGTGACCTTTCGCAAAGATTTGCGACGCTCGGTAATTTTTGGCAGACATGATCTGGTCCAGGATGCCCCTATTTCGCGCATCGACTTACTGATCTGCCGCAATGTCCTAATGTACTTCAATGCCGAAACACAATCCCGCATTTTGACGCGTTTCCATTTCGCGCTGCATGACACCGGGTTTTTATTTCTCGGCAAAGCCGAAATGCTATTCACGAATTCAAATCTATTCGTGCCTGTCGATCTCAAGCGTCGGGTATTTTCCAGAGTGCCTCGCATCACACTACGAGATCGCTTAATGCTCATGAACCATTCTAATTCAATGGATGGCAATTCTGATCGCTTAACCAAGCATGTACGTTTTCGAGAAGCCGCCTTCGATGCCAGTCCATTAGCGCAGGTTGTTGTCGATGCCAACGGCTTCGTCGTGCTGAGCAGTGAACGTGCCCGCAACTTGTTAGGGTTAAGTTCCAAAGACATTAATCGCCCTCTGAGCGATCTCGAAATTGCCTACAAAATACCCGATCTGCGATCGGGCATTGAACAAGTAAATGCAGAACGCCGTCCGCTGACATTGCGTGAAATAGCATGGATAACATCCTCTGGAGATGTCCGCACTTTAGAAGTTTTAGTATCTCCCGTGATGGACACAATCAACGGAGGTGTACTACTTGGTAGCAGCATAACCTTCACTGATATCAGCCGTTATAAGCAGTTGCAAGATGAACTGGAGCATTCCAATCAGGAACTAGAAACTGCTTATGAGGAATTGCAGTCTACCAACGAAGAACTCGAAACGATCAACGAGGAATTACAATCTACCAACGAAGAACTACAAACGATTAATGATGAACTTCGCCGCCGCACTGAAGAATTGAATCAAGTGAATGGCTTCCTAGAGTCCATCCTTGCCAGCATGCGCGGCGGGGTAGTAGTAGTAGACAACGATTTGCGCGTACAGGTGTGGAATCGTCGTGCAGAAGATTTATGGGGATTGCGCAGTAACGAAGTACAAGACAAGAATTTTCTCAACCTCGATATTGGCTTACCAGTAGCACAATTGCGCTCGGTCATTCGCACCAGTGCCAATGGTGAATCGGAACTTGAATCGATCACCTTGGATGCCGTCAATAGGAGAGGCAAGAACATTAAATGTAAAGTGACTTGCAGTCCGCTGTACGGTGCGAACAACGATATTCGCGGTGTAATCTTATTAATGGAGGAAATTTGAGGTGGATTTTAGGTATACAACTATAATATGTAAATACTGCTACATTCAACATGATTACGTCGCCCAAAGTAGAAGTAAGAACTATCCAATCGTTCGTCACGACTATCACTTGGGAGGACGTTGTGGCTTCGGCACAGTCTTCGCATTCAGATTGGGAGCGGTTGCACCGGCAAATTGAAGCATTTCGTGAGCATATTAGCCTATTTGCTCAACGTAAGCCAAGTAATTCCCTCGACTCCGACTCAATCTGGAATGACTTATTATCCTCTATTGAAGAGCTAGAAGTAGCCGAAGAAGAACTTCGTCAGCAGAGTGACGAGCTTGTTCAGGCTAGGTTACAAGCTGAGCGTGAGCAAGCTCGCTATCAAGAATTATTCGAGTTTGCACCCGAAGGCTATCTAGTGACTGACCCATCGAGTTTGATCCAGGAAGCTAATATTGCTGCGGCTAATCTCTTGAATGTAGAACCCGGATTTGTAGTCGGAAAACCACTCGCTATCTATATCCATGAAAATGAACGCCGAGAGTTTCGCCGGAGATTGAGAGCAGCAGCACACACTGCTGGCACCATAGCTTGGGATACAAAGGTTGTTCCTCGCAAACAAGATGCCATTGATATTTCCATCACTTTGGCTCCGATTCGCGGCGACTCCTACGCTTTAGTTGGCATCCGCTGGCAGCTGCGAAACATTACCGATCATAAGCAGATGGAAGCTTCCATCACTCAACTCAATGAGGCTTTGGAGCATCGTGTAGAGCAACGAACACAACACCTGAATGAAGCCTTGCTTAGGGAACAGGATGCTCGCTCGCAAGTCGAACACATCGCCACTCAGTTAGCCCAATTGCAACGAATTACTAGCGATCTTTCTGAAGCGCTGACTCAGCAGCAGGTTGCTGAGGTCACGGCGTCTCGGATGATGCTATCAATGCAGGCAAATTCAGCCACGGTTGTATTACTCATGCCGGATCAATTACACCTTGAGCTGATCTACGCAAATGGCATATCCGTTGAGGCAAGGCAGGCATGGCAACGCTTCCCGGTGATTACATCCAACATGTTAGCTGACTCAGTGCGCAATGCTGCTTCATTGTGGTTCAGTTCGCGTGAGCAATTGTTGGAGGATTATTCACATATCGCGAGTGAGCTAGGCAGTTCGGCGGCTTGGATCAGTGTGCCACTAATCGTAAATCAACAACCTATAGGCGCAATTGGCTTAGCTTTTAATGATCAGCACGAATTTAGTGCTGAGGATCGCCTATTCGTGTCGGCAATTGCCAATCAGTGTGCACAGGCAATCGCCCGTGCACTTATCTACCACGCGGAACAAACCGCACGAGCGGAAGCCGAGCAAGCCAACCTGACCAAGATCAGATTTCTTGGCATGGTTTCGCATGAGCTACGCACGCCATTGGCATCGATCAAAGGTTTTTCTACCTCCTTATTAGCGCAGGATGTTAGGTGGTCACCAGAAGACCAGCGCGCCTTTCTGGAAATAATCGATGACGAGTCCGATAAATTGACAGAACTCATCGATCAACTGCTCGATCTCTCACGTATGGAAAGTGGAACTCTGCCTGTTGCCCCGGAACCGCGAACAGTAACCGAGATTATTAATGAGGTAAAAGCGGAGCTTCTGACCTTTACCGGTCAGCATGCATTGCATATCGATGTTCCCGCGAATCTACCACCTGTGCGTGCTGATATTAGGAGGATCGCGCAAGTGCTAATCAATCTAGTAGATAACGCGGCGAAGTACTCCCCACCCGGTAAAGTAATCAACATAACAGCCCATCTTGAAGGTGGTTTTGTTCAAGTTGATGTTGCCGATCAAGGTGGCGGCATCCCGCCAGAACACCGCGAAAATCTCTTCTCTGCTTTCCAAAGATCAGTTTCGCAGGACACAAACCAGAAACGTGGAGCTGGTTTGGGATTGGCAATTTGCAAGGGAATCATTAACTTGCATGGTGGAAGGATCTGGATTCAGGAACATACTGGAGATGGGGCAACTCTTTCGTTTACTCTACCGCTGGTCACTAATCTAACAGCACAAGCGAGCAGTAACAGCAGTCTGATCCTGCATCCCATTCCACCTATTACTACTGACTAATTTGCAACCTTTTCGTCTCACACTGTGTTTCAGGGTTACATCAATCGCACAGTGGAAGGAACACCGTGATCGAGACGCAAACGCTCCCGTTGGATCAATTGAATGAAGCCATTGCGGCAGACCTTGATGCCAGTTTTGAATACATGGTGCTGGCGTTTCAAGATCGGCTGTACCGCTTCGCACTGCGGTTGACCGATAATCCGCAGGACGCCGAGGAGATCGCGCAGGATGCCTTCGTCCGAGCATACAAGGCGCTGTCTTCCTATTCCCCCGAACGACGGCTGACTTTAGCGATCCGTCCATGGCTGTATCAGATCGCGCTCAACGTCTTTCGCAATCGAGTTAGGACGCCGCATCCGCCGACGGACTCGCTGGAAGCCGATGAGATCGAGATTAGTGATGCAAGTGAAGATCGTCCTGAGCAGCGCGCCACCATCAGCGAGCGCGATGGCGAACTAGCGCGGCAAGTCGCGGAATTGCCCCGTCATTACCGCGAAGTGTTGGTGCTGCATTACGTGGAAGACCTTACCTTTTTGGAGATCGCCGATCTGCTAGATCAGCCACTTGGCACGGTCAAATCAAAGGTTAGTCGGGGCATTGATCTCTTGCGCCGTAAGCTAACTACTCCAGCCACGACAATGTTGATGAGGTAAAGGCAAGATGACTAAGCTAACAATCCAACAAACGGAGGAACAATTGCGCGCAATGAGTAAGGTCAACGCACCGTCCACGTTGGCAAGCGCAGTACTAGCTCAAGTAGGCTTGATTGATCAGTACAGCAGCATCCAGACTCCACTGGGCATAGGGTTCGTCTCCTGGAATCGGCAAGGTATTTCGGCGCTGATGGTACTGCCTGACGCGGCGGAATTCGAGCGTTACTTCAATGACCGTTTCCACCGCCGTCTAGTCTCCAATGACAATCCTGATCGGCACTTCTTGTCCAGAGTGGCTGCTGCACTCTCTGGTGAGAAGCTCGATCTGGCTTTCGACTTGCGAGGACTCTCGGATTTCGAACGTGCAGTGTTAGTTAAAGCACGGCAGATCCCACGCGGTGAAATTCGCCCTTACTCGTGGATTGCCCGCGAGATTGAGAATCCAAAGGCAGTGCGGGCGGTTGGCTCAGCATTGGGACACAATCCCATACCATTGCTGATCCCCTGCCATCGAGTTGTCCGCAGTGACGGCAAGATTGGTAACTATCTGTTCGGTAGTGAGAGCAAGCGTGCCATGCTTGAACTTGAAGGAGTCGATACCCAACAACTAGAGGACTTCGCTGATCATGGCGTCAAGTACTACGGCAGTGATACTACCAATATCTTTTGCTATCCTACCTGCCGTCATGCCCGCCGCGTCACTGGTAAGCATCTGGTAACATTCTCCTCCGAGGAGGAAGCGCGCGCCGCAGGTTACCGCCCTTGCAAGGTCTGCCGCCCTGCCTAGCGTTGTGCTATATTCCCTTACGGAGGTCAATTGCATGTGCCATTGACCTCCGAGCGTTCGCCTGCTTACCCAACAAGGACAAGGATGCCTTGGCTGTAGTGCTTGACCTTCGTTGAGGCTTATAATAACCGTCGCCACTCCAGCGTGTATTCGTAATATCTAAGGGTTAGTAATGGGACATTCCTCTTCGACTGATCACCCTAAAAACCCGAATAGACCTGAAGTTAAGGCAGGTTCGCTGGAATGGCTTGTCTTCAGCGCGATTATTGCTCTTGCTCTGCTCGTGCGTTTACCCTACCTTCCAGTGATCGGATACCGTGGCGATTTGGAACACTTCGCCAGTTGGGGACATACCATCGCACAGCACGGGCTATTCCGTTTCTACGATCCGGAACTACGTTACGGCAGCGGCGATAGGGCATATCCGCCACTCTCAACGGTTGTATTCGCCACAGTCCAGATGCTGCGTAATCCGACAGCAGTGTCCACACCAGCCGCCGAGCTACGCGATTCCGTCTATGTCATTCTGCTTAAATTGGCACCCTTCCTCTGTGAAATGGGCTTGATAGCTGCCGCTTATCTCTGGCTCAGACGGCAGCGGCTGTGGCGTTGGCTGATTCCTTGTCTGCTCGCAATCTATCCCGGTCTGCTCGCAACAACCGTTTGGTGGGGACAATACGAATCGGCATATCTTCTCTTTGTCGTCCTTGCGCTGATCGCCCTCAACCGCGATCAACCAATTCTGGCATGGGTATCTGCCGCCATTGGATTGCTGTTCAAGCAACCAGCAGTGATCGTACTCCCACTGCTGGTTATCCTCACTTTCAGACGTTATGGCTGGCGTAAGACGCTTATCGGCTTGCTGTTGATGGGCGCGATTAGTATATTGATTCATCTGCCCTTCATGTTCGCCAGCGGTCCAGTTGCAGCATTATCGCCCTACCTAAACGCCAGTGACGCTTTTCCCAATCTGTCCAACAATGCGTGGAACTTCTGGTTCTTCTTGGGATCGCTGGTGAATGGTGCCCCGATCCGCTTTCAAGACCCTCACTTCCATGATGCTGTCTCCATTTGGGGTTTATTCAGCTACAAGACTGCCGGTTTATTGATGTTCGGCACCTATTCGCTGCTGCTTCTTTACTGGGCGTGGCGAAATGCCGATAAACGCAACGAGTTCATTTGGGCAACTGCGCTTTACTTCGGCTTTTTTATGCTGCCAACGCAAGTTCATGAACGCTACTTGTATCCAGTAGCTGTGATCTCAGTATTGGCGCTGGCGCAAGATTGGCGCATGATCTGGATTGTTGTGGGCGTCATATTCACATATAGCTACAACATCCTCGGCGTCGCCATCCCCTACAACAATCCGAGGGATCGTTTGGGGATCGACACTTTTGCACTACCCACTGCTTTTCTCAACATCATGTTGTTCATTGGCACGGCGTGGATTACTCGTTCCAACCGCAGAAAAACCATAATGTCTGCTGCTTCAGGCGCTAACCGCGCAAGCGTATCAACGTATAGCGATCCGATTCACACTTCTGGCTGATAGCACAGCAAAACATTGCCATTGGCAAATACGCGTGAATTGCTTAACCGAAGATTCTGCTGCATATCCTTGAACAGAGGCGTCCCCTGCCCTAATAGCGTCGGTACAATGATGAGTCGATACTCATCGATCAGCCCGAGTTCAGCAAAACTGGCGACCAACTTAGCACTGCCGAAAATGATCATGTCTTTACCTGTCTGCTGTTTCAATTCCCGCACGGTATTAGCCACATCGGACCTGATCAATCGAGTGTTGTTCCAGTCCGCCGTGTCCAAAGTCGTTGAAAATACGATCTTGCGAATGCTGTTCATCTGATTCGTGACCACGGGATCGCTTTCGGCGGCTTCAGGGGTCGTCCAGTAGCTTGCCATGCCTTCATAGGTCACCCGTCCAAAAATGATCGTGTCAATCGTACTCAGTTGTTCTATGGCAAATTGATTGAACTCCTCATCAGTGCGATGAAAACTAATGTCGGCGTTCGGTCCTTCGAACATACCATCCAGCGTTATCATGTTGAACACAATAATCTTACGCATCTGAGTTTCTCCGATCTACTGCATCGACCATTGCATCATAGTTCACTATCAGCCTTGCGTCTTGAACAAAATGGACAATTCCCCACTCTCCCGCACTTGCGCTCCCTGTTGTACAATCTGCGGATTATTGACCTCATGCATAGGACTCCAGTAGCGGATGAAACGAGTGTGCATTTTCTGTGGGTCGTACAACGGTGTGCGCACAGAATACGCGGAGATGGCAAGTGTGTTGGCAACTGGATTAGCCGAACGTGGCATTGAGATCGTTTATGGTGGATCCAAAGTGGGGCTGATGGGCATTGTTGCAGATGCGGCGTTGGCGGCAGGCGGCAAAGTGATCGGCGTAATCCCCAAGTCGTTGATGGATCGCGAGCTGGCACACGCACGCCTAACGGCACTGCATGTCGTCGGAACGATGCACGAGCGTAAGGCGCTGATGGCAGAGCTATCAGATGGATTCATTGCTTTGCCCGGTGGCTTTGGCACATTGGATGAATTGTTTGAGATTGTGACGTGGGCACAGCTTGGCTTACATCGCAAACCAATCGCACTGCTCAATGTGCTGGGCTTTTACGCGCCGCTGATCGAGATGGCTCAACATTTGGTTAGAGAAGGATTCGTCACCCGTCCAGTAAATGATCTGATTGTCGCGGCGGATAACCCTCAAACCCTGCTCAATACTTTAGAGACTTATGTCCCACCTTACGTGGACAAATGGATTAAGAAGGAAGACCTCTAAGCATGGCATTACTGACACTTAAGTTCGGGGGTACCTCAATGGGTGGACACGATGCCATCCGTCAGGTTGCCCGCATTATCTCCGAGCATTATGGGCAAGGGCATCGCATTCTCACCGTCGTCTCTGCCATGAGTGGCGTTACCGATTTGCTCAAGCAAACAGCGCGTGCCAGCGGTGATGGCGACGAGGCGGCACATGTAGCTACCGTCGGTGAGATACGTCGCCGCCATCACGAGACAATGGAGCAGCTAGTCGAAAATGCCGACATCAAACACGAGGCGCTGACGGATATTGATACTCTGTTAGATGGTTTGACGCAGATGTGTCATAGCATCGCCGTACTGCGTGATGTCACACCGCGCGGCATGGATTTGATCATGTCGTTCGGTGAACGTCTGAGTGCCCGTATTTTGTCGGCGCACCTGCGCGATCTCGGTTACAACTCGGTGGCTATTGACGCCAACGAACTAATCGTCACCGACGAGAACTTTCAGGATGCTGCACCGCTGATGGACGAAACAACGGTTAAGGTCCGCACCCGTCTTGTTCCGTTGCTCGAACAACGAGTAATTCCCGTGGTGACGGGCTACATCGGCGCGACACGCAAAGGCATCATTACCACACTCGGACGTGGCGCATCGGATTTCAGTGCGGCAATCTTGGGGGCAGCGCTGGAGACCGACGATCTGGATATCTACACCGACGTAGATGGCATTATGACCACCGATCCTCGTATCGTGCCGACGGCGAAAGTAATTCCGGTCCTCAGCTATGGCGAGATCGGGGAATTGGCGTACTTCGGCGCGAAAGTGCTGCATCCCAAAACTGTGCAGCCGATGATTGACCGCGGATCGCCAGTACGTGTGCGTAACACCTTCAATCCGCAGCATATCGGTACGCTGCTGCAACCACAGGCGGAGATCACCTCCGGTACAATCAAAGCGATCACCATGATCAAAGATGTCAGCCTGTGCTCAGTAGAAGGGCGCGGAATGGTTGGCGTCCCCGGTTTGGCAGGACGTTCGTTTACTGCTTGCGCGCGCGCGAATGCTAGTCTACTGCTGTTCTCGCAATCTTCATCTGAGCAGAGTTTTTGCTTCATCATCCCCACAAATCGCGTTGAGGCGGCTCTGGAGTCGATCCGTTACGAATTGCGCAGCGAGATTGAGCGCCGGGACGTGGATCGCGTATGGTCGCGCGATGATGTGGTGATTATTACGGCTGTTGGTGCAGGTATGCGCGGCACGCCGGGTGTTGCTGCCCGCGTATGCAGCGCGCTAGCTGATAATGGCATCAATATTCTAGTTATTGCCCAAGGCTCATCGGAATACAGTATTTCATTAGTAGTCGCCACTGAAGATGGTGCCAAGGCTGTGCAATCGCTGCATCAATTAGTTGCCACCGAAGTCACCGGATGAACTGAGAACGCTTATGGCTTCCATCAATCGCCGCGATGTCGTTACTGTCACACTACAGGTGATCGTCATTATTGCTGGCGAATTGTTGAATGTGGTGGCTTTTCGCGCCTTAATCGTGCCTGCTAAGCTGCTCAGTGGCGGCGTAGTAGGCATGGCGCTGCTTTTGAACCAACTTTTTGGTTTACCTATCGGGTTGCAGACACTGATCTACAATATCCCGATCTTCATTTGGGGATATCGGGTACTGGGCAGACGGTTTATTCTCCTTAGTATCGTTGGGGTCGGTTCGTTTTCAGTCCTCATGGATAATGTGCAACTGCCCCCTGTCACGAACGAGATGGTTCTGATCGCCATTTTCGGCGGTGTGATTACGGGCATTGCCGATGGCTTAATCATGCGCACTGGTGGTTCAACAGGTGGATTTGACATCATTGGCTTGATTGTCAGCCGTCGCTCCGGCTTCCCAGCGGGACAAATTTTCATCTTCTCCAATGCGATCATTATCGGAATCGGTGCGCTGGCATCCGGCAATATCGAAACCGCCATGTTCACGCTGATTATGCTCTACGTTGCCTCACGCGTGATCGACACCTTCCTCAGCCCCACACCTCGCCGTGCGTTGCTGATCATCTCTAATAAACATGAGCAAATCGCTGATAAATTTCTTAGCGCCCTTCACCGCGGCGTCACTTATCTCGAAGGTGTGGGCGCCTATACTGGGCAAGAATTTCGCGTGCTGATGTGTGTGATCACACGCTTCGAATTAGTGGAAGCACGTCAGACTATCCGCGAGATCGATCCCGACGCTTTTACAGTTGTACTGGAAGCGAGTGATGTGATGGGGCGCTTCGACTCTAAATCCCCTCTACAATGGTTGGGACGGTAGCTGCGTCTATGTCAGCTTTCCGTCTCCACGCAACCATTCATTGACCGAGCCGAGTAACTTACTGGTCAATGTGGCGTTTTTCACTAGCGTATGCTCCATCATCTGACGCAGTTTATCGCCGTTCACCGATCCATGTGAGCCGATGAATACAATCTGCGTATACGGCTTTTCATCGCCCCAATAGTCCCCGATTGTTACTTTGACGCGATTGCCAACTACCTGCAGCACAGCCTTGCGATCCGGCGACTCAGCAAGGTTGAGGATGCCTTTGGCGCGATAAATTGAAGTAGGTAGTTCGCGGCTCACTTTGCGTATTGCAGGCAACGACAATTGATCGGCAGACGCCCATGTCCATGTACTGAAGACCATGCTGTGATCATGTTCATGATCATCATGATCGTGGTTGCCCTCATGTACCCCACCATCTTCATGCACATGGATGTCTTTCGTCGCTGCATTGAGGTAGCGATCGGGGTTATATTTCCCGATTCCGAGCACTAATTCCAGTGGCACATCAGCATAAGTCGTCTCGATTATTCGCGCCTGCGGATATGCCCACTCGCGTTTCAATTTCGCCAACTTTTCAGGCGTTACCAGATCGACTTTGTTCAGGATGATGATGTC
>JAHBVK010000088.1 GCA_019637555.1 Anaerolineae bacterium
ACGATCAGATCGAACGCCTATGGAAATTGCAGCGCGCGCAGGCGGATATGTTCCGCGACCGCTATCAGGCGATCATCAGCGAACACGATCAGCCAGTGGAGCGTCAGCGTCCATCCGGCAGCGCTGGCGGTACTGGTCCGCTGACTCCGCCTAACAATGTCGGCAACGGGCGCAGTTGATCAGTGCTGAGGTAGAGAAAAAATGACGCAAAGGTAGCCCATTAAAACCCATTTTTTAAATGGGAAAAATGGGCGAAAAATGGGTTCTGGTAGGCGAGTCTTGGAAAAGGGTTAGAAACGCGCAAATAATCGGCGTTTAGCCCGCAGCGATGGCACGCATAGAGATCAATTGCGATGGAAGCAACTTATTCCCAAGTGGCGGATGGTTAGCATATTTTCGTCGTATATTGGTTGTACCTTCAATGTCCCTCTATCTGCTCAATGTGTACAACACTGTTATTCTGGCGAACCCGCGCCTACCATGCCAACGCCACCCCCTTCATAGAGCGAGGGCAGGATGCCAAATCGATACTTCGCCTACATACGCTGTTTCTTGTTCTTGACAATCGCAGTTCTCCTGCTGTTTCTTCATTTTCCTACGATCCAAGCACAGCACGCTATCGACATGCGCTCTTGGTCGCACACACTCTACGAAAATCAATCTGGTGTATCACTACGTGGGATTGCAGGGTGGAACTCAGACAGCAGCTATTTCTGGACGTGGGAATTTCAATACAACACACAAACAGGGCAAACTACTCTGAACCCGCCTCAGCCATTGCACGCGACTTTGCCCGCCTCTATCCTTGCGGTTTTCGGTATTGACACTTCTGATCCTAATCACCCGCGTGCGTACTACAGCGTATCACCCAATGGCGAATATGTGGCGTATAGTGTGGTTATTGATGATAGAAAAACGCCACCGTATGACGAGCCTAAGTGCGTAACTCGCCAAATTCGGATCGGTCATATTCCATCGCTGACTATTAAAGCTACAGATGTGCAGGTGATGTCAGGTGTTGAATACACTTGGTTCGGAGACAGTGCCGCTATATTGATCTCTGCAACCAGCCCATGTGCTCCTTATTACGGCGAAGTCTTTTATGGCTATATAAACTCACTTTCTCCTAGCTTAACAACGATGAATGTCACCGATGTATTTTTCCGGAATCAGTCCATCGGTGGATTAGAAGTTAACATATCCAGAATGACTCAGGCTTCAAGAGATGGGACTCGTGCGTTACTGATCGGCAGTGGTTACTCAACTTTAGTTACAAATGAGTACCCCGTGATGCTTGCCGTACTAATACTTCTTGATACACAAACACCTTCCAACTCCCATATTTTGGTTCAGGGCGAACGAATTCCCAACAATGCTTTCTTCAAGTACGGTGATGAGGGCAAGTTATTGCTCATCTCAGAGGAAGGATTTGTTGAATATGATCTGAACACGAATCAAACGACTGTGTTGGATGCCACCTTTGATGGTCTTTCTACTTATGACGGCAACTTGCTACCGTATGATGAAACATACGTCCTCGACTCAACAGTTTCACCGAATGGACGCTGGCTAATCTATTCCCATTGGGATGTCGAGAGCGGAAACACAACCTATTACGTGGTCGATCTTGCTCAAGCACTCTATTCCGATGAATTGTCAGATCGCGCAACGCCAACTAATTTGCCAACCTACACACCTATCGGCGTCGGCACTGCTGACCACACCCCAACACCAACGACTGCATTCACCAGCGCCTTCACTGAAACGCCAGTTCGTGGTGATGTCGTTAATCTTAAAACTCCTTCGCCAATCGCAGTCTCTAACGTCACCACGCCATCTAAGAAGTGTGGTGTAGCTTCCATAATTGAAGTAACCTACTCGATAATTGCGGAGCATGACGAAATATGTTTCATCCGCGCCGTTAAATCCGCCAATGCACTGTCAATCTATGCTCCATCTTATGAAATTTTCTTGACAGGCGACCTCAACTTTAGCTCCGCAGCACTAGCCATACCCCGTGTGATGCACAGCCTTGAAATTTATGGAAACAATTCACTATTTACTGTCTCAGGCGGAAATCCGCTAGAGTTCGTTGCTGCTGATCCACCTTCTCGCCACGTTCTAAGTCATATGATCATCACGAACGGCGGTGATATGTTCATTGGTTTATATGGCGGAGCGATCACTAACAAAGCCAATCTCAGTATTTTCGATAGCATATTCACTGATAATGCAGTTAGGAACGGCGGAGGCGCGATTTATAATGCTGGCACGCTGTATCTAGAGCGTGTCCGGTTCACTGATAACCACGCTGGCGGCGGCGGTGCTATCCAAATTGACTATGGGGGATCATTGAGAGGCGAATGCGTCACTTTCGATGGTAATAGCGGTCTTACGGGCGTATCGAGTGGCTACGGGCAGTCGATACTAATTGGTAGCAGCGGCGGAACAGTAGCGTTGCGTAAGAGTAGTTTCCGCACCAAATACGTTACCAGCGATGGAAGCGACAGGTTGTCGCAACTATTCAATCTGTCTGACGGCTCATTTACTGTAACGGATAGTTACTTCGAGTCATCAAAGCCTTCAACGATCATTGATCCTAGCCACTACACGGAAACGTCCTCCAACGTAGAGATTTATAATCCACAAACCATCGATCCGACTCTGGGATCGGATTGCAGCTTTCATGCGCCCAAAGCTCCGCCATACTCGGCAGCAACAGCCACACCGTCAGTAACTATTACTCCCATTAAAGACACTCCCATCGTGGAAGATTTCTCCTCTCATGTAATTTATACGGGAAATGACCTGAAGAAGATTCGCTGGTCAAATGACAGTGAGAAGCTCATCTTAAGTCCAGATGACTTTCCAATAACGACAACCGCCTCTCCTAACATTGTGTATGACGTGCAGACAAAAACCAGTGAAGAACGCGCTGGATGGGCGTTGCAGCCTGAGTTGACTGCTGCTGAGAAAGCTGCATTCTCTCCGGTAGAAGGAGACGGTGCAACAAGTTTTATGTTCGCGTCGCCTGATGGCAATTTCATCGCTTACGCCAGAGCAACGTCAGCCGATCCTAGTCGTAGCGGAACGCTTGCTATCGCCTCGCGCCAAACGCTAACTGTTGTCATGACCGACATTCGTATCGATAATGCAATATATATTGATGGTTTTCAGGTTTTTTGGAGCGCGGACAACACTAGTTTTGCAGTACAAGTTGAAGCGTATACTTATGACATTGCAGACATTTATTATGTTGCCAATGCCAATACAAGCAACCCTACTACACAACATCTAGATGATCTATCAATTGGTGGAGAGATATACGAATCTTTTTTCCAACTAACGATCTACGATATTGATGATGATGGGACAACCGTTTTGATACGCATGGCTGAACAAGATTTAGCTGTTACTTATTCCTTTGACCAGATATTTCGGATTGTCGCTTGGCAACCAAGATCACCATCAAGTTCAAAAGTATTGACAACCATAGACGCTAAAGATGTGTCAGCAGCCAGTTTTGTCGGGGAGTATTCCGATAGGGTCATGTTGATCGATTTAGCAGGATTGACGCTTTTCGATCTGACAACGGGGACTCAAAAAGTCGTAACGACGGAATTCAATACCATAGGTTACGAGCACCCTAAAACGTACGTAACAAATAAACGAGGCTATTTCTCACCAGATTCTCGTTGGCTTGCTTTCGTTGAATTTGATGTTGTTCGTTCCTACCCGATGCGACTTCGGCTAATAGATTTGTCAGTTTACAATCTCGATACCAGCCTACCATCTACGCCCATACGCTGACTTTGTACCACTTCAGTATGTGCTTGATCGCCACAATCCGATCATCTCCAATCTCCGTCGCATGGCGCAGAATCCCGCCACCGATTGCCTGACGCTGCGGTAATCAGCCATTCATTCGTTCGTCTGGTCACAAAAGATTATAATGAGTGACTATGACGATTACTTATGATTCGGTCAAGCCGTGGGGACGCTTATTCGCTGAATACGTAGGCATGTTCGCACTTACGGAGAGTGAGTTACGAGGGAAGCGCATCCTCGGCTGCGGCGATGGTCCCGCTAGTTTTAACGTCGAAGCGACGGCGCAAGGTTATCGGATCACCTCTGTCGATCCGATTTACGCGCTGACCGTCGCTCAGATCGAGCAGCGCATCGCTGAGACGTGGCAGCAGATTCACGCGCAGATGATCCGCAATCTCGATATGTTCGTGTGGACGGCGTTCAACAATCCCGATGAGGTGAAAGAAGCGCGGCTCGGCGCGATGCGCCAATTCCTCGCAGACTTAGATCAAGGGCGCGACGAAGGGCGCTACCTCGACGCCAGTTTGCCCGATCTGCCGTTCGAGGATGCCAGCTTCGATCTGGCGTTGTGCTCCAATTTCCTGTTCCTCTACAGCGAGAATCTGTCCACCGATTTCCACATCGCCGCCACCGTCGAGATGTGCCGCGTGGCGCGTGAGGTACGCATCTTCCCGCTGATGGGGTTGGCGAATCAGGAATCCGAGCACGTTGTCCCTGTGATCGAGGCGCTGACCGCACGCGGCTGGATCGTCGAGCGCGTGCCAGTGGCTTACGAATTTCTGCGCGGTGCAAACCAGATGCTGCGGCTGCGACGGTAATCATCACGTATCGATTATTCGACCGCCGATCTACTCTACACCCACTCACCGAGATCGTCTCTACCCGAATCAAAATGGGCAAATGATGGTGATCACTTGCCCATTCTCGACTCTCAGACCAACGAACTAACCGAACAACAGATGTTGTCCGCTTATCCCTTGACGCCACCTACCGTTAGACCGGATTGCAGGAAGCGCTGCACATAAGCAAAGATCAACGCCGACGGGATCATGATCAGCATCGAGGCGGCGGCGAAGTTGCCCCACGGTACGGCGCGGTCATTCGCTAGGCGGCGCAGCGCCACTGGCAGCGTGTTTGCCGAGTCCGGCGAGGGGATCAGCACCGAGGCGAGGAAGAAATCAGTCCAACCGCGCTGGAAGTTGAAGAAGATGGTCACCGCGATTGCTGGAATGCTCAAGGGCAGCAGCACGCGCAGGAAACTCTGCAGCACGTTGCAGCCATCGATCATCGCTGACTCTTCGATTTCGACGGGGATGGTGTCGAAGTAACCCTTCATATTCCATGCCGTAAACACGATGCCGCCTGCTGAATAGGCGACCACCAAGCCCAGCCATTGTCCGTACACCCCCATCGCCCTGAGGATGTTTATGTAGGGTACGATGAAGAGCACCCCCGGGAAGCTCTGCAGCACAAACAGCCCGATCAACAGACCGCGCCGACCAGCGAAGCGGAAACGGCTGAGTGCCAGTGCCGTCGGCAGCGCGATCATCATCGAGATCACCGCCGTCAGCGATGCTACCAGTACGCTGTTACCCAACCAGCGCCAGAACTTGATCTGTCCCGCCGCGCGGTCCGTCGTCGGGAAGCGGTTATCGACCAGCATTTCCTGATAGTTCTGAAGCGTGATCTCACGCGGGATGAAAATATCGATCACATTGCCCGTCACCAACTGGTTACCCGGACGGATCGAGGCGAGGAAAGCATAGTAGATCGGGTATACCGAGAACAGTACCGCGATCACCAGAATCACGTAGGAAAGGACCAGCGTCGCGGGCTTGCTCTTTTTATAGGAGCTGCCCACTGCCACAATGGGTTTAGCAGCGCGGCGGGGCTTAGCTTCGGCAGCGGCAGGTAAGGTCCCCTCTGCCGTCGTGCGCGAGATATTCTCTGAAGTAGTCATGGTTATTCGTAAGCGCTCCTCGTCGCGTTAGTTACCCGGAAAATAAGTAGTGTGGCAATGAGCAGGAACGGGAACAGGATCACGGCAAAAGCGGCAGATTCACCGTAGAAGCCGTTTTCAAAGACGCGGCGGTAGGCGTATACCATTACCAGATCGGTAGCACCCGGACGTCCCACGCCCAACGTCGGCAGACCACCCGTGATCAGGTACACCGACTCACCGATCAGGAAGGTCGATAAGCTGGTCATGATCACAATGGGGATGATCGCCGGACGCAGCATCGGCAGCGTGATCTTGAACAACTGTGTGTACCACGGCGCACCATCCACATCCGCGGCTTCGTACATATCACCGGGGATGGATTGCAGAGCGCCCAGCGTCACACTCATCGCAAACGGATAAGTGAACCACACCTGCACGATGATGATCACGATGAACGCTGTTATCGGGTTATCCAACCACGTGGGCGGGTTGGTCACCCCGAACACACTGAGGATCTGGTTCATCACCGAGGCTTCGCCGAAGAAGAAGTTGCGCCAGATCAACGCTGCGATGTAGAAGGGTACGATCCACGGCAGGATCAGCAGCGTGCGGAACATCGTTTTGAAGCGAATACTGGGGTTAATCAAGATCAGCGATAAGCCGATGGCGATGAAGAAGATGATCGGGATGGTGATCAGCGTGTACACCAGCGAGCGGAAGACCACGATGAAGAAGTCGCCCGTGCGTTCCAGCGTAGCGATCTGCCCCGGACCGTTGACCACGATATAGATCACGACGGCAGCGACCAGCGCGACCAACCAGTAGGGCAAGGTATTGGGCGCGTTATAACGATCCGCCTTGTTCAAGCGCCGTACAAGGAAGAAGCAGACCACCAGCGGAACAACCGCTAACAGCAGTGTGCCGAAGGCTGCCAGCGCTTCCGGCTGGAACAGATCGGCGAGCATTTTTTCGTAGTTTCTAGTCCCAACATCGCGGTAATTCGCGGTCAGATAGTTGCGCGAATTCATGTTGGTGAAAGATGCCTGAATATTAAAAACGATAGGGTATATATTGAACAACAGGAATGCGATCAGCACGGGAGCGAGGCATAGCCCGATGATGATCCACTTCCTCGGTCCATTGGCGATGATCATGGCTCAACCCTCAGTACCGGATCCGTATTAAATAACTGGCGGTGTGTTGGATGCACACCGCCAGTGTCGTGATTTGCCAAGAGATCAAAGAGATCGAGAGGTGTTCAAGCGTCTGCGCTGCGGCGTTCGCTTGTTCGCCCTGTTTGGCATGAGCTGGTAACGTACTAACGTACAGGGACGAGCTTACATGCTATCCTTGAGCGTCTGGACGTTCTCTTCAGCAACACCCTGAGCAGCTTCGAGTGCTTCAGCGGGAGTCTGTGCCTTCTTCCAGATGGCGAGGAAGGCATCTCCAGCCGGACCCCACAGTTGGCTCATGAAGGGGTGGTTGGGGAAAGGCACGCCGATGGCAGCCTGCTTGCCGAAGCCGATGATGATCGGGTCATTGGCGACATCAGGATTCGCCAACGCTTCGGTCTGGGCGGGCACGGTGCCGTTTTCCAACGCCAGTTTCGCCTGTACTTCGGCGCTGGTGAACCACTTCATTACCTTGACTGCCGCTTCTGCCGTACCACGATCAGCCGCCAGCTTGGTCAGCATCATGGTCTTGATACCGACGAAGGGACGACCGAAGGGCACGAAGAAGAAGTTGATGCCACCGTCTTCCAGACCCTTGACGTTCCATGGACCAGTCCATGCGCAAGCAGCCTTACCTTCAACGATGTTGGCAACGATCTGTTCGCCGCTGATTTCAGCAGGAGCAACTTCGGTCATCTTCAGCAGCCATTCGCCAGCAGCCAGACCTTCCGGCGTGTTCAGACCAACGACGCCGTTCTCGTCGACGTAGTTACCGCCGAAGCCGTAGAACATTGGCGCATTGTGATAGGCATCCGAACCGCCCCAGCCCTGATTCACGATCAGGTACTTGTCGGGGTTGGCATCACGGAACTTCTTGGCGGCTTCATACAGACCGTTGAAGTCCTGCGGATCGGTGGGGAAGTCTTCGGGCGAAACCAGCGCGCTGTTGCACAGCAGCGTGATCGCTTCCTGCGTCTCAGGCAGACCGTAGATCTTGTCCTGATAGATCATGCCCGTTACAGCGGCAGGCTCGTACACGGACTCTAGGAATGCCTTATCTACGCCGTAATCATCCAGCGGGATGATGTTACCGGAAACGACGTTGCCGCCGATCTGGTCGTTCACCCACGCATTGATGTCGGGACCGTCACCTTCAGCGCCAGCAGCGATGGCGGTGTTCAGGGCTTCCTGCTGGTTGGCAGGCTGTACCAGTTCCACCGTGATGCCATCGGTGTTGGTGGCGTTGTAATTCTCGAATTCCGCGATGATGGCTTTCTGATAGTCACCACCCCAGCCGTGCCACAACCGGATCGTTGTCTTGTCTTGTGCCTTCGCGGGTGCGCCAACGGCGGCAACCACGAACACGGCAATAAGAAGCAGTGGTAGAAGACGTTTCATGAATGACTCTCCTTAAACACTAAACTATTGAAAAAACCGGACAGGGAGCTAATCCTCCTTTTTTCCGGTAATTCCCTTAAGGTGACCGTTCGCCAGATAGGCACGCAAATGCTGATGCAGATCGGTCAGCAGGTGCTGAATCTGCGCATGTTCTTCCGCTCCGACTTTGGCGAAGCGTTTGGCGATGGATTCTTCGAGTAACTGCGTGGCTTCTTGGTGAACTTTATCGCCCGCTTCAGTCAGCCGCACCGTAGTGAAGCGCCGATCCGACTTGGGCATTTCTTCGATCAACTTGGCAGCTTTTAAGCGCCGCACGATGCCCGTCACGTTGCTTTTGTCACAAAGCAGCAAATTGGCGAGTTCAGTCAGACTTGCCTGACCCTTGTGGTGCAGCCAGTTGAGCAGATGATATTGACGTACGGTGAGCGAGAAGCGGTTGAATAGTTGTCGATCAATGTCATCACCAACGATGAACACTTCATTGATCAAGCGGTAGGTATCAGAGGATGACGGTTTCATAAAAGATGTTTTTAGCTAGAAAAACAACAACACATCAAAATAGTTGAGTCATAAACTATTATACTGAACTCAAGTTCGGTGTCAAGTAGTTGATAGTTCGACTTTTTTCAACTTCTTGACAATTCATCCGATAGATTATCGTTGTATATCGGCAGTCTTGCCAAAATATACACTTTTGAGATTGACGCCGCCAACGGGAAACATTTCTGCTCAACGAGTCCGCCCTACGCGTAACTGTTACCCCCGATTTAACAATTAGAATAAAGAAAGCAAAATGAGAAAACCAAAAAAGTGCATGAAAATTGTAAAACTCTAAGGCACATAATGGAAGAACCTCAACTATAATGCGTTCAGTCTTTACTGGTATCAAAATCAAGTTGTATGCGAGGCGTCTTGGATAAACGCTATAAATGTCCACACTGCGGCAGTCATACTTTCCGCTACATCGGACTGCAATGGTGGCCCGAAGATATTCTGCGCAAAGCAAATAGCTGGGGAAAATGCTTGCACGATGATAAGCATCCCGGCGAAGGCGCACTCCGCCTCTATATCTGCGAGGGCTGTAAGACCTCCAAATTGAATCCGGCTCCACGTTGAGCCACGCAAGCGCTAGCGCCTACACTGCCGATCTGGTGATCGTCGGGGCAGGCGCTGCGGGCTTGATGGCGGGCATCTGGGCTGCACGCACAGCGCAAGCGATTGCCGTCTCCGCCTCCAACTCCACATCCGAACCCCGTATTTTGCTTGTGGATGGCGCTCCAAAACTCGGTGCCAAAATCCTGATCGCAGGTGGTGGACGCTGCAACGTCACGCACGATCAAGTGGATGAGAGTGCCTACGCCGGATCGTCGCGCAACGCCATTCGTAAGGTGTTGCGCCGTTTTGACGTTCCTGCTACCGTCCAATTTTTCCGCGAACTGGGCGTCGATCTCAAGCGTGAGTCAACTGGCAAGCTGTTCCCCGTCACGGATAGCGCCCGCACGGTGCTGGATGCGCTGCTGCGTGCCGTCCGCGACTCTGGTGCGCTCATCCGCTATCCCTATCGAGTCGAGTTGATCCAGCGCCACGCGGACGGTGTGTATCAGCTTTCCGGCGCTGGTGGCGTCGGCAGTGTCACAGCGCCGCGCGTAATTCTGGCGACGGGCGGCAAAAGCATCCCCAAGACTGGCTCGGATGGCGGTGGCTATGCGCTTGCCAGATCGCTCGGACACCAGATCACACGGCGAGTCTTTCCGGCGCTCGTTCCGCTAACGCTGCCAGCCGATCACTTTCTGCGCGGACTCAGCGGATTAACCGTGATCGCCAGCCTTGAACTCTACGCGGGCAGTGGCAAGAAGATCATCAGCTTCACCGATTCGACTCTGTGTACACACTTCGGGCTGTCAGGACCATCTGTGCTCGATTTCAGCCGCTATTACACCGCTGCCCGCTTCGATGATCCTGCCGCCCATGCCGTCATCAACTGGCTGCCCGATCACACCGCTGCGCAGGTGGAAGCGGAACTCCTTGCCGCCAGCAAAACGACTCTGTTGCGCCTGTTCGACAGTCGCCTACCCGAACGCTTGCTGCGTGCCCTCTGCGCTGCCGTCGCTGTCGATCCCGCCAGCCGTGCCGATACGCTCACCCGCGATCAGCGCAAAGCAGTACTTGAAGCGCTTACCCGTCTGCCGCTGCCCATCAGCGGAGATCGCGGCTTCAACTATGCCGAGGTGACGGCGGGTGGCGTACCCCTCAGCGAGATCAAGTTGGAGACAATGGAGTCGCGACTCGCATCGGGACTCTACTTCTGCGGCGAAATCTGCGATGTCGATGGACGGATCGGCGGCTATAACTTCCAGTGGGCATGGTCAAGCGGCTACGTGGCAGGCTGCGCGGCTGGAGCTGCTGTCTCTGCACAGCCCTAAAAATTAGGGCTTATCGATCCCCTGTGTGCGCTATTCAGGTATGATTCCTGTTACGAGTCACGCTTATCTCCTCACGGTCCACTGGCGACCTCAACCTCGATGACTCGGCTCTGCAAAGGAGAACGAGGTGCTCACACCGAAACAAACATTCCAGCCGCCCGTCCAGCAGCGTAACCATACCCACGTCACGGTTGACTATGATCGTTGTTTCTACTGCGGTGCCTGTGTGGCTGTTTGCCTCTCAGATGCGTTATTTCTCAACAACATGATCCTGAGCGTTGATTCCACGACTTGCACCCGCTGCGAACGCTGCACCGCGTGCTGTCCGGCACATGCGCTGTCACTGCAATTTAAAGCAGAACTTCTGGCGGACTCCGAGTGTGATTCTGCTTCTGCGCCTACTATGCTGAAGAACTGAAGCGAGACGATGAAACGAACTGCCTATGATGTGGTGGTAGTGGGTGCGGGACCAGCGGGTTCTGTCGCTGCCCGCCAATTTGCCCGCGCCGGATTTAGCGTCTTGCTGGTCGAAAAGCGTCAGGAGATCGGTGCGCCTGTGCGCTGTGCCGAAGCCATTGGCAGCGAAACCACTCGTGCTTTCCTCGAACCCGATGAACG
The DNA here is from genome assembly GCA_019637555.1 of Anaerolineae bacterium. Classification (GTDB taxonomy): domain Bacteria; phylum Chloroflexota; class Anaerolineae; order Aggregatilineales; family UBA2796; genus JAHBVK01. The sequence goes on from JAHBVK010000088.1 coordinate 11,382, forward strand.
CTGGATCGACGCCCATATTTCCTACTACGAAGTGTTCAGCGCCGCTGGCAGCAGCGTGATCGTGCCGCCTACCGAACCAACCTTAGTAGTCAACCGCAAAGTATTCGATTGGGAACTGGCGAATCTCGCTTCACGGGCGGGCGCTGAAGTGCTGACGCGCACCGCCGCCACAGGCGTGATCCAACCGGATGGGCGCGTTACTGGACTGCATCTCAACAGTATGGGCAAAACATACACCGTTGAGGCGCGGCTGGTCATCGCTGCCGATGGCGTGGAGTCGCAAGTGGCGCGTTGGGCAGGCTTAAAGACCGTGCCGTCGATGGCGAATTATTACGTCGGCTTCCAGTACCTGCTCGGCAATCTGGAGTTGGAGCGCAGCCGCTGCCAGTATCACATCGGTCAGCAGCTTGCGCCGGGCGGCTATGCGTGGGTCTTCCCCAAACGCGAAGATACCGCCAATGTCGGGCTGGTGATCAGTGCTAATCACGGTCAAGAAGAATCTGCGCAAAGTTATCTGGATCGCTTCGTGGAGCAGCACTTTCCTGAAGCCAATATTCTCGGCATCGTGGCGGGCGGCATCCCCGCTACAGGAGCGCTGCGCAAAATGGTCACCGCCGGTCTGATGGCTGTTGGTGATGCGGCACATCAAGCAGATCCGCTGACGGCGGGCGGCATTAACCTCGGCATGATCGGCGCGGATATGGCGGCGCAAGTCGGCATCCGCGCGCTGGAAACCGATGATCTCTCGGCGGAGCGCTTGAGCGAATACGAGCGCATGTGGCAGGATCGATTCGGCGCACAGCACGCAGCCTTGTTACAGATGCGCAAACTGCTCACCGACATGGAAGATCAACGCTTGGATAGCATCATCCGCACTGCTAGCAGTTTGCCGCTCGAACAGATGTCTCTGGGCGAGATCATGTTGGCGCTGCTCAAGCATCATCCGCGGCTGCTACTGGAATCGCGCAAGCTAATCACCACCAGATTGATCCTCAAGTAGATCAAAATGCGGCTGCTTCGCTGGCTGCGCGGCTTGTTCTTTGCGGTACTGTCGCAGCGCAGCAATGCCTAGCCCGATGAATATCAAACCGATCAGCACAATGATAATGACCAAGCCCGCTTTCTCGATGCGAGGATACAAGAACAAGATCGCACGATTAGCAAAGAATATTCGCCCACGTTCTTCGATCTTGGTGTAGTAGTCATAGAACCACCATGCACCTACGAAGTAAGCACAGCCGATAGATGACCACATTAAGCCATGAGATAGGCGGGCTGACTCTGGCGGCGTTGAGTCTTCCGTCACATCGGGATCAGATTTGCGCGTCAAAGTAATTAACTTCCCCTGAAATTTTTATGCCTTGATCTGTCTGCGTTGCTTAATAAAAGTTACAGTTCCCCACACCGCCATCACGGTGAACAACAGCGTCAGCGCTCCTAGCACGATCACCACGCCGTTTTTGCCCAACGTCTGATAGATCAGCGCCGTCAGCGCATCGGTGACCACCATGCCGATTGCTTCCTGCCGCGCCAGATGATCGTACTCGGTGATGGTGCTCCACAGCGTCGATCCCACCAGTGCATACAAGATTAGCAGAATCGGGATAGTGATCCGATTGGTAGCGGTGTTATCCGGTTGATCAGGGGACGGTTGCGGCTGCTGCACGAGACGACCTCAACGATGGACAGGATAAACCTATATTGTAAAACCATCTCCCCCGTCATAACCACAACAACAGTAAATTCCTAATTGGGTGAGTTTGATTACCTTCAACTAAATAATTGAACAATGGTTCGTTGGTGGAAGTGCCCCTCACCCCAACCCCTCTCCCGCAAGCGGGAGAAGGGCAAAAGCAAACTCCCCCTTTAGCCGCTTGCGGGAGAGGGGGCTGGGGGTGAGGGCTGGTGGGACATTCAAGACAATGTTGTTCAACTGAATAATTAAACTCCATTAACCCATCCCTACAAAGTCGTTGATATAGAACGATCACCTTGTAGGGGCAGGTTTCCAAACCTGCCCTCCGCCTCTGGAACAACGCCTAATATCCCAGTATGATCAGCATATCGGTGACCAAGATGACAACTACAAGTGGAAGATGATCACCTTTGATGACTTCGTGACCACGGTATTCACCCAATCGCCCTCGGCTGCCTATCATATACTTGATGATCGCAGCTTGGACGTGATCGAGGTGATCAAGTTCTACATCCAGCTATTCAATGCTCCCGCCTTCTTAGCCGATAAGTTCACCATCGATCAACTTGAACAGGGCTTTTGGACAATACAGAGCGCCGGATATGAACTTTCCGTAGGCTTTCTTCTCGGTGATCAGGACATTCCGCTAGAACTTCGCCTCGCTTGCATCCGCGCCATGTATATCCTTTATCGGGACTGCTTCGCGCCACTAACGGATTTAGGAGACTCAGTTGGCATGTGGTGGGACAGCATCATCTCAGGCTATGAAATGGGTAGAGATCGCGCTATCGAATTCTCCGACGAGCACGAAGCGATCCGCAACGCGATGGCTGAAACGCTAACCCTCATCCTAGAAGATGACTCACTTGAATGTCAGGGATCGGCGCTGCACGGCTTCGGACACCTGTGCCACCCACAGACGGAGCGCGTGATCATGGTATGGCTAGAGGGGCATCCCGATCTCGATGACTTTACAGTTGACTATGCCCTCGATGCCATCACGGGCGACGTAATGTAATGACCGCCATCCACCCCACCACGACGGGCAAAACCCAATCGTTTGCGCGTTCCTAACCGATTTCCAAAACTTGCCTACCAATTGCCATTTATTTGCCATTTTCGCCATTAAAAAAATGGCAAAAAATACCCCCTTCCAACCTAAATTTTAGAAACCCTTCCCCCGATACGGATCACCCTCTCCCGCTTGCGGGATGAGGGCAGGGGGTGAGGGTCTTACCTCAACGCCTCCCGCAACTGCGCCACCTGATCGCGGTACTCCTGCTCACTCAGCGTCAGCTTGCCCACCTCGATCAGCGGCGAGTGGGGCACCTGATCGCCCACGTAGCGCGGTTTGATGTGGCAGTGTAGATGCGGCACGGTGTTGCCGAGAATCTCGTAATTCAGCTTGATCGGCTGATATACCCGCTGGATCGCTAACGCCGCCTGCGCCAGATCATCGAAGTACATGGCGCGTTCCGCTGCCGATAGCTCGAATAGCTCCGCCACATGCTTGCTGCATGTCAGCACGCAGTAGCCGCGCACCTGTTGATTGCTGACCAGCACGAAGCGGCTGATCCGCAGCTTGGCGATCACGTAGCCGAAATCGGGTGTCACCTCGTCATCATGGATCGACGGGCAGATCGGGCACGTCTCGCCCGACATCAGCTTGCGCCACGACTCCGCATCCGACCACGTAGCCAAGCGTTCATCGCCTGCCAATTGACTGACTGCATACGTCAGCAGATTCGGCACATTGATGTACTGCGCGGCAATGAACGCCAACTGATCCGCCACTTCATCCGGCAGCGCAATCTCGATCTTCTTCATCTCTATCTCCCCTAATCTGATAATTACTTGAGTCTACCCTCACCCCAACCCCTCTCCCGCTGGCGGAAGAAGGGCTAATTCACACTCCCCCTCTATCCGCTTGCGGGAGAGGGGGTTGGGGGGTGAGGGCACACAATCCCAACGCTCAAACTTGTCCCTCCCCAGATCATCGCTATACTGTTTGAGCCTACAGATACCATCTCTGAGGAACTATGCCCGCCACTCTGATCACCAGCGCCGCCGGATTCGGTAAGACACACGCCGCCATTCAGCGTATCCAGCGCATCAAACGCCTCGATCCCTTCGCGCCAATCTGGATTCTGCTGCCTACCGCCCTGCAGATCAGCAGTTTCCGCGCCCGCCTGATGCAGACCATCGGTGAGGAGGCGTTATTCGGCGTCGAGTTCTTCGATTTTTACACGCTCAACGCCCGCATCCTCGAATTCGCGGGGATTCCGCAGCGCAGGGCGCAGGATACCGTCAGATTCCGCGTCCTCCGCCATGTGATCAACGGGCTGCGCGGCGAACTGCGCCATTTCGACAAGATCGCTGATTTGCCCGGTTTCATCAGCAATATCGCCAATTTCATTTACGAACTGAAGCAAGGGCTGGTCGAGCCGGAACTATTCATCGAACGGGCACAGAGCGTCAAGGATCACGATCTTGGTCTGATCTACCAGCGTTATCAGGATTACCTGAAGAAGAACGACATCGTAGATAGGGAGGGTGAAGGTTGGCTGGCGCTGGCGTGGTTGCAGCAGAATCCAACCGTCGCATTGCCCTTCCGCTTGCTGGTGATCGATGGCTACGATCTCTTTACCGTCGTGCAGGCACAGTTGCTCAATCACCTCGCCTCGCGGGGATCGCAGCGTCAAGCGCAGATCATCCTCACGCTGACGTATCAGCCTCATCGCGCCAGCACTGCGCATCGTCGCTTCGCGCAGGCGTTAACTCGCTTGCTGGCGGATGGTAACGACAAGAACTGGCAGATCGAACCCGCGCCGGAGCAGGCGGAGATCATCCGCGATGAACCGCTGAACGTCCTCTCCGAGAATCTATTCCGCACCGAACCGACGTATGTTCATGCCGAGTCGCTGACCATGCTGGAAGCGCCGGATCGTCGCCGCGAGGTACAAAGCGTCCTGCGTAAAGTCAAACGCCTGATCGCGGAAGGCACGCCGCCCGATCAGATCGCCATCGTTGCCCGCGATCTGGAGCCGTACACGCCCTATTTTCTGGAGAACGCCGCAACCTACAGCGTGCCGTTGTTCTTCAATCGCGGTGCTCCGCTGGGGCAGAATCCGGCGGTAGCAGCCTTCCTCAGCCTGATCGATCTGGCGCGTGGGCAGTTCCGCCGTCGTCAGGTGATGGACGCGCTGCGTAGTCCCTACCTCAAGCCGCCCGAACTGACTCCCGCGCAGATCGACGCCCTAGATCGCATTAGCCGTGATTATGTGGTGGTGCGCTGGGATTGGACGTGGTACAAGGCGATTGAAGCCGCCGGACGCGCTAAAGTCAAGTCTGATGAGGACATTGACGAGGAAAAACAGCAGTTGCAGGCGGCGGAAACCGAAGCGCTGCTCAACGGGCTGAAGACATTCTTTAAGGACATCACGCCGCCCAGGCGCAACACCGCCCGTCAGTGGATTGTCTGGCTAGAGAGGTTGATCGGCGCTGATCCGCTGGCAGAACGAACCGACGATGAGGATGGCGATCTACCTGCCACCGAACGCAGCGATTTCGGCTTGATCGAACGGGTACGCGCTGGCAGTGAGCCGGATGTCGTCGGACGCGACCTGAATGCGCTGCGGCGGCTGAAATTGGTCTTTGCCGAACTCCTCGCCGCCTGCGAACTGGTCGATGGCACGACGCTCTATGCATGGGAGGAATTTCGCCGCGATCTGCTTAACGCCATCGACGCCGCCACCATCGATCCGCCGCGATCCGCTAATCGGCTTGGTCGCGTCATGTTCACCAGCATCTACGCGATTCGCGGCTTGCCGCATGATCACCTGTTCGTGTTGGGGCTTGCCGAGGGCGAGTTCCCCGCCGCCGCGCCCGAAGATCCGCTGTATCTGGATACCGAGCGCATCGAACTGACCGAACGCGGCTTCGATCTGCCGACTCGCCTGAGCAGCGCCGATGAGAGCAGTTTGTTTTACGAACTGACGGCATTGGCGCGGAAAACGCTGACGCTGGTACGTCCGTACATGGATGATCGCGGCACCGAGTGGACGCCATCTCCCTACTGGCGTGCCGTCGTGGATATTGCCTCCGGTCATCACGAACGCTTGCCACTGGCGGATCGGCTGGAACTTGCCGAGTGCGCCCATCCCGCCGAGTACATGCTGGCGTTGGCGATCAAACTGGGCGAACGGCAGCGGCTGGATGATGAACTGCTCGGCGCACATTCGTGGCTGTCATGGCAGCAACAGTACGCTTCAATGTGGCTCAACGCGCAGTGGGGACGGCAGATCGAACGGCGGCGCGGATCAACTGCCCCGCATGATGGCTACACTGGACGCCTGACCGATCCTTCACTGATCGAGTATGTGGCGGCGCAGTTGGGTGAGGATCGTCTGTGGAGCGCCAGCCAGCTCAACGATTACGGCATCTGTCCTTATCGCTTCTTCGCCAAGCGACTGCTCAAGTTGGAGGCGTTGGAAGAACCCGAAGAGGGCATGAACGCCGCGCAGCACGGATCGCTGATCCACGAATTGCTGGAACTCACCTATCGCCGCATCGCGGAGGAGAATATCGCTATTGCCATCGGCAATCGGGATCGTGCGTTGATCCATCTCAACGCCGTGCTCGATGAACTGCTGCCCGATGCGCCCTTCCGTCATGGCTTCCGCGAGACTCGGCTGTGGGAGCAGGAGAAAGCGCAGATTCGCCGCGATCTGGTGGCGCTGGTCAGCGACGACTTCAGCGAGGATAGTCCGCTGCGGAAACTGCTCGATGGCGTGATGCGTTATAACGTGGCGCAGGAAGTTGGCTTCGGCAGCGAAGATCAGCCGGAGATGGTGATCGAAGGCGAGGCGGGATCGCTGCGCGTGCGCGGGATCATCGATCGTGTCGATTCGGTAGACGGCAAGCTGATCGTGGTCGATTACAAAACTGGCTCGAAAGACATCCCGATTGGCGAGATGATCGAAGGGCGCAACGTGCAGATGTTGATCTACTTGCAGGCGGTGCAGCAGCGTTTCCCCGATCAGCGGGTGGCGGGCGGCGCGTTCTGGCACGTCCATTACGGCAAACTCAGCGGCAAAACTCTGCTGGATACGCACGACGAGTCGATCCAACTGGCTGCCGAAAATCTGCACACGCGCATCCTCTACGGGCGGCAGGGCGTGTTCGTCACCGTGCCTTCCAAACCCGATAATCACCGCTGCGCCCGCTACTGCGAATTTCACCATCTCTGCCGCGCCAGCATCACCAACAGGCGCAAGCCAGTGGAGTGAGCGTACCCATTCCAGTATAATGTTAGTGAATATTGCGGCGGAGAATAAGGGATGATCCTCACACCAGCGACTATTGATGTGCCACTAAGAATGGATGATCACGGGAAAATCCGCGTTGGCGACAGCAAAGTGCTGCTTGAAATCGTGATCCGTGCCTTCCAACGCGGCGAATCGGCGGAAGAAATCGTGGA
>JAHBVK010000089.1 GCA_019637555.1 Anaerolineae bacterium
GCTCGTCCTCGTTGAACCCAGTGCAAGGGACAAAAAACCGACTCAAAGTCGGCTCTGTTCTGTTTCACTGGTAGTTATCAAACCGTGCTATCACAGTTTCATAACAGTCATTTCTCAGACGTGCGTTCAGTTTAGCACATGATTTGCACTGCGCAAGGGTCATTTTCCAGATTGGTGGAAATTGGTTTCAGAAAAACTAACCAATTTCGAATCTGACTGTTTCGAAGGCAGAATAACGCGGAATGTAGTGCCGACACCTAGGCTGCTGCTGACCACGATCTCGCCGTGATGCGCCTGTACGATGCGTTTGGCGATGGATAACCCTAACCCTGATCCGCCTTCGTTAGGACGATGCGATTTGCCCTTGAAGAAACGATCAAACACATGCGGCAGGTCAGACTCTGAGATTCCACAGCCAGTATCGGTGACCTCGAATCCCACATGATCTTCATCGGGGCGCTGTGTCGTAATCTTGATCTCGCCGCCCTCAGGTGTGAACTTGACAGCATTGTGAACCAGATTCGTCAGCACGCGCATCACTTTGTAGGAATCGAACTCAAACCACAACTCAGCCGCCGCACATTCTAGCCGCACATGCTGATTCTTCTTGTATACAATCGGTTGGTAGTCGCGCACGAACATCGCCGCCAGAACGTTGAGATCGCCGCGCTGGAAATTGTAGTTCTCCTCAGCGTTATCTTCTAACTGCACTAGCAGCAGCATATCGCGGATCATCGTTTCCAGATGCTCGGTCTGGCGAGCAACCTGATCAGCATACCCCTGCCAGCGTCCACTGCTGCCAATTTCGCGCATCAAGTACAGGCTGTTTTTGATCACCGCTAACGGGGTCATCAAGTCGTGCGAGGCATCGCTGACGAACTGCCGCAGCAGGCGGATCTTTTCCTGCTCCATTGCCAGCATGACGCGCTGTTTTTCTGCCTGTCGAGCGTTAGTCACGTCGATCACAATACTGAGGATGGTTTGTACTACGCCGTTGTCATCGCGTTCGGGCACAAAGCGAGTTTCATAGATATTTTCGCGCCCTTTGATTTCGTAAACATACTCGGATTTCGTGTTATCCGTAGAGGCGAATGCTTCATCAATGGCAGCGGTGATGGTTGTCCGTGTGCTTGGCAAGATCAGTTCTAGGTCTTCAATGCGCTGCCCGATGATCGACTCCGGTGTGCGTCGCATCGCCCTTGCCAGCGCACCATTCACATAAAGGAAGCGATGATCACGGTCAAGGCGACCGACCTGATAGGGTAGATTCTCCGTCAGCGCCCGAAACTCGTATTCTTGACGATGCAGTCGTTCTTCCGTCAACTTCCGCTCGCTGATGTCACTCATGATCACGGCGATGGAATCGCGATCCGCGATTGGGACTACCTGCTGACGCACCCACGCCGGTTGGATCAACCCTATAGGCATCATAAATTCAAGATCGGAAGGAGAACGCTTGTTAAGTACACCGGCATAAAATTCCAGTGTGCCGTTAACGGCGAAACCGGGCATGATCTGCGAGCCTAGACTGCCTTTGATGGGCAGAGGTGTCGCCTTATTGAACATTTTCTTGGCGCGTTCATTGATGTCTTGCACCACCAGATCAACCAACTTACCATTGGCATCGCGCACGCCGCCGAGCAAGAATACCGCGTCAAAGCTGCCTTCAATTGCTCCCCGAAAACGTGCTTCGCTCTCTTCCAACTGCGCGGTACGGGAAGTTAAGGCGTCCACCAATTGCTGACGAATGAAGGCACTGAGATTGATCATAACTGCACTGATAATCATGATCAGACTGATCAGGGAGAGTTCACGAAAACTCACACCGCTATTCATCAAGATCAGGTTCGCGCCGATGAGGTTCAGCACCGTCAGCGAAATCGCCAGCCAGATGCGCCAGACGTAACTATAGAGGAGGAGGGGGACGAGTGTGCAGCATAACTTTACGACGGGCGGGGCATCACTGACGGCGATCACCAATAAACTGCCAAACATACAGGCGACCGTCGTCAGAATGATCGACCAGCGATACCACTTTGTGCGTGTCAGTGCGTATAAGCCAGTGTTAATTATCGTATTGCTGATCGTCAGTATGAGGGCAAGGGGCAAAACGACTTCGGCAAAGAAGTAGAGTGGTCCGCTGATCAGCGAAATTAGGGAGACAGCAGCGACCAGACGCAAGGCATAGCGCGTCTGCTGATCGACGACTGAAGGATGTGGTTCAGTAAACCGTTGGAACAGGCTGGCGACTTGGCTTAAATGATGGCTTCGTTGGATGCTGCCCATAGGTTGACGCGTATCAACTCGCTCAGATATAAATTTCGCTCCTAAAAGCATAGTCACTTTCAAAATAATGTTAATGATAGATTGTGTAACAATTGTCCTTTACAATTTTCAGAAAACTACACGCTTTAATACTAAGCTGCGGCTTGATTCTTAATCGCTGTGTTTGCTAGACTGAAAGACTGCTTGTTCATAACCTTCACCATCTTAAAGTGTTTGATTAGTTGGTTTTTGCGTTCGATAACAGTTGCTAAATGGAGTAAGACAGCATATGCGAGTTCTGATTCTGGGCGGCGATGGCTATCTTGGGTGGCCCACCGCAATGTACTTCTCTCAGCGCGGACACGAAGTCGCGGTAGTCGATAATTTTCTGCGCCGTCGTATGCATCTGGAACGCGGCACGGACAGCCTGACTCCGATCCGTCCTTTGCAGGAGCGCGTGCAAGCGTGGAAAGAAGTCACAGGTAAGGATATTGCCGTCTACGTGGGCGATCTGGCGAGTTGGGATTTCACCTCGCAGGTATTCCGCGAATTTCGTCCAGAGACGATCATTCACTACGGGCAGATTCCAAGTGCGCCGTATTCAATGATCGACGTGCATCACGCTGTCTTCACTCACCAGAACAACGTGATCAATAACCTGCACGTCCTCTATGCCATTAATGAATTTGTGCCCAACGCGCATCTGGTCAAACTGGGCACGATGGGCGAGTATGGGCAGCCCAACATCGACATCGAAGAAGGCTACATTGACATCGATCACAACGGACGCAAGGACCGTTTGCCCTTCCCCAAGCTGCCCGGATCGATGTACCACCTGACCAAAGTTCACGACACCCATAACATTCACTTCGTCTGCCGTGTCTGGGGCTTGCGTGCCACCGATCTGAATCAGGGCGTCGTCTACGGCATCGAGACGGACGAGACGCGCTTGGATGATCGGCTGCTGACGCGCTTCGACTATGACGAGTGTTTCGGTACGGCGCTCAACCGTTTCTGCGTACAGTCGGTAATCGGTATTCCGTTGACGATGTATGGCAAGGGCAACCAGACGCGCGGCTATCTGAACATCCGCGATACGCTTGCCTGCGTGGAGCTAGCCTCACTGAATCCGGCGAAGGCGGGCGAATTCCGCGTGTTCAACCAGTTCACCGAGCAGTTCTCCGTTAAGGAACTGGCAGAACTGGTGCAAAAATCCGCCAAGGAAGTGGGCTACAACGTGGACATCGCTCACTACGAGAATCCACGCGTGGAGAAGGAAGAGCACTACTACAACGCCAAGCACACCGCGCTGATGGATTTGGGATTGAAACCAAACTACCTCGGTGATGAACTGGTCGGCACGATGATCGGACGCATCGCGCAGTTCAAGGATCGCATCATTCGCAGCCAGATCGTGCCGCAAATCCGCTGGAAGGGTGGCGATCAGGGCAAGAAGGTGGAGATCGTGGAGAAGGTCGAGGACGCGCCAGTCAAGTAACTGTCGCTGTCGCTAAAGCCGCTAAAAAGAAACCCCGATGAGTATCATCCTCATCGGGGTTTTTGGTTGACTAATTACTGACGACCAGTCAGCTTATTCCGCCGATGTGACCACGAAATCCGTGAACGACAGCGTCACGCCGGAGTCCTCGTCCATGCTGCTGCCCAGTAGGATTACGCCAGACTCATCGCTGCCGCTGTAGCTGCTATCATCAACGGTTGCTACTTCCTCACCATTCAAGTAGAAGGTGTAGGTATCACCAACTGCCGTGATCGTGATCGTATTGGTATCGAAGGGGTCCCATTCCAGATCATTCAAGCCGTCGATGATGTTGGCATCATCCTGCGTGAACTCCACGAAGCCCCAACGACCATCGCTCAAGACCACGAAGGAATAGAAGCTGTAATCGCCGCCATCCTCAACATAGCGCAAGCCGACGCCGTAATACCAATCGCCTTCCGCCGTAGATTCGTCAGGCGTCACGGTAACCGTCACGCTGACATCCGTGGGGAAGGGGAAAGCACCTTTCGGATCGACGAAGCGCATTACGCCTTCTTTAGCGCCCGTCTTGGCAACGATTACCAGCGCGCCATCCTCAATGTCAGAGCTGCTCAGTTTGGTGGAGTCGAGCGTCCATTCGGCGTCATTATTCTCGAAGCTATCTTCAAAAATCACATCGCCTTCAGAGCCACCACCGCCACCGCTGCCATCCGGTTCGCCGATGCACAGATTGCTAAATTCAACCGTGATCGTGTCCGTACCTTGGAAGGTGCCTGCCAGCAAACCGATGTAGTGCTCATCCAGATCAGCGTTGATGGCATCATCAGAGCCGGTAAAGACATCTTCACCATCGACATTGAAGATAAAATCGCTGCCCGATGACGTCACAGACAGCGTGTGCGGATCACTGGCGTCGTAACCATCTAGCTTGCCAGAATCGGCTACTTTGTATTCCGCGCCTTTGGCAGTACGGGTTACGAAAGCCCAGTTGCCCGCCGTATCGATCTCGAATTGATAAAAACCTGTGGAGGTGTCCCGCTTGTCGGAGCGTACCACGATACCCGCATTCGCCTGCGTACTGTCGTCGGTATCGAGGAATTGCACATCTACCGAAACGGTGACATCCAACGGGAATTTAAGATTCGGGGTGACCCAGTTGGTTTTGTTTTCCTCGTCCACCGTCAAGGCGAGGACATCATTATCAATGTCCATTTCGCCGATGCGTCCGGCAAGCTTCCAGCCATTCTCATTGCTCCCAAACGAATCTTCGAGCAGAGGACAGCTTTGAGCACTTACGATCTGGCGGGTCGGTGCGGCAGCGAACAAGCCCACCAGCGCCAAGATTACAATAAGTGCGGAACGGAGGAAACGATGACTTTTATTCATTGTTGAATATCCTTCGTTGCTCAAGAAAACCAATGATTTAAGGTTAGTGTACAACGGATTTGTGCTGTCTGCTGGCTCGGATCATTAAACTGTAATAAAGATGATCGAAATTATGGTTATAAAAAGCCCGACCATTTGCTGACGCCCTAAACGTTCCTTCAGAAGTAACCACGCTAATAGTACCGTCATGGCAGGATACAGCGAAGACAGCACCGAGGCTTCATCCAACCGCCCCATGTGGGCAGCTAGCGCATAGAAAGCGTTGCCGAGCGCGTCCAAGATACCCGCCGCCGCGATCACGCCTAGACTGCCCGCTGCTGGACGCCACTGCTGCTTGATCAGCGTGACCAGTACCAACAACAGCGAAATCGATGCCATCCGCGCCGCCGCCAGTGGCCACAGTACCACAACTTGATCGATAGAAGCAGCCAGCGTCGCTTGATTGATGACCACGAAGAAGGTGCCGAAGCCGACTCCGGCGATCACAGGCAGCGTTAAATCACGCAAAGTGAGCGTGCCACCCTCTGGCTTGGAGACCAACCAGACCGCCAGCAAAGACAGCGCGAAGCCGACCAATTGCAGCGGTTCAGCGACTCCCTGCGTCAACGTGCCTATAATCATCGGGATCAGGACGCCCACCACCGCAGAGATCGGCGCGACCATACCCATGCGTCCGGTTGCCAGCCCACGATACAATGCCAGCAACCCGCCCGCGCCTAGAATGCCCCCGATACCGCCGATTAGCAGAGATCGTGCGGAGGGAATCGGTTCGCCGAGTAACAGTGCCCCGACGATCAGCATTATTAGCCCGATGGCCTGAGAAACGATGACCACGCCATAAGTGTTACTGCGCTTGCTGGCGATGCCACCGCTGAAATCACCCGCGCCCCATGTTGCCGCCGACAGCAACCCGTAAAGTTGTGGCAAAAAGTCACTCACTGAAACTCCTCTGAATATGAACATTAACTGAGAATTGATCTGGGCAACCTATTGCAAACCCGTGTGTCTTGTTCCAAAATTAACAATGAGAATCGCCCTCTTAACGGAGGCTCTATCACATCATGACCGTTCTTCGCAAAGTTCCCGGCACCAAGTTCGTCGTTAACGGCAATTCAACCAATAATGGCAAGCGCAAACAAAGTCAGAATCCACCGCCCGGTCAATATGGCAACATCAAACTATTGGCTTCATCCAGATCGCAGCAGCTAGGCAAGGAGATTTCAGATTATTTAGGGATCGCTCTCAGCAAACACGATGTGATCCCCTTTTCTAACGAGAACATCTTCGTCAAGCTCCGTAGCTCCGTGCGCGGGCAAGATGTCTACCTCGTTACCTGTTTGGGATCACCACTGAGTGACAACATCATCGAATTGCTGATCACCATCAACACGCTGAAACTGGACTCGGCGGGTAGGATCACTGTAGTGATGCCCTACTACGCCTATGGGCGCAGCGACAAAAAAGATCAGCCGCGCGTCCCCATTACCGCCCGCATGATCGCGGATATGCTGCAAGTCGCCGGAGCAGATCGCTACATTACTATCGATCTGCACGCGGGTCAAATTCAAGGCTTCTTCAGCATCCCCGGCGATGTGCTCACGGCATTCCATCTGATCAGCGACTACTTCGCGGACAAACAACTCAAGAATGCCGCCGTCGTCAGCACTGATCTTGGTTTTGCCAAGAAGGGGCGCAACTACGCCGCCAAGCTGGATATGCCGCTGGTGGTGGTGGAGAAGCGTCGGCGCGGCAACAAAGACAAGACCGAAGTGATGAGTCTGCTCGGTGACATCGACGGGCTGGACGCCATCATCATCGATGATGAGTGCGATACGGGTGGCACGATAGTTGAGGCGGTCAAAACGGTTAAGGAGCACGGCGCGAAAGATGTTTATGTCGCCTTTACGCACGCCGTCTTCAGCGGCGAAGCAGTCAAACGCCTCAAAGCCGCGCCCATCAAAGAGATCATCACCACCAACTCGCTGCCGATCCCGCGCAACAAACGCCTGCCCAACATGACCATTCTCAGCGTCGCCCCACTGCTTTCCGAAGTGATGGTGCGCGCACACGAAGGTCGCAGCGTGGGCGAGTTGTTTCAGGAGTAGGTCAGCAGACGGATTGCAAAAGTAGAGGGTGGGTTACACCGCACCCCTACGAAATCGCTAGCAGCAAATGATCGCCTTGTAGGGGCAGGTTAGAAACCTGCCCAATTTGATCCGATGTCCGCTTATTTCACCTGTGGCAGTACCGTTTTCGCCAGATACTCCAGCCCGTCCAGATCGTCCAACGACAGCCACTGCAACATCACACGGTAAATACCTGCATCCGCGATCTCACCAAGCTGCTGCACGATCTCATTCGGGGTGCCGATGACCACGCCGCGCTCACGCTGCTGCTCGACAGTGGCGCCGCCGCGTTCCTCGCTGAGGATGCGCTGAATATCGGCGTCGCTGCGTCCCAGAATCACGCCCGTCATCAGCGACCGCTTAACATCAGCGGGCTGGCGGTTATGCTGCTGCAAAATATCATCCAACACGCCAGTCAGTCGCTTGATCTCATCGGCGGGCAGAAAAACGGCATTCCACTCTTGAGCATACTTCGCCACCATCGGCAGGGTGCGCTTGGGACCTTTGCCACCAACAATGATCGGCGGACCACCGCGCCGCTGTGGACGTGGCAGCAGGATCGCATCTTCTAGGCGGTAATATTTGCCCTCGAAGTTGACGGGCGTATCGCTGTTCAGTAGCTGCGTGATCACCTGTGCGCCTTCCTCGAAGCGGGCGAAGCGTCCGGGGATATCCAGCAAATCCCAACCGTAGTTGTTGTGTTCACGGTGCTGCCAGCCCGCCCCGATACCCAGATGCAAGCGCCCATTAGAAAGGTCGTCCACCGCCGCTGCCATGCGTGCCGTCAGCGTGGGATGGCGGAAAGACACGGGCGAGACCATCGGTCCGAACTCGATCCGGTTGGTGTTGCTTGCCAACCACGTCAGTGAGATCCACAGTTCCAGCGAGTCCAGATCAGGTGGATTGGCGTTGGTGTAGTGATCCGAACGATACAAACCGACGAACCCCAAATCCTCAACGGCACGGGCGATGCGCTGCCAGCGCGCCCAGTTCAGACCGTTCTGACCCTCAATCATGATGGCAACTTCAATCATCTGCGGCTCTCCAAGCTGGTGAAAAGATCGAGATAAAGACTAAAACGAAAGAGATACTAACGAGTGAAAAGGAACGAGTAACGCGTAGAAAGCAATAAGCATCTGTACCCGGCGCTAAAGCACCGGGCTGAAACAAGGGGCGAAATGATTCACATCAGGCAGATACCAACTAGAGATTTTTGCCCGCCACACTTATCAATCTTCAGTCGTTACTCGTTACTTTCTACTCGTTACTGGTTTTCTCACGCATCCAAACTGACGCTAACATTTAAACTGTGCGCTCGATGCAGCACCGTGAAATAGCTCTTGAGAGCATGGATCGACTCATCATCGTCTGCTTCCGGCTCGATCAGCAGCGGCAGCGCTTGATCGCGTGCGCCCGTGGTCAGCGCCATCAAGCCTTCAGCATCCATGTCCCGCGGGATCACGCCGAACAGCAGCATCAACAGCACCGCATAGGCGGGCTGGATCGACTCCGCCAGAAACAGCAGTTGGAAGATATGATTGGTGGTGATGGTCATTTCGTCGTAGCGGCGACCGAGCACCTCGTTGGACTGGAAGTAGACTCCCGCCCGCTGCCGCATCACCGCGATCTGTTCGCTGATATTGGCACTGATCTGCAAATCCTGAATCGCCTGCTGTGCCAGCAAAAAGACCAGCGGTTCGTCGGGCGTGGGCAGCCGTTTGAGCAGCCACAATTCCGCCTTCTGCGAGATCGGATAGTTAACGGCATTGAAGCAGCCGAAGGGTCGCTTCAGCACATTCGCCGGACAGTTAGGGCAGTACGGTTTGTATTGGTCGAGTCCCGCCGCTTCATCGAGCAAATCCTGAATCACGATCACCTGAGTCTCTTCTTCACCGTCAGGAGTGCGGCGTACCATCTCGAAGCCCATCTCCGATGGTGGACGCATATCGCCGTTGTCACGGTACAGTTTGATGATCGCCTCGGCGCGGGTCTGCGCCTTGAGGCGGGAGAGCAATCCCATCGTGGTCAGCGTGCGCTTGGGCACGCAGTCGTAATCAATGACGTAATCGACGCCCACTGTCGTTAACTTACCTTCCCCTTGTTGTTACTCGTTCTCCATGCCGCTTCCGCCTGCTCTAGAGTCAGCAGCGGCGTTTTCAACAGCATTTGTGCCTTGCTCACATCCAGCGTCAGATTCGGCTGACGACCAGTACCTGCCGCTGAACTCGCCTCGACTTTTCCGGTTGGCTCTACGCCCGCGGCACGCAGCAAGCCCACACCGAGATCGTAGCGCGACAGCGGCTGCGGTCCTGCCACATTGAGGATGCCGCTGAAGATGCTGCCCACCAATTCCAGCAGCACATCTGCCAGATTGACCACCCAGATCGGGCTGCGCATTTCGTCGTTGTACAGCTTGACCTTCTCGCCGCGCTCGATCCGTTCCAGCATCCAATCGATCTGCTTGTTGCCGCGCACGAAGTCGTAGATCAGCGAGGTGCGCACCACATGATCCGCCATCATCTCCATCTCAGCTTTCGCCTGACCGTAGGGCGTGACTGGCGATGGCGGATCGTCATCGCGGTAAGGCGCACCCTGACCGGAAAAAACCATATCGGTAGACAGGAAGATCAACTGCGTGCCGCGCGGCGTCAGTTTGCTCAGATGATAAGCGGCGGTCACGATCTGCTGACGGGGATTGGGTACGCCGAGCGCCAGTGCCGTATGAATGATGATCTCCGGCTTCACGGCGTCCAGTGCCTTTTCCACTGCCTCGCGGTTGCACAGATCGAGTTGCAGCGGCGTTCCCGCACTCAAGCGATCTTTATGGGCGAGGTAAGTGGCGCTGACCTCATAGCCAGCGGCGACGGCGCGCTGACTGAGCACCCGTCCAAGATCGCCGCTGCCACCCGTGATCAATATTTTTTTCCGCGTCATGCCGAACTACTATCCTTCGTTGAGCAAGCCCTGTTCTTTCAAGCGATTCCATGCGCCTCTGGCGGCGGCTTGGGCGGCGACCTGTTTATTGCGCCCTGTGCCCATACCGTAGACCTGATCGTTGATCACTACTTCGATGGTGAATTCCCGTGCGTGATCAGGACCTTTCATTTCGACAGTGCGGTAGACAGGCGTCAGATTCAGCGTCGCCTGCGACCATTCCTGCAAACGGCTTTTGGCATCTTTATCGGACTGTGCTTCCAAAATTTGTTCCAGCGCAGGCACGAACAGTGGCTTGACGAATTGCAACACTGCCTCCATGCCCTGATCCAGATACAGCGCCCCCGCGAATGCCTCGAACGCACTGCCCAGATTGCTGGCGCGAGTGCGTCCGCCGCCTTCTTCCTCGCCTTTGCCCAGCAGCAATCTCTCGCCGATGCCGATCTGCGTTGCCAGCAGCGCCAGCGACTCATTACGTACCAGTCCGGCACGCAGCCGCGTCAGCGCCCCTTCATTGAGCGCTGGGAAACGCCCGAACAGCCAATCCGCCGCGATGAAGTCGATGATCGCATCGCCCAGAAATTCGAGGCGTTCGTTATCCTGCAAATTCAATTCAGGATGCTCATTCAAAAACGAGCGGTGCGTTAGTGCCTGCTGCAATAGGCTGAGATCGTTGAAGCGCACGCCGAATCGCCGGGCATGATCGGAAAGATCGAGGATTAGTTTCTCTACAGCCATAGTTTTCTACTGTGTTTCTCTTGCGCTTCTATTGCGCCTTATCCGCTTCATTCGGCTTGTAATGCCCTTCGACCCACTGCGATCCATCTGCGCTGATTTCTTTCTTCCAGATTGGCACGATCTCTTTCAGGCGGTCAATGCCATAGCGAGCCGCCTCGAAACAGCCCTGATCGCGATGCCCCGATGCAACGGCGATCAACACTGTTGGTTCGCCCACTTGCAGCGTGCCAATCCGCTGTACGATGGCGATCCCCTGCACCAGCGACCAGCGCTCCCGGATTTCGGTCGCTACTTGCTTCATTTTCGCCAGCGCCATCGGCTCGTACGCCTCGTAATCGAGACGGGCGGTCATCAACAGCTTTCCCTCGCTGGTTGTCTCGCCGCGCACATAGCCGCTGAACAGGCAAACCGCGCCCGTTTGCGGCGTGGTGATCGCGCTGGTCAGTTCGTTCAAATCGATCTCGCCCGCTTCGATGCGAAAAATCTCCGTCCAGCGCTGCTCCATCACCGGATCGCCAGTGCCGCCGCTGACGGGTGGGAAGAAAGCCACCTCGTCTCCGTGATGTACAGGATCCGGAGCAAAGGCAAATTCCTGATTGATCGCCGCCACTGCCATGCCCAATACATTGGAGAGTTCCGCATACTGCGACCGCAAATGCGTGATCACGTCACGCAGTGTCGCCTGTTCGCCCGGCAGCGTCAACCTCAAGCGATCCGTCCCCGCATGATCTTTCAATGTTGCAAACAACAGCACCGTAATGTCCATCGTCGCCCTCACACGCTCATCACGTCACATCACCGTCACAGCTCAAGCTTTATGCTTACGCGCTGACGTAATCGCCACTCTTGCCGCCATGTTTTTCCATTAAGCGCACGTTATCGATCCGCATCGCGCGGTCAACAGCTTTTGCCATGTCGTAAATGGTCAGGGCAGCAGCCGTCACCGCCGTCAGTGCTTCCATCTCCACGCCCGTCTTGCCTGTCGTGCGTGCCGTCGCGCGGATTTCCGCCCGCGACTCCGCCTCGTTCAACGTGATCTCCACATCCAGATGCGTCAGCGGCAGCGGATGGCACAGGGGAATCAAATCGGCGGTGCGTTTTGCTGCCATGATCCCTGCAATGCGGGCGATGGTCAGCACATCGCCTTTCTTGATCTGTCCGTCGCGGATTAGCGCCAGAGTAGCAGGCTGCATGATCACCTCGCCAGCAGCAACCGCCGTGCGCAGAGTATCCAGCTTGTCGCTGACATCCACCATCCGTGCTGCGCCGCTGCTATCCAGATGAGATAGTTGGTTGCTCATATTGTTTGAATCAAGTCACCATCCGTTTTCCACATTATAACGCGCACTTGTGCCTCCTCATCCTCGAATGTAAAAAGCGTGAAAACATCAGTAAGGTTGTAAATTTTTTCACAGAATGCTTGACGCTGGGACTTAAATGTCTAAAACTTGTCAATAACACCCGTTAACATTGTAAATGAGTAAACATAGAGGAAGAATGGGTCAACGACTTAGTTTGATTGATGGCGTCCTCACCGTGCGCCTTGATGGTCGTCCTGAAGCGATTACCGTAGCCACTGAAATTCGATCTGTGCTGGATAGCCAGTCTATTGCCGTCTACATCATCCTCGACTTCACCCATGTCACAGCCCTTGATCAGAACATCAAAGCCGTACTTTTTCGCGGGATGCAGCATCCGCGCGTCGCGCCCAAGGTTGGGGTCTTTGGCATCAACCGCGCTATCTTAGATGATGCCAAGCAGTTGCTGACTGCACTCGCCAACACCCGCAAAGTAGTGGTCCGCGACAGCGAACCGGAAGTGCGTGATGCGCTGGGCTTGAGCATAAGTTCGTCGTCGGAGTTCGAGCGCCCCAAACTCAGTGGGATGCTCAACTTCAGCAAGAAAATGCAGGATAAGTCGACGATGGATACTGAGACGAACAGCAATCCTAATCTGAGTGCTAGTGCCAGCGCCGGAAGCGCTTAACACAAATCCGCTATAATCGGCGGCATGACGACAACGACACTACCAACCGCCGGACTGCTCAGTTTATACTCACACATCGCGCCGCACTACGAAGCCGAGGTCGCTCCTGCGTTCGCCCCTCTAGCTGGCGATCTCGCTCAGTGGTCGGCGCGCTGTTTTTCCGCCTATCTCGATGGCACGCTTGACGATCCCTTCGCTTTAGATGTGTCTAAGTCTCCAAATCTGACCATTAGCGCACTCGATCTCGGCTGCGGCACCGGATTGCTGGCACGCCAGTTGGCAATCTACTGCCAGCAAGTGATCGGCGTCGATCTCTCCGTGCCGATGCTCACTGCCGCGCCCGCTGATCCGCGTCTGCATTACCTCGCTGCCGACCTTCACGCGCTGCCCTTTCGATCCGGTGCGCTGCGGTTAGCAGTCTCCTCTTTTGGTCTGAACAGCACTACGCCCAGCAGAGTTCTGCGATCCATCGCGAGGTTGCTGCGTCCCAATGGCGGGATGCTGTGCTTTCAGGAGTGGGGTGCGGTCGATGACGCCTCGCAACTGGTTGATGAAATTGTGCAGCAGTTCACGCCAACCGAGTTCAGCTACCCCGATCCGGCGCTGCAAGAGTTCTTCAACACGGATCGCCTGTGGTTTGATCGTCTGCAAGATGCCGATGACTATCACGAGGCGCTTAAACGCGCCGGATTTGCACTGGCGTGGGTGCAGGAATCAGCCTTCGTCAGCGTTGATCTCAGCATCGAGCAGTTCATCCGTTACAAGCTGGCGTGGGCATCGCGCGGATTGGTGATCGAGGCGCTTCCGGATCAGCGCCGCGCCGAACTGCTGCACGACCTGACGACGCAATTGACCGCCCTCACCGACGACGGGATCACTCTCCGCTGGCAGCCGCTGCTGTTTCGAGTCTGCGCGGTGCTCGGATGAAGATCGATAAACGTTCCCTGTTCTTCTGCACGCTGCTGCTGATTATCGCCTTCGGGTGGCTAATCGCCAACTTCCCGCGCGAAGGGCTGTGGTACGACGAGGCGTTAACTCACTATGTGGCGACGGACTCGTGGGGAACGCTATGGGCGTGGTGTACGCAGGTCGATATTCAGGTGCCACTGCATTATGTGGCACTGCGGCTGTGGGCGGGATTGCTCGGTGATTCGGAGTTCGCGCTGCGACTGCTCTCCGTGTTTAGCGTGCTGCTGGCGTCAGCGGCGATGATCTTCATCGGGCGCAAGCTACTTGGTCGCGGCGCAGGTTACGCGGCGGGTGCGCTGCTGCTGTTCATGCCCGGATTGCTGTGGCTGGCGTATGAGGTGCGTGCTTATGCCTTCGGGCTGGCGCTGTATGCGTGGGCGACGGCATTTCTGGTGGTGCTGATCACGGAAAAAACTCAATCGCCGCCATCATCACGCTCACTATTCCAATCCCTGATCCCTCACCGCTACGTGACGGCGTATGCGCTGCTGATGCTCGGCGCGATGTACACACACTACACGGCACTTGGCGCGTTGGCGTCGCATGTGGCTATCTTCCTGATCCTGATCGTGGCGCGGCGATCCTTACCGCTGCTGCGTACAGCGATCACTGCCTTCGTGCTGATCGGTATCGGCTTCGCACCGTGGTTGCCGATTCTGCTGGCACGCGGGGCGACGGATCGCAGCTACTACAGCGGCAGCATCGCGCCGGATCGCTCGATCACCACTATGCTCGGCTTTCAATTGCTAGGGCGTGATGATGTGCCTGCTGTTTATCCTTCGCTGATCCTCGCCTTCGCTGCATTGATCCTGCTGGCGCTGATCGTCGGAATCGTGTGGAAGCGGGTGCGGTTGACGGCGCTGATCGGATTCTTCGGTGTGCTCGGTCCGGTGGCGATCACGGCGGCGCTGGTCTACTTCCGTCCCAAATTGGCGGGGCGCTATGCGTGGCCCGCGTGGATCGCCGTCGATCTGCTGCTGCTGATCCTCGTCATGCTGGCGGCACGATGGCGACGTGAGTTAGGCGTCGTGGCGACGGCGGCACTATTGTTGATCCCGACGCTGACGGGTGAACGCGGTCATCCACCGCCTAGCCATTATCGGGAAGCATTCGCCTACATCTGCGCCAACGGCACGCCCGACGATGTGATCCTGCTGCGCGATGGCACACTGTTCGTGACGTGGGAGTATTACGGCAAGCGCCCGCCCTGTGAGCAGCCGCGCTACGCAGTGGGGATGCCAATGGCGCTGATCACTAATGTCGATCAATCGCTCACTTATCCCGAAGCCCACGCCGCGCTGCAATCCTTGATCGATCAACGTGGCGAGATCGCTAATGTCTGGGTCTTGAGCTGGCAGGGCGAGATCATGGACCCGCAGGCGTTGAGCTACGGCTTACTGGATAGCAGTACCCGCGCCGAAACCGCGCTGATGTTCGGTGATGTGCGCGTCGATCACTACCGCAGCGTCCGCCAATTGATCAGCGCACCGACGGCAATTCCCGGTCCCAACCCGATACCTGATGCGCCGCAAGTGCTCTCCACGCAGATTTTCGCGCCGCAGCCAGCAAAAACAGGCGATATTGTGGTCATTCAGGCGTGGTGGAAAAAGGGCATCAATCTCTATCCCGATCTGCGTGTCAGCGTGCAGATGACCAGCGTTGATGGCGGTTGGACTTACGCACAGATCGATCAGCCGCCCGCTGGCTGGAACTACTACGATGATCGCTGGTCGGCGGATGTGCCCGCGCTGGGACGCTACGAACTGCGGATCGGGGAGGACGTGCCTGCGGGCAAGGTAGCGATCCGCTACATTATCTACGATGCGCTGAATCGCTGGTCACCGATCATCATGCAGTTAGGCGAGGTAGAGGTAGAGTGATCGCGGTGGGATCCGGAGTCCCGGCAATGACTTGCCGTGCTGAACGAACGAAGTCCCTGCGGGACTCAAATTGTCTATTCAATCCATTGTGGTTACGCGGATCGGTGATCCCTTGTTTCAGCCCGGCGCTGTAGCGCCGGGACTTAGCGCTTTTCCTACTACTGGATCGCGTGCTTTTCGTCGCGCTTGGTGTAATCCGCGCCTTGCAGATATGTCGCGATATTCTGCATCTGGATGTTCCAGCCCTTATTGTTGGACTCGAACCGCTCCTGACTGAGTTCCGCGGGCAGTGCCTCAAAGCCTTCTTCGGTCACGGTGATCTCTGTACCGTCTGCCACCTTCTGCAACCGAAACGTGACCAGCGTCAGTGCCGGATGTCCTGTTGCCGCCTGCCATCGAAAGGCAAAGCGCGTCTGCGGCTCCACGATGGCAATCGCCATCCCACCTTCGCCCTCAAAGGTCATCGGCTCCCCCACTGCCAGCTTATCCCAATGCAATTTGTTGCCGAACCACTTGGAGAACTGATCTGGCTCGGTGATCGCCCGCCACACGCGATCCTGATCCGCCGCGACTACCACGCTCTGCTTAATCACCAATGTATCCACTGGAATTTCTGATCCTTATGCAACCTGACGATTGCATCATTATATTACTACAATACTCAATGTGCAACTATTTAGTTGCACATTAGCCTGATCGCTTTTCCGACTCCGCTTCGCGCAGTGCCTCCGCCATCAATGCTTCTTCACCAATGATACGCACGAACGCCGTTTCCAGATCGCTAGCGTGATGCTGCTGCATCAATTCGGCAGGCGATCCTGTCGCCATGATCGCGCCGCGATGAATGATCGCCACCCGATCACACAGCTTTTCCACTTCGCTCATCAAATGCGTGGATAGGATCACGCAGCGACCTTCCTCCTTGAAGCGCTGGATCATCTCGCGCACGGCACGCATACTGACCACATCGAGTCCCGCCGTCGGCTCATCGAGGATCACGTTCGGCGGATTGTGCACCAGCGCCATGCCCGTAACCACTTTGCGCGTCATACCCCGACTGAAGCCGCCTGTTTTGCGATCAATGAAGCTGGTCATGCCCAGTTCCGCCACGATGCGGTCAATCGCCGCGTTCATCTGCGCGTGTGGTAAGCCGTGTAATCTGCCAATGTACTGCATACATTCACGGGCGGTCAGATTGCCGTACAATCCGGCATTCTCGACCAATATTCCTAGATGGGCGCGGACTTGTGCCTTCTGCTTGCGGATGTCGTAGCCACTGACCGTCGCCGTCCCGCGATCCGGTTCGAGAACGGTGGAGAGGATACGCAGTGTGGTGGTTTTGCCTGCGCCATTCGGTCCCAGTAAACCGAATACTTCGCCATCGCGTGCCTCAAAGCTGACCGATTCGACGGCGTGAAATTTCTTAAACCGTTTGGAGAGCGCCTCCGCGTGGATCATAGTTGCGTGCCTTGCATGTGCTCAATGTGAATTGCCGTTGATCAGTGTAGCAGTGAATCAGCCGATTTTAGCTACAATTGACATCGTAATAATCTCACCATCTTAGTGAATCTTTGTGAGCTGCTTATGCAAGTAACCGTCTTTACCGCTGCTGGCGCGCAAGAGAAATCCGTCGCTGATCTGCCCTCGCTGCTGCACGGCGAACATCCGGCTGCCTGTGTTTGGGTGGATATGACGTGGGCAAACATGGCGCATCCCGACCCTGAGGATTTACGCACGCTGGAGCAGGTCTTTAAGTTTCATCCACTGGCGATTGAGGATACGCGCAATCACCGCCAACGACCCAAGATCGAGGAGTACGCCGATTACTTCTTCCTGATCATGAACGCGGTTAGCTACCGAAATGGCGATCTGGTGTTCCGCGAACTGGATGTCTTTTTCGGGCGCAACTATCTGGTCACGGTGCGCTATGCCAACGAACCCGTGATCGACTCCCTACGCCAGCGCATCAACACACGGCTAGATACCCACAAAGATAATGTGTGCAGTATGCTGATGTACCATCTGTCGCTGGCAGTGGTGGATAGCTACTTCCCGATCATCGACAAAGTGGCGCTGGATATTGACCGCCTCGAAGAAACGATCACTGCCAATCCGCAGCGCGTTAAGCTGGATCAGTTGTTCGCGCTCAAACGCGATCTGACGGAGATGTGGCGCATCGCCAGCCAGCAGCGCGATATGTTCAACGTGATGATGCACCGCGATCTATTCGCGCCGAATCCCACGCTGCAATATTACTTCCGCGATGTCTACGATCACCTGCTGTTGATCAACGATCTGATTAACATGCACCGCGATATGGCTGCCAGCTTGCTCGACTTTCACCTCTCCGTATCCTCGAATCGGCTCAATCTGGTGGTCAATCGGCTGGCGGTGATCACCATCGTGACCAGCGTGTTCACGGTGATCAGCGGCTTCTACGGCATGAACTTTCTGGAGAATATCCCGGATTTTAGCGATCCACTTGGCGCGCTCAAGGCGCTAATTATGATGGTCGCGGCAGCGGTGGGCGTTCTGGTACTGCTGAAGAAGCGAGGATTCT
>JAHBVK010000009.1 GCA_019637555.1 Anaerolineae bacterium
TTTACGACGAATACGCCGAATTCGTGGGCAAGTTCGCCGCGCGGTATCGGGACTCGGTGCACTTGATCGTGCCATGGAACGAGCCGAATCTGATGTTCGAGTGGGGAGATCGGCAGGTGACGCCGGAAGAATACGTGCGCTTCCTGAAGTTGGTACACGACTCCGCGCACACGGCTAATCCTGATGTGATCATCCTTGGTGGTGCATTAGCTCCAACATTAGAGCCAGAAGATAGCGCCGTCGCCATGAACGAACTGGATTATTTGCGGCGGATGTATGAAGCGGGCGGCGCGGAGTCGTTCGATGCGCTGGCGGTGCATACCTATGGCTTCACCATGCCGCTGCAAGCTGATCCCGCACCGGATCAGTTGAACTGGCGGCGCGTCGAACTGCTGATCGAGATCATGAAGCGTTATGGTGATGGGGACAAACCCGTATACATCACTGAAAGCGGTTGGAACGATCATCCGCGCTGGAAGAACGCCGTCTCGCCGGGGGAACGGATTCAGTATACGCTGGATGCGCTGCGCTGGACGGAAGCCAACTATCCGCAGGTGCGTAATTTGTGTCTGTGGTACTTCCGTTCGCCTTTCCTGACACGCAGTTATCCCGATTATTATGCTTTAGTGACGCCAGAGTTCCGACTCAGACCGATTTATGATGCGCTGCGGGATTACGCGCAGGGGAAAACGCCATGACGCCACTGAGTCCGATCCGGCGTCGGCTGCTGCTGTCGCTATTGTTGATCGTGGTCGGTTCGTGGATGGTGCGCCTGTGGAGCGATGCACGTCCTGATGATACGTGGCGGAATATTCAGCAATCGGGCGTGATGCGGATCGGGATGGATGCCAGCTTTCCGCCGTTTTCGGATGTGATCGAGGGGCAGATCGTGGGCTTGGATGCTGATCTAGCGGCGGAGATCGGGCGCAGATTGGGCGTGCGCATAGAGATCGTGAACATCAGCTACGACGGCTTGTATGATGCGCTGCTGAATGAGCGCGTGGATGCCCTGATCTCGGCGCTGTCGTTCGATCCGATGCGCTTCGGCACATTCTTATACACCAACGCCTATATTGATGCGGGTGCGACACTGATCTCGCTGTCTTCGGATATGCAGCAGATGGATCAGTTAGAAGGCAAGCGGTTGGCGGTGGAGTATGGCAGCAGTGGCGACGAAGCGGCGCGAGTATGGGAACGACGCTTGAAGCAAATCACCGTACACAGATACACGACGACGCAAGAGGCGCTCGATGCGGTGATCGCGGGTGATGCGGATGCAGCCTTGGCGGATGTGGTATCGGCGCGGTTGTATCGACGGACGCACCCGCAGATCGTGATCGCGGAGACGACGGTTGCGCCTGATCCGTATGTGATCGCGCTGCGGCGGCGCAGTTACGATCTGGCGGGGAAGATTCAGGCAGTGTTGAATGAGATGGTCGAGGATGGCACATTGGATCGCCTCCTCGACCAGTGGTTGTGAAGTTACTTGGCGGGTATGGCAGCGGGTGAGGATGCCGTGATGGGTTTGCGCGGCTTCCACAGATTCGCCATCAATACACCGCCGATGATCAAGCCTGCGGCAAGGAACAGCCGAATATCAAATGGCTCATGGTAGAAGATGATGCCCAAGATCAGGCTGACTGGCGGCATCAGATAAGTGACGGTGGTCGAGCGCGATGCTCCCCACGCATAGTTGAGATGGAAAGAGATGATATAGGCGATGAAGGTGTTCAAGAAGCCGAGCACCACTACCGCCAAGATTGCATTGCTGGAGATGGCGGTGAGATCGGGCAGCGGATGTACAAAGAGCAGTGTAGCGACGATGGTATAGATCGCGCCGAAGGTCAACGTTGTGCCTGCCGTGACGATGGATTCGACGTGGCGCAGGTTGCGGCGAATATAGACGGCGGAGATGGCATAGCAGAGGGCAGCCAACAACACCGCCACCTGCCCGGCAAGGGAGTTCTGATGGTTAGGTTCGGAAGTACGCAGCAGTAACAGCATAATACCTGCGAAACCGCCGATCAAGCCGACGACTTTGCCAAAGTGAATTTTGTCATCTTGCAGCGCGACGTGCGCGATCCCCATGCTGAACAGCGGCACGGTGCTGTTCAACACGCCTGCTAAACCACTGTCAATGGTTTCTTCGCCCCATGTGATCAGCAGGAAGGGCAGCGCGGTATTCAGAAAGCCGACGAAGGCAAGCGAGAGCCATGTCTTGCGATCTGTCGGCAGCTTGCGTCGGGTGGCGATCAGCGTGACGATGAAGGCGAGAGATGCCAAGCCGATGCGGGTAGCGACGAGTGGGAATGCGCCGAACTCGCCTACGCCGATCTTGATCAACAAAAATGATGATCCCCAGATCAGCCCTAATAGACCGAACAGAATCCAGTTGCCCATATCCAGTTTTCCTATCCCCTGTTGATACCGTTGCTTACTTTTGCGCTGCCAGTGTGCGCTTGATTTGATCGAGATGAGCGAAACAGTGATCGCTGTAGATGACCAGTAGATCGTCAATGGAGATTGGTCCATCCTCCGTATGGTTGCCCGTGAGCGCCCACTGATCGTCGCGGATGCTATCCCAAACTACGCACCAGCGCTGATGTAATCCGCGCAGGATGTTGAGCGAGACATCAATCGGCAGCGCCATATCCGGCAGCATCGCCCACTTGTCTTGATCATAGCGGACTAGAATGGCGTTGTTGCTGGTGAGGATGAGCTTGAGACGGACAGTACCGTTCATGTGCGCATCTACGAGATGGTGTACATTCTGCTGCACAGACCATTCCCCTGCTAGGGGATGCGCGCTCAACGCCTCATAGCTCAAGCCGCTGACGGCGTTCTCCAACACATCGGGAAAGTGGCGAATGGTATCGATCCGCTGACGGCGTTCGTCGGGCGTGAGCATATACGTACATCCCTCATTTGGTGTGAACAACAGTTCCAATTGTTGATTCAAATTATCCGCACAATAGAACCAATAAGTCCAGCAGTCCTTACTTGAAACACGAAAACAATGAAAAAGGTTGCAATTTGGCTGCAAATTGGATCGGAATCGGGGCGATTTATTTGAAAATCGAGGGGATTGTGAAATGTCTCACGTCTGATGTGTTTACCTCACCCCGTCGCTTCGCGCCACCCCTCTCCGTTTACAGAGAGGGGACTACAGGGGTGTTGTAATTGTCCTTACCAACGGGCAATAGGGGTTAGAAGTAGAAGTGCGTTATTTCGCCTTACACAGATGATCGTAGACGAGTTTCTGGAAGTGATGGACACCGTTTTCGCGTTTGACGGAGAAGCGTCCGCGATCATAGGAACGAGAGAGCAAGCCTTTTTGCACGTTGACGCAGATTTCGATGTCTTCCTGCTGGATTTCGTCGCTGAAGGCGATGATCTGCTGCATAGACTCCCAGCCAGAACCTGTGCCGGGTTGCTCAAAGTACCACTCAAAGATGGTCAGCGTTTTATCGTGACTGAGGGGAAGAATGATGTTGATGGACATGTTATCGAGGTAGACATTGAGCATCACGTTGGGGAAGAGCCAGTAATAGAGTGCCTGCGATTCTTCTTCGGTGCGGATGTAGCGGCGATCACGGGCGCGGGGATCGTCGGGCTTGGCAGGACGGATCGGCGCATACTGCGAGGAATAGTCCTCGAAGGTATCCACACGGTACTGATCGTAATCGAGTTCGCGGAACAGTCCGGGGTGTGCGATAGGCAAGTGATAACCTTCGAGGTAGTTATCGACGTAGACTTTCCAGTTGCAGTCGATGTAGTAATCGCGGCGCTCAACCATGCTCATGCGATCAATGTTGAAGCCATTTGCTTTGATCTCTGCACCGATTTTGTTGTAGGAGGTCTGGTGCAGCGGTGGTGCGGCGGGATCGAGGTTGACGAAGATGAAAGGTCCCCACTCCGCTACTTGGACTTCGGGCAGGCAGACATCGTGTTTGTTCCAATCGGCAACGCCTTCAAATTCGGGAGCGTTGATCAGCTTTCCGTCTAAGCCATACGTCCAGCCGTGATACATACACTGCAAGCTGCGGCGGTTACCTTTGCCTTTCGCCACTAACATCCCGCGATGGCGACAGACATTGTGAAAGGCACGCAGGCGTTGATCCTGACCGCGCGTGATCACCAACGGTTCACCCACGACTTCGCAGGCGAAGAAATCGCCAACGCGCGCCACCATATCGGCACGTCCGACGGGCTGCCATGTTTTCCAGAAGATACGCTCTTTTTCCAGTTCTAGAATTTGCGGATCGGTGTACCAGCGCGAGGGCATGGTTTCGGCGTGCGCCAGATCGTCGGTTGGTTGGAAGTCGCTGAGATCAAATTCGGTCATTACTGCTCACCAATCACCTGCATAGCCGACATCGTAGGGCTGTGTGATTCGCTCGATGCGGCTGCGGCGCAATTCTACCAGTTGGCGGCAGTGAAGATTATCGTGCGCCACCCATGAAGCAAGCATCTCGCCTGCAATTAGCCGTCTACCATCTCTAACATAGTCGCTTTCCCAGTTCGCTGACGAGAGTCCTTTGAGCCATTCAAGAGATTTGCGGCGTTCAGCGATGAAGGCTTCTAATGATTCTGCGAAGTTTCGCTCGTTGTAGCGGCGTTCTGTTACCCACGAAGAGGGATGAATCGGATTCAACTCATCGTGTGGACGGTTGAGGATCAGATCGACGCGTTCACGGAAATCATCACGTTCTTCGTCATAAAGATGGCAGACGACTTCGAGGATCGACCATGAGTCGGCGTTGGGGCGGATGCGGGCATCGGCTTCGCTAATGCCGGATAAGAGGACAGGAATGATCGTCGCGCCGTAAGCGAGTTCTTGATAGAGGATTTCAAATTCCATATCGCTGTAAGTCTCCTCGTCGGGATGTCGCGGGAAACTCTATATGTTCTGCGGTAGGAATGCAAGTCAATCCAAATTAGAAAGATTTAGGATTGTCTCGCGTTCTATTTTTCGGTAGACTTGCATAGTTCGCACAACTGAATATCGGGTTGAGGTGATTGTTCCGCCCGGAAGCGCCAGTCGCAATGGGGGAAGATCGGTGAAAGTCCGACGCTGTCCCGCAACTGTGACCTTGTGATCGACACAAGGAAGCCAGATTACCCGCCTCGCCCACTTTGCTACGAATGCATCTCTCGTGGATAGGAGGTGGCGCGTATGAACGTTCTATCACGTTCGCCTGCTGCGACTATGATCTAAGCGCCTTCCACTCGTTTCGTTGAGAGTGAGAAGGCGTTTTTTGTTGGTTGGAATCGGTGTCGATCTCCAGCCGTGAGATCGGTAAACCCACTGAAGTGGGTTAAAAGCAGAAGCATCGTTTTTATATTGCGGAAATTGCAGGAGATTCCTGATGTTCAAGCGTTCTATGCGGATTGTGATTGCGCTGACCACTGTGTTGGCGGCGTTTGGTTTTGTTGCGCCAGTTGGCGTAAATGCACAGGCGGTGTGCCTTGCCGATGTGCCAGCAGCGATCAAGTGGTTGAGTGCGTTCCAGAATGACGACGGCGGCTTCACCAATGGTTTTGCGCCGGAAAGCGATTTCGGAACGACGGCGGATACGCAGGTGGCGATCACCACGGCGGGCGATGAGATCGGTGATTATGTCAAGGCGGGCAAGACGACGCTGGATTATCTGACCGATCAGGTGATGGCGGGCAAGGCAGATACCGCGGGCAAGTTAGGCAAGCTGTTGCTGGCGCTAGCGAATACGGGTGCGAGCGTGAGTGAGTTTGCCACTCACAATCTGATTGCGGAGACGCAGGCGGCAATAGAAAAACTGGCAGATGCCAGCGACTTATACAGTCTGGCATATGCGGTGTTGGGCTTGAAGGCAGTAGGCGCGGAAGTGCCGGAAGTGGCGATCACGACACTGCTGGAGAATCAGGTGGCGGAGAGTCACGGTTGGGGCTTCGCTAAGGGCAATGCGGCTGATACCAACACGACGGCGCTGGTTGTTCAGGCGTTGGTTGCTGCGGGTGCGGAGTTCGATAAGGCTGCCGTGCTGGAATATTTCAAGGCAGCGCAGAACGAAGATGGCGGATTCCCTTATCAGAAGCCGAGTGATTACGGCACAGATAGTGATGCGAACTCCACGGCTGGCGTGTCGCAGGCGCTGATCGCCTTGGGCGAATCGCTGGAAGATTGGAACAACCCCGATCAGGCGCTGGCGACGTTCCAGCAGGCGAACGGATCGTTCACCTTCCAACTGGCAGCACCCGCCGATAGCATTCTGGCAACGGTACAGGCGATCCCTGTGCTGTGCGGCAATTCACTGGTGAGCGAGGAAGCGACGGCGGAAGCAACTCCGGCGCAGTAGGGATTTACCTCACCCCGGCGCTCAGGTGCTGGGTTTGCTAGAAGTGTGATTGGTGTGGAAGGGCAGGCGTGAGCAATAGGAGTGCTTATTCGTTGGATACGCGCGCGTGGCTGATCTGGTTAGCCGCGATGCTTACGCCTGCGCTGATCGCGTTCAATCCGTTCGTTCAAGTGCTGACCATCGGCATCGTGATTGTGTTGTTTCCCGACGACGCGGACGAGCGATCTTTCTTGCGGATGTCGGTGCTGCTGCGGTTGGCGGTGTTCGCGCTGGTGGTCGGCGGCGGATTCAATTTGATTAGTGTGCATTTCGGGACGACGGTGATCACACAGTTGCCGGAGTCGATCCCGATCATTGGCGGCGCGTGGACGCTGGAATCACTGCTGTATGGCATCTGCAACGCGCTGAGATTGGTCAGCATTGTGTTTGCGTTTGCCTTATTCAGTCGCGTGATCAACTATGCTGATTTACTGCGACTGGCTCCAGCGGCGGTGGCGGAATTGGGGCTGATGTTGTCCATCGGGATTACCTTAGTACCACTGACGTTGCGATCTTTTCAGGAGATACGCGAGGCACAGCAGTTACGCGGTTATCGTGGTCGCGGTGTGCGGGCGATGCTGCCCTTGTTCACGCCGTTAGTAGCGAACGGCATGGAGCACGCGCTGGCGCTGGCGGAATCAATGGAGGCGCGGGGTTACGGCGCGGCGCGATCTGTGCAGCATGTGCGGCGGGGACAGGTGGCGCTGCTCATCGGCTTGCTCGGCGCGCTGATCCTGTTGGGAGCGAACGCCTTTTTCGCGCTAGACGTGCCGATTCTGGTGATCGGTTGGTTGGTGGTCGCATTGCCGATTGGCGGGGGCGTTTATTGGCTGTCTATTGGCTCAGGGCGGACAAGGCTGCGGCGTGGTAAGTGGGGCAGCGCGGAAACAGTGATGGTGTTGGGTGCAGTCATCGCTGTTTCTGCGTTGATCATCGTTAGCCCCACGATACGCAGTTACGATCCTTATCGCTTGGCAACGATTGGCTTGCCCGCGTTCGATCCGTATCTGGGGATCGCGTTGTTAGGCTTAGCGCTGCCGGGAATTTATAGACGACAGGAGGCGCGGTCTCTCGATGATCAAGATTGAGCGCCTCTCTTACACCTATCCCGATGGTTCTGCCGCGCTGCGTGATATTTCGCTGACGATCCCCGACAGCGCCTTTGTGCTGGTCACGGGTGTCAGCGGCGCGGGCAAATCGACGCTGCTGCGTGCCTTCAACGGATTGATCCCGCATTTTCACGGCGGCACGATCAGCGGACGAGTAACTGTCGATGATCAGGACACACTGGCAACCACACCGCGATCACTAGCGGCGCGGATCGGCTTCGTGTTCCAAGACCCCGAAACGCAGTTTGTGGTCGAGCGCGTGGAGGATGAACTGTGCTTTGGCATGGAGAACGCGGGCATTCCAGCGGCGGAGATGGGGCAGCGGATCGAGGAGGTGCTGAAAATCCTCAATATCGCGCCTCTACGCAAGCGGCGGGTGACTACTCTTTCCGGTGGTGAAGCGCAAAAAGTGGCGCTGGCATCGGCGCTGACGCTGCGCCCCAAGCATTTGATCCTCGACGAGCCGACCTCGCAGCTTGATCCCGAAGCGGCACACGATCTGATGGATGCGCTGGTACATCTGAACTGCAATCATCGGCTGACGATCATCCTCGCGGAGCATCGGCTTGAGCGCGTGCTGAAGTACGCAACGCACTGGCTGCATGTGGAAAAGGGCGAGATCAGGTTTGGTGAGGTGCGCGAAATGTTGCCGCGAGTGCCGCTGCATCCGCCTGTAGTGGAGTTGGGACTGCGCTTGGGCTGGCAGCCGATCCCGCTGACGGTGGAGGAGGCGCGGCAGGTGATTAGTGAGATCGGTGCCGCGGGATACCCCGTAATGAATTACGGGGCTGAACGAACGAAGTCCCTGCGGGACTCCAGAAGCGATTCGACAGTGATTGATTGCCGCGAGCTGAGCGTGCGCTATGGATCGACGGTGGCGCTTGAGGCAGTCGATTGGCAGGTGCAGCGCGGCGAGATCGTGGGGCTGCTAGGGCACAATGGCGCGGGTAAATCGACGCTGCTGAAATCTCTGGTGGGATTGGTCAAGCCGCAGCAAGGCGCGATTCAGATCGATGGGATGGCGAACCAGCGGAAGAAGTTGACCGAGATCGCGCGGATTGTCGGTTATGTACCGCAGAATCCGAGTGTGGTGTTGTTTCAGGAAACGCTACGGGCGGAGGTCGCTTTCACGTTGGAGAATCACGGCGTTGATGGTGGCGCGGAACAGGTGCTCTCACGTTACGATCTGGCGCGGTATGCCGATCATTATCCCCGCGATTTATCGGGCGGCGAACGGCAGCGGGCGGCGTTGGCGGCGATGCTTGCCGTCGAACCGCCGATCATTCTGCTGGATGAGCCAACGCGCGGACTCGATTATGTGCAGAAGCGACGACTGACCGACTTGATCCGGCGCTGGTCGGCTGAAGGCAGAACAGTGATCGTGGCGACGCACGATGTGGAGTGGATCGCGGGATTGGCGACGCGCTGCACGGTGCTGGAACACGGACGGATCGTGGCGGATGGCGAGACGGCGGATGTGCTGCTGCACACGGCGGGATTCAATACGCAGCTAGGTGAGTTGTTCCACAATCCGGCACTGCTGACAGTGGAGCATCTCGATCATTTAGATTTGTCGGAAAGCACGGCGACAGCATCGCGCCAGAGTGCCTCATTTTTCGCCGCCTCGAACGGGAAGTAGTACATAATCCGATCTAGCAAGCCCTCGTAACGTTCGCGCACCTTACGCGCCAACTGATCATGCGTGGCAACGACGGCAAACTCGTGCAGCATCTCGTCGCTGATCAGGTTCGCCATCTCCGCCCATTCGCCACGCCGCGAAAGCAGATTCAGTTTTTCGTGCAGATCAGCCCAACCGTGTGTCTCCAACACAGGGAGATAACTCGGCGTGCTGGCGTAGAAGGCGATCTGCGCTTTGACGGCAAAAATGTTATCCGCGATCTCCCGGTCATCCGCGCCCGTGACGACAAAGATGCCGCAGGCTGTCTGAATATCGGCGCGAGTCCGTCCCGCCGCTGCCGCACCCTGTTCGATGTTGGGGATGATCATCCCGCGCAGGTATTTGACGGTGTGGAAGGGATGGACGTGGAAGCCCTGACACAACTCGCCCGCCAACCGACAGAGATAGCTATTCACGCCCGCGATATAGATGGGGATGTCGGGTGTGTTTATCCTGCCGGGAGAGAAGAAAGGTGTCATCAGGGTGAACTGGTAGAACTCACCTTTGTAGGATAGCGGTGCGCTGGTCTGGAAGGTGTTCCAGATGGCGCGAAGCGAGAGAATGTAGTCGCGGAGGCGTGGTCCGGGTTTGTCCCATGTGGTGCTGAAGCGGCGGACGATATGCGGTTTGATCTGCGTGCCTAAGCCGAGGATGAATCGTCCGCTGCTCTGCTCCGCCAAGTCCCACGCGATCTGTGCGGTAACCATCGGACTGCGGGGGAACGCCAGCGAGATCGCCGTGCCAAGTTCGAGGCGGTTGCTGGCGCTGGCGGCGAGGGTTAGCGGGAGATAGGGATTGTGAGCGGTTTCCGTCGTCCACAGCCCATCGAAGCCCAATGATTCCGCTGCTTGCGCTATCGCTGGAACATCTCGTAAGCTGGAAGTCACTAACGCCGCGTCAAATTTCATGGCTGCCTATCCGTTTCTGTGTTCGTGTGCAGCGGCAGTTCCAGCGTGAAGGTACTGCCCTGCCCGACTGCGCTGATCAACCTGATTGTACCGCCGTGCAGACGGGCAAGCTGCATACAGATGTCTAGCCCCAAGCCGACGCCCGCGCTGCGCTTATCCAGCTTGACGAAAGGGACGAATACCAGCGCCTGCTGCTCTTCGGGGATGCCGGGTCCGGTATCGGCAACGCTGATCTCTAGCTGATTACGGCGCATGGCGGTGGCGATCTCAATGCGTCCGGCGGGTGTGTACTTGATGGCGTTGACCAGCAGATTACGGACGATCTGACGCAGCCGCAGCGGATCGGCGGTGGCGGTGGGCAGATCGGCGGCGAAGTCGGTGCTCATGGTCACGGTTGGCTTGACCAGTGTGCGGAGTTCTTGAGTGACGGCAAGGCAGATCGTGTTGACATCACAGGGCGCGGGGTGCAGCGTCAGTTTGCCGCTGGCGAGTTGGGCGCTATCGAGCAGATCGCTGACCAGCCGATTGAGTTGTTCGCCTTCCTCAACGATCTGCTGAAGGTACTGCTGCTGCGGTTCGGTGAAGTTTTGTCCGCGTCGCAGCATCTTGGCGAAGCCGAGCACAGAGTTCAGCGGCGTGCGGAGTTCGTGGCTGACCCGCGCCAGAAACTGCTGACTGCGGCGCGTGACTTCATCAGAGGCGTAGTTGGTGTTCAGTTCGATGGCGAGTCTGCTGAGGAAGCGTAAGCCCTGAAAAATCATGGTTGCCAACAGGATGTTGTAGCTGACGAGAATGTAGCTCGGTGGGCGCAATCCGGGCACTTGTCCGACTACTTCATAGAACAGGTTGAACCAGAAAAATACCACGCAACAGAGCTGCACGACGACGCGCTGTCTACCCGCCAACGTGAGCGATGCCAGCGTGTAGGGCAGCACGAAAGAGATCGCAGTGACGCCGCCCAAGCCTTTGATCAGGATGCCGTGTAAGGCGAACAATCCCACCATGCCCATCAGTAGCAGTACGCGCGGACGCGGCAGCCAGCCGAGCACCAGCGCCACACTGATCAGCAGTGGTGGCACGGCATAGGCAGTGGCATAGGGAATACTGCGTAAGTTGGCGGTAGCCCAGAGCAATATCTCCGCGATGATCAGCGGCGCGACCAACCAAGACCAGTAGGCGCGAATGCGCTGTTCTGCTCGCTGGCGCACAACTTCCGGCAGATCATGCTGATCGGGCCAAGGCGCGTCGAATAGCTGTTTCCACATCGTCTGGATCAAGTGGTTTAGCGAGATAGGCAGTGATATTAGAGGTCAGGTTTTGCTCCGAGACGGCTTCCGCATACGCCGACACCAAGAGGGCGGGCGCAGCATGAAGTTTACGCAGGTCGGCTGCTAGTGAGACGCCATCGCCATCAGGCAAATCGAGATCGACGATGTAGAGCGCCGGATGGTGTTCGTTCGCCAAGCGCCGCGCCTCCATGCCTGATCCGGCGATGAGCAGCGTGGCATCTGGCATCTCGGCAATGATAGCGCGCATAAGTAACTGCGCTGGCGGGTGATCTTCGACGTACAGTATGGTATTCATAGCTTGAGATCGTCTATCAATGAGTCCAATCGTTCAGCTTCGGTCAGGATCAGGCGCAGCATTTCGGCGTCCTGCTCGGTCAAGGTGATCGGTGTGCCTGCATCCAGTTTACGGGTGAGCAAGCGTGCCAATCCCAACAACGTATGTAATGGTGTGCGTAGTTCGTGGCGCAGATTAGCAGATGGGTTGGGCAGTTCGCGTAATTGGTGCGCGGCACGGATGGCAGCTTCGCGCGTTTCCACATTGAGTTTGCCGTAGATGTTAGAGATGTGATTGCGTACTGTGCCATCAGAAATGCCTAGTAGTTCAGCGATCTCAGGGTTGGAGCGCCCTTCCGCCGCCAGCCGCAAGATCGAACGTTCGCGCGAGGTCAGCGTATATTTGCGGTTTGCCTGCGTGAGCGCGGCGGTGGCGGTGGGCGAGAGAAAACTCCGTCCCTGCGATACGGCGCGGATCGCTTCTGCCAGCCGCAGCGAGAGATCATCGGATTTGACGACGTAGCCGTGTGCGCCTGCTTTCAACACTTCTTCGATCCAGATCGGATCATCCATTGCCGTCAGGATCAAGATCGCCAATTCGGGGAAACGCGCCCGCAGATCGCGCACCATCGTCAGCGGATCAAAGCCGCGTCCGGCGTAGCTCAAATCTAGCACCAGCACATCGGGCGTCTGCTTGACGGTGTTGGGCATGATCGTGTCAGCATCCTCGGCATCCCAGAGCACGCTGATGTCCAAGGCGCGGGAAAGCTCTTGACGCAGGATTTTGAGGATCAGCGGATGGTCATCGACTAGGGCGACACGGATCATGGAAAAACTCGTTTGACGGAAAGTATTGCTCACATCATAACGGATGTGACAGGCAAACACATTGTACGCTGATCACGGTGCAAGCATGACAAGCGTACAATCTGGATGTGATTACAAGTTGTGACCGGTGGGCGTTAGCTGTGAGATTTTGGCGGTGTGGGAATTGAAGGCGCGGAGTCGATACCTGCTGCCGCGCGGCGGATCACTTCGGGATAAGGCAAGGCACGACGTTTGCCATTTTCATCAGGCACGTAGACGTAGAGATCGTCTAGGGACGCCAGCCTATCCGTGAACAGGATGCCGTCAAGGTGATCAAGTTCGTGCTGTACGGCGCGGGCGTCGAAGCCTTCAAAATCGCGTTCCTGCATGTTGCCATCCTCATCCATGTAGCGCAGACGAATTTTGAGGTGGCGATCCGTGTAACCCATCATGTTCGGGATGCTCAGGCAGGCATCGTAGCCGCGCTCGGCTTCAGGCGCTTGCTCCACCACCATTGGATTGGCAATGATGATCGGCGGATCCATTTGCGGCTCCTCAGCGTCAGAGTCGTAGCCGAGCCGGATGCCAAAGACGCGCTTGAGCACGCCGATCTGCACGGCAGCCAATCCGACAGCGGGGTTCTCCTCAATGGTGTCTTTGATGTCCTGAAAAAGCTGCTTGATCTCTTTGCTGATCTTCTTCACCGGTTCAGACTTGGTGCGGAGCAGTTTTTCGTTGCGGGCGGTGGTCAGAACTTTTTTGACTGCCATTACTCAACAATCCGTGATTAATAAAGCGGTTTTCGACATGATTGGCTAGAAAGTAGCAGCATGATTTTAAGCTGATCGCCGCCTTTCCTCAACTCGTCGATGTTGGTGTCTTATCCAGTTTCTGCGCTTGATAAAAGGCGTAAAACATGCCTTGCTGCTTCAGCAGTTCATCGGGCGATCCCTGCTCTACGATTTGCCCTTTATCAATGACGAAAATCCGATCAGCTTGAACAATGGTGGCGAGGCGGTGGGCGATCACGATCATGGTTTTGCCCTTGCGTAAGGCTTCAATTGAATGTCGGAGCTTTTCCTCCGTCAGCGGGTCTAATGCCGAAGTCGCCTCATCGAGTAGAAGCAGGCGCGGATTCCGCAGCACCGCGCGAGCAATGGCGACCCGCTGACGCTCTCCGCCGGAAAGAGTATGACCTCGTTCGCCCACTTTGGTTTCAAGCCCATCTGGAAGCCCCGCAACGAATTGTTCCAGTTGCGCGATATGAACCGCCGAGCCGATAGCGGCGCTCTTGTTAGCGTGGTCGTCGGGGTAGGTGAGATTCTCAAGCAGGCTAGTGTTCCATAAGAAGGTATCTTGGAATACTACCCCGATAGATTCACGTAGCGAGGCTAAGGAAATTTGCTGCATGTCGAGGTCATCGATGAGGATGCGCCCGTTATCAGGATCGTGGAAGCCGATCAACAGATCGAAAAGTGTGCTCTTACCACCGCCGCTAGGACCAACGATACCTACAAGCTCACCGGGCTTGATGTGGAAGGACAGCTTGCTGATGCCGGAGTCGCCGCGATCATAATGGAAGGACACATCCTCGAAGATCACTTCCATGCCATTGTCGCTGCGAGGAATTGTGGATAGTGAGATTCCGCTACCGCGTTCTAGGGGTAAATCAAAGTGTTCATCCAGTTTGGCAGAGGCAACGCGCACCGTCGCTACACTGAGATGCGTGCGACTGAGTTGTTGCAATGCTGACAATACTCTGGGCGCATACACCAGAAAGGCAATCAGCGTTCCGATTGTCAGGCGGTTGCCGAGAATCTCAAATACGCCCAGCCCCAAGACAATCGCCAAGACGAGATTATTCAGCAACGACGACAGCGTATCCACATAAAAGCTATGAAGGGCGCTGTCTGCCAGTTTGCTCTGCCAGAACTGCTGACCCCAGCTTCGCCAGCGGGCGGCTTGGCGCTGTTGTCCGTTAGAGGCGCGAACCATCCTCAAGCCAGCAAGTGTCTCGTGAATCAGATTAGCGCCTGAGTCCAGCACGGCATACATCTGGTCGGTGAGTTCCAATACTCGCTTCCTGATCAAGCGGCTAAAAATGTACAACGCTGGAACGGCAAGCATCGTCGCTATGGCTAACCGCCAATTGATGGCGAACATCGCCACGACGTTGCCGATGAGAAAAAGCAGTCGGGGAAAGGCAGGAAGTAAGTTTTCACCAACGAAAACATCACCGACTTCGCCGCAGGTACGGGTGAGAAGTTGAAATAGTTCTCCAGAGTTACGGCGCTCAAGTTGATCCATGCGGATCGAGAGCGTGTGCTCAAATGCCTGCTGCCTCAGCGTTTGCGTAACCGATGTGCCGATTTTGCCGCGTTGATGACTCTCTAGATAACTCAAGGCAGCAGAAATGACGGGCAGTAGGATCGCACCTGCCACCACAACTACGATCAAGGAGGTATCCCGTGCAGGAATTGCCTCATCAATCAGAAATTGGAAAAGCAGAGGTGAAATCACATCGAGAAGTGTGGCGACAAGGGTGAGCAAAACAATCACAAGGATGGTGCTGCGCTGGCGCTTGATCTGACCGAGCACAATTTGATAGGTGCGAGAGCGAGTACTAGGCATTCAAGAATACTCCTATCCTAGGCGTACCAAGTGACCGAATTGGGCGCGGAGCATCAGGGTAGTGCTAGTGGTTAGTACCTCTTAATCAATTGGTTGTCGATGTGTTGTAGGGGATTCGGACTGATCAGGTTAGGTTGGATTCCCTCATCGAACTTGAACTGAGAGCCATGTTCGATGGGGGAATCAATTTTCACTTGCGAATCGGGTTTTGGTAACCCTAGAGCTAAGTTAGCGCCGCAGATTGGCAGCTTGAATCACGCCACGCTTACCATTCACGCGCCACTGCGGATCGGCGGCGTCCAGCGCGGGCAGCGATTCTTTCGGCAAGCCTATTACACCATCGCTTTTCAGCGTGCGTAATGCCACCAGCGGCGGTTTGAAGTAGCTGAGTACCTCCGCGAATGGTGTCGCCGCCTGCCAGAGCATATCACCGATCATGCGTCGGTAATTGAGATCTCCTTTGCTGATTACCAGTCCAGCCGATTGGAAGGTCTGCGCCAGATGCGGCGGCAATTCCCACAGCGGCAGCGCCCGATTCCAATAGAGATCGGGGATCAAGCGGAGGCGTCCGGCATCCAGTGCGGCTTGCAGGCGCTCTCCTAGTGCGCGAAATTCCCCTTCGCGGCGTTCGAGGCGCGTCAGGAAGATCAGCACATCAGCGGGAATGGTATCGCTTACGAAGGTGGGATGCTGCTTGAGGTGAAAGATCACCTGATCGGCAATGCCGCGCAACAGCGTATCCGCTAGCGCCAGATCGAGTGCCAGCTCGGTTCCGGCGTTATCAGCGATGAAGTGGATAGTACGACTGCGCTCGTTCAGCGTTAGCAAGT
Organism: Anaerolineae bacterium; assembly: GCA_019637555.1. Lineage (GTDB taxonomy): Bacteria > Chloroflexota > Anaerolineae > Aggregatilineales > UBA2796 > JAHBVK01. Next base: position 15,900 of record JAHBVK010000009.1, read on the forward strand.
GATTGACCACTGCGAGGCTGTCATCGACAAGTAGATCCTCATCGGCAGCCGCGCTGCTGTGCATGTGAGAAGGATGGCTGAGATCGATGCGGTTGCCCCAGAGATCGAAGTGCAATAACCGCACCAGACGTTCCTCGATTGGCAACCGTTGGACGTCCAGCGCCCGTTCCAGCGTCTGCCAGAGGGATGCGCCGGAAATTTCTTCATGCTTGTTAGGCGCAAAAGGATCACGCCCGAACTCGAACCACCGAATCGCCTGCATCAATAACCGGTAATTGTAGATTTCGGCATAAAACCAATCTGTATTGAGCCACGTTTCACCACGATGCGCGAGCCAGATTTGCTGCCATTGGCTGTAGTCAGGCGCGGGCAGATCGAGCAGTGGGATGAGGGCATTTTGCTCAAGCTGGTCGATATGGCGTTCTACTGCAGCGCGGATAGAGGCGGGATAGTCGGGATTGCTGCGCAGCAGATCACGGAGTACGGTGGGAACGCGCGATTTCATGGTGTTGTGGGCAAATGGGTTGCTGTGATCGGTACGGATCATCGGCGGACGATTCATTGGTATGTCCTACAGGGTTGCCTACGATTTTGTCCAGAGTTAGGCACTCATCTTAGCGGATATACACGAGGGTGGATATTCGTAGAAACTCACAAAGTTATCCACAATCACTGTGCATAACTTTGTGGATAACCCTGTGGATAGATTGTGGACAACTGTGGATAAACCGGCGGATAAAGTTTAGTGCTGTGGATATGTGGATAACTCGGTTGGTTATCCACAGTGAGGATGTGGATAACTAGGGTGCCCGATACCGCCATATATGGGTGTGCCTGATAGGCAGCAGGTATATCTGTGCTTGATGAGGCGCGATAAGTGTAGATTTGCGGGGTTATCCACATATCCACACTCCCTACTACTACCACTAAAGATATAAATAGGTAATTGAAGAAGAACAACAGATAGTAAAGCGTGATTGTCCGCAGCCCCGATCTCGTTTAATATCGCTGAATAGCGAATATTATCGTCATGCTCGGATCGTCAAACTAATGCCCACAAGGGAGCGTCACCTTGTCACAAGTGCCATCGTCCCAACAGTTCAATGCTGAACTTCAACGGCGCAATAACCTGCTCAAGCGTCTGCTCGATGTCAGCTTGATCCTGAATGCTAACCTCGATCCGCAGCCGCTGTTGGACTTCATTATGGATGCTGTGTGCGAGATCACCAACTGCGAAGCTGCCTCCATCTTGCTGTACAACAGCACACTGAACGAACTGCGCTTCGTCGCCTCCAATTCGCCGGGAGTGGACATCACCGTGATGAGCAAAATCCCCGTGCCGATGGAGGGCAGCATCGCTGGACAGATCGTGATGGAGAACGTACCCATCGTAATCAGTGATGCCAGCGCCGATCCCCGCATTTACCGCAAAGTAGATGAGAGCATCGACTTCGAGACGCGCTCTCTACTTGGTGTGCCGATGCCGCTGAAAGGTAGTGTGGTCGGCGTTCTGGAAGCGGTCAATAAGCGGCAGGGCGAGTGGACGGTAGATGACCGCGCCAGTATGTTGATCCTTGCCTCTCATGCGGCGGTGGCGATTAACAACGCGCAGCAATCCGAGGCACTGCGCAGCGCTTACGATGAACTGGGCAAGATCGACAAGATCAAGAGCGATTTCATCGCTGTCGCCTCTCACGAACTGCGAACGCCACTTGGTGTGATCATGGGCTATGCCAGCTTCCTGCAGATGGAAGCACAGGGTGAAGCCAGCGAACATGCCACACGCGTGCTCAATGCTGCGCTGCACATGAGGAATCTGATCGAGGATTTGGTGAATCTGCGGTTCTTGCAGAGCCACACCGTAGAGTTGAATCGGGAGCGCGTTCAGGCAGCGGATTTGCTGCGTACCGCCCAACAAGAGATTCAGGCATTGGCAGATGCCAAAGGGCAAAGCTTGACCATTGACTGGGCACATGGCGAAGAAGCAGTTAGCGTGGATAAAGGCAAGATGGGGATGGTGCTGGAAAACATCCTCAATAACGCGGTCAAATTCACGCCCAATGGGGGCAAGATCACACTGAAACTGGAGACCCGTCCGCGCGAAATCTGGATTCAGATCAGCGATAACGGCATGGGCATTCCTGAAGATCAGTTAGAGCGTATCTTTGATAAGTTCCATCAGGTAGAAGATCACATGACGCGCAGTTATAACGGGATGGGCTTGGGACTATCCATCGCCAAGGGGATCGTTGACGCGCATGGTGGTCGGTTGTGGGCGGAAAGCGCCGGACAAGCAAAAGGTAGTACTTTCATCATCGCTTTGCCGCTGATTCGCCAGACGTCAAAGTTAATCCCACCGCAGTCACGCTAGCAGAAATTTGTGTGCCTCAGTTTTAATGCCGTTTATAGGTTATGTTCGGGCAGAATTGAAACCCTGTCACAACTTTGATTGAACGATAAGCCATCACCCCGCACTACAATGAATCGATATTGCATGAATAGCGCGGGGGAACCTAATGGCATCATCAACTTTCATGACAATGCTGCGGCAGCAGCTTCGCCTTGCCGCTCATGGAATCCAACACAACCTCAGCAATGACGAGCTGATGGAATGTGACGCAGTAGCCTATGAACACGCCCAAGCAAGGGCGTGGAGTAGGCGCGAATTTCTGCTGAAAGGCGTCACCGCGGCGGCGGGTGCGACCTTCTTAATGTCGCTAGATCGGGCAACGCGCGCCTTCGCGCAGGATCGCCGGATCGTGGTGGTAGGTGCTGGTTACGCAGGTATGGTCGCCGCCTATCGTTTGCAGCAGGCAGGCGCGAAGGTAGAAGTATACGAGGGTAGCAAGCGGATCGGGGGACGCGCTTACACGCTGCGATCCTTCTTTCCGGGCAGCCAGCACGCCGAGTTAGGCGCTGAGATCGTGAATACCAGCCATGAAAACACGATCAAGCTGGTGCAAGAATTGGGAGGCTCGTTCACCGATCTACACAGTGTCGATGCGCGGGTGCAGCCGGAGATATTTTTCTTTCAAGGCGCAGAGGTAAAGCGTGAGCAGATCATTGAGGAATTTCGTCCCGTCGCAGAAGCGATCCTCAACGACCTCAAATCTCTGACTGGCGATGTTACTTACGCTGCCCCCAATAATGGTCAACTACTGGATAACATCAGCATCGCTGAATACTTGGATAAGCGCGGCATTTCCGGCAACATCCGTGCGCTGCTAGAAACGGCTTATATCAGCGAATACGGCGCGGATCTGGATCAGCAGAGTAGTCTCAATTTACTGCGCGTCATCAGCACGGATATAGGAGAAAAGGGTGATCAGTTCCAGATTTACGGTGCGATAGATCATCGCTATCGCATTCGCGAGGGGGCTGACAATGCCGCTCGGAAGATCGGTACAAGATTGCGCAAGCCTGTGTTCTTGGAGCATATGCTGGAATCGCTGAAGGAGAAATCCGGCGGTGGCTATGTGCTGACATTTCAGGGGGCGAACAAAGTGGTGGAAGTCGAAGCCGATGATGTGGTGCTGGCGATCCCCTTTACGATGTTACGCAACGTTGATATTCAGGTTGAATTACCACCACAAAAGCAGCAAGCGATTCAGGAATTGGGCTACGGCAGCAATACCAAACTGATGATCGGGTTCGGCACTCAGGTTTGGCGCAAGGGTGGCGCAAGCGGCACAGTGTTCAGCGATCTGCCCTTCCAGGCGAGTTGGGAGAGCAGCCGCGGGCAGGGTAATACTTTTGGTATTCTGACCAGCCAGACAGGTGGCAGCGCCGCAGCAGCGATGGCACAAGGCGAAACCAAACAGCATGCCGAAGCGTTCCTCAACGATCTGATGAACATGTTCCCCGGTGCTAAGAGTGCCTACAACGCCAAGTTTGAACGCTTTAGCTGGGGAGACAATCCGCTATCGCTGGGCAGCCGTCCGACCTATAAACCGGGGCAGTACACGTCGTTTCGTGGTGTGGAGGGAGAACCCGTCGGGCGCATCTTCTTCGCCGGTGATCACACCAGCGTGGCGGCACAGGGCTTCCTCGAAGGTGCAATCGAAAGCGGCGAGCGCGTGGTCAAAGAAATATTAGGCGTCAGCGAATAACAGCAGTCGTGACAATTATTCATCATAGGGGCGCTCGACAGCGCCTCTATTTTTAGTCGATCCTGCTGCTTGAGATTTCGTGCAATACGGTTCAGTTTTGCTATAATGAACAACAATTAGACCGCAACCCCAATGCGTTCTCGTAACTCACCATTATTTTGAGGAGGCTTCCTCGTGACAACCCTTGTCCTCACCATTACCGAAACGCTGCGCTATCGCGGGAAACTCGGTCAATGGAGCTGGGCGCTGCACCGTTTGGCTGGTCTGGGCGTGCTCTTTTTCTTCATCCTCCATGTGATCGACACGTCATGGTCGGTCTTTTACCCTGAACTGTACGCTGAAGCCATTGCTGTGTATCAGAGTCCGCTATTTACGCTCGGCGAATTCGCGCTGGTTGCAGCCGTCGTTTATCACGGCATCAACGGATTGCGTATCGTCGTTTTCGATTACCGTCCGCAGTGGTGGAAATATCAGGAAAAAGGCGCGCTGATTGTCTTGGCAGTGAGCGCAGTCATTTTGATTCCCACCTTCTTGCTGATGGGCTACCATGTGATGCGCTTCTATCAGGAGCCGACCACTGTCTTCGACCTGCAAATAATGCGCGTGGTCAACAGCCAGTTACCCTTCCTCATCGGCATTGCTGCCACCTTCGTTGGCGGCATTATCCTTGCCGGGCTGTGGTCGGTGGTAGACCGTCCTGGCGCCAAGAAACAGTACAAGCGCAGCAGCTTCGATACGTTCATGTGGACGTTCATGCGCATTTCGGGCATCCTGATCGTGCCACTGGCGTTCGGACATCTGGCGATGGTGCATGTGATTCAAGGCGTGTTTGACATCACCAAAGCCGGGTTCGTGCCTGTTGGGTCAATTGATGCCAACGTCACGGGATTTGCTGCCGACTTTGTGACCATTCGTTGGAATACCATGTTCGCAGGCGTGCTGATCTGGCGCATTTACGATGCGGCACTGCTGGCGTTCGTAGCGATTCACGCATTCAACGGCTTGCGCTATGTGGTTAATGACTACATCCACAATAAGATCATCAATCGCGGTGCACAGATCGCCATTCTGGTTGGCTGTGTGATCCTGATCACCGTGGGCAGCGCGGCAATCATTTCCACCAGCCCGCGCACGACAGCCGAGATGTTGGAATCTTCACAGGTGATCACTGATCAGCCTGTGAACTGACTGAACTGACTAACTTAAGGGAATACAGAGCCTAACTTCAAGAGCACCTGCCGCCGAGCACGGTCTACGATTTGGGGTAAACAGCCCGACGGCGCTCTCTATGAGTTGGTAGTAGGAGCATTCTAGCTGACATGAAAACACACCAATTTGAGGCGCTGATCGTGGGCGCGGGCGGCGCGGGACTGATGGCTGCGCTGCACGCTTCTAGAGGCGCAAAAACCGCCGTTCTCAGCAAACTATATCCGACTCGCTCGCATACGGGAGCCGCTCTCGGCGGAATCGGTGCGGCACTGGGCAATCTGGAAGAAGATCGCTGGGAATGGCACGCTTTCGATACGGTAAAAGGCGGCGACTATTTAGTCGATCAGGATTCGGCGGAAATTCTGGCGCGCGAAGCTATTGACGCCGTGATCGAGTTAGAGCACTTCGGGTTGCCATTTGACCGCACACCGGAAGGCAAAATCTCGCAGCGACGCTTCGGCGGTCACACTAATAATGAGACGGGCAAGCCCGTACGCCGTGCTTGCCACGCCGCTGACCGCACCGGTCATATGATTTTGCAGACGCTATACCAGCAGTGCATCAAGAACAATGTCAGTTTCTTCGATGAATTTCACGTCGTCGATCTGATCATGAACGATGGTAAAGTATGCGGTGTCATCGCTATTGAGATCGGTAATGGCGATTTACATTTATTTCATGCTAAAGCCGTTGTCTTTGCTACTGGTGGTTGGGGGAAATGCTGGGAGACGACCAGCAACGCGCATAGTCTGACGGGTGACGGCTCAGCATTGACCTACCGTGTTGGGCTGCCGTTAGAAGACATGGAGTTTTATCAGTTCCATCCAACAGGTCTGTATCCCACCGGATTTTTGATTACCGAGGGTGTGCGTGGTGAAGGCGGCGTGCTGATCAATGGTAAAGGTCAGCGCTTCATGGAAAAGTACGCGCCCCGCATCAAAGACCTCGCCAGCCGTGACGTTGTTTCGCGCGCGATCATGATGGAAATCCGCGAAGGAAACGGCATTAAGGGCAAGCGTTATGTCCATCTCGATATAACGCCAGAAACAGTAAATCGCTATCTGGCGGAAGCGGGTGAGACGCGGCGGTTGGACGCCCATTACATCGAGACGAAACTGGCGGAAACCTGCGATCAAGCGCGTACCTATGCAGGCGTTGATCCTGTGCGTGAGCCGATGCCATGTCAGCCAACAGCACACTACGCTATGGGCGGCATCCCCACCAATAATGACGGTCAGGGCATTGCTGACGCCCGGAACACCGTTGTCCCCGGTTTGTATGCGGCGGGCGAGTGCGCTTGCGTCAGCGTACACGGTGCGAACCGATTGGGCACGAATTCACTGGTGGACCTAGTAGTTTATGGGCGTCGAGCTGGCAAACATGCGGCGCAATTTACTCAAGGTGCGGATTGGACTCCACTGCCCGCCGATGCTGGCAAAGCGATTGAAGCTGAATTGAATCGTCTGCGCACGGCGAACGGCAGCGTTAAACCCTACGCCATCCGCCAGAAAATGCAGCAGGTCATGATGGACAAAGTTGGCGTGTTCCGCGATTCAAACTCTCTTCAGGAAGCGCTCAACGATGTGCGCGAAATGAAGCAAGATTTCAAGACTAAACTGGGCATTGATGATCGCGGTTACAAGTTCAACACCGATATGCTGGAAGCATGGGAACTTGGCTGCTTACTTGATATTGCTGAAGCGACGACGCTTGCTGCCTCGAAACGTACGGAGAGTCGCGGTGCGCATGCTAGAGAAGACTATCCTAATCGCGACGATGAAAACTGGATGAAGCACTCGCTGGTATGGGCGTCGCAAACCGATCAGGGCGAGATGAAAGTAGACTACAAGCCAGTCACCGTGTTGGGTAAAGATGTGTACAAACCCAAAGAACGTGTCTACTAGCCTGATCTTAGTGAGAAAGCAGTAAAGTAATGAGCAATCAGCCTAACGATCCTAAGAAGCCAAGTTCGCCATCCACGTCATTAGGAATGTGGTTGGCAATCGGCATTGCTATCGGTACGGCGCTCGGCAGCGCACTGGGCAATCCAGCCTTGGGCGTTGGCATCGGCGTAGCGGTTGGCGTTGGCTTAGGACTGGCGACCTCTTCAATGGGCAATCGAAATAAATAGGACTAGAGAAACACGATGAAGGTAACACTGCGTATCCGGCGCTTTAATCCGGAAAAAGACAAGAAGCCCTACTGGGGCGAGTACACGCTCGACAACTGCCAACCGACCAACCGTGTGCTGGAATTGCTGCATCGTGTCAAGTGGGAGCAAGATGGCACGCTAACGCTGCGCCGCTCATGCGCTCAAGGCATTTGTGGTTCGGATGCGATGCGCATTAACGGCGTTAATCGGCTTGCCTGCAAGGTGCTGCTGCAAGCGTTTGGTGAGCAAGATCACTACCATATTCAGATAGAACCGATTCTGGGTTTGCCTGTGGTCAAAGATCTGGTCGTTGATATGGAGCCATTCTTTGCTCACTATCGCGCAGTGATGCCATTCTTCGTCAACAACACGAAGCCGCCAACCGATGCGGAAGGACACATGACCGAGCGCCTTCAAAGCGAGAAGGATCGGGAACGCTTCGATGATACGACCAAATGCATCCTGTGCGCTTGCTGTACAACGAGCTGTCCCAGCTTCTGGGCGAGTGGCGAGTACGTCGGTCCGGCGGCAATTGTGCAAGCACATCGCTTCATCTTTGACAGCCGTGATGAAGGGTGGCAGGAGCGACTAGATATCCTTGGTGATCCCGATGGCGTCTGGCGCTGCCGTACCGTCTACAACTGCACGCCTGCTTGCCCACGCGGGATCGAAGTGACGCGCGCCATTGGCGAGGTCAAGCTGGCGATCCGCAGTGGTAATCGGGACTGATCGCTGATCGAAGCTAAACACGGCTTGATCTAGCAGCAAACGGGGCGTCCGGTGGGATGCCCTGTTTTGTTTTGGCAACATTTTGCTGAATGCGTGATGAGACTTAGCCACTGGTTGACCGCCGCCACCTCCTTATGCCCTCAGTTGGTAAGCTGACACGCTATACTTTGTTTGCATGACACAAGTAGCAAGTAGCAAGACGCGCTGAGGATGAGGATGCTGGGCTATGTATCGGCAGTCAAGGGGCGTCCCCGTTCTGTTTGTAGCGCTGGCTGCGGGAATGCTCGTATTCGGCGCTTACTATCTGTGGCGCGGCGTAATGAGCTGGATGGAAAGCGGCGGTGATATCACCGCTCCGGCAACTGCTGCCGCTAGTCCTAGGGAGTCGGAAACGCCAGTACTGAGTACGCTTGATTCTGGCGCATCATTTGACTTTTCGCTCAATTCGCCGACGCCTGAACGCGCCTGTCTGATGTTTCGCGTGATCGTGGTGCGAGCGCGCATCCGTGAATGTCCTGATACTTCATGCCGTACTTTGGAGCAGCCAGCGCAGGGCGCGCAGATCTGCGTATACAGCGTGGCACAGCCCGATCCTAAATACCCCGAAGCAGATCAGTGGTACGAAGTCAACCTTGATCCCGGCGATCCTTTACCGCGCCTCGGCTTTATGCGTAATGATGTGATCGAAGCGATCAGCCCGACGAAACGCCCCACGCGTACGCCTCTGCCGCCACCAACTGTCACGCCTGCACCAACGAAGCGCCCCACCATCACGCTGACGCCATCAATGACTCTGACGCCGGAAGATACTTGGACGCCCAATCCGAACGCGCTGCCGACAGTTACGCCCGTGCCGCCGACTCCTGCTGCAACGCCAACCGAGCCAGTTCGATCCGCGTAAACCCGCCTGATCAGTGCGAATGGGACTTCACCACGCTGCTGCGGTTTGCTATAATGCTGAGTTGAGGTCCCGTAGTTCAGAGGATAGAACAAGCGTTTCCTAAACGCTGTGTCGGGGGTTCGATTCCCTCCGGGACCAAACGCAACCACTTGGGCAAGCTCCGCAGAATGACGACTTTCAGGGCGAAATACCGTTGAGAATATCCTAGCTAATGTGACTAGTCGTCTAACCCTGAATCTTGAACGCAAACGCATGTTGACACGGCGGTTGATCGGGCAGTTGGATCGTCAATCCTTCTGCATTTTGCTGCCACGCTAGTGCGCCCGGATAACCCAAGAGTTGTACGTTCGCAATCTCCCCCGACCATAAGCCAGTAGCGCTGCCCAATGACTTGATTGTCACAGAGGTGCCGGGCCATGCCAGCGCCATGGCATACAAAATATCGCCGCTGGTGGTGAACCGGATGTCCTGTCCGGTGAAGGCAGTTCGTTGAGTATCCGTGAACTGCCCCTCACTAATCTGAGTAGGACCTTCGCCAAAGACTTTCCATGGGCGCGTACCGTAAATCGCTTCGCCATTCGTAGCTAACCAGTCTCCGATTCCTAGGAGAAGTTTTTCCTCTTGATCAGGGATTACTCCATCGGGGCGAGGACCAATGTTAAGCAGCAGTGACCCGTTCTTGCTGACGATATCTATGAGATCGTCAACAATGTCATCTACGGTTTTGTAATCCTGATTATTGACGTAACCCCATGAGTTTTTTGAGACAGCAGTATCGGTTTGCCAGAACAGGCGGCGAATACCCGATAACTGTCCGCGCTCAATATCGTAAACAGCCGAACCTTCAGGAAAAGCATCGTGCTTGTAGTTGATCGCCACCCCACGATTCCACTCGGCGCCCCGATTGTAGTAATAGGCAGCAAACTTCTGGAGATAAGGCACGAACACGTTTTGCCTGATCCACCAATCGAACCAGACAACTTGCGGCTTGTATTTATCCACTAGCTCACAATTTCGAGCCAACCAATTCGTCAGAAATGCTTCGTCCGGTTTGGGTTCCCAATCACGGCTATGCCAGGCGTCAGGTTCGACTATCCAATCCTTCGGTCCGGGCTTGGCTGGACCGTAAAAGGCGCTATACGCTTCGTCCTGTACATCTGAGTCAAACTGCATGCCGCCGTTCATGAACCACCAGTGCTCGGCACGATGATTGGATAGACCGAAAACCAGATCGTGCTGGTGCACTGCCTCCGCAAGATCACCGATCAAATCTCGCTGTGGACCCATTTTCGCAGCAGTCCAATCCGAAAATGCCGAGTCGTACATGGCGAATCCGTCGTGATGTTCCGCTACAGGCACCACGTAGCGTGCACCTGCTTTCTTGAACAACTGTGCCCAATGAACAGGCTCGAAATTCTCCGCTTTGAACAGCGGAATAAAATCTTTGTACCCGAAGTCTTTGTGTGCGCCATGGGTTTCGAGATGATGCTTGAACTCCGCCGATCCCTGTAAATACATATTGCGTGGATACCATTCGTTAGCAAACGCAGGTACGGCGTACAGCCCCCAGTGGATGAAAATGCCGAATTTCGCATCTTGATACCAATCGGGCACCGTATATTGCGTTAGCGACTCCCACGATGCCTGATATGGTCCGTTCGCAATTACCTGATCAATCGAGGACATGTTTGCTCCAGCAGATTTGACTTAGATGTTGGGAAGCGGGTTGGCATGTAGCCATCTTATTCCGGGCTGTTGTGCTTGACCACCTATTGAAGAATGGTCAACCAAGTCACAGCACTACGCTAATTTCCTGTCTTTCATAAAGTACAAGATGGTGTGACAAAGCCTGTGCCTGATAATTCTCAGGCGACTTGTCGTTAATGAAGATTCGGAAGTTTCGTGTGTCTGGCATTCCCGGATAACTGCCCTGAGACTGGTGAAAAGTGAGCCGCCTCGATGCGTCATTCCAAGTAAGGCGGATAGTTGAAAACTGTCCCTGCTCATAGTTGTAGTTGTCGCCTTCGTCTTCGTAAAGTGTGAAGTGCGCATCCTGACCCGGATATATGTGCAAATCGAGGGGACTGTTGGCACCCTCAGCGCTATGCTGAATGTCAGGACCTAGCGGAAGGATCGAACCTGCACGCACATACAGCGGCATGGTATCCAGTGCAGCATTCGCCGTGATCGTTTGTCCGCCGCTGTAACGTGTACCCGTCCAAAAGTCGTACCAATCAGCGCCCTGTGGTAAGTATACCGATCTGGATTTGCTAATGTCCTTAAGGGGCGTAGACTGTGGAGCATAATACAAAGGCTCCGTCACAGGGTTTACGAGTAGGGCTGGTCCGAACATATACTGATCGCAGACATTGTAGACTGCCGGATCACAACGGAAATCGAACGGTAGTGCACGCAGCATGGTGTAGTCTTCATGCGTGACCATACCTGCTAATGAATAGATATAGGGAATTAGGCGATAGCGAAGCCGCAAAAATTTCACTAGTGCGTCGTAGAACATTTCTCCCGGTTCGCCGAAGCGCCAGATTTCACGCGGCGTATCGGTGCCGTGAGCGCGAAACATCGGCAGAAACGCGCCGAATTGGAACCAGCGCACATATAATTCACGGTAGCCCATGTCCTCGACACCACGATTGAAGTCACCGTTCCAGAACCACAACTTCGGATCATTTTTGACGAAGAACGCACCAATGTCAGTAGTCCAATAGGGGACGCCAGTCGCACAGAAATTTAGCCCATCAGCGATCTGTCGGCGCAGTGTGCCCCATGTAGCTGACACATCGCCGGACCAAGTGATCGTGCTGTAGCGCTGCTGCCCTAGATAGGCAGATCGAGTCAGGTTGACCACTCGCTTATCACTGGTGGTGCTGCGCTGACCCTCATAGATTCCCTGCGAGTGCAGCAGCGAGAAGGCATTGATGAATTCCGGGTCCAGATACCTTTTTGCTTCTCCGGTATTGATGCGCAGTCGCTCTTCTGGTTCAGGTTTGATCGCCCCCATCCAATCCGCCTGAAATGGCTCTGTGCAGTCGCACCACCAAGCGTCGATTCCATGGCTGAACAATCCATCATTTGCTTGGTTCCAGTAGAGGGCGCGTGCTTGCTCCTTAAAGGCGTCATAGGTTGCTTGATTGCCCAGCAAATAGCTGTGTTCGCGCATCTCCCGCCAGTTATCACCACCCGGATTCATGATTGGCCAAATCGAAATCATCAAGTGCGTATTCAGGCGATGTAAATCCGCCATCAGCTTTTTCGGATCAGGGAATCGTTCGGGATCAAGCGTCTTCTGCCCCCACAGGTCGCGGGTCCAAGACTTCCAATCTTGCACGATGCAGTCTAGCGGCAGACCGCGCTTCCGGTATTCGGTCACCACGTCAATGAGTTCACTTTGTGAAACATAGGTTTCTTTAGACTGTATGTACCCGAACGCCCAGCGAGGAAGCATTGGCGTCTTACCGGTTAGGTGTCGAACATGACGAACGATCTGATCAAACTCTGGACCGGCAATGAAGTAATAATCCATTTCATCATCAACATCCGTCCAGATATAGGAACCGAAGGCATCGTCATGGAAGGTCATCAGCGAATAACTATCCAGTAGAATTCCGTATCCTCTAGTTGAGAGCAGCACCGGGATGACAACCTTCATATTTTGCTGATAGAGGTACTGGTGCTGACCTCGCAAATTCATCATACCTTCTTCGTGGGAGCCAAGCCCGTACAAGGCTTCATCTGCTGCCCACTCAAATTCGAGCTTGGTGTGAAAAGCCTGCCGATCAACGACCTGTTTGACAGACGCGCTATATGCCCGGACGCCATCAACGTCTTTGCGCACCTGAGCCTCCGCCGTTTCATCAAATACTGATTTGACGACGTCAATAGGTACGAGTGTTTTGCCACCCCGATCCGGTTCTTTGGTTAGCACCGCGCCAGCACTGTTTAGATAGGTAAATGCGCCCGTATGCTTGTTGATCCGGATTGTCAGTTTCGGTGTCGAAAATATGAGGGCGTCTGGAGTTTCCCCCATTTCAAAAGCTACAGACGGGTCGGGAGCACTCTGGATCATCAAACTTGCCCTAGTGCTGAATTCGCGTGTCAGTGCATAGCGAATACGAACAATACTGTCTGAATACGGGGTCAGTTCGAGAAATCCGCTGGCAGTCTCGACAATCACGGAATTGCCGAGAAGGGTGTATTGAATTGCGTGCAAGTGTGTACTCCATGTTTAGAAGAGAAGCTAACCCGTCTTATAGTGCACATGCCAGCGCGACACTTAGCCTTTTACAGCTCCCGTTGTCAAGCCGCTGAGAATGAATCGTTGTCCCGCTAAATAGATCAGAATCACGGGAAGAATAGTGAGCAATATATCGGCGGACACCAGATTCCAGTTCTGCTGATATTGACCAAAGAAGTTGTAGACTGCCAGAGTCATGGGCCAGTTGGCACTATTGTTTAGATAGTAGAGAGGCAGCAGGAAATCGTTCCAGACGCCTAGAAAATTCAAGAGTCCTGTCGTCACCAGTACGGGCGTGAGTAGTGGCAGAATCACGCGGACAAACAGGGGGATAGGTCCGCAGCCATCAATGGTAGCAGCCTCATCTAACTCTCTGGGAATCGAATCAATAAAACCATAGATGAGAAAAACAGCAAAGGGAATTTGCGTTGCGGTGTACAGAATTATTATCCCACCCTTCGTGTTGATCAGATGGGTAATCTGCATAATTTTGGTGAGCGTAAAGAAATTCATAGGCAGCGCAATGCCCATGATCAAGAAGAAATACAAAAATCGATTTAAGCGTGTTCGGTTACGCGACAAAACATAGGCAGCCATCGCGGCAATGAGAGTGCCCAAGATTGTTGAACTTGAGGCATAGAGAACACTATTGAGAAAACTCGTCACCAGTTTTCCCCTGTCAATCACAGTTGAAAAGTTTTCCAGCGAAATCGTGGTTGGCAGTTCAATGCCCATCGAACTAGCCTGCGCCGCAGTTTTGAAGGCATTGGTGAGGATTAGGTATACCGGAATAACCATGATCAGGCTGGCAATTATGGCAGCAAGATGGGCGCCAGCGCGTTGAAGTCGTTTAGGTTGCATAAGTAGCTCGTTTGCTCGCGTTCTACGGGTGATTTAATTGTTGACCGATTCGCGTTCCAGCAGCCGAATCACAAAATAGCCTGCGACAATGAGAATGATGAACAAGATACTGGAGATTGCCGTACCGAGTCCGTATTGTCCTTGAGAAAACGCTTTAAATATCTGCGTGGAAAGCACCTCGGTTGCGTAACCCGGACCACCGTTGGTCAGAGCATACACAATGTCGAAGACGCGCAGTCCGTACAGAATATTGAGCACCGTAACGACTACGATTGCGGGCATGAGCAATGGGAAAGTAATGTGGCGAAATCTCGACCAAGCGTTGGCGCCATCCACCTCGGCAGACTCGTAATACTCACGGGGGATCGTTTGCAGACCCGCGAGCAGGATGACCATGATGTAGCCGACGCCTTTCCACGTATCGACCCCGATAACGGAATGCAAGGCAATACGTGGATCGACCAACCACGGTTTTGCCAGTCCATCCAGCTCTATTCCGCGCAAAAAGGTGTTGAGCAACCCTGTAGCCGGATTCAAAATTGATCTAAAGATCAAGGCAACAACAAGCGTGGGCAGCACAGCGGGTAAGTAAATCAGCGTTCGATAGACATGGGTAAACCGTTTGATGCCTTCATTCAGCAGTAATGCCAATGCCAGACCAAAAACCAGCTTAAGAATGCTGCTATTCACGGTGAAGATGAGCGTATTCCAGATGTAGGTCAGGTAGTTTTCACCCGGCGAGAAGATCCTAGTGAAGTTTTCTAAGCCGATGAAACTCACTTCGTCGTAATAGCTGCTCCAGTCAGTAAACGCGTAGGCGATGCCACTCAAACTAGGAATGATGAAAAAAACTAGGTACAAGGTAAGAGCAGCCAGCACAAAATAGAAAGGATATTGGCTTCGACGTTTCATTCCATTATTCCTGCACATAATAGTCATCCCCAATCTGCTTAGCGCAGATTGGGGGTGATTGAACTAGTTGGGAGCTTGTACTAAGTTAAGGCGGCGACTATTGCCAAGCCGGGTCTTTGGCAGCTTTAGCGAGATCTGCTCGGCGCTTGTCGATGCTGACCAGCACATCCTTCGGCTGCATTGCTCCGGTGAACATGGCTGTTAAGTCCTTGCCGATGTCCATCCACTGTGGATTGACATAGTTGACCGCCGTCTGGTAAACGGTGCCTCGATCAGGGTGGGTATCGAGGAAGGCTTGCTGGCTGGGCAGCAGTTTGCTTTTCACACCAGTGAAGGGCAGGCTGCTCCACGCGGCATTATCATCGAGAAGAAACTGCAGGTTCTCGGGCTGCGTGAGGAAATCAAAGTACTGTTTTGCCGCGTCAACATGTGCTGACCCTGAGTAAATGAACATCGTTGGTCCGGCGGGGTTGATATTCAAAAGCTGATTATCAGCCAGCGGGATTACGAACTGACCGAAGGAATCAGCCTTCACCTCTGGATAGTCCGTTTCAACCTGTTGAGGGAAGGTGAGATTCGCCAGAATCATGGCGACGTTGCCAGTGGCTAGCGCTTTCGTTCTATCAGCATACGCATCGGACAGTGCATTCTGACCCATGAATCCGCTGTCGTACACTTCCTTAAGCTGTTCTAGAGCCGTCAGCATGGTTGCATTGTCAGCAAAAGTCGCCTTGTTAGCATTCAGTTCTTCAGCCAGACCCGGCGTAGCCTGTTCGTAGCGCGGTCCATTCTCAGGGAACCACAGGACGTGATGCCAGCCATCAGAGATCGGCTCATAGATCGGCTGAACGCCAGCATCCAGCAGCTTCTGGCACAGTGCCTTGAAATCGGCATAAGACTTAGGTTCGGTCAGCCCGTACTTCTCAAAAATCGCCTTGTTGTAGCTGATCACCCACGTAGTACCGTAGATGTCCCAAAGCGTTAAGCCGTAGAGTTTGCCATTGACTGTTGATTGTGCAGCGACCAATGGGTCTTCCAACTTCGCCCACGCTGCATCAGATAGATCGACAGCGTTCTTTTCCACATCGTACTGAATGGTGAGGTCTGTAACACCGCTCTGCCCGCCGAAGATATCGGGAGCTTCGCCGGAATTCAGCTTGGTCTTTAGCACGCTGAAATATTGATCTGCCGGAACGATCTGGTAGTCGATATGAATTCCAGTCTGCTCCTCAAACTTTTGCGCCAACTCTTGCTCACCTTCGAATATCCATCCTTGGCTAGACAGATAGGTTAAGGTGACCTTCTCCTGAGCGTGTGTCGGTACCCCCCGCAATCCGGCAACGGTCATGAGCAAAATTGTGAATATAACGAGCTTTTTCATGAGGTTCTCCTCTAGAAGCACTAAGTGATTCCTACTTGGAATGGCGACGACCCTGTCGCACTGGCAGCCATAAACGGCAACAGGCAACACGAAACTAGCAGGTAAACATCATAAGTTGACCCCTCCGTGATAAGTTTTCATTCAGTTGAAAGTGATGTGTGCTCTCAAAAAGTTAAAAGAGCACGGAAGTTAAGTCGCTGCTTGTGTACTCTCCCGAACGATCAGTTTGGGCTTAACGAGAATTTGTTGTGCTGGAAGCAGTGGCTCGTTGAGTTTTTCGGTCATCATTAAGGTTGCCCGGTAGCTCACCTCGTAAGAAGACCATTCAAATGCAGTCAGGGACGGTGTAGTCCCGTTGGCAAATTCACCGAAGCCGATGGCGAGGACTGAACAATCTTCTGGTACGCGATAGCCCCGCTGGGCTAATGCTTTCATGCTCCCCGCAGCGACCATGTGATTGCAGGTGACGATGGCAGTTAGCTGTGGATTTTCGTCCAGCAGTTCGTGGGTGCCGGAGATGCCATCCTCAACACTGGAAAACGCTACTTCTCGATAATGGGGATGCAGCTTATGCTGATGCAAGGCGTGTTCGTAACCTTCGAAGGAGCGAACTGCCGGACCCAGTTTGGAGTTGCGCCAGCTTTCCGGATAAGTGAGAAAACCGATTTCTCGATGTCCCAGCTCAACCAGATGACTAAACGCGGAAATGATGGCAGATTCAAAATCGAGATCGATAAAGGTGAGACCTTGCAGATCGGCGCAGCGACCAATCATCACAAATGGATGCTCATTCTCGCGCAGAAGATCGACCCGCCAGTCGTCGAGTCGTACCTGCAACAGCATCATTCCATCGATCTGGTTGCTCCGAAACATGTTCAGCAGTGTATCTGGAGTCAGTTGCGAGACAAGGAAATTGAGGAAGTAGTCATGTTCACCTGCCGCCGCCGCCGCGCCAGTAATGTAAGGGGTTTCGACGACACCACGAACGAGGTGCGGCGATTCCACTGGATAGTGCAATGCCAGTGTTTGACTCGCGCCGCCTCGCAGTTGCCGAGCTTGGAAATGAGGAACGTAACCTAGCTGCTTAATTGCCTGATTGACCCGATCCCGTGTCTCTTCCGCTACATATTCCTTGTTATTGAGAATACGGGAGACCGTTGGAACCGATACGCCAGCCGCCTTAGCGACATCAGCAATGGTTACGCCCTGCTTAAGATTTTTGGGTTTTCCCTTAATCATAAATCGCTCTAAAATCGTTTTCTGATAACGTTATCAGAAAACGATTTTAGAGTCAACATGTTAATCTATATATCATGCATGATCGGGGTAAGGATTGTGATCTCTAGTCATTAGAGCGCGTCAGATTCGACAGAGTACCCAAAATAGAGTTTAGAGTTCGGCACATAGTATAGGGAGATAGTTAGTTTATGATGAATGAAGATATTTACACAGAATTACGGCGTCAGGCACTTGGGTGGACGGTCGTCCTGATCGCTGCTGGTGCATGGATCGGACTAATACTGGGTGATCTGCTGATCCATCGCTTGCCTACCGAATGGATCGCGGGCGCGGTGATCACCATAGCGGTCTGCGGAGTACTTTACGTACTGCGCGATAAACATCTGCGCTTAGCCCGCTACCTTGCCGTAACTTGTATGTGGATCAGCAATGCGCTCCTTGTTTTTCTCTTGCCACAACCCTTTTTATATCTGTTTGGTGTTGTGATCGTACTTTCGAGCAACTTGATCAAATTTTCGGTGACCGCTATTCTGACAGTGTTCAGTTCTTTACTACTGATAGCACTCGCCGTTGGGCAAGAAATAGCGATTGGCGCACTGATTAATATGTGGGGCAGCCTAATTGCCGGTGCTGTCGTTTCTAGAGGACTGTATCAGGCGCTGGAGACTATCAATCGTCATCATCAATATGCTATCCAGCAAATGAATCTTGCCCGTGATCATCGTGCCCAGCTTGTCGGGCTAACCAAGGCACTGCAAGAAGCAACTGAGGATTTGCGCTATGCCAATGTTCAGCTTCGCTATGCTCGTGAGGTTGCTGAAGAAGCGCGGAGGCTCAAGGCGCAGTTCGCCGCCAACGTTAGCCATGAATTGCGTACGCCGATTAACCTTGTAATCGGCTACAGCGAGGTGATGGTGATGGCTCCTGAAATATACGGCACACCGCTTCCGCCTGCCTACCGTCCTGATATTCAAGCGATTTACCGCAATGCCAAGCATCTGCAAGATTTGATCAATGATATTCTGGATATTTCACAGATTGAGGCGTCCCGATTGGCTGTTGCCAAAGAACGAACGGATCTGCGACAGACACTGCTTGAAGCCGCAAAGATGGCGCGCGATCTTGTAGAGTCAAAAGGACTCCAATTCGGATTAGAAATTCCCGATGAGCTGCCCGAAGTGTGGATTGATCGCACGCGGATTCGGCAGGTTGTACTAAATCTACTGGCGAATGCGGTCCGCTTTACAGATGAAGGTACTATCACGCTTCACGCCCAGCAAGACGCAAGTAAGATCGTGGTCAGTATCAAGGATACTGGTATCGGCATCACGGCGGACGATCTGGCGCGGGTATTTGAGGAATTTTATCAGGCTGAAAATGCCCTATCGCGCAAACAGGGCGGGACCGGACTCGGACTAACCTTGAGTATGCATGTGGTTCAGCATCATGGTGGTCGCTTATGGGCAGAAAGCGCTGGCATCGCGGGTCAGGGTAGCACGTTTTCTTTTACCTTACCGGTCTCCTCTGATTCCAAAGCCATGATCAACGACGCGGTAGCAGGGGTAGATACTGGCTATCACCCGAAATGTGTGATCATTTACGATGAAGATATGTCTATCGGGCAATTATTCAAGCGCTACCTGAATATGCATGAGGTCGTCATCAGTGGAGGACAGGACGACTTGCTGCGCCTTACCCAAACCATACAACCTTCAGCGATTGTCCTTGATCGCCATCGGCGCAGCCCTGATTTCGAGAAAGTCTTAGCTGGTTGCAGTCCGGATACAGCGATCATTTTTTGCCCTATGCCGGGCGAACGCCGCGCCGTCCTAGCCAATAATGTAGCAGATTACCTAGTCAAGCCGATCACACGGCAAGCCTTGATTAAAGCAATAACCGCGTTGGACAAAGCAGTCAGCAAAATTCTGGTGGTCGATGATGAACGCGATGTCACACGGATGTTGAGCCGGATGCTGCAAACCTATGATCGTCATCTTGTAGTGTGGCAGGCAAATAACGCTGAAGATGGCTTGGACATTATGTATCGAGAACACCCCGACGTAGTTTTTATGGACATCCAAATGCCAGTGATGGATGGTTTAACCGTCGTTCAGCGCATGAACCATGATCCGTTACTACGCCAGATTCCTGTCATCCTCGCCTCGGCGCGGGGCGCAGAAGCAGCCACGATGTCGGGGCTGGAAGGCGAAATTACGGTGGTACGTCCAAACGGTTTCAGTGCAGTTGAACTAGTCAACTCGGTGGAGGCTGTGATCAATGTTCTGATGCCGTCCACCGCTGCAACGATTGAAGGAAGCTAAGGCGATCGGGCGGCTTTCGGAGATAGGCATCTGCACCGAGCGACAATGCCAAGTCAGGGTTATCGAGCACCGAACAAACCAGCACGGGTATAGGTTGAGTATGCGGATGCGATTTAAGGTTTTGGAGCATTTTCCAGCCGTCGATGTGCGGCAGCATGATGTCCAGAACAATCCATGATGGCTTCAGATTCTGGGCGAGTCGGAACCCCTCAGTCGGGTCATTGGCTGAGACGATTTCATACGGTGTGTCAGTAACATACCGTTCCAAAAGCGCAACCGCGTCCGGGTTATCATCGATCACAAGGATGATTTGACGCTGCACACGTGGTAACTGAAACTGCACCAGATAACTGCCATCCGCGGCTTCCGTGACTGCTATCGCAGCCCTCAAAGTAGCCAAAAATTCGCTTGCTGTCGCGTTATCCGTCAACGTATCACGCAGAACCACAATATTTGTATCATCGCCGGAAATCTCGAAGCTGATGGTCAAATTGTGGTCGCTGACTGCTGCGCTCAGGGCAACTTCACTGCCCGCCGCAACATGCGTGATGATCTGTGAGAGCATCCAGATGATGGTCTGACGTAACACGGCTTGGTGTGCGTTAAAATCCTCTAGTCCCTGCATCGTGCGCAGATGCACACTCACCTGATGATGCTCGGCAAGATTGACATTTGCCGTGATGGCATCCGCCAGTAACGCTTCGACCTCAAGCCGTGCATAAGTTGACTGACGGGACAACCGCTGCATCTCACTCTTCACCGAGATCGCACTGTCTTGGGACTGGTACGTGTTTAAGCGATCCCACAACAGTTGGCTGACTGCTTGTATAGCACGCTGGTGTTCCCGATAAAACTGGCGTTCACTCAACACCAATTGCTGTAAGACTTCCTGTATCGGCAGCCCTTCCAAATAACGCATCGATAGCAGGGAGTAAACACGCTCTTGCCGCGACGGTATACCTGCCGTTTCCCGTCCTTTTAACTGCTCAACTGTTTCGATCAGGATGCGACGAACCATCTGAACCCGCTGCAAGCCCATCAGTTCAGGCGCAATCTGACTGGACAGCGGGTTGGACTGCAGCTCCGAAAAATCATAAAGATGTGCCAAGCAGTCTCGAACCTGCCGTTCGAAGCTCTCAGGAGGCGGAATAGGCAGGTCTATCGTCATGAAACCCTCTCAATGGCACTAGTGTGGCAGCAAAATGGCAGAATATTTATGCTAATCTCCACCGCACAATAAATAGTAAAGAGTTTATAAAACGATGGCAAGCACCATCCAATTGGCGGCACGCCGCAACGTGCTCTCTTCTTTCAGTCAGAGGCGCGGTTTACGAGATACGATTTCTGGCTATTTGTTTTTAGCGCCATTCTTTGTCCTGTACTGCCTCCTGAAGCTGTGGCCCATCGTTAACGGCTTCTGGATTTCTCTACATCGCTGGGACACGATTGGTACCAACATTGCCTTCATCGGTTTGGGCAACTACCAGCGCATCCTGCAAGATCGCTTGTTCTGGGATGCGGTTAGGCACACGCTGCTCTTCACCGTAATTTCCACTCCCGTACTGATTTTCGGCGGACTGTGCCTCGCATTGATCCTAAACCGCCCGCTATTTAGCGGCGGCGTGTTTAGAACGCTGTATTACCTGCCAAACGTACTCTCGACATCGGTGGTCGGACTCATCTTCCTAGCGGTTTTCGGCGCAAGCGAGGCAGGTGTATTCAATACCTTTCTGCGCTACTTTGGCATAAGCCCGATTCCTTTTCTGCTCGATTCCGACTGGGCTATGCCATCAATTGCCTTTGCTGCCCTATGGTGGACCGTCGGCTTCAACATGCTGATTCTGCTGGCGGGATTGCAAAGCATCCCTGATGAGGTCAATGACGCGGCTAAAGTAGATGGTGCAGGGGAAAGGCAGCGCTTTTGGTACATTACGCTGCCCCTGCTGCGTCGTCAACTGCTACTAGTGACCATCCTGCAAGTCATCAGTTCGTTCCAAGTATTCGGCTTAGTCGATGTGATGACCAAGGGCGGACCCGGTGGTCAGACGCGCAGTATTGTCTATTACATCTTCGAGCGCTCCTTTCAACAAAATCAACTTGGCTATGGGTCTGCAATAGCGTTCATTTTGTTCGCGGTGCTGTTTGTCCTGTCAATTACGCAATTGCGGCTCTTCTCGCGTGAGGAAGATGTACTGTGAAAACAATATCCCCATCTGCGCAAGCGATCTCGCTACCGAACGATGCCACAGTAAGGCGCAAACCAGTCAACTGGCAGCGACTTCTGTTCGCCTTACTTTTCTGCAGCTTCACCTTTTTGTGGATGCTTCCAGCAATCTGGTCATTGGTGACTTCGTTTCGGTATGAAACGGACATTCAACGCGATTTGATTGGCTTCATTCCTTTTCCTTTTACCCTCGAACACTATCAGCGCATTTTGGGGGATGGGTTAGTTGCTCGCTGGTTCTTGAACAGCTTAGTCGTTGCCGCTACGCGAACTATCGTCCAGATAACCTTATGTTCACTGGCAGCTTTCGCCTTTACGCGAATCCAATTCAAGGGCAAACGCATCGCCTATGTACTAGTGCTTGTTGGCATCATGGTGCCGTTTGAAGCGATCTTTATCCCCATTTATCTATTCTTCGCCAATCTACGGCTGCACAATACCTATACAGCGCTGATCGCCCCCGAAGTCGCCTCCCCATTGGCGTTGTTCCTGCTAACGCAATTCTTCCAAGAGATCCCGATGGAGCTGGACGAGGCAGCGTATATGGACGGAGCGAGCCGCTTCACCGTATATCTGCGCGTGATTCTGCCACTAGCGATCCCGGTCTTGACTACCTTAGCGATCTTCACGTTTCTGGGCACCTGGAATGAATACTTGTGGCCACTGGTTTCCTCGACTGATCGACAAGCACTAACGGTAACAATCGGGTTGAGAAAACTGGCGGAAACGTTCGGACACCAGACCCGCGATTTGGGTCTGAAAATGGCGGGAGCATGGGTAGGGGGCATACCGATCCTAATCTTCTACTTCATCTTTCAGCGCCGCATTGTATCGGGCATTAAGCTGACCAGCGGCTTTCGTTAAACATCGCCATCAGGAAAGGAGTTGGCACATAAATCGCCGGACGTTCACACCCTTAACCTACTTATACGGATGCTGTCGTTAAGCAAAACAGATCATTTAGAACGGAGCCGAAATGAAAACCAAAAAATCTCTCATCAGCTTGCTGGTACTGGTGGCACTGCTTATAGTGTCAAATGCATCACCAACTGCCGCGCAAGGTGAACCCAGCCGTATTCAGCTCTGGCGCTTCTTCAACGAATGTGCCAGCAAATTTGCCGGTGTAACCACTTTGGGTGACACGACTGATGTTTGCGCGGTGCAACAGGTTCTCGCCAACCAATGGAATGCGGAGCACCCTGAACTACAGGTCGAAACCACATCGCTGGTGTGGCCCGGCATCGTCGAGCTAAACGCGGCGTTAGCTGCTGGTACACCTCCAGAAATCATGTCGCTGCACGCTTTTCGCGTTCCTACTTATGCTTCACGTGGTGCGCTGACGCCGCTGACCTCCTACCTGAAAGAAGCAGGTATTGATGTCGATGACCTGCTGCCCAATGTGCGCGATGCCGTTACTTACAATGGCGAAATCTACGCCATTCCCTTTGACGTGCATGGCATCTTGTGGCACATCAATCTGGATCTGTGGAAGCAGGCAGGGCTGCTGAATGCCGACGGCAAACCCAACATCCCTGTAGGTCTTGAGGCATTCGAGGCTGCTTGCAAGCAGGTATTGGAAAAGACCAATTCTCCGATTTTCGGCGGCGGTGACGACGATATCGTGGGTACAGAAGTGATCTGGTTCTCTATCTACGCCCAGATGGGTGGCAGCATCGCCGATGAAAACGGGATGCCCAGCGTCAATACGCCAGCCGCTATCGAAGCGCTAGAACTGCAAATCAGACTGCGCAACGAAGGCTGCTTCTCGTCCGGTGAACTGGCAAAAACTTACGAAGGGTTTAATCAGGGGAAAGTTGCCAGTGTCAACGGCGGCACGTGGATGGTCAATGAGTTTGACGCTCAAGTAAGAGATCCAAACGCCGGGTTGAAAAATCTGTACGTAGCGCCGTACCCGCAGTTGGGTGATAAGCCTGCCGTTTGGGGTGGATCGCATACGTTTGTAGTGCCCTTAGGTCCGAACGCCGATCCTGCTCGCGTTAAGGCAGCTGTTCAGTACCTCAAGTTCTTCTACGATAATCAACTGGCATGGACGCGAACAGGACATGCCTCTGTACGCCAGTCGGTGCTTGATAGTGCTGAGTACAAAGCGCTGCCACACCACGACGAGTACACCGAGTTTGCGAACCAAGTTGTCTACCTGCCGAAGGCTGGTTGGGTAAACGCCTTTGACCAGATCCTTCACGAGGAAATTCAAGCAGCCATTCTTGGTGAGAAATCACCGGAGCAAGCCCTAAATGATGCGCAAGCTCGGCTGGTTGATATTGCCTCATTCCAGTAGGTGGAAATAGATTAGTCGCAACGCATGCGGACTGATCGAACTAAGTGGACTTGGAAGCCGTGGCAACCCCACACTTCCAGTCCACTTAGCGCTATATGCAACAAATCTTCGACTTTCTGTGAACGAGAACGCTGTCAACTGCAACAGGAAGTCAGTGTCACAACCGCCTCCGCTTACGTTTCCGTAACTCTGACTATACATAGACACATTGCAATGAATCCGCCTCAAACTGGAGAAGATCTACCATGTCGGCGACACTACAAAGTTATCAGATTACGCGCTTCCGGTTACCGTTGCGACGAATCATCGGGGATTCACAGGTGCGCTACGACAGACTCTTTATCGCTGCATTGGAACTGCGAACGCAAGACGGGCAAGTAGGTTTAGGACTGCTGATTACCTTTTCCCTCCCGCCACAGGCAGAATTAGAGCGCATCTTTGAGGCTGAACTATGGCCGCAACTGAAGAATCAGTCGATTCACCCGCTAATCAATCGCTTGACTCGTCCACGCGGTGGCAATATTCGCCCGCAGTTGTTCACCGAGCCGCTTAATCAAGCGTTGTGGGATCTATACGCAAAAGAAGTCGATTTACCGCTCTATCAGTTGCTAGGCGGCACAAATAACCGTGTTCGGGCATATGCTAGCGGACTCGAGTTCAATTTGACGGCTAACGAGACCCATGACTTCTATGTCAATGCCGTCAAACTGGGCTACTCGGCTTTCAAAGTTAAAGTTGGACACCCTGATCTCGCGTGGGATATCGCCCGTCTGCGCGATGTTATTTCAGTGGTCGGCTCGAACGCTACCATAATGGTAGACGCGAACGAGGCATGGTCGCCCAAAGAAGCGATTCGCGCACTCCACGCCTACCGCGATGCAGGCATTAACATCTACTGGATTGAAGACCCCTGCTTGCGGGATGATTTCGAAGGGTTAGCACGTGTTTGCGCCGAAGTGCCTTTCACGTTCGTTAACGCGGGAGAGTATCTGGACTTGCGAGGTAAACGCCAGTTACTAGAACATCGCGCCGTCGAGATTCTCAACGTTCATGGCACCCCCAGCAATGTATTACGCGCCGCATGGCTGGCTTCCGAATACGGTATACCTATCTCGCTTGGCAATACCACCTGCGAAATTGGCGTGCATCTGGCGGCAGCATTGCCAGAAGTCGAATGGCTCGAAAATTCGCTGCTCGGTTGGGATGTTTTAGTGGCAGAGCCAGTCAAATTCGAGAACGGCTATGCTATCGCGCCAGATCGCCCCGGACATGGACTGACGATTTCGGAGGCAGCACGCGCCGAATTTGCTTCCGCGGATGGAACCTAGTCTATTCGTTCGCGCCTGTTGAGATGACCTGACTGGTTCGAGGTTATTACGATAGAATGACCGTTGCATTGCACGGCTAAAATGCGCCTCGATACTTGTCAGGGTTAATACAAATTATGGCTGACACTACCTCGACTCAACAGACCGAACTGCCTGTATATCTTGATTCTGCCCGCCCAATTGCCGAACGTGTTCAGGATCTGCTGTCACGACTGACACTCGACGAAAAGATCGGGCAGATGTGTAACCGGACTGAGGCGATCCCACGATTGAACATTCCGGCATATGACTTCTGGAGTGAAGCGCTGCATGGCGTCGCTGGTAGTGGGCGAGCCACCGTCTTCCCTCAAGCCATCGGAATGGCAGCGACATGGGATCCTGTACTTATCCACAAAATCGCCTCAGCGGTTGGCGATGAAGCACGCGCCAAGTACCACGAGGCGCTGCGACGTAACGGAGCGACCGGTATGTTTCAGGGATTGACCGTGTGGTCGCCCAATATCAACATTTTCCGAGATCCGCGCTGGGGACGGGGGCAGGAAACGTGGGGTGAAGACCCAGTTCTGACTGGCGAAATGGGCGCCGCCTACGTGCGCGGACTTCAAGGCGACGATCCCAAGTATTTAAAGACAGCGGCATGTGCCAAACATTTCGCGGTACATAGTGGACCCGAAAAGCTGCGCCATGTCTTTAATGCGAAGGTTTCCCCGCGTGACCTGAATGCGACTTATCTCCCGGCGTTCAAGAAACTGGTTACGGAAGCGGGAGTGGAAGCCGTCATGGGTGCTTACAACCGCACTAATGATGAACCCTGCTGCGCAAGCGAGTTCTTGCTAGTCAAAACTCTGCGCGGCGATTGGGAATTCCAGGGGCATGTCGTGTCAGACTGCGGTGCTTTAACTGATTTTCACGAAGGGCATAAAGTGACCAAAGATGTGATCGAAAGTGCTGCCCTTGCGCTTAAGGCAGGCTGTGATCTGAGTTGCATTGGTACCTATGATCGTCTTGGCGACGCGCTGACTCAGGGATTGATCACGGAAGAAGACCTTGATCGTTCACTGGGACGCACTCTTGCCACGCGCTTTAAGCTCGGCATGTTTGATCCCCCTGCCGACGTTCCCTATGCGTCGATTCCCGTCAGTGTTATCGGCAGCCCCGAACATCGCCAACTTGCTTACGAAGCCGCCGTCAAATCTATTGTGCTGCTTAAAAACAAAGACAATATCCTGCCTATCAGCAAGCGGGCACAACGGATTATGGTTGTTGGTCCGAATGCGACCAGCGTTGATGTGCTGCTAGGCAACTACCACGGGTTGAATGACTCGATGATCACTCTCATGGAAGGGATCGTTGCCCGTACTCCAGAAGGAACCGAGCTGCAATACCGCCCCGCCTGCCTGCTCGACCAGCCCTCTCAAGTGGATGATTGGTCAGTGGTCGGAGCACCAACATTCGATGTAATCATCGCATGTATGGGTATTTCGCCACTGCTTGAAGGTGAGGAGGGACATGCCCTGCTGTCACGCGAACAGGGAGATCGTGCGCAGATTTCGCTGCCACCGAATCAGATTGATTATCTGACAAAATTGGCACGCGGCGGTGCCAAAGTTGTACTGGTGTTGACCAGTGGTAGTCCGATTGCGCTGGGTGAGCTGGAAGATCTGATGGAAGCGATTATCTACGTCTGGTATCCCGGACAGGAAGGCGGCAGAGCGGTAGCCGATGTGCTCTTTGGCGATGTATCTCCATCGGGGAAACTACCGCTGACATTCCCCAAATCTCTGGAGCAGCTCCCGCCCTTTGAAAATTACGAGATGACCGGTCGTACCTATCGCTATGCCTCGGAGGAACCCCTCTTCCCGTTTGGCTTTGGGCTGAGTTATAGCCGCTTTTCCTACAGCGACTTAGCTCTCGACAAGCACACAATCAAGGCAGGAGAGTCGCTCTCACTTCAGTGCAGCTTGACCAACAGTGGATCGGTGGAAGCAGATGAAGTTGCCCAAATCTATCTCAGTGACCTATCCGCCTCGACCACTGTTCCTTTGCATAATCTCATCGGCTTCCAGCGGGTGCATCTCAAAGCAGGCGAGCGTACCGTCATCACGTTCACCATAACCCCCGAATTGATGAAGCTGGTGAATGATGCAGGAGATCGTGTTCTGGAACCCGGCGAATTCCGCGTGACGGTTGGCGGCTGCTCCCCCGGTGAATTTGGTGTGCGGCTGGGCGCGCCAGAGCCAGCTAATATGAATTTCACCGTTACCCCATAAGCATGTAAGGCTACCTCGCTCTCCGCAGCTTACCTTAAATAACCTCAGGTATTCACGGGAGCGAGGCTAGATTAACCTTAGCTGTCGGTTAATCCGCTATTCTGGCAAAGTGCATAACTTCACATAGGCAGCCGCCTACTCCTACTGTCATATTTCCGCTATGCAGCCTGCTTAAACAGCTTATCTGGCACTTCTTGACGCCGATCCGAGAAGGTGTTATGCTGATTTTGTAAGCGCTTGCGGAATTCGTATTCACGGCAGGTGTTTGCGGAATAATGTGCATCGTCGCGCCTTTTATAGTTTGTTAAAAGCGACCATGACTTAATGACTAACAATAGCCAATCACCGAAAAAGAGACGCGGTGTCACGATCATGGATGTGGCACGTGCTTCCGGTGTGTCTTACGCAACGGTTTCACGCGTTCTGAGCGGGTATGAGTTTGTCAAGGCATCTACACGCCACCGCGTGATGGAAGCCGTAGAGCAGTTGGGCTACGTTGCCAATTTGCAGGCACGTAGTCTGGCTGGCGGGCGCTCACGCATTATCGGACTCCTTGTGCCGAATCTGGACAATGGCTACATCGGCACCATTATGCGGGGCATTGATCAAGAGTTGGAGCGTGCCAACTATGATTTGATGCTCTATACAACGCACCGCCAACCTGACAACGAATCATTCTATGTCAACGCTATCGCCAATGGGCTGACAGAGGGATTGCTGCTTGTCACTCCGTTGGTAGCAACCACTTACCTCAAAGTGCTGCGTGAACACAGTTTCCCCTATGTCCTGATCGATCAGGTTGACGGCGCCGACAACAGTAGTTCTGTTAGTGCAACCAATTGGCAGGGTGCCTATGAAGCTACACAACATCTGATCGAGTTGGGGCATAGGCGCATAGCCTTTATTACAGGTGCGCTTGTTATCCAGAGCGCCGTAGACCGACTGCAAGGCTACAAAGCGGCGCTGGCTGACAGCGGCATTCCAATTCGGGATGAGCTGATCCTCGAAGGCGATTACCTCCAGCGATCCGGTTACGAAATCTCAAAGAATCTGTTGCAGAGTGCAGTTCCACTGCCAACAGCTATTTTCGCATCCAATGATTTATCGGCTTTTGGTGCAATGGATGCTGCGCGTGAATGCGGACTGCGGATTCCTGATGACATCTCAGTCATTGGTTTTGATGATATTCCCCAAGCCTCTCTTGTCTACCCCAAACTAACCACAGTCGGACAGCCACTCGAACAAATGGGAAAAGTTGCCGTCAAGATGCTGTTGGAACAGATTGAGGGTCGGAATCATCAGCCACGACGGGTCACGTTGGCGACACAGCTCGTCCTCCGCGACTCGTGTGGATCACATCAGGTAGAAGGGGAGGAGCACAGCAATACTGTGAAGCGAGACAGGAGGAAGCCTATCCAGTTGAATTAGCACCTTTTTCGTCGTAGCTCTAACAGCGAAGCCGTCATCCATTTTGAAATTATGGAGGAAAAATGTCGCAAGGAATTAATCGCCGCGATTTCTTGAAGCTTATAACTGCCGGTGCTGGTAGTTTTATGCTTGCACCTTGGGGGCTTGTGCCCACTAATGGAATCATGTTACCTGAGGAGAGCGGTGAACTCGCTGCTCAAATCGGTACATTCCCTCGTGAGGAGACGCTAATCGCCAGAATCCTCACCGGACGCGTTGGCACCCCTGACAACATGAACTTGTGGGTCGGCTGGAAATGGCAAGATCGCGGCTTGCAAAACCTAGCTGACGAGCCACTCTGGACGGTAGATTTTGCCACTGGTGAGATCATCAACGGTCTTGCCGACGGCGATCCTACTTATAACGAAGATTTCACCAGCCTCACGGTCACGCTGCGCAAGGACGTGGCTTGGGCGGACGGTGCGCCGTTCACCGCTGCTGATGTCGTCTATACAGTCGAAACACTGATGAAGTTTGACGGTTTCAGCGCCCACACCTTCTTTGTGGACAATGTTGCCTCGGTGACTGCGTCTGATGATTACACGGTCAAGTTCGAACTGAAGCAAGCCAACTCGCGCTTCCATACCACCTTCCTTGACCGCTGGGGCTGCACCCGAATCATGCCTAAGCACATCTTTGAGAAGGAAGCAGATCCCGTTCAGTTCACCTTCAATCCGTATATCGGCTGCGGTCCTTACAAGCTGCACAGCTTTGACCCACAGGGCAGTTGGACAGCATGGGAAAAGCGTGAAGACTGGGCAAAAACCCCGACAGGTATCTTGTTTGGTGAGCCGAAGCCCAAGTACATCATCTTCCAGTTCTTTGCTGATGAAGGCGCACAAATTCTGGCTCAACTGACCCATCAACTGGATGTCGCTGAACTCTCTGCTGATGGTCTCAAGGCGCTGTTAGCGCAGGCGGAAACATCTCGCGCTTACCAGCCGACCTTCCCCTTTGTAGTCAACAATGACCCCGCCATCACCGGCATCGTGTACAACACTGCTCGTGCTCCGTTCGACAATCCGGAAGTTCGCTGGGCATTGACGCTGGCAATCGACATCGTTGAGTACACAAGTATCGCCGTCGACTCCTCGGGTACTTTGAGCGCGGTGCATATCCCGCATCTGGGTCCATATCCCAAGGATTACATCGAGCCGATGCAAGACTGGCTGAAGGAATTCACTATTGATGTAGTCGATGGTGAAACCTTTGCGCCCTATGATCCCACTGCGGGACGACGCGTTGCCGATTACGCAAAAAGCCGGGGTTATGTTTTCCCTGAGGATGATGCGTTTATCGAAAAGAGCTTCGGACTCGGTTGGTACAAGTACGCTCCCGACGTTGCCGAGAAACTGTTGGTAAAGAATGGTTTCTCGAAGGACGGCAGCGGGAACTGGCTACTGCCCGATGGCAGCCCATGGAAGATCGCGTACATGTGCGGCACAACTCTGTCTAACCATGATGCCCGCAATGCCGTAGCTGCCGTGCAGCAGTGGAAGAAGTTCGGCATCGATGCGACGGTATTCAACACAGAAAGCAGCGCTGATCTGGGAGCCGTCGGCGATTTTGATGTGGAAACTGTGTGGCCCGGGCGCGAGCCTTGGGGTGCCGGTCCCGATCTCTATCGCGTACTCGACGACTGGAACTCTTCCTACATTAAGCCCGTTGGAGAGCGCACACAAAGCTCTTACCACTCGCGTTGGTCAAGCCCGACGATGGATGACATCATCAAGCGTCTACGCGAAACCAATCCCTTCGATAGCGCAGCTGTCATCGCGCTTGGCATCGAGGGTCTGAAAGAAGTGGTGAAGAATATGCCCAGCACTCCAACCTACGGCTACATCGGCTTTGTCGGTTGGGATGAGACTTACTGGACCAATTGGCCCGGCAGCGAAAACGCTTATAACGTGCCTTATACCCACTGGCCAAACTTCAAGTACATGACTCCGCGCCTGAAACCTGCTGGCGCATAAGGGAATTCAGCAACTAGTCAACCAATTTACCAGTTTCCTTGGGTGGGACGTCTCACCCAAGGAAATGTATTGTATATTTTTGGGGTAGCAGACTACTTAGATAAGAAGTTTTACGTATGAGGGCAAAAACGTGGCATTTGTAAAGCGATACCTTATACCGCGCCTGATCTTGTACTTTCTAGTCATTTGGCTGGGTATCACAATCGTTTTCATTATCCCCAGAGTTACCCCCAATGATCCGGTCATGAAGATGATCGATCAGATGAGGGCACGCGGTTCGACCCTTGAACCCGGATCAATGGATGGCATCATCAATGACTTGACCGAGATGTATGGTCTGGGTGGGTCTTGGTGGGATCAATATTGGGCGTTCTGGGGTAGGTTGATCCGCGGTGACTTCGGTGTTTCTTTCTTCAATTTTCCAGCGCGTGTCAATCAGCTAATTGGTACTGCCTTGCCATGGACGTTGGGTCTCTTGCTCACCTCGACTGCCATCTCATGGATATTAGGGAATATCTTGGGTGGGTTAGCAGGCTACTACACGCGTAAGCGGTGGTCACGGGTTCTGGATGCCAGTGCGATGGTCATCCGTCCACTGCCTTATTATATTTTTTCTTTTGTCTTGCTTCTCCTTCTAACTTATCTCGTCCGCTGGTTCCCGATCACAGGCGGGGCGTCATTAGGAGCTGTACCCACCTTCACTTGGGAGTACATCAAAGATGTCGTCTGGCACTCGTTTTTGCCTGCACTCTCGCTTATTGTTTTGGGTGGTACAGTCACATTCCAAACCATGAAGCTGCTGGTACAAAACGTGAATGCTGAAAGTTTTGTCCAATATGCCAAGTTGGGTGGTGTGACGGAAAACCGCATCGTGGGCAAATACATCATTCGTAACGCCATAATGCCACAAATCACCGGATTGGCACTTTCACTAGGGCAAATTTTCAGCGGAGCGCTCATTACAGAGATTGTTTTTGGTTACCCCGGCTTAGGAATGTTGCTTTATCGAGCCATCATCAATGGAGACTACAACCTGATCATGGGGATCACTATTCTTTCTATTGTCGGTATTACAACTGCGATCCTAGTCGTCGATCTGACCTATCCCTTGTTTGATCCACGGGTGAGGTACAAATAAGGAAATTCTTCCCATGACAGTATTCAGAGATCTATTCAAAGATTATCGTTTCAGTTTCAGTTTCATCGTACTTATGATTATTCTGATTCTGGCAGTGTTATCGTTTTTCTCACCCTACGATCCTACCTTGTGGTATGTTGTGCCGAGAGATATGAAGCCTTCGGCGGAGCACCTGCTTGGCACCGATTCGAACGGGCAAGACATCTTCTGGCAAGCGACCTACGCAGTACGCAATTCCTTGATCATCTCGCTCATTTCCGGGTTGGTATCAAGGGTGATTGCCGTCTTGGTCGGTATGGTCGCAGGCTTTAGGGGTGGTGCACTTGATAGAGTGCTGATGTTTATAGGCGACAGCCTGTTAGTTATCCCGCTCTTCCTCATCTTTGTCATGCTGTCCATGATGGTTCGCGAGCACATGAATCTCGTGGTGCTCGGATTGATGCTAGCTTTCTTCGGTTGGGCGTGGGATGCCCGCCTGATCCGTTCGTTAGTTTTAAGTCTGCGTGAGCGAGAGTTCACCATGACTGCCACACTTTCGGGCACGAGAACAGTGCCACTGGTACTGAAAGAATACATGCCCTTTGCAATGCCATTGATCTTTTCGACGTTGATCAACAATATGGCATGGGCAATCGGGTTGGAGATAACGCTAGCAATCCTCGGATTGGTCAATCTCAACATCCCTACTCTGGGCACCATGCTCAATTGGGCGATTTTCTATCAGTCAATCCTATTAGGACGGTGGTGGTGGATCTTGACACCAGTAATCCTCTCTCTGTTTATGTTTGTTGCTCTCTACTGGCTGTCAGTCAGCATCAGCGAATACCTCGATCCCCGCACGCGCGTCCAGCGAGTTGGAGCGTAGTGGAGACCAAAACATGCTAGAAGCGCAAAAGACCGTCCTACGAACCGACCAGTTGAAAGCTTTTTACCTCCTAGAGGTACACGGCGCTCAGAAAACAGTCAAAGCCGTTAACGATGTAAATCTGAAGATTTATGAAAACGAGATTTACGGTATCGCAGGGGAAAGCGGCTGTGGCAAGACCACTCTATTAAAGACTCTGTTCAACGAAGTTGTGCCGCCTCTGCGCCTGATTGACGGCAAACTTTTCTATACTATTGATTCACAGGAGGTAGATGTCACCAAGCTAAGCGGGGAAGAACGACGGAAGCTGCGAATGAAGTACATCTCCTACATCCCGCAAGGCTCGATGAGTGTCTTCAATCCGGTGCTCAAGATCAAAGGGACCTTTACCGATTTTATTGGCAGCCATATCAACGGGCAAAGCGGCGAGGAAAGCTTTGAATTGGCTCGCCAGCGAATTCTTGAACTCGGCTTACCCAAAAACATCCTCGATGTCTATCCTCATCAGTTGTCGGGTGGCATGCGCCAGCGCGTGACTATCGCCCTAGCATCTTCGATGAATCCGCGCATCATGATCGGTGATGAGCCGACGACAGCACTAGATGTGGTGGTACAGCGTGGCGTGATCCAGATGCTGAAAGATATTCAGAAGACTCTAAAGAATACGATCATCCTCGTCACGCACGATATGGGGGTGCACGCCAATATCGCTGACCGGATTGGCATCATGTATGCTGGCAAGATTGTAGAAGAGGCAACAACAGAGAAGATATTCGCCCAGCCGCAACACCCTTACACTAAGTTTTTGATCAACTCACTGCCCAAGTTCGGCGATAAGACTGAGCGTGACAGTGTGCCCGGTAGCCCACCTTCCCTTGCAGAAGTGCCCTCTGGTTGCCCTTTCCACCCACGCTGCCCGTATGCCAAAGAGATTTGCAGCAAGCAAATGCCAGATTTTACTCATCTGGACAAAAATCATAAGGTTGCCTGCTGGCTAGTTGGAGAAGAACAACATGGATAAGCTGCTTGAGGTAAATGACCTGACTAAACGGTACACTCAAGGCAACATGCTCGCTCGGATCACACTCACAGCCGTGGATCATGTCAGCTTCTATATCAAACCAGCCGAAATTTTCACGCTAGCGGGCGAAAGTGGCTGCGGGAAAACGACTACAGCCAAAATAGTACTTGGGTTTGAAGAAATCACCACTGGGTCGATCTACCATAACGGAAAACCGCACACACACAAAGAGCGGGCGTGGCTCACCGACGGTGTACAAGCGATCTTTCAGGATCCATTTAGCACCTTTAATCCGCTGCGGACCGTTGAGTCCTATTTCCACGAAACCGTACAGAACTTTCGCCTCGCCAGTTCAAAGCAGGAAGCCATCGATCGGATCGATCAGAAACTCCGCTTGGTCGGTTTGAGTTATCAGGAGTTCGCGGGGAAATACCCGAACGAGTTTTCTGGCGGTCAGCTCCAACGTATCTCCATTGCGCGGGCGCTGGTCACTGATCCCAAGTTGATTATCGCTGATGAGCCTGTTTCAATGGTTGATGCGTCTCTGCGCATGTCGATCGTCAACTTGTTCAAACAGCTCAGAGATGAACTGGGTGTTAGTATCCTTTACATCACACATGACCTAGCGACGGCTTATTACGTCAGTGATCGCATTGCCATCATGTTCCGTGGCAACATTGTCGAAATGGGAACCGTCGAACAGGTACTGATGAATCCCAAGCACCCATATTCAAAGCTGCTGCGGGAGTCCATTCCGCAAGCAGATCCTCAAAAACGCTGGGATACCGTAGTCACGTTGGCTGAATTTGAGCAAGATGAGTATCTGCGACAGGGCTGCAAATTCGCGGGTCGTTGTCCCGCTGTCATGGATATTTGTAAGAGTGTCGTGCCAGCAGACTTACAAGTTGACGGGGTGCTTGTGAAATGCCATCTGTACTCTGAGAATGCAGGGATTCCTGTGAGTGCCACGCAAACAGTAGCAGGGTAGACTAGCATTCCGCGTTTGTTGCTGCTGGTCGCGAAGCGTCCCATAAAACCTAAAAACGGCAAGATGATCATCTTGCCGTTTTTCTTTGAGGTTGTTTCTCAGGCAGTATTGCTTGCAGAGCAGCTACTGAGCCATATTGGGTTAGGCGATCTCGAATTCCGCCCGCAGCGCTTGCTCATCCAAGGAGTGCTGACCAACGATCAGGGTATAGCCAGTTGATTCCACTGTCCAACCCATCTGTTCGTCGTAGTAGGCTAGATCTTTGACTGGAATGTTCACCTGCACGGGTCTGGTCTCGCCGGGTTTCAACCCGACCCGCTGGAACGCCTTCAGTTCCTTTGCTGCGCGCTCAACCCGTGAGGCTGGTACAGCAACATAGAACTGAACAACAGTCTCTCCAGCTACCGATCCGCAGTTGGTTACGTTCACCGTAGCGACGAGAGTATCGTGGGTGCCCAGAGACCTAGCAGAAAGATGAAGCTGATCAACCTCGAAGGTGGTATAGCTCAACCCGAACCCGAACGGAAATGCTGGCGCGGCTCCATCCCGTTCAAGCTTGCGATAACCATGCCATAGATCGTAAGTGATCGCCTTCGCATTCATGTCGTAGTAAGGCAAGTCTTCCGCTCTAGCGGCGAAAACACAGGGCAGTTTGCCACTTGGATTAACCTTCCCTACTAGGATGTCCGCAAAAGCGCGCCCGCCTTCCATACCCGGATACCACAACATAAGGATCGCTGGTACTTGATTACGCCAGTTTTCGGTGATGATCGCACTGCCGCCCATCATTGCTACCACTGTGCGTGGGTTGGCAGCAGCAACTCGCTGGATCAGCGCTTCGTCATCGGGGTGAAGCGTCAGCAGTTGACGATCCCCACCGGGAGGCATGGCGTTGGCAATGCTGTTCGTCGCACTCATAGTCGCCATCATTGCCTGTGCGATGGGCATTTCCTCGGGGGTTGGTGGCGGGAAATTCTTCGACAGTTCTGCCATCGAATCAGGTGAAACGTACTCGCCTTCATCTTGATGAGTGTAGCCAACAACCAGAACCACCACATCCGCTTCACTGGCAATCTGCGCCGCTCTTGTAGGATCGCTGCCATCGTCATAGATGACTTCAGTCTGTTCCGCCAGCGCTTCCTGCAATCCCTGATATGGGGTAATGACATAAGTCGGGCGAGTGTTCGAAGATCCACCATCGCCAGTGTTGGCTGTAGCCGCCAGCTTGCCAATTACCGCCAGTTTATTGACCTCTTTCAGCGGCAGGAGAGCATCTTCATTCTTCAGTAGTACGATTGCCTTTTCCGCTGCCTCGCGAGCAACTTTGCGATGTGCTTCGCTGCCGACCACATCTAGCGCATAATCACGCGGGTCACGACCTTGAGCGAAGCGGATCTGTTGGCGCAGCACGCGCAGAGCAGCATCATTTACGCGCTCAAGTGGCACTTCGCCACTTTCCACAAGGCTTCTGAGGTGCTGCCGATGGATCATGTCGAAAGGCATTTCAACATCTTGACCCGCTAATGCCGCCTTCTTAGAGTCGCGCATGCCGAAGATGAAGTCGGTCATCACAAAGCCTTGAAAATGCCACTGCTGCTTGAGAATCTCCGTGAGCAGCTCGTAGTTCTGCCCACACCACTCACCATTGACGCTGTTATAGGCACTCATGATCGACGCAACGCCTTCCTCTACGGCGCGCTTGAAATGGCGCAGGTAGATCTCATGCAGTGGGCGAGGCGCGATTGTCACGTCGACGCTGAATCGGGCATTCTCCATCGAATTCAACGCGTAATGTTTGGCGCAAGCCATCAAATGTTTCTGGACGCCGCGAACAAGCGCAGCGCCAAACTCACCAAGATGAATGGGATCCTCTCCGTAGGTTTCTTGCGCACGCCCCCAAGCCGGATGTCGCAGCAGGTTGATGCATACCCCACCGAAGAAATTCCCGCCCATTGCGCGTAGTTCGCGCCCGATCACGTCGCCTACACGTTCCTCTAGATCAGGATCAAAGGTGGCTCCACGTCCCATAGAGACCGGGAAGGTGGTACCACCGTCCATAATGACACCACGCGGACCGTCCGCAAAGCGCACACCGGGAATACCCAATCGTGGCACCGCGCCTGCCACCCATGGATGGTCAGCGTAGCCGCCGCCCAGCATATCAGCCATGCCGGGCCAGAACGGCACATCTCCTGACATCAGCCCGATTTTTTCATCCTGTGTGAGCTGTCCAAGTAGTTCGCGCGCACGTGCCTCAATCTGATCGTCGCTTAGCTGCTCAGTAGTTTCTAAGCTGGCAAATGCCGCACCATGAAATTTGGCTTTTGTTTCCATATAATCAATCCCCAATAGGAAATTGTTTGTCTTCTACACTGAGCAGAATTATAGCTAACGACAGCTACAATCCGAACTATTCTAGTCATTGCTAAGACGACGGGGAATTAGCGGCATTCAGGTCGAGTATGTGTGGTTAACAACGCCAGTGATTGAAAGCTCTCACAACTTCTAATGATTTCGCTTCTAAATGCACGCAAAAACGCGCTGTTCACTTACAACATACTCGCGGGTGAGTGCCGAAGACGCAGGTATAGCATTAGTATTTGGATTTAAATACGGCGGATCGATTGTGATTAGCGACTGTGCCGGGACGCAGATTCCAACAGCGATGCTGCCAGCGCGGCTCTCTCGTCAACTGATGTCTTAGCTGCAACTACCAACTGGTGACTAACTTCCTCAAGGCGAGCCAAATAGTTACTGAGTAACTCGTGCAGCCCATTGATGTTGAGTAAATCCTGATCCCAGAGCTGCTGATTTGCCAGAAGCTGTTCCGCTACGCTTTGAGTATTAGCGGCTGTTTGCCATACTTCTCTAATCCAAGCAATGGTTGCTGGATCATCATTCAACGGGATCTCCGCACCAGCCCATTCGCCTTTGTAGAATCGGATCAACGCAGCGAATGCGAACACTATTCGATGCGGGAGTTGTTGTTTGGATTCCGCATAAATCGTTAGCGTCGGCAGTAGACGTACCTTGAACTTGGAAATCGAATTGAGCGCTATGCTGAGCAAACGGTGCTGAATGAAGGGATTGCGAAAGCGATTCCACGCCGCATCCGCGAATGCAGTGAGCATGGGATCAGAGGTACCGAACGTAGGTAATACCTCCTCAAGCATGAGCGTGTGGATGAAGTCTCCCAGCCATCTATGTTCAACAACCTGGCGTACCGTCTCTAGTCCCAAAAAGTAGCCCAAGGGCACCATGCAGGTGTGAGCGCCATTGAGTATTCGCACCTTGATCCGCCGATGTGGCTCGGCGTCGTCTACAATGTGGACGTTTAGCTTCGTCTGCGCGATGGGCAGTTCGTCGTTGAGCGTACTTGGCGCTTCTATAATCCAGTTATGATAGCTTTCCGCTTCAACCAAAAGTTGATCGTTAAAGCCGATTCGTTCAAGTACTGCCTGACTATCTTGTTTGGGAAACCCAGTGACGATTCGATCCACCAACGTGTTGTAAAATTGGTTGCTAGTCTCAATCCATGTCTTGAACGCGGCGTTCAGTTGCCACAGGTCGGCATACTGCAAGACGATTTGTTTGAGTCGCCGCCCATTCTGTTCGACCAATTCACACGGCAGGATAATGCAGCCTTTGTCTTCAGCGCCCTGAAAGTGCTCAAAACGCTGGTACAGAAACTGCGTCAATTTGGCGGGAAATGAACTGGGCGGCGTATCGCTCAACTGATCAGAGCGCACAAAGGCAATTCCCATTTCAGTTGTATTTGAAATGATAAATCGAATATCAGGTTGGCATGCTAACGCCAGAAACGCCGCGTGATCATGGTAAGGATTGAGTGCACGGCTAACGCAAGTGATGAGTTCGCAACTAGTGACGAGTTTATTGTCTTGTAAACCGTGAAGTTGAACATGGAAGAGACCTTCCTGTTCAGTCCATTGATCATAGCTACCACTGGCGGTGGGCTTGATCACGACCACGCTGCTGGCGAAGGTCGTTTCTGTATTAAGCTGCTCGATAATCCAATCGACGAAGCCGCGAAGAAAGTTACCACCGCCAAATTGGATTACTCTTTCGCGATATGTGTTGTTTACTGCTGCCGTTTGTCGGTTTAGCGGTGAAAGTTGTGTATTCATGAGAGATTGAGTGAAAGACCTTACTCACTTTGTCAAGAAGGAATGCATTCGTTTGTCCACCCGTTTGATGTGCTGCCCAAGCAGGCTAATGACTGCTTTCTTATCGCCATTTCTTACCGCTTCAACAATGACACCGTGCTCGTTCGTTGAATCGCTGCGATCAAACAGTCCGATTCCGGTGTATAGGCGGGAAAGATGAAGGTGGACATGCAGATCTTCCCACGCCGCTACTAGAAATTTGTTGCCGGATAGTTCAATTAAAGCGCGATGAAATTGCCGATCCAGTACCATATAGTCACCAAACGTATGGTAAACCGTACCATTTGCCGTAGCCTTCATCTGTTCGTACAGACCATCGAGCACGGCAACAACGTCAGCAGCAGCAGACCAATCCGCTGTATTCAGGGCGAGCATTTCTAATGCGTAGCGAACCTCAAACAGATCGTGTAGTTCTTCCGGCGTTAGGATATTAGTGACGACGAACCCGTGATTGCTTCGTTGATTAACGAGGCGCTGTCCGTGCGCACGCATAAGCGCTTCGCGCACGGGAGTATTGCTCATATTGAGTTGTCGGGCGAGGTTATCAATACTGATGACTGCACCCGGTTTGAACTCCTGATTGATAATTCCTGCGATGACCACATCATAGGCAATATCCGTTAAGGAACGGTACTGTTCTCTTCCTAGCGAAGACTTTACCGACGATTCGCCTTCCATTATTCGTTTATCCATCTTGTTCTGTTCACTAACTCGACAAGCCTAGAGTATCGCCAATCGCTCGTAAGACTACAAGAGCTAATGAGAATTCGTTCCGACGCCTATTCTCACGTATTTACGCCACCGTTATGCCATCTCTAGTCTTCACAACCCACACCACCACATCTTACGTCTGTTGATTGACAAATTCGGAAACCTATGCTACTTTTCATGCATCATGCATGATGTATTATGTAACTGAATATGCCAATTGGCAACATGAAGAGCAATCCAATGTTGCTATTCTCGTCTCTGCATTAAGCAGAGCTTGGGCGCGTCTGGCGCAATCCTAATTTCCAATTTATGGAGCAAGTGAACATGAAATACACGAAAATTCCCATAATTCTTACTCTACTTCTGTTACTGTCTGTAGGCACTTTGGGTATATCCAAAGCACAGGACAAGCCATTTGCGGGTGTAACCGTGAATGTCCTCAGTTTTGCCGGACCCCAAGTGACAGAACCCTTGCTGCGTCGTGGTCCCGATTTTGAAGCTCTAACGGGAGCTAAGATCGAGGTCACCACTGTTCCTTTTGCTGAACTCTACAACGCCATCCTGACGGATCAATCTGGCGCTAGAAGCTATGACGCTTTCGTCATGTCGCCACAGTGGAATGCCGACTATGTGAAGGCTGGCATCTTGGAAGATCTGAGCGGCTACGTCAAGAACGATAAGGACATCCAGTGGGATGACATCGCTCCGTTCTTCCGCAATTACATCGCCACCTATCAGGGCAACATTTACGTTGTTCCGCTGGATGGTGACTTCCATATGGTTTATTACCGGACCGATTTGTTTGAAAAAGAGGGCATTACGCCTCCGCGCACTTGGGAAGAATATCTAGCGGCAGCCGCCAAGTTCAATGGTCAGGACCTGAATGGTGATGGCGAGACGGATTACGGCTCCTGCATTCCCAAAGTACGCCAGGGACAATCCTTCTGGTGGATTGTTGACTTTGCGAGTGCCCGCCTTCAAACGCAGGGTACAGGACAGGGTGCCTTCTTTGATCTGGATACGTTTGAACCGTTGTTTGGACCGAATCCTGCCTTCATCAAGGCTCTGGAACTGTTCAAGGAAACCGGTAAGTACGGTCCTGCCGATGAGCTAACCATTGATCTTAATAGCACGCGCGATCTGTTCCTGACCGGACGCTGTGCCTTAACCATGGACTGGGGTGATATTGGCTCACTGTCAATTGATCCTGACCGTTCCAAGGTTCAAGACTTGGTTGGTACTGTCGTTATTCCCGGAGCCACTGAAGTACTTGATCGCGCAACTGGCGAGATGGTCGCTTGCGATGAGAAGACCTGCCCGCATGCCATCGACGGCATCAACTATGCTCCATTTGCCGCCTTCGGTGGTTGGGGCGGTGGTGTCAGCAGCGCCGCTGATCAGAACGTGAAGGACGCAGCCTACGCCTTCTTCTCTTATCTGAATCAACCCGCTCAATCCAACATTGACGTGACGATTGGTAAGAGTGGCTACAATCCCTACCGCTTATCCCAGTTCTCGGATCTCGATGCTTGGGTCAAGGCTGGCTTTAGCGAGACCGCAGCGAAGAACTATCTCGGCGCTATTGAAGGCAGCTTGAGCAGCCCCAACATGGTGCTCGACCTCAGTATCCCGTCCACCAATCGCTATCTACAAGTCACGTTGGACACAGTGGTAAGTCAGTACCTTGCTGGTGAATTTACCGCTGAAGAAGCCGCTAAAGAAATCGCCAATCAGTGGAACGAAATCAGCGACGAAGTGGGACGTGACGCGCAATTCCAGGCGTATCTGGGTTCACTGGGTATCGCCACAAAGTAACTTCACTTTCTGCTTGCGACTCCAAACTGAGTGCAGTTTTGTACGTCAATGTCACTGGGGCAATCGATGGGTGGATTGCTCCAGTGGCGACGTTAGTTGAATCCCTAATGCGCTTTAAGTAACCAGAAATTGTTGTGTAAGCTAGGCTAGCATTTTCATATAGAGGCAGCCATTTGTTGATGAGAAACCGAAAATCATGAGTGAGTTTACGTCGTCGCGCACAACGAATGTGGAGAATACTAGCACTGCTGTTAAAACCGATGGTTTAGGCAGATCGACTTTCGCCAAGCCCGATGCCTCCACCAGAATTGTCCTGCTCATTCCTGCCATTCTGATCGTATTGTTTCTGTCGATATTCCCCCTCATCATATCGCTATTCTTATCCTTCGCCCGTGTGACCTTCGTGCGTGGCGGTATCGATGCGGTATTCGTGGGTTTCAGTAATTATCAGAAACTGCTCTTTGGCAGTCAGCAACGGCATTTGATCGGCAAACTAGGCGAATTATCTCCACTAAGCTGGCTCTTCTTTTTTGCCATCGTTGCGTTACTTCTATATTGGTTCTACACCGGTATTCGCACTAATCCTCGGCTGGGAACCATTATTACGCGCACAATCACGGTTTGTTTCGCCGCCGGGTTGCTCTGGATTATTCTGAGTACTCTTAGTGCTGACGGCATACCGGGCACTATGATTGTGACTCTAATCTTCGTAGTGGTTGGGGTGGTACTTCAATACCTTATTGGGCTAGGGCTAGCACTCTTATTAGTACAGCAAATCCCGGGCAAACGCTTCTTTAGGATTGCCTTTCTACTACCAATGATGATTACCCCTGTCGGTATCGCCTTCCTATTCCGGATGGTTACTGATACTCATGTCGGTCCTTTTGTTCCTCTTTGGCTAGCACTCGGACTTAAAGATTTCTCTTTCGTAGAAAGCGCAGCGGGTGCGCGCGTTGCGGTTATCATCGGCGATGTCTGGCAGTGGACGCCATTTATGTTCATCATCCTGCTAGCCGCGCTCGAAGGAACTTCACGCGATACCGTTGAGGCGGCACTGGTTGATGGCGCAGCCCGTCTGCAACTTTTCCGTTACGTTATTTTGCCGCAGATCGCTCCCGTTAGTCTCACAGTTATCCTCATTCGCCTGATCGAAGCCTTCAAGATCATTGACATTCCGCGTATTTTGACAGGCGGAGGACCGGGAACCGC
Organism: Anaerolineae bacterium; assembly: GCA_019637555.1. GTDB lineage: Bacteria > Chloroflexota > Anaerolineae > Aggregatilineales > UBA2796 > JAHBVK01. The sequence continues at coordinate 59,458 of JAHBVK010000009.1, forward strand.
GACGGAATCGCTGACTCTACATGCCTATATTGAATGGCGCTCCCCGAACCTCGGTGGATCAGCCGCTATCAGTTATTTGCTGCTAATCCTCGTCACTTTTGTCGCCATGCTCTTTGTCAATGTGGTAAGACAACAGATTATTGAGAAACTATGATGAACCGTATTTTCAGAAACGCCAATCCGTTCCAACTATCGCCATTCTGGCTAATCATCTCTTACATATTTCTGGCGATATGGGCTTTCATCACCCTGTTTCCATTGTATTGGTTAGTGATCACCGCTTTCAAATTACCTGTTGATGTGGCTTCGGGACCCAAGTACATTCCCTTCATGGATTTCCAGCCGTCGTTGCACGCTTGGAAGGAAATGCTCGTTGAGAACGGCTCGGATTTTGTTCTGCGACCTTATCTCAGTACAGTGTCCATCGCAATCAATAGTGCGCTGGGTGCCCTTATTATTGGCGCTTGTGCCGCATATGCGCTGACACGATTTGAATACCGTCCGAAGTTAGGGCTAATTTTCAGCTTTATTGGCTGTGTTGCACTGGTCATCTTATTAACCGTGCTGGCGATTCCGTGGCAATTTGCGCTGGCTATCGGAGCAGCAGTCTTTATCATCGTCGCGCAGGGGATTGGCAGGCGTTTCAAAGCAGCGCTCGGCAACAGCGACATTGCCTTCTGGCTGATCTCGCAGAGAATGCTGCCGCCAGTAACGGTGATTATTCCAATTTATATCCTGTATCAGCAGCTTGGCTTATTGGACAATGCCGTAGGGCTGATTATCTCGTATTGCGCTGCCAATCTACCCATCGTCATCTGGTTTATGCGCGATTACTTCCAGAGCATTCCAGTTGAGCTTGAAGAAAGTGCCTTTATTGATGGTGCATCTCGATACCAAACGCTATGGCGAGTTGTCTTACCGCTCTCGGTACCGGGGTTGGTCGCCACCTTCCTGATTGTGTTGGTATTCTGCTGGAATGAATACGTGTTGGCGCTGTTCTTAACTGGTGCCCAAACACAAACCATGCCTATTCTTGTTTCGGCACAGAATGGCGTGCGTGGTCCCCAGTGGTGGAATATGTCAGTACTGGTTATGTTGATGGTCGTTCCACTGATCCTTATGGCAGTTTTGCTAGAACGCTACATTGCAAAAGGTCTGCTTGTTGGCGCTGTAAAAGGCTAATCAGGAATCGTTCAAACATTATCGAAGCTAAGCATGGCTTTAATTGTTTTCGATTCTGGCGCTAACCAAGTTGGAAACGCATCTACCATTTGTTCAGGAGAAACTCGATCTGTAATCCACGAGGCGACGTTGATCTTGTTTGCCTCCAGAGCAGCGATGACTCGGTCAAAATCGCTGGCAGTTGCGTTTCGACTGGCAAATAATGACAGTTCCCGCCTGTGGAAATCGGGGTCGTGAAAAGTCACGTCTCCTTGAAATAAACCAACGAAAACTAAGCGTCCCCCGTGCGCGACAAATTGAAAGGATTTCATCATTGATTGGGCGTTGCCCGTAGCGTCAAATACCACTGTTGGTAACCCATCGGGGACGACCGACTTGAGTTGTTCGATCACATCTTGTTTTGCGTCAATGCAGTAATTGATCGCCGGGTCTTTCCATGCGAAGGCACAGCGTGCGTCGCTGACATCGGCAACAATCACCCTTGCCCCGGCGAGAGCCGCGAATTGGGCAACGCCTAAACCGATAGGTCCAACACCTACCACCAATACTACTTCATCCCGTTTGACCTGTGCGCGCTCAACAGCGTGGCAGCCAATGCTGAGCATTTCCACTAGCGCTAGCGATTCAGCGGTGAGTACCGTACTCTTATGCACCTTGTCGATTGGCACATTAATTACTTCGCGCATTCCACCATCGCGGTGAACGCCGAATACCTGCATATTCATACAGCAATTCGTAAACCCACGACGACAGGCGTCACAGGTACCGCAATTCAGATATGGGCGGAGACAGCACAGATCGCCAACATGCAGATTATGTGACTGTTGCGTACTGCCGATGTCGATTACTTCAAGGGCGAGTTCGTGTCCTAAGATGCGCGGATAACTAAAAAAGGGTTGTGTGCCTGTAAAAGCATGTAGATCAGTGCCACAGATTCCAACCTTGCGAACGCGAACCTGCACCTCATCTTGTCCAAGCCGAGGTGGTAAGGGAGTGTCGTTCAAAACAAAATGACCGGGTTCGCGTAAGCTGATCGATTTCACGGCTACAACCTCATAGTTCTCATGCTAATCCAAGTTATCATGCATGATGCATGATAAATCACTTTCGTAGATTTTCCAAGATGTTTTCTTGTCACATCACGATTTGAGATTCTCAGTATCTCACAGACCTTATCAGGGATACTTGTAATATCAAAAAGTCCACGATACACTGTATATCGTGCATGATGCATTAGCGTGGCGACCTGTTCGCTGCTACAAATGTTTATTTAATTAAGCTAAAAGCCACAACCGCGAGTAATGACTTTGGCTACAAATCGCATATTGGTTACAGGTGCAACAGGTAAAGTCGGTCATCGGTTTATCCAGCACCTGTTCAACAACCCCCGTTTTGATTCCTTTGTGGTACGTGCTCTCTGTCACAACCGCCTACTTGAGCCGCGTGATCGGCTTGAAGTGGTGCGTGGCTCTATTCAGGACAACGAAACCGTATTGTCGGCGATGGAGGGTGTGACGCATGTATTGCATCTGGCAACCTGTAAAGAAACCCCCGATCAGATCATGGATGTAGCCATCAAGGGTCTGTTCTGGTTACTGGAAGCGTGCCGTCAAAATCCTACTTTTCAGCAATTCATCCTTATTGGTGGTGATGCAGGTGTGGGGCACTGCGTTTATCCCCATCCGATCCCCGTAACTGAAACGCAAAAGCATACTGCCTATCCCGGCTGTTACGCTCTCTCCAAAGTATTGGAAGAGGTCATGCTGGAGCAATATTACATTCAGTATGGGCTGAATGGCTGCTGTCTCCGTGCGCCGTGGATTATGGAGAAGGATGATTTCAGGTATCAGGTTTCGTTCGGAGAAGATGTGTTTGGCGGCATCCGTTGGCGCGATTATGTTGGCGCGGAAAAAGCAGACGAATACGTCAAAACGCAGACCATCCCGATCATGCAAGATGCTAACGGTGCTGCCATCAAGCGCAACTTCGTACATGTTGATGATCTGGTCACTAGCATCTTTTGCGCTATCGACAATCCGAAAGCAAAGCAGCAGACTTTCAACATCTGCATGGATGAACCAGTCGATTATGGCGCGATGGCGGAATACCTCACTGAAAAGTATGGACTGCCAACCATCGGTGTGCGCACAGAATACTTCTCAAACTGGTTAGACAACAGCAAAGCCCGCTTTCTGCTAGGCTGGCAGCCTCAATACGATCTCAAAAAGATGATTGATAGCGCATGGAGTTACCAGCGCGATGCTGATGACCCGCGCATTATTTGGTACCGAGGCTGACAGGGTTGCTATCCCCGGCTGCGCGACATCGGCTGCACTCCTCGTAAGAGTGCTCGCCGGGTAGGCGAAGTCTTTTGCAATGGGTACGGAGAAAGGAGCTGTCACCAATCGGCTAGAGGGAGAAATTTGCTCACATGTTGCTGAGTTCATGGCAACGCTGGTTTATAGAACAGTAATGCTTTTAGGAGGTTGCCTACCCATCTTTGGCTGAGATTTGGGGCATCTCGCAAAGAGTTACAGAGTATTTAGAAGGCACAAATGCCGGAATCGTGGGAGATAAGAAGATGTTAATCAAGAAATCACTTGGTCGCCGTAGTTTCCTCAAGCTTGCTGCCATTGCGGGTGTCGGCTTCGGCACACCACTATATGAGTTTTTGCAGTGGCGCACGACTTCTGCCAAGGCACAATCGAATCCTCTCGTTGCTGCTTATTCCAACAACGGGCTTGATGCCTCATGGTGCGCACAGGGTAAGGACACAGTTGAGTATTACGCGAAACTGATGAACATTACCATTGAGTGGCAAGACCCCGCCCATGACGCTGCCAAGCAGCGTGCGATCTTTGACACGTGGTCAACCAAAAAGTACGACTTCGTTGGCGTTCAACCCGTCAGTATCGGCACGCTGGGTGAACCCGCTTCCCTCATGATCGAAGCTGGCACGCCACTGGTCATCATTGACACACTCCTCGCTCCCTTTAAGGAACAGCAGGAGATGGGTGTGGTTACGTTCATGTCTTGCGACAACATCATTCTAGGTGAAGCGGTTGCCTCGGTTCTGCTTTCCAAGCTTGGCGGCAAGGGTAAGGTTGCCCGTCTCGGCGGACAGGCAGGACATAGTGGTGCTCAGGGACGCGGACAGGGCTTCCATAACATCTTTGATCCTCTGGTAAGCAGCGGTGACATTGAGATCGTTCATGAAGAACCTGCCGACTGGAACACTCAGAAAGCGGCTGACCTCACGCAAACGTTGATCAACAAATATCCTGATCTCGGTGCCATCTTCTACGACAATGACGACATGGCATTGGCAGGTCTAAAGGTGATCACCGATGCTGGTAAGTCGAATATCTATCTGGGTGGCATTGATGCTATGCAACCGGCAATTGAAGCCGTTGTTGCTGGCACTTATGCCGTAACAGCGCGTAACTCGGCGGCTCGCGTTCACGCCTGGTCAGTGATCGTTGGTGCCTATGCCGCTACCGTCGGCTTGGAGAAGGCGCGGGCGGAGATCCCACCGTGGTTGATGGTCGATGGTCCGGCTGTCGTAGCGGGCGTTGACAACAATCCAGAATACGCTGATCGTCCATGGTTGCTGAAGGGTCTGGGCGTCGGCAGCGCAGCGGGTCAGCTATGGCTGGAGAACAACTACCTGTTCTAATTCAGTCTGCCGCATTGTCTTTCACCATCAGATGCTAGTACTCGTGCACGGGAGGTGGGTAAGTTACTCACCTCTCTGTCTCTTTATCATTAGCAAATAGAGACTGAAATCACAGTATGGAAGCATCGTACTTATCAGGTTCGTAGCTATCGTTCCTGTAGCTTTAGAAGGTCAAATATGAATTTATGAGTTCAGAGATTATCGAATTAAAGGGGATTTCCAAGCAGTTTCGTTCCCTACATGCGCTACGAAACGTCAATTTCGATTTACGACCGGGTGAGACTCATGCCTTAGTCGGTGAAAATGGTGCAGGCAAAAGCACTCTGATGCGTATTCTCGCTGGTGTCTATGATGGATACGACGGCGAATACTGGCTGAATGGCAAACAGGTTCATTTTCACAGCCCTAAAGAGGCACTGAACGCAGGGATCGGCATGATCCATCAGGAACTAAGTACGATGCCTGTGCTGACAGTAGCTGAAAACCTGTTCCTCGGACGCCAACCGTTGACCCGTTACGGGACGGTAGACTGGAAGAAGATGCAGCAGGTGGCGCAGCAAGAACTGACCAATCTGGGGTTTCCTGAGATCGACGTTAGATTGCCACTGAGCAGCTATTCTCTAGGAATCCAGCAGGTAGTTGAAGTTCTGCGGGTCATCCTATCGGGTGCACAAGTGTTGATCATGGATGAGCCGACGTCGGCACTCTCGCCTGCGGAAGTAGATCGCCTCATCCAATTGATCGATACCTTGCGTCAGCAAAAGCGCAGTATTGTCTATATTTCCCATTTCCTTGAAGAAGTGATGCGCGTTGCTGATCGTATCACCGTGCTGCGTGATGGCTCGAAAGTTGGTACGTTGGAGCGCAAGGATGCCAGCGTCAATCAGTTGATTTCGCTTATCTTGGGACGAGAAGTCAACGCCACGTTGCCATCCGCCCTGCCAGAAGCCACCGAGCGCGATCATACGCTGTTGCAGGTGAGCGATTTATCTTCCGATGTGTTCTCCAACGTCAGTTTAGATGTGCTTGCCGGGCAAGTGTTGGGCATTTATGGACCAATCGGGGCAGGGCATTTCGACTTAGCGCGTGCGATTTTTGGCATGTACCGCTTCGATCAGGGCACAGTGACCGTTGATGGGCAGCTATTGCCGAGAAACTTTTCGGCACGGCAAGCCATTAAACATGGGCTGGCTTACGTAACAGAATCCCGTCGCAAAGGGCTGTTCTTGGATGAGCCAATTTACCGCAACGTCACGCTGCCACATCTAGCGCGACTTGGTGCGTTTGTTCCTAACAGGGATCACGAACTAAAGGTCGCTGTTCCTGCCATCAGAAGAACCAACGTCCAGCCGCCAGATCCGCTCAACGCAGCAGGCAAATTGAGCGGCGGCAACCAGCAAAAAGTTGCGCTGGCACGGTGGCTCACCTTCCCACCAAAAGTATTGATCGCCAGCGAACCGACGCGCGGTATGGATGTCGGCGCGAAAAATGAGGTACTCGGCATTCTGCGTACATTACGCAATGAACATTATGGCGTCTTGGTCGCCTCATCCGAGCCTGAAACGGTGCTAGCTGTAGCTGACCGGATTTTAGTGATGTCACACGGTCGTGTCGTTGCTCAGATGGATAACAAGAACTTAGATAAAGAAGCATTGATGAGGCTAATCTAAATTATGAGCGCACAGGGGGCAGGTTCTAGCCCGAAAGTTGACCCAATGGAAGAGACAAGAGTGATCCCTGAAAGCAGCCGCGAGGTGACGCTGCGACGGCTGAAAGCATTAGCGCCTCTGTGGACCCTGTTGATCATGTGGCTGTTCTTTGGTCTGGCATCTGAAAGCTTCCGCACATGGATCAACTTCAACAATATATTGTCCCAAGTGGCGACGGCTGGCATTCTGGCTGTTGGCATGACCTTTGTCTTGCTCACTGGCGAAATTGACCTTAGCATTGCCGCGGTGATGGCACTCTCCGCACAGGTTGCCACGCAGCTTTACGCCAATTACAACTTGCCGGAACCGCTGCCGTTAATTGCCGGACTGTTGACGGGCGTGTTATGCGGGGTTGGCAGCGGCTTGATTAGCACGATCATTCGAGTGCCAACGTTTATGGCAACACTCGCGATGTCGCTGATTGCAGAAGGGCTAACACTGTGGATCAGTAAGGGGCGACAATTCTTTACGGAGTCCCTCTCGCCAGTTGTCCTGTGGATCGGCAGCGAGAAAGTTGGCAGTTTGCGTTCCGGCGTACTGATCCTGTTGACTGTGCTCTGCTTGTTGGTCGGGTATCTGGTACTGCGCTACACCCGTTTTGGGCGCTATGTCTACATGACAGGTGCTAACCCGTCAGCAGCGCGACTGGCTGGAGTCAATACAAGGCTGATCACTTTTTCCGTCTTGATCATCAGTGGTTTCACGGCTGGGATCGCTGGCATTGCTGCGATGGGACGTTTAGGTACAGCACTACCTGCGCCACAGTCAGGGTTTCTGATTCAGGCAATCGCTGTGGTCGTTTTGGGTGGAACTGCCTTAACAGGCGGACGCGGTGGTATCTTGCAGACAGCGGTAGGTCTGCTCATTTACGGCTCCCTCAGCAATGGCTTGGACAACATCGCTAATATTGACAGCTTTGCCAAGACCTTCATTACCGGATTGGTGCTGTTAGCCGCCCTGATCATCAACATTGTGTTTGCCGGTAAATCGGAGCGAGACCGAACCTGATCGGACGCTTCCATTGTGCGAGACGGCTTGGCATGTCAACTCAAGCTGTCTCGGTCCTATCGCTGTCCCTATTGCCAGCATTTTCCGTGAATCGGCAGCCAATAAGATCAAGACTGTTGCACTGCTCATATTGCTATGCTATACTGCGAAATCATGCATGATGCATGGTGTACGACTTAATAGTGGGTTCATACTAACTAAGTTTTAGGAGACTTCAATGAAAAATAATCTATCTCGTCGCAACTTTATTAAAGCCGTTGGAGCAAGTGCGGCTGCCATTGGTGTAGGTGCTGCCTTGAACAGCTACAGTCCAGTGAATGCTGCGCCTGTTCTGCACACTGCACGGCGGCGTCAGCAAGATGGCAAACTTCACATGGCGTTCATCCAGTTCATGCCGCATACCGTTCCAGCGGCATGGAGCAAGGGCATCGAAGAAGTTCTGACGATACAGGAAAATGTCACCTATGAACTGCTGGATGGTCAGGGACGCCCCGACGTTCAAATTAGCCTCATGGAAAATCTGATCAATCAGGGGGCGAGTGCGATTTTCCTGCAACCAGTCGATAGTGTGGCGCTTGGTCCTTCCATCGCGGCGGCACGGGATGCAGGTATCCCAGTGATTACCCTGAACATTGATGCCGTCGAGCCTCACGCCGTCCATGTGGAGATGAACCACTACTTCGGCGCGGTAGCGATTGGCGAAAAGATGGGTGAGCTGATGGGCGGCAAGGGCAAGGTTGCCATTCTCAATGCGCCGCCGGGAATTATCATCCGCGATCAGCGCACCAATGGATTTATGGCAGGTATTGCCAAGTATCCTGACATACAGGTGGTAGCCGATCAGTCGGCAGACTGGGATCGTAAAAAGGCGCAGGATGTCCTTTCGGCGATGCTTGCTGCTACTCCGGACATCACCGGTGTGTACGGCGTGAATGATTCGATGGCGCTGGGTGCAGTGGACGTAGCCAAGTCTAATAATATGCTCGACAAAATGGTCATCTTTGGCAATGATGGCGAAGTTGCCGCGATTGAATCCATCGAAGCAGGTGAGTTGACAGGCACGCAATATACAGACGTGTATCAGCAAGGACGCTTTGCCGCTTCCGTCGCTACGGCGTTAGCCACTGGCGGCGTGCCTGCAACGGCATTCGCTAAACAGGGACATATCCTGATGCCGTACATTATCGCCACCAAAGAGAATGCCTCATCCATTCAACCCAGCCAACGGTGGTAATGAATAGGCTTGTCCTACTACGCTCGTTCATTTCCATATACCTATCATAGGTAGACACAATCCTAGGGTGATACGTCGTCACCCTAGGATTGTTTGTAGCATCGCTGGTACAGAATAGTTGATATAGATTAGTGTTTTGCCGACAACGATAAACCTTTAGGAACATTATGTGATGATGCAAAGAAAACAGCTTATTGGTAATCTCAGTTTGCTGCTGATCCTTGCGTTGGTGGTGATCCTGTTTGCGCTACTTTCGCCCAATTTCCGTACGCTCAATAACCTCAGAAGTATACTTTCCAGTTACTCGCACATTGCGATCATGGCTATCGGCGTTGCCTTCCCGATTTTGCTGGGTGAGATCGATCTCAGCATCGGGGCGATAATGGGTCTCGTCGGCATGGTAATGTTCAACACATTGCTCATCCACCACTTACCCGGACCGTTAGCAATCGTGATCGGGTTAGGAATCGGCATCCTTTGCGGATTGGTGAACGCCTTCCTCATCGTAAAGCTCAAGTTGCAGCCATTCATCGCGACGTTAGCAACCTTGGTGGGCTATCGTGGCATCACTTACGGCATTTCTGGTCGCCAACTATTTCCAGAGACCACAGTACAAGCGATCACTGATCCTATTTACACGGCTATCGACGGCAAAATTGGCATCGTACCGTATGCATTCATCTATCTGATCCTGTTGGTGGCGTTAACTACACTGCTGCTAAGTCGCACAAAATGGGGGATCAATATCTACGCAGTTGGGGGCAACGAGACGGCGGCGCGGCTCTCTGGCATTAATGTGGACCGGATACGCATGTTCGCGTACGCGTTTTCCGGCTTCTGTAGTGCGTTGGCGGCACTGGTATTAACGGCACGAATGCGTTCCACGCAGGAAAGTTTAGGCTTATCATTTGAACTATCCGCGATTGCCGCCGCTATTATCGGAGGCGTATCGCTCAGGGGTGGCATCGGCAATACGATTGGTCCGGCGATTGGTGCCTTCCTCACCGGTACTCTGTACACCGGATTAACCATGATCGGTGTGACTACCTATGCTCAACCGGTTGTAGTCGGCGTCGTGTTAGTGGTGGCGGTGGCATATGACAAACTGCTGGCGACCCGCCGCTCCCGTGCCCGCACCCGCACTGTTCAACGCATCGAAACAGATGCCACCAAGGGCTTGCAACATGGCTGAACTATCATCAATAAAGTTGCAGGCTAGCGGACTGCAAAAACGTTACGGTGCTGTACAGGCATTAAAAGGTGTAGACCTCACACTGAATGCAGGACAAACACACGCACTCGTCGGCAGCAACGGGGCTGGCAAATCGACGCTCGTCAAAATCCTGACGGGCGTGGTTGTGCCCGATACGGGAACTGTGGCGCTAGATGGCAAGGCGCTCACATTGGGCGATCCCCGGATCGCTTTGAATGTGGGCATCGCTTGTATTTATCAGCATCCCAACTTAGTGCAGGATTTGTCCGTAGCTGACAATATCGTGATGGGACGTCACCCGACACGCGCCTTTGGCATCCTGGATCGTCGCGCGCAGAAGCAGTGGGTGGAAACGCTACTGCAAAAGCACAATCTTCAGTTGGATCTAGAATCTCCAGTCAGCGCCCTGACATCCGTCCAGCAAAAAGAAGTAGAAATTGCCAAGGCGCTCTCGCTGGATGCATCAGTCATTTTGATGGATGAACCTACCGCTGCTTTGTCCCATGCAGAGGTGGAAAAGCTGTTCAATTCAATTGAACAACTTTGTCAGCAGGGCGTAGCCGTTCTTTATATCTCGCACATCCTCGACGAAATCTTTCGCATTGCCCAACAAGTGACTGTACTGCGCGATGGACAGGTGCGCCTGTCAGGTACGGTAAGCGATCTCACCAAAGCGAAGCTGGTTGACGCCATGCTAGGACGGGAGTTGACCTCGGAAGCTGCACACAAACATACCATTGCGCCAGAATTAGAGCAGCGCCCCGCTGTACTGGAATGTAATCACCTAAGCAAGGATAACGTTTTTCGAGACGTTAGTTTCGCACTGCATCAGGGTGAGATTCTGTGCATTACCGGACTAGTTGGTGCTAAGCGAAGCGAACTCATGCGCGCCATTTTCGGTGTGAATCCTCCCGACAGTGGCGAAATCAGAGTCTTTGGCAAACAGGTGACGATTCGTCATCCATTGGATGCGATTCGTTTAGGCATCGGCTTTGTGACGGAAGATCGTCACGCAGATGGTCTGTTTCTCAATCACTCGATTAGCACCAACACGGTGATAGCGTCGCTGGATCTGATGTCCAAAGCAGGCTTACTGCTGCGCCGCATGATGCGCACTCTTGCCAAAAGACAGATTGAAAAGCTGGAAATTGTCCCGGCAGCGCCGGATTATACGGTTAAGAACCTGAGTGGCGGCAACCAGCAGAAAGTTCAATTGGGACGATGGCTGGTCAGCGATACCAAAATACTAATTCTGGATGAGCCGACAGTCGGCATCGACGTAGGCACCAAGGCGACAATCTACCGATTGCTGCGTGATTTAACATCAACAGGCACTTCGGTGATCATCGTATCTTCGGATCTCGAAGAGGTACTCACCGTTGCTGACAGAGTTCTGGTGATGGCAAATGGGCGAATTACCGGAGTTTTCTCAGCGCAACAAGTTACTCAGGAGCAAATTCTTCTCGCGGCAAGCGGCGAGATCGGCGAGATTGTGGGGCAGTGACAACAATGCAGACTTCACCAACCGGAAATCTGAATTTGACCGTTCAACGTCGAAGCAACTGGGAACGCCTGCTGCGCCGATTGATCGGACAGTACGGTTTGCTGATCATCTTACTGCTCGTTACGTTGGCGTTTGCGCTGGCGCGTCCCGCCTTCTGGAGTCTCAACAACCAGATCAACATTGTGTTTGCAAGTTCCTTGATCGGAATCATGGCGGTTTGTTCCACGATGGTGGTGCTTACAGGAGGAATCGACCTCTCGGTAAGCTCCGTAGTAGCAATTTCAGGGCTAACCGCTGCGCTGGTATTGGAGTCTGATAGTACCTTGCTGGTTCCTTCCATAGTGGCTGGTCTTGCGGTTAGCGGCGTTGTAGGTTTGATCAATGGCACGGTCATCGCTTATCTGGGGTTGCCTCCGATTGTTGTCACATTAGCGGCACTGACCATTGTCCGCGGCGCGGCGCTGCTGATTGGCGGAAGTATCCTTCACCTCATTCGTGAACCAGCCGAATTCCTGTTCATCGGTGGAGGTAGACTGCTGGGCTTGCCTTTTCCCATTTTCATTTTTGCTGCAATCGCCGTGATTATGTTGTTTGTTCAGATGCGTACTCGCTTCGGGCTAACCGTCTTTGCAATTGGTGAAAACGAACGTGCCGCCATCTTGTGTGGCTTGCCTGTCCGCCGGGTGAAATTACTGGTCTACCTTATTTCCAGTCTTGGCGCAGGTATTGCAGGCATCGTATTGGCATCACAGGTGTCTACCGCCTCAGCCAATTATGGCAATGCGCTGGAACTCGATGTGATCGCTGCCATAGTCGTAGGCGGGACAAGCCTGAGCGGAGGAAGGGGATCAGTCCATCGCTCGGTGTTGGGTGCTCTGCTCATTGCTGCTGTCAACAACGGGTTGAGCATCCTGAATGTATCCACTGACCAACAACTCATCGCCAAGGGCTTAATCATCATCGTCGCCATTTCGCTAGGAAATTGGCTACAAAAATGGTCGGAGCGATGATCTCTGGACATTAGCGTTTGGCGGTAGTTCGACGCGGGGACCTGTAACAGCGCCCAATTACTCATTCATAATCGCACTGATGGTTGCAGCTTGGGTGGGTTTCGGTGAAAGGATGACGGCGCTGGCGGCTGTTCTCAGTGAATGTAGCCGTACTGGCGAGCCAGATTGATGCTAGCGATCATCCGTTCATCCGCCAACCGTTCGCCCTGATCACCGATGCGCCAGATCCCATTGTGCAGTTGTCGTTCTTCCTGCACCCAGTCGTACATTGAAATTGCTGGTGCCCACGTAAATACTGGCATAGGTGCGCCTTGATAGGCAGCTAAGCGCACTTCGGCTAGCATCCACCAGAACCACTCACACTGCTGCCAGCCAATCGGTGGACCGGAAGTCTCGGTGAACCAGATTGGCTTGTCTGACCACCGACGAAACGCATTCTGAATCAGGATGTGGAACGGCGGTAAAGTGGAATCGCGATAGTGATTCAGCCCAATTGCAGTGATTAACGCTGAACGTCCACCGAGTTCACTATCGCGCCGCCCTAGCACCGTATCGATTACAGCAGCTTGCTTATCTTCCGACGCTTGGTCCGTGGCGTGCCACGGATCAGGGAGGATCAGTTGCGCCTTCGGGTTAACCTGAAGTACGGCTTCTGATGCACGAATGATCATTCGGCAAATTTGTCGGCGCAGCCGATCAGCGTTATTTGCACCGCGTAGAAAAGGACGCCATCGACCACGCTTTCCTGCGTAATCGACCATCAACGACGGCTCATTGCAGATGCAGTAATGGGTAAGGTGCGGGTAGCGCAGGGCAATCTCACGGGCGAAGGAAGCGAATTGTTCCGGCGCCTCATCGCTTAGAATGTCCATCCAATCGGGATAGCCATAGTGCCATAGGTCGAGGTACAGATTTAGCCCATGCTTTTGTGCCGACTCTACTACCCGATCTAGCCAGTACCAATCGAAGTGTGTAGAACGTGGCTGACTAATGTACCAGCGGGCGGCATCGCGGATACCAACGCAGCCAATGCTCTTCATTAAGCGATGATCTTCATCGAGGAACTCGTCGTGCCGTATCAGAGCAACTTCGTCCTGACGGTACAACGTACCGCCTTTCCTGCGCTGGAAGTCGGAATTTTCAAGGAATGCCCACAATTCCATTGGCTCGCTGGTTACTAGTTGGCTGTTCATACTGATTATTCAGCTACAGGTAACGACGAAAAACTTGGCTGCGGCGTCCACGTTGGTCCATTGATGATCGGCTTGTCGCCATTCCACAGCAGCCGATCTACGCGCATTAAGCGGTTTTGTTTTTCAGCATCCCAACCGTGATAGACGATCACTTCTTCCTCGTTTGGCGCATGGGTGAAAGAGTTATGCCCCGGACCGATGACCTGTGCTGGTATGGAGCGAATTAGTGGCAACCCCTCCACGCGCTGATAGGGTCCTAGTGGATGCTCGGCTACCACATAAGAAACACCATAGTTTTCCCGCTCCCACGCACCACCACTATAAAAACAGTAGTAGCGCCCGTTGTGGACGCGCAAAGCAGCGCCTTCGATGGTGTACCAATCGTAAACGTTGTCATACATTGCCCGCTGAGATTGGAATAACTGCCAATCCGCAAATGGACGCACGACAAGCTGAGGCTTGCCTTCAAGCGCCGTCATGCTTACCATGCGATCCACAACGATGCCTGTGCCAACCCGCCAATCTCCGTCCTGCGAGAGGAAATCCTGTGAGTAGAAGAGGTACCACGTCCCATCAACGTCACGGTATGGGTGAGCATCGATAGTAAATGGTTCATCAGGAACAAGCCTCAGGCTACAGTCTGTAAACGGACCGATTGGCTGCTTGCTCGTAGCCACACGCAAGTGGTGATCACGCCCTTCGAGACCGCGTACCGAGTAGTACAGATAGAACAGACCATCTTGATATGCTACTTCGGGTGCCCAGAACTCATCGCCGCCCGGCGGAATCAAAGCACCACCGCGCGGCTGCCAATTGATCAGATCACTCGATTCCAGTACCGGGAAGTGGCGTCCATCAGCCTGTTTAGGGGCTGTACCGTAAGCATAGTAACGATTAGCGTGACGCAGCACAAATGGATCAGCCATATATCGGGTGTACACAGGGTTTATATAGGTATCAGTACTTGCCACGCTGAATTTCGCCTCCCTGAACTTTAACTGCACAGATACGCTGATAACGCTGCACGTGTTCTATTCCGTAGTTGTAACAGGGGCAGGTTGCGGATCGCGGGTTGGACCTTGCACCACCGGACGCCCATCCACCCAATTCAGGCGATCCATCCACATGTGGCGGTTTTCCGTGCGCGTGCCTGCACTACTGATCTGCCAGACGTGATAGACGATCCAGGTCTGTCCAGCCTTGTCTACAATGAGGGTCTGGTGACCGGGTCCCATGACCAACGGTTTACTATCCATAATGCTAGAAAGGATAGGATTCTCATCTGCCTGTTTGCAGGGTCCAAGTGGGGAGTCGCAAGTAGCGTAGCCCACAGCATAGCGCTCAGTTGCGTACATATTGCCGGAGTAGAACAAATAGTAGCGTCCATCCTGCCGCCACATGGTCGGAGCTTCCACAACTGTTCCTTCCCATGGACGGTCATTCCGGATTAGTGCTACTTCTTCGCCTACGAGACTCAATCCATCGGGCGAAAGCTTCTGCCCATAGAGAAACGTCGGTTTGGAACAGCAGTTACCGTCATTTTTCCAAAAGAGGTAGAGAGTCCCGTCCTCGTCGCGGAACGGATTTGCATCAATCGATCCACCTTGATCGATCTGACAGATGAACGGGGCATCGCCCCGATCTCGAAATGGGCCTTCCGGTTTGTCACTTACCGCCAACCCTATACACTGGCGTAGCGATTTTTTGTCGCGCGCTGTGTAGAACAGCAAATACTGATCACCAACTCTTAATACCTCTGGTGCCCACACATCGGGACTACTGAGTCTGACCCATTTTGCTAGAGCGGGCATGGCATCGCGGGGGCGTTCCCAATTCACTAGATCAGTGGAGAAAGTGACAGGAACGTTGCGGCTGTTGGAATTCGTTGAGTAGGCGTAATACCCATCCTCGACGGGAAGTATAAAGGGATCTGGAAAATTCATTTGAATTACTGGATTTTGCATTTTGCCATCATTCCCGTCAGGTGATTGTGCATTTACAAACTGTGGCAGGCTTACCAAGAGCAGCACTACGATGAGACATAACCGTAGAACCTGAACACATAATCGGCGTTGTCGAAGTCTTAACATTACTTAACCTTTCAGACCCGTCGTCTGTACACTTTCCACGATATAGCGTTGGAGCAGCAGGTACAGAATCAAAACTGGTATCGAGGTAATAACAGCGCCTGCCATCATTTGACCATATTCGGATGTATATGCTCCTTGCAGGGTTCGCAGTCCCGGCGGCAGCGTCAGCAAGGAACTATTCTTCAGAATTAAGAGGGGCCAAAGGAAATCGTTCCATGAGGCGAGGAAGGTGATAATCCCCAAAGTTGCCAACGCTGGTTTTGCCAGTGGCAGCGCGATGAACCAAAAGGTTTGAACGCGCGTCGCGCCATCAATGAAAGCCGCTTCTTCTAGCTCCAATGGCAACGATTCAAAGAATTGGCGCATGAAAAATACGCCGAATACGCCAGCAAGTCCGGGCAAAATCACACCTGCGTAATTATTGAGCAGTCCTAACCGTGAGACAGTAAGGAAGTTGGGGACAAGGAACATTAGCCCCGGCAGAAATAAGGTCGCCAGCAGCATCCCGAACAGAGCGCGTTTACCCCTGAATTGCATACGCGCATAGGCGTAGGCAGCTAAGGAATCGATAGTGAGTATTGCCACTGTCGCTACGGAAGACACAAAAATGCTGTTGAGAAACCAGCGACCTATCGGCAAACTGGGGTTATTCAGCAATTTTTCGTAGTTTGCCCAAGTAATGGTTCGAGGAATCCAGTAGATATCGGGCAAGAACCATTCTGATTTCGGCTTGAACGAGGTGGATAGCATCCACAACAACGGCAAAATTATGAACAGCGAAATCGTGCCCAGCAGCAGGTATAGGAACAGATGCCGCAGCAGTTTTCTTTGCCTAACGTCGAGCGCAGTTCGCTCCCCATTTTGTTGATATGTTGAACTCGTCATTGGTCACCTCACGCTTCAGGCTCTTTTTATTCTTTCGTTCGGAATAACCGGAAATTGAAATAGGAGGCGATGATCATGATAGTGGCGACCACGAAGGACATTGCCGCGCCACTGCCCATGCGGTTACGAACAAACGCTTCGTTGTAGATTCGCAGCATGATCGGCTCGGTGCTGCCACCGCCGCCCGACTGTGCAGGTCCACCATTGGTCATAAACATTGGTTGGGCAAATAAGTTGAACGAGGCAATGATCGTAATAATGATGATGAATACCAATACTGGTCGGAGGAGCGGGAACGTGACGAAGCGTAAGCGCTGCCACAGGGTCGCTCCGTCAATAGAGGCGGCTTCGTATAGCACTACCGGGATATTTTGCAGGGCAGCCAGAATAATCACCATATTAAAGCCACTCGTCCACCAGATGGTCACTGCCAATATCGCGTACCATGCGGCAGGCATTGTGGAGAGCCAACGCGGTGTACCCAGCCCGAACTCTTTAAGATAATAATTCAGCAAACCGCCTTGACTCTGGAAAACCCAGAAGCCCAGCAAGCCTACCACCGCCGCAGAAAGCACCCATGGGGCGAAGTAAATAGCGCGGAAGAAGTTTTTCCCCCGCAGCTCAGAATTCAGCAGCAATGCCAGGATCAAGGGTATGATGACCAGCAGCGGCACACTCATCACCACGAATTCTAAGGTGTTGCCCAGAGCATTCCAGAACACCGGATACGGAACCGTTCCCGGTGTGAATAGATCAGCATAATTGCCTAACCCGACAAAGTTGGTTGCTTCAGGGCGCAAAATGTCATAGTCAAACAGACTGATCAGGAAGCCTAATACAAAGGGGAATCCCGCAAACACGATGAAAAAGACGAGGTGTGGCAGGATGAAGGCATAGGGCACCCAATTGAAGCGTACTTTGTGGCGTTTTACCGCTAACGCTCCAGTCATTTCTTTCGCCTGTATAGCCATCTCAAAATCCTTTTGCCAGCGTAGGCGAACAAGTAAAAATGATATTGATAGGAAATAGCGGTTGAGAAAATGATCTCAACCGCTATTCGATTAACAGGGATAGATCAGCTTATGGCGCGGTAGCAAAGGTTTCACGATTTTGCGCCAAAATCTGGTTTGCACGTTCCGCAGCATTATTCAGCTCTGCCTGAACGTCAGTCGCGTTGCCAGACATAAGCGCACTGATGGCTTCATCCAGTGGACCGTAAGCATCAGTGATGCCGGGAACGGCTGGCGGGAAGAAGACATAATCCGCCGAGCGGCTGGCAATCGTGGCTTGCGGCTCTACTGCCTTGAATTCATCGCTAGCGCGGACGGTATTGTTGGCAGGAAGTTGACCCGCCTTTGCCCACGTAACCGAATTATCAAGGATGTAGCGAATGAAAATACCAGCAGCGGCATCGCGGCAAGGATCTTCATCCGGTTGTGTTGGCAGAGTCAGTTGATGCGAACCTGCCCAGACTGCCATATTCGGACCAACCTGAGGAACTGCGACTGCCTGTCCATTGAAACCAACGCCTTCGCCGGTCACATTGGTGGTCTGCCAGATGCCGTTCCAGATCATGCCGACTGTGCCGCCCTTGAAGGCGTTGAGTTCAGCATCGACTTCTAGATTGGGTTGTGAATACTTAGCTTGAGCGTCCAGCAGCCATTGGGCGGCTTGTACACCAGCTTCGCTGTTCCACGCCGCTTCCGTACCATCCTCATTGAAAGAGGTTCCACCAAACTGGTAGAGGATCATTTCAAAGATTTGGCGGATCGGGAAACCAGCGGTGATCATGAAGCCGTTGTTATCGCCGCTAGTTAGTGCAGCAGCCGCAGCAGCAAATTCCTCCGCAGTTGTGGGCGCTGCATCAATTCCAGCGGCACTCAACAGGTCGGCATTGACGAACATGGTCATGGGGTGAATATCCAACGGAATGGAATAACGCTTACCATTCACTTCACCCGCATTCCAGACCGCTTCGGGGAAATCTGCACTGCTGACGCCAATCTGTTCCACCACTGCATCAATGGGGCGCAGCACGTTGCGATACGCTTGCGTGGCAATCTGATCGGCGTGAACAATGGCGACATCAGGCAGCGTGCCAGAAGCTGCGGCAGTGCTTAACTGTGTATAGTACTCACTCTGCGTCGTCATCGTGACTTCGATATTGTCGTTGGCTTCGTTGAAGGCATTGACCAGTTCACCCATATATGGACCGTCAGGACCGGTGAACGGATTCCAGTATTCAAGGCTGACGTTGCTGCAATTGTCGGGCAGGCTCGGACCATCTTGAGCTAGAATCGGCGCAGTCGTCATCATAACCAATACAGCGATGAGCACAGTTATGCCACTGCGGTATAAGAAGGGTTTCATCTTCGGTCTCCTTAAATTAACGTTTGAACTATGGCGGAGAGCATACATTGAGGGGCAAAGTAACGACTTTACATGTCTGCTCTAACGGTTGCGACCTCGGTCGCAAGAAGCTGCCGGTCAGTGATTAGTTATTCCTCCTTTCAACCTTTGGGTCGGCAGCGCATTCTCATTCGGATGTCTTGAGGGTAATTGCCGAATTTGCTGCCAAAGATATTGACGCCACCGGGCGTCTCCTCGTTTTTAACGCCGATACGAACTGTGATGTAGTTCTTATCGGTGATATTAAGCTTAGAAAGGGTTATAGCAGAAACCTGCGTGCCGTCGATAAAACTACCTTCTGCGGTGACACGCCATGTCTTGAGCAATCCGTATTGCGTATTCCATTCTTCCCACCACATTGGAGTCAAGGCACCGCGCTGTCCGCCGAAGTCACCGGGGGAAGTCCATGTACCTGTTTCGACGCCATTTATCCACATGCTGATGTTGGAGGGCCAATCTGGATTGGAGAGTGGAGCTTCCGAACATAGCTCAAGGCTTATCTGCAAACTATCCAGCAGTAGGTGCGACGGCATGTTATTGGGAAAGCGATACTCTACGTATCCATGCCGGAACCAGATTAACTGTGCGTAGATGCGGTCCGGGTGGTAGAACGATGCCGGAACATCCACTTCACCGATAATTCCCATTTCGCCTACTAACCCGCAAGTGGGTGCAACTTGACAATCAACGTAAGCGCCAACAGGCATGGATACATCTATCGTTTGTTCAGGGTCGTCATGTGGGGCGCGAGGAAGCTTAATTTCGATATTGTCGTAAACACGCGCACAAATTTTCTGTAGTCCCCGACTGGCTGGCTTCAGTTCCGCATGTACTAATCCCGCTGTCTCCAGAATCCCGATATGCATTGTCGCGGTGGAAGTAGGCATGTCCATCAACTCGGCAATCTCGTTGATGCTGTACACGTGGCTGCTTAGAAGGCGTAAGATGCCGATGCGCTTATCTGAGGCGAGGGCTTTGAGGATCAGGTCGACCTGCGCACTGGTCTCACTCGTATCTATCAGGAGTACGCGGGGCGGAAAATAGGTTGAGTCTTTTGGTCCAGTAGCCATAATAAACAATTCAAATGAATCAGTAATTTCTGTTTCAAATCATAAAAACATAATAGACTGACCTTTTGCATTTGTCAAACATTTGGAAATAACGACGATTTTGGAGTTTGATGAGTCAACTTAGATATACGCACGAACGTGTTGTGCACGCCAGTAATACGGGATATCGGGTGAGCTTTGGAGTTGTTGGCGTGGGCTTTACCGCAACTTTTCAGCGACGCGGCATTGCCACAACAAATCATGTTTCAAATAGTGATATCGGTGGCAGTGTTGCTGTTAGCGCATGAAGCAGCGCTTCTGTGACTGGCACATCTAGACTTTCTAAGGCTAAGAGAACCGCGCCAACAACAGGCTCAAAACGGTTAAAAACAGCAACTGCCTGTGGCAATTCGCTTCGCATCCGCTCAATGATGGCATTTACAAAAATAGACGGTCTATCCCTGAATACGCTGCCTGCCAGTACCAGATAAAATGACGACAATTCATCAAGTTTCAAATGGCGTGCAGCGACTATGGCGTGATCCGCCAGCGACTCGCCGTGTGTACGCACAATTTCTTGTGCAACAGGATCGCTGCGTTCTGCTTCTTCCAACAATATCCGTGCCAATTTCCCGGCGCGTTCCGGAATTCTTAGTTCAGTCCTCGTCGTCAGACGGTGAAGCACAGCCTCTACTGTCGGTAGGTCATAGAATTGGAGCACACGCTGAGTAAGGGTTGTAGCTGGCGCAATTCCTAGCTCTGCGCCAAAGACGGCTTTCAGTGTTTTTTTGCCCAACTGCTCACTGCCCGCGGTTTGCTGCCACCAACTGGTATGCCAGACCTGTCCATTGACGTTACGTGCTCCAGTTGCTGTGCCTGTCCCGCAGACGATTGAGACACCCGTACCATCCGGTGATCCAGCACGCAGTGCGCCGATAGCATCATTGACCACAGTGATGTGCTTGCCGAAATGGCGCTGTTCCATCGCCTGTTGCAGGAAGACGAAATCCTCAGCCCAGTCCGCGCCCGCGAGGCTGAAGACCCCAATATCAAGAGCTTGCGGGGTCAAACTGGCAGCGCTCAGTGCTGCCATGACAGCGTCAGCAATCGCTTGGCACGCGGCTTCCACGGACTCCGCCCCGTAAATATCGGCACAGCCACCGCGACCAGCTCCTATTATTCGCCCTTCGGAATCGGCAACCAGCGCAATCGTTTTGCTGTTGCCACCATCAACGCCAAGTATGTAGCTGCTCATAGCGGTTACTGTAGTAGTCGCTCTGGTAAATAGCTGCGATGTGCTGCTGCCATATCGTCATAGATCGCTTCTGCCTTCGTCAGCGATAGCACCAGCGGATTCGACGCCAGCGCACGGATACCATCAACACGACAGCCACTCCATGCCGCTTCGGCGGTTAATGCCTGATATTCGCCTAACATTTGCAGTAGTCCGACCACTTGCGGCGGCATATGCCCCTGCGCGAGAGGTGTTATACCCTGCTTATCAATAAAGCCCGGAACTTCGACTACCAGATCATCGGGGAAGTCGGCGATCGCGCCCTTGTTGGGCACATTGACGGGCAGCACCTCCTGTCGATCATTGTAGTAGGCATCCATCACGTCAATCGCTAGCTCCAGTTCGTGAATGCCGCCGCGCGAACGTGCCGGATCAAGAGTCGGATCTTTAGACTCTGCCTGTTCGCGGTAATGCTGCCAGTAATCCGGCATCGACTTCATGATCTCTTGAGCGCGTGTGAGGGGCTTGGCGCTCAATTCCGCGAAATTCTCGTCACGATAATAGTAGTAGCGGAAATAGTCAGCAGGAATTGATCCCATCGTCAGCGCGAGATGCAAAATGCGGATGCTATGCGGGCTGGCGTTCGGATCGGTCAGCTTGCGCTGGTAGCCTTCTGCCAGCAGTGGCATTACATCTTCACCATCATAAAGGTGCTGCACACTCCAGCAGCCGTGATTCAGTCCGATCATAGTCGACTTAAGACGATCTGGATCAAGGTAGGCGGATCGGGCAACCGCGCGTGGAAAGATAATCGGACCTTCGCACAACGAGACGATAGGAATAGTTGTGTGCGTGGATACCGCTTGCGAAACGATGTTGATCGGATTGGTATAGTTGAACAACCGCGCCTTTGGGCAAACTGATTCCATATCCTCAATAATGCCTTGCATCACATGAATCGAACGCAGCGCCATGAAGAAACCGCCCGGTCCTTGCGTCTCCTGACCGATAACGCCATGTTTCAGCGGGATGCTCTCATCTAGATAGCGAGCTTCAAAACCACCGGGGCGGTAACTCGTCAGCACAGCATCACAATCAGTCAGCCCTGCCCGTCGATCCGTCGTTGCGCTGATGCGAATATCGAGTCCGCGCTGCTTGATCATTTTCTCAGAGAGTGTCTTGACGATTGCCAGTCGTTCCTGATTTAGGTCGATCAGCACGACTTCGCCGCCGTCGAAGTTCTCACCCTGATGAATGAACGATGCCATCGTACCGGGGGCGCGGGTGCTACCGCCGCCAATATAGGCAACTTTGATACGTGCCATTTTTCCCACTTCTTTCCTGATTTTGCTTTAGATGTTGGTCACTACTTTGGCGATGTGTCGGAATCCGGGAGTAATTCGCCGCTTGATCGCTAGCGTGTCAATGAATAGCTGTATCGGTATCACGTCCAGCATTGGCGATAAGTATTCATCTAGTGGAGTAGCAATAGGATCACTGTCGTGGAGCGTAGAGAGGTATCCGTTGGACACGATCAATATCTGTGCCCCGTAGCCATTGAGTTCTTCCGCTAGACGACGAGTCGTCTCATAAGTACGTCCCGGAGCAGTAAAACAGACCACACCTAAACGCGCATCAGCTGCTTCAATCGAGCCATGTCGATATGCACCAACGCTTGACCATAGAGCGGGTAATTTCGCCCACTCGCTAACCATCATGGCGGATTGCCGCGCCGTCGCCGCCTGTGGACCATGACCCACAAACAACAGTGTCTCGACGCCATTTAGTACTTGTTGACAGCGCGCCGTAAGCGAGTCCGCCTGATTCAGTAGCTGCTCACAACGATCTGCTACATCATTCAGGCGGTCAGCCTCAGATCCATCCCAAATGCCGCCCCATTTTCGGGCAAGCAGCCACAATGCAGCCAGCGTGTTGAGATACGTTTTGGTGGCTACCAGCGTCTCCGCTCCTGCGTGAATCGGGATCGTGCATTGGGCTTGCTGTGCCAACGAACTTGCAGGGTGATTGGTAATCGCTAGCACAGACATTCCGGTGGGTACCTTTTTCAGCAATGGCACGATCTCGCCGCTTTCGCCCGACTGCGAGATCAGGATGAGCATCCCCTCTGGTTGCAGGATCGCCTCGCTGTAGTACAGCAGATCAGTTGCTTCTAACGCGAAAGCCGGGATCTTCAGCGAGTGGAAATATGGCAGTAGCGCCAACGCCGCATGATAAGACGCACCCATGCCGCTCAATATAATGGCTGCTGAGTGAGATGCTGGACGTGTAGGAATACTGGAGGTGTCAATTAAGCTGGCTAATTGGCGTAGGGCTTTGGGCTGCTCGTTGAATTCCTGACGGAGAATCGAGGGTGCGTTATCCATAATAATCGCTTTGAATGATCACGTTGTGCAGTAGAATGGTTTATGCAATCGATTGCTTTGAGTGTAGATTATGCCATTTATGTTGCGCAATGTAAATCATTGCTGTGATTCCGGACAGGATTCTGGACAGCACTTTTGCAGTTGGACGGGCGAAGACCAAGGTACAATAATCATCCTACGTAGCTTAAGGACACACTATGTCACATCGAGGGCGGGTGACCATCGCGGATGTTGCTAAAGCTGTTGGCGTTTCCGCTGGTACCGTTTCTAGAGTTTTAAATCCGCGCTTGAATGACAATGTCAAGATCAGCGATGCGACGCGGCAGCTTGTGCTCGCCGCAGTCAAGGAACTTGGTTATCAAGCGAATCCGTTTGCCTCTGCACTGCGTACCCAGCGATCAGGTGTAGTTGGGGCAATCATCCGTGATGTCAGCGATCCGTTCCTGAGTTTGATGTCACGCGAACTTCAGCACATGGCGCATAGGCAAGGCATCGACTTGATGCTGTGTCATGCTGAATACGATCTGGAAACGGTACGTCGTCAGCTTAAATTCATGATCAAGTGGTTTGATGGATTGCTGCTCATTGGTGACATGCCCGGAGATCGGGTCGTATTTCAGGATTTACAGGAGCACAATATTCCTTTCGTCGCCGTTGCCTGCGGTACCCAAGTGAACGCCCCCTTCGTCAATACCGACGAGGAACGCGGCATGACACTGGGTATGGATTATCTCTATAACCTCGGTCATCGTCGTATTGCCTTTATCGGCACTATTGATCACGCGGGAACACGTGAACGCCTATCCAGTTATCAAGAATACGTTGCGCAGAAATCGCTGATTTGGCACGACGATTACGTTCAGCCATGTGCCTACACCCGCAGCGCCGCGATAGATGCCGCGCAGACGCTGCTCAGTTTGGCGGAGCCGCCTACCGCGATCTTCTGTACATCTGACCTGCAAGCGCTGGGAGCAGTTAGCGGCGCATTGCAGATGGGCTGGCGCGTACCGGAGATGGTCTCCATCCTCGGCTTCGATGATATAGAAGAGTCGAACTTTACTTTCCCTTCACTTTCTACCATCCGGCAGCCAGTCGGCGCGCTGGCGGAGGCAGCCATGAATCTGTTGATGAGTCTGATTGAGGGGAATACGCCAGAGCACCAAGGGGTTGTGATCCAGCCTCGTTTGATGGTTCGGCGATCCTGCTGCCCGACGTATACGTGATATGTGAATCAGCAACCTCAACACATCCCTTCTGATTTGCCTACGCATCGGAGATAAACTTCTGCGATATATTGGCTATTCGCTGACTAATAATTCAGATGGCTAAGTTGGCACCCCTTGTGTTGGGCAGTAGGCGTAGTGTTCATCAAAAATCAACAATCGTTTGCATGATTTGGCTCGAAAACCACAGAATGCCGCCTCTGTCTTAGACGCTGATCCCTCGGTCAACAACTTGTTCAAGAACATCCTCTTGTGCTCTCAAAATCCGCATTTCGCTCGTACCCGTCGAGGTAAACGCTATTATTAACTCGCTTCAAATTGACCTATTGTCACAATCTTCATACCTATGTTATAGTCGTACAATCGTTTGCATTGAAGGAAAGGATAAGCGAATCAGTATTCCTCATACAAACTACACAATCACTTGCGCCTCAATATATATAGGAAGGATTGTTTAACATGAAGAAGTTTCTGAAAGTCCTGACCATCGCGCTGCTGCTAGCGACGACGGTGACAACAGTATTCGGCACCGGTGGTGCCGTCCCTGTTCAGGCACAAGATAGCGGCGGGGTTAAGTTAAACCCTGACGTATCTGGCGATATAGAGTTCTGGCATTTCTGGGCGTCACCGATCCGTCGTAACGGCGTTCGCCGCATTATTGCTATCTGCAAAGAAATGCTGCCGAATATTAATGTCACCGACACCGTTAAACCATTCGGTGATATCTGGACGGCAAACGTTGCTGCGGTGTCCGCTGGATCGGGGATGCCCGATGTGATCGTGGAAGATCGTCCGCAGCTTGCTAAAGTAGCTGCCGATGGCGTGGAGCAGAGCATTCAGGCATGGGCTGACCGCGACGGTGTAGATGCCGCCCGCTTTTGGCCCTTCGCGTGGCAGCAGACTCTCTACAATGGCGAGTCTTACGGTATCCCCTTCGAGACGGACGTGCGCGTGTTGTTCTATAACAAGACACTCTTCTCGCAGGTAGGTCTTGATCCTGAGAAGCCGCCCCAGACTTGGGAAGAAGTCGAAGCCTACGCTGACAAGCTGGATGTCAAAAATGACGACGGTACCTACGCCCGTATCGGCTTCCTGCCGTTAGGCGTGGGCAATGTCGGTGAGGATCTGTGGTCGCTGACAACTGGCTACGATTGGATGTCCACTGGCTCACCGAAAGTTGACTCTCCTGAGATGGTGGAGACCGTAACTTGGTTGAAGAAGTGGTATGACCGCTATGGCGGTTATCAGGCAGTGCAGGATTTCCGTGCCAGCCTTGGCGCTTCCCCGAACGATGCCTTCATGTCTGGTAAGGTCGCCATGCTGGTAGACGTTGCTGGCTACAACTCGTTCCTCAACTTCTATCGTCCAAGCGT
This sequence comes from Anaerolineae bacterium, assembly GCA_019637555.1. Classification (GTDB taxonomy): domain Bacteria; phylum Chloroflexota; class Anaerolineae; order Aggregatilineales; family UBA2796; genus JAHBVK01. The sequence continues at coordinate 85,834 of JAHBVK010000009.1, forward strand.
TCCCAATGTCAATGGTGAAGGCACAGTGCGCGTTGAGTGGGGTGCAGCCTTGGCTCCCTATAAGACGACCCCTGCTTCCACCAGCGGCGGTTTTGCACTGTCTATCCCGACTGGCGCGGAACATCCAGAAGCCGCATGGGAATGGATCAAGTGCGCGACTTCCGAGGAAGCTCAGGTTTCATGGGCGCGTGATACCTACGCCATCCCCACCGATATCGAAGCTGCCAACAATCCGGTGCTAATGGCAGAACCGATCTGGAAGTTCTTCGTGGATGCCATGAAGGTCAGTCATAGTGATACCTTTGTTTCTGGCTATCCTAACTGGCGCGAGCAGTTAAACCAGCGTTGGGAAGCCATGTACAAGGGCGATCTGCCCATCGAGCAGGGGCTAAAGGAAGCACAAGAAGCCATCGACAAGACGATTGCCGATAACAGCTAACCTGCCTTACTAAACGGCTAGTTTGATCCTCAGGTGGAAACTGGAACAAAACTAAATTGCCGTAGCATCATAATTTCCTCTCGCCAGCGCTGGCGAGAGGAAATTCACCTGTACAAGCGGTACAGACACTTACAGCCAATAAACCTTAGTCGAGAGTGTTTTGGTTATTGTTTTGAGGAAGTACTTATGAGCGCACTTGGTGTTTCTCCGCCCGCCGCGAAGCCCCGCCGCTGGTTCGGCATAACATCAATGTCGCCACAGGCGAAGCGTGAAGCCCTTGTGGGCTGGTTATTCGCGTCGCCGTGGATCATCGGCTTTTTGCTGTTCACAGCGGGTCCGATGCTGTTCTCCTTATATGCCAGTTTCACCAAATACAACATCATCCGCACACCGGAATGGATCGGTTTGAAGAATTTCCAGCAAATCTTCACCAGCGATCCTTTTTTCTGGAAGTCGCTGGAAAATACCTTTTGGATGGTTGGCTTCAAAGTCCCTATTGTTATCATCGTCTCGCTGATGCTGGCGATGCTGCTCAATCTGCCGCTGCCGGGTGAACGTATCTTCCGCACGATCATTTATCTGCCTAACGTGCTTTCTGGCGTAGCAGCGGTATTCCTGTGGCAGTGGATTCTGGCGCCCAATGGATTGTTCAACGCAGGGTTATCTACCATCGGCATCCGGGGACCATCGTGGTTTACTGATCCCGGTTGGACGAAACCGGGCTTAGTGGTCATGGGCATGTGGTGGATCGGTGGTACGGTGATCATATTCCTCGCCGGACTGAAGGCGATTCCGCTTTCGCTCTATGAAGCAGCGGAGATCGACGGCGCATCAGGGTGGAAGAAAATCCGTCATATTACGCTGCCAATGCTGTCGCCGACTATATTTTTCCAGATCATTACGACGATCATTGGCACTTTTCAGGTCTTTTCGACGGCATATATCATCGCCACTAGCAGCGGTGGAGACGTAGCACTGGGCGGTCCCGGACAATCGCTAATGTTTTATGTGCTGTACATGTATAACCGCGCCTTTGGCAAAGTTGGCGTCGGTGGTTTCCAGATGGGCTACGCATCCGCGCTAGCATGGATCTTATTCCTGATCATCCTTGTGATCACCTTGATCCAACTAAAGCTCTCAGAACGCTGGGTGTACTATGAAGCCGAATAGCAGTTTCGAGTTAGAACGCTGTTTTGATCAGACGAGGAGCGCCTAATGTCAACTTTTAGCGACAGCCTTTCCTCGCCATCCTCCGTAACGCTTGGCAACCCATCAGAACGGCAGCCCTCACGCATCAGAATTGGACTGCTTATCGCATGGTTGATCGTTGCTGGAATTGCGCTGCTGTTCATTGTGCCGCTGCTATGGATGATCTCCACCTCCCTCAAAGATGCAAGTGAACTAGTAGGCAACAACTGGATACCAAATAGGCTGGCATTCGAAAATTACAGTAATGCCTTTAGCTTCGGTATGTGGACACAGTGGACGTTCAATACCTTCGTGATCACTATTGTCAGTGTCGTTGGTATGGTGATGTCCAGTGCGCTGGTGGCGTATTCCTTCGCCCGACTACGCTGGCCCGGGCGCAATTTCCTCTTTGCCATCGTGCTGGCGACCATGATGCTGCCCGAAGTAGTGACGCTGTTTCCGCAGTTCATCCTCTTTTCCAAGCTGCCCGCCTTCGGTTTTCAGGGTTCGAAGGTATGGATCAATACGTTCCTGCCGCTGATCGTGCCTGCGTTCACGGCTAACGCTTTCAACATCTTTTTGCTGCGCCAGTTCATGCGCGGCATTCCGATGGAACTCTCCGAAGCGGCACGAATTGACGGCGCGAGTGAGATCCAGATTTGGTGGTATGTCGCCATGCCACTAACTAAGCCCGCGCTCGCCACTATTGCCATCTTCACCTTTCAAGGAGCATGGCAAGACTTCATGAAGCCTCTGCTTTATTTGCAGAGTGAGCATTTGTATACATTGCAACTTGGACTGCGCCAATTCGATGCGGCGGCAGGTGGCAAGCCAGCGTGGAATTGGCTGATGGCTGCCAGTCTAGTGGTAATGCTGCCAGTATTGCTGATCTTTCTGTTGTTTCAACGTTATTTCATCGAAGGTATCACAATTACAGGTATGGGTGGTCGTTAACTAACATGCTGCTGTTTTCCAACAACGGAATACTACAACTCGAATCGGGAACGTACCGTTTGACGTTCGCTGTAGATCGTCCTTTTGCTGCGCTGGAGTATCCGCTGGGGAAACCAGTGGCTAATCTGTTTCTTTTCTCCAGCGTACATACCGTTGGCGGGCGCGAGGACACCACCAGTATTGGCGAGTGGCAGGTACTGGAGCAATCAGCAAGTGAATTTGTGCTGCAAAACACGACATCAAGCAGCATCTGGGAGCGCAAAACTGTGCGTCTACGCTGCTCCGAAAATCGCATCGTTTACGAGCTGGAAGTGCAAGGAAGCAGCCGCATCACAGAGATCGACTACTTCAGTGGCTACTATTCCGCGCAGCCACGTTGGGGATCAGGCTTTTTCTGGTCGGGTCAGGAGTTTATGCAAGGTTATAACCCTGAACCGAATACTGATGAAGTTTTTTACTTCGAGCCAGCAGCAGGATCGTTGATCGATCTGACGGGTGTGCCGCTGCCGGGTAAAGGCACATGGTTTTTCACGCCACCGCCCTATAGCTTTGCGTTTCAATCGTCACCTGAACATTGGTTAGGCATGAGCATCGAGGCAGCTCCTAACAATAACCGTTACGGCGATTATCGCTATCGTGGGATGCGCGGCTGTTTCGGGTTGAATCTGGCTTATCAGGTAGCGGTCAACGATGTACAGCAACTGCCGAGTATCGCTGTTGATTTCGCCTCTGATGAGTACAGCACTGTGGAACGGCATGCGAACGCCTTACGCCGTCAGGGTTACGCACCGACGGTGGATCGTCGCAATCGCCCGTCGTGGTGGGAATCACCGATGTTCTGTGGCTGGGGAGCACAATGCTATCTAGCTGCAATTGGCAAGCTGCCTGCGCCAGCTTACGCAAGACAAGAATATTATGATGCCTTCCTACGCGATCTGGAAACGTCGAACATCCTGCCAACCATCATTACCATTGATGACAAATGGCAAGCCGCCTACGGTACAAACGAAGTCGATACAGACAAATGGCACGATCTGCGCGGCTTCATTGACGCTCAGCATCGCGCCGGACGCAAAGTGCTGTTGTGGCTCAAAGCGTGGGATGCCGAAGGTTTGCCTGCTGAGGAAACGGTGCGCAATGCTGCTGGACTGCCAATCAGCGTCGATCCTACCAACCCGCAGTATCAGCAAAGGCTGCGCGACTCTATCCGATGGATGCTGTCAGCACAGGGTTATGATGCCGACGGCTTCAAGATCGATTTCACCGCGCGAATTCCCGATGCTCCCGGCATGCAGATACATGCCGATGTATACGGGTTGGAGCTGATGAAACTGTATCTGCAATTGATCTACGAGGCAGCCAAAACAGCCAAGTCTGATGCCTTAATTGTGGCTCATACTCCGCATCCATATTTGGCTGATGTTGTCGATGTGATCCGACTGAACGACATCAACACCAATAAGGATGTCGTTCGTGCAATGAAGCACCGCGCCCGTATTGCCCGAATTGCGGGATCACAGGCGATCATCGACACCGACAACTGGCCCATTACGGATCGGGCGTCATGGCGGGCTTACATGCGAATACAGGCGACGCTCGGCGTACCCTCACTCTATTACGTCACCCATATCGATGCTACACAAGAGCCGCTGCTGCCGGAGGATTATGCCTTAATCCGCGATGTATGGGCGTCACACCAAACTCAAAGTCAGAACCGGGCAGGTAGCAGCGCTTCCGAAATAGGATCCACCGAGAGCATATGAGTCGGATTCGCATCGCTGATGGCAAGGTCTATGCTGGCGATACAGCAATTTCGCTGCTTAGTGGAGAATTACACTATTGGCGGCTAGCGCCTGAATCATGGCGTGATTGCTTGCTGCGCATCAAAGAGATGGGCTTGCAGCTTATCGCCAGCTATGTCTGCTGGGATTTCCATGAGATCGCGCCGGGTGAGTACGATTTCGAGGGGCGCACCGATCCGCGCCGTAACTTGATCGCTTTTCTAGAATTGGTGGCGGCAGAAAACTTGTGGCTGATCATCCGTCCGGGACCGTATATCTACAGCGAGTGGAGTAACGGCGGCGTACCCGATCATGCTGCGGTTTATCACCGTTTGCATCCTGAGTTTCAACAGCAGGCGCAAGTGTACATGCAAGCTGTGGTCAAAGTGCTGAAGCCCTATTTGGCGACCAATGGCGGGCGCATCCTGTTGTTCCAGTCTGACAACGAGATCGATCCGTGGTCCCACTGGCACACGGAGGCGCTTGGGTTGGGCAGCACAGCAGGCGTGTTTCAGCAGTTCCTGAAGGATCGTTACAGTACGATTGACACTCTCAACGAAGTCTGGCGCAGTAATCACCACGATTTCGAGTCCGTGCACGCCACGATGTCGTTGATCGATCAGACGCTAGAGCACTTACTGCCCTTCCTTGACTATTGCCGTTTTCGCCATGATTACGTCAAGCAAGTGGCGCGTTGGGGCGTAGAAACCTATAAACGGCTCGGTGTCGATGTGCCCATGCTGCTGAACACATACAGCGGCGTAACTACACAGCCAGCCGCCGATCTGGAGCAGATCGCCGATCTAGTGGGCGCTGATTTGTACCCTTCGCGGGATTTTGCACTCCGCGCAGAGGAACATCGCTATTTCCTCGATTCGCTGCGTTACCTCTCGGCATATTCCAGGCTGCCCTACATTGCGGAGTTTGAGGCAGGCATCTGGCATGATTGGCTGAATGATGTAGGCTGGCTGCCGCCGAACCACTATCGTCTGATCTGCCTCTCGGCATTACTAACGGGTGTGCTCGGCTGGAACTGGTACATGATCGTCAATCGCGACAATTGGGTGATGAGTCCCATCAACGAGTGGGGACGCAAACGACCGGAATTGTTCGACGTGTTCCAGCAGATTACAGCACTTTTCCAGCAAATTGATCCGCCTTCACTTAAAGTACAGCAAGTCTCCGCACTCACACTCGATCCGTTGCAGCGTGCCGCCGTGCGTCCGGCGCAGGATTTGTTGCGCGCGTTTTACGAGTCGGGCATCAATTACGCCATCTACGATCCGACTGTAGGCGAGTGCGCTCTGCCGTTGTTGTTTTACGCTGGAACGTATTGGCTCTCCGCCAGCGCACAGCAAAAACTCGCCGCTTACGTTGAACATGGCGGGCATCTGATCTTACTTGGCGGCGTTTATCCGCGTTACGATGATACGCTGCGTCCGTTGAATCTGCTTCAGATCGCGGAACCGACAGGCATCGTAGATGGCTTGCCTCAGGGTCTCCAACTCAACGTTGAGTTATCAGCTGGACAGAGCGCTACTTTGAAATCGGCGTGGCTAGCACAGTATGCTGCCAGCACTGGCAAACCGATCACGGCGCAGCGATTGGCGATGCGTGGCATCAGTTCGGAAGAGGAACAACTGCGCTCCGATCTTCAAGTAGGGGCTAAGTACACCATCGGTTACACGGAGAGGCGCGGGCAGGGACAGATCACGGTACTGGGTCTACCGCCAACGCGCGACCTGATCCATATGCTGCATCATGTCTTCGCTCCTGCACCGCTGCGCTGCCTGACTCCTGATGCGGCAGTAGGCTTGCTGCATGGCAAGGCGAACGATTACCTGATCGTCATCAATAACGGCGAAGAAGCACGGGCAATTGAACTGCAATTCAGCCCGGTTGAAGCAGCTTATCAAGCGCAAGATTTGATCAGCGGGAAACGGCTCGAAGTGCACGCTGGAACTATGTTCGTGCCAGTGCCGCGCAAAGATGGGACGGTCATCCGTCTGAAGTCGGAGCAAACGCCATGAATAAGCAACAGCGCAGAGTAGCACTAACGATCTCGTTTGTTGCCATCCTGCTCGCACTCTCAATCGCCTGTCCACAAGCTGCCTTCAGTGCTGCCGAAGCAAAGGCTACGGCAACGGCTACCGCGTTACCACCCAACACTTACGTCAATCCCGTCTTGGACCGCGATTTTCCCGATCCCGATGTGCTGCGCGTAGGGAACACCTTTTACGCCTTCGCTACTAACACTGAAAACATCAATATTCAGGTGGCAAGCTCAAGCGATTTGACCCACTGGGAACTGATCGGCGATGCGCTGCCTGCACTGCCAACGTGGGCGGTACAAGAGTTCGGCTTCGCGTGGGCGCCGGAAGTTACAACAAACAGCGCTGGTAGTGGCTATCTGATGTATTTCGTGGCACGCTTCGCTATTGATAAAGGCGGCACACAGTGCATTGGGGTTGCTACCAGCGATCAGCCCGAAGGTCCTTATCAAACCGTTGGCGATCCGCTTGTCTGTCAGGTTAGTCAGGGCGGGTCGATTGATCCGGCGACCTTCGTAGACAGCGACGGCAAGCGCTACTTGCTGTGGAAAAATGACGGTAATTCTGGCAATGGGCAATCGTGGCTGCACATTCAACAGCTTGCCGACGATGGGCTGTCGTTGCTCGACCAACCGACCAAGCTGATCACGGCTGATCAGGTGTGGGAAGGCGTACTGGTCGAAGCGCCTACGCTGTGGAAACACGACAACAAGTATTATTTGTTCTATTCCGCCAACGCCTATAACACGCCCGAATATGCGGTTGGCTACGCGGTGGCAGATGCGGCGACAGGTCCTTACACCAAAGCGGAGAAGCCATTCCTCAAGCGCAGTGTTCCGGCTGGTCTAGTGGGTCCGGGTGGGCAGGACATTGTGTTAGATGACGCAGGTACGACGTGGCTGCTCTATCACAATTGGGCACCCGGCGGCTACCGTCGGCTGAACCTGTTGCAAGTGGACTGGATCGACGGCGTGCCGTCTCCGGCTGCCCTAACCCGCGATCCGCAGCCGATTCCAGTCATCGGAAATGCCAAGTCATGACCGATAGAACCACGCTTGTACAGCTTTCTCTTGATGGCGAAGATTGGCTGTTGAAAGAGTTTTACGGCGAAGATTGGCGCTGGCGCAATTCGCACCTGCCTAACTCGCGCGATGGGCGAGGCTGGCGCGCAGCAACCGTTCCCGGCAGCATTTACGACGATCTGCAGCGCAATGGTGAGATCCCTGATCCGCATTTTGAGATGAACACGCGGCTGTTGGAATGGATTCCGGCGCGGACTTGGATATTTAAGCGCAACTTCAGCGTTGGAACAGATTTTCGCGGCAAGTATTGCTGGCTGCGTTTCGAGGGCATCGACTACGAAGCGGAATTCTTTCTCAATGGTGTCACGCTAGGTACACATCGCGGGATGTACACACCCGCTGAGTTCGAGGTGAGCACTCACCTGAATTACGAAGGTGACAATCTGCTAGTGGTGGTGATCAGCCACGCGCCGGATGAAATGCCACAGGTCGGGCGGACAAGTCGGACGCGCACACACAAGAGTCGCATGGGCTACTGGTGGGATTTTTGTCCGCGCTTCGTCCAGATCGGTATCTGGGACAGCGTGACCCTGTACGCCACCGGTAAGGCGTGGATCATCGATGTATGGGTACAGCCACAACTGAATACTGACTTCAGTCGTGCCACAATTAACGCCACCATTGAGCTAGCAGCATCAACAGCGATTGATGTTGGCGTGGAATGCCGTTTGTTGTTTGGTGGAGAAGTGATCTCAACGCAGCAGCAGGTATCTTCGGCGAATGACAAGCCGCTAAAACTGAGCTTTGAACTGGATCAGCCGCAGTTGTGGTATCCCAATGGTTACGGTGCGCAGCCTTTGTACACACTGGATGTACAAATCAGCGCTAATGCTGAACTGTCCGATAGTCGGCAGGTAAATTTTGGCATTCGCAAAATCGAGTTTGCTCCCAACGATAATGCAGCCGTTGATGCATATCCGTACGTCCTGACCATTAATGGGCACAAAGTGTTCATCAAGGGCTGGAATTGGGTTCCGCAGGATGCCATGTATGGGCTGCCGCAACTGGATAAGCTAGATCGGTTGCTAACGTTGGCGCAGCACGCTCATGTGAATATGCTGCGCGTGTGGGGCGGCGGGCTGATCGAGAAGGAAGCGTTCTACGCGCGCTGCGATCAACTCGGTATTCTGGTCTGGCAAGAGTTTATTTTCTCCAGTGCAGGGATCGAAAATCTGCCACCAAGCGATCTCACATTCATCGACATGCTCACCGATGAAGCAGCGCAAATCGTGCGTCGCAAGCGCAATCATCCTTCACTGGCGCTGTGGTGCGGCGGCAATGAACTGCAATATGACGAAGAGAAACCGATTGATGGGAATCCACCACTGATTGCCGCCTTGCACGCCGTGATCCGACAGCACGATCCAGATCGCGTTTTCCTGCCATCGTCACCAACTGGGGGTGTATTTTCCTTCAGTATTGAGAACGCCGAACGCGATCCCGACTCGCTGCACGATGTTCACGGTCCGTGGGAGCATCAGGGACTGACTAAGCATTACACGCTTTATAACACGGTGCGCTGCCTACTGCACAGCGAATTCGGTGTAGAAGGGCTGACTAATCTGCGCACGCTAGAACACACCATCTCGGCAGCTAACCGATTTCCGGTCACTTTGGATAACCCGGTGTGGCATCATCTGGGAGCGTGGTGGGTGAAAGAGCGTCAATGGCGCGAATCGCTCGGCGAGGTCGCCAATCTGGAGTCGCTGGTACGCGCTACGCAGCTATTGCAGGCGGATGGTGTGCGCTACGCGATTGAGGCACATCGACGGGATATGTATCACAACAGCGGGGCGCTGCCGTGGCAATTCAACGAGCCATACCCGATGGCGGCATGTACCTCAGCAGTGGATTACTACTCTCAGCCAAAACCACTTTATTACGCTGTTGCACGAGCATACGCTTCGCTGCAAATCTCGGCGCAGTTTGCTACCCAAAGTTGGCTGAATCGGGATCAGTTCGAAGCAGAGTTGTGGGTTTCTAATACCGCTTCTACCATCTACGAGTCAGCGACGATTGAAGCGCGTCTGTACAACCTCAGCGGCGAAGTCATCGCCTCGCAGTTAACGTCGTTGGTAATCGGGGCGAATAGATCGGCGAAGATCATAACCTTTCAAGCGTCGTTACAGGGCGTCGACCAACTTTTCTTACTCGATCTGAAACTGTGGACAGATGCTCATCAGAGCGAGAGCATCGCTCGTAATCAATATTTGTTCACCTGTACGGCAGATCTTTCACCGCTGCTGGCGCTAACCAAAACGACACTGCTGATCAGTCGCCAGGCAGACGTCCTGACCATTCGTAATATCGGCAAACATATTGCAATTTTAGTGTGGATAGAAGATAAGCGAGAACTGGAATCCGCGGGCTGCGTCTACTTTTCCGATAATTATTTCTCGCTTGTGCCCGGAGAAACACGCCGTGTCAGGGCGCAATGGGTAGAAGTAGCCACAACAGAGCGTCAATTGAGCATACGTGCTTGGAATAGCAATGAAATCATCGTGACGGGTTAATCGAAAATGGAAACGCAAGCACATCCAGTGTTACAAAAGCTAGTGAACAAATATCCTGAACTAGCGGAATGTGTGCCTGCCGTAACAGCGGCATACGAACTGCTGAAGCAGATGTACGAACAAGGCGGCAAGCTGCTGATCTGTGGGAATGGAGGCAGCGCAGCGGATAGTGAGCATATCGTCGGGGAACTGATGAAGGCGTTCAGTCTGCCGCGTCCACTTCCAGCGGCGATGCGGCAGAAGTTGATTACCGCCTTCCCCGATGACGGCGCTACCTTAGCAGCACGCTTGCAAGGGGCGCTGCCAGCCATCTCATTGGTCAGTCACAGTGCATTGTTCACTGCTTTCGCTAACGATGTCACCGCCGATCTCGTCTTTGCACAGCAAGTCTATGGCTACGGCAAAGCAAGCGATGCAGTGTTGGGCATCTCCACTTCCGGCACATCCAAAAACGTAATCTACGCCCTGCAAGTTGCCCACGTGCTGGGCTTGCGCACCATCGGTTTGACGGGGCGTAACGGCAGCGTGATGAGCAAAATCTGTGATGTAACTATCTGCGTTCCTTATGACTCGACGCCGGATATTCAAGAGCGTCATCTGCCTATCTATCATGCTCTGTGTATTATGTTGGAGGAGGCTTTCTTTTCCTGATGTCAGCAATCGATACATCGCGCCAGCCACAACAGCCACAACCAGAAACACAAACATCCACCTACCTAGCTGGCGTCGATATTGGTGGCACGAAGTGCGCGGTGAGTATTGGTCGCGCATGGGGCAATCAGGTAGATATTCTGGATAAGCGTCGATTTGCTACGCCTGCTACACCGCAGCAAGCGATGGATGCGATCATCAATGATCTGGATGAATTGATGCGCTCTCATCCGGCAGAAGCAATTGGCATCTCCTGCGGCGGACCTTTGAACAGCCGTCAGGGCGTGATCCTCTCGCCGCCAAACTTGCCACACTGGGATCATGTTGATGTGGTTACACCGTTGAAGGAGCGCTTTGGCATTCCTGTCGCCCTGCAAAACGACGCCAATGCGGGCGCAATCGCAGAATGGAAGTGGGGTGCGGGGCGCGACTGCGAGAACGTGATCTTCCTAACCTTTGGCACAGGTATGGGTGCGGGCTTGATCCTGAACGGCAAGCTGTACACAGGCACCAATGATATGGCTGGTGAGATCGGTCATGTGCGCATGGAGAGTGACGGTCCAATCGGCTACGGCAAGGCGGGATCGTTTGAGGGCTATTGCAGCGGCAACGGGATTGCGCAGTTGGCGCGTACGATGGCGCAAACTGCAATCCGTGAGGGCAAGCCTCCTATCTTCGCCCTGCATTACGATGTGTTGAGCAGCGTTACAGCCGAAAACGTCGGTGCTGCCGCACAACAAGGTGATCCGCTGGCGCTGCGAGTCTTTGAGATCGTGGCGGACAAATTGGGGCGTGGGCTAGCGATGCTAGTAGACATCCTCAATCCGCAGCGCATCATCATCGGCAGCATTTACGGTCGTCAGCGATCTCTGTTAGAGCCGCGTACTCTGCAAATTCTGAGGGAAGAAGCGATTCCGTATGCTGGGGAAGTGTGTCAGATCGTGCCTGCCGAATTGGGGGAAAGCATCGGTGATCTCGCCAGCCTGTCCGTCGCCCTGAACTTGTTGGAGACGTTACAGCCTCAAAGGTCACTTCACAGAGAGAATCACTGATCATGTTGTTCTTCACCGAAGATAAGATCGCCAAACTGCTGGTCGAGATCAAGCCAACAGTACACCGCGAGATTCAGCCAATCCCACGTTTCAAATTCTATGAAGGCGAGGCGCTAGGAGCACATCTGCCAGAGTTCGATGATCGCGCGTGGCAGGATTTCGAGGTTGGCAGCACATGGGGCGGCTACGACATTCGCGCGTGGTTTCGCGCACGTGTGCCGATTCCGGCAGCTTGGCAGCATGACAAGGTGGTGTTGCGTTTTCTGGTCGGTCCGCGCGATGGTGGCGCTTCGACGGCGGAAACGCTGCTCTACGTCAACGGCAAGTCGTTGCAAGGGATTGATGTCTGGCATGAAGAAGCGTGGCTTCCACCCGACATACTGCAGCAGGCGGAATTGAGTATTGCTTTGCGCGCGTGGAGTGGTGTACTAGCTGTTCCGGATCGACGGCGCTTCAAAGTGGCACAGTTGATCCGCATCGACGCCTGTGCTGAGGCATATTTCTACACGGCGGAGACAGCCTTGGCGGCGATCCTCGCGTTGGATGCCCACGATTGGCGGCGAGTTCGTTTGCTGGAACTGCTCAACCAGTCCATCAACTTGATCCGGTTTACCAAGCCTCGCTCGGACGAATACTACGAATCGTTAGTCCCTGCTTATGCGCTGCTGCACGATGGCTTAATCGAACTGCAAAAGATGGAGCCAAACAAACCTACGATCACCGCTGTCGGGCATTCACATATCGACATGGCGTGGCTGTGGCGGCTCGGAGCAACGCGGGAAAAAGCAGTACGCACCTTCTCCACCGTCCTGCACATGATGCGCCAGTATCCCGAATACCGCTTCCTACACTCCTCACCACAGCTCTACAAATTCGTGCAGCAGGATGCGCCTGACGTGTTCCAACAAATCAAGAAGCGCGTACAGTCTGGCGAATGGGAGATCACCGGTGGCGCATGGATCGAACCGGATACCAACCTGACCAGCGGTGAATCGCTGATCCGTCAGATCATGTATGGCAAGAGGTATGAACGCGAAACATTCGGCATCGATTCCAAATTGATGTGGATGCCTGATGTGTTCGGCTATACGTGGTCGCTTCCGCAAATACTCAAGGGTTGCGGAATGAGCTATTTCATGACTATCAAGATCAGTTGGGGCAAGTTCAACCGCTTCCCTTACGATACCTTCCGCTGGCGCGGCATTGATGGCACAGAGGTGCTCACTCACTTCATCACCACGCCGGAAGCAGGCAGACCCCAGTGGCAGTATACGTACAACGGCACAATGAATCCCGCCGAACTCAAGCAAGTCTGGGATAACTATCAGCAAAAACGACTCAACGATGATCTGCTGGTCAGTTTCGGTTGGGGTGATGGCGGCGGCGGACCGACTATCGAGATGGTGGAAACAGCGCGGCTAATGGCGAATGTACCCGGTTTCCCCAAAGTACAGATTGGCAAGGCGGAATCGTACTTCGCTAGCTTGGAGCAGCGACTTGCCGATAAGTACGACGATGTGCCCGTCTGGGATGGTGAGCTTTATCTGGAATACCATCAGGGCACGTATACCTCGCAGGCGGTGAACAAGCGCGCCAACCGCAAAGCGGAAATCCTCTACCGTCACGCTGAATGGTTGGGTACGCTCGCCAGACTGCTGACGGATGCGCAGATGGGCGATATGCGCGAAGGTTGGGAACTACTGCTGCTCAACCAGTTCCACGATATTCTTCCCGGCACATCTATCAGGCAGGTGTTCGAGGACAGCGCCCTCGATTACATCCGCATCAACGCAATCGGCACCGCAGCGATCAGCGTCGCCAACAGCGCGATCACGCAGCAGATCGCAACGGATCAAGCGGGAGTGGTGGTTTTCAATTCGCTGGCGTGGCGACGCACTGATCTACTGATATTGTCTGACGCGCCCGCCGATCAAGTGCTAACAGACGCGCGGGGACAGCCCTGCCTGACTCAGTACATCGCTAACGGCACCTTGATCGCCGCACATGATGTTCCGGCATTGGGTTACAAGACCTTCTACTGGTCGGATTTGGCGGCAGTTCGCAGCGCAGAAGCAATGACGATCACCTCTTCGCTGCTGGAAAACCAGTTCTACCGGATTATGCTGGATGAGCGGGGACAAATCACCTCACTGTTCGATAAACGCAGCACCAGAGAAGTGATCGCAGCGGGGAAACTTGGCAACGTGTTGCAGGCGTTCGAAGACAAACCTGCGCCATCCGATGCATGGGACATCGAACTGTATTATCAGGAGAAGATGCAGATCATCGATCAGGTGGAGTCGATAGAAGTCGAAGAAACCGGACCACTGCGCGGCGTACTTCGATTGCGCCGCAAGTTCTACGACTCGATGATTGTGCAGCGAATTTACCTGTACAGCCATTCGCCGCGCATCGACTTCGTGACCGAGATCGACTGGCAAGAGCAGCAAGTTATGCTCAAAGTCGCCTTCCCGGTGACCATCCGCGCTACCAGAGCAACCTATGATATTCAGTTCGGCAACATCGAACGTCCGACGCATTGGAACACCAGTTGGGATTGGTCGCGTTTCGAGGTTTGCGGTCACAAGTGGGCTGATCTCTCGGAAAGCAATTACGGTGTGGCATTGCTCAATGACTGCAAATACGGCTACGACATCAAAGACAATATAATGCGCCTAACACTGCTCCGATCACCGATCAGTCCTGACGCAAAGGCAGATAAAGGGATGCACTACTTCACCTATAGTTTGCTGCCGCACCAAGGAGCATGGCGCGATGGTGCTGTAGTAGAGGAAGCTTACGCTTTGAACATGCCGTTGCAGAGCATCGATATCAGTGCGCAGTCCGGTACCTTGCCTGCTGACTATGAATTCGCAACCGTTGAGAGCGATCATGTACTTCTGGAAACGGTCAAGCCAGCCGAAAACGGTGACGGCGTGATCATCCGCGTGTACGAATACAAAGGAGGAACGACGAACAACGCCGCAATCATTTTCAACCCGCCGATCTGCCGTGCCGTCGAGTGCAATCTACTGGAGGAAGGTGATACGCCCGCCAATATCAATGTGCAAGATCGGCGGCTGTCATTTGCGATAACACCGTACCAGATCAAAACATTCCGTGTGTGGTTCGAGGAAAGATAGCAGTTTGTAATTCGTAATGCGTAAGCCCACATGTCGCGGACTCATCGCTCATCACTCGCATTTTGCTCTGCTCGTTTAGCATCGCGCTCACGGATTCCAAACGTATCCAAGCGGTTGAACACGGCACGTGTTCCATATAAGGCGAACAAACATAAGCCACCTAGAAACACCAGCGCTACGGACGCCACGCTCAGGAAGAGGATCAGCATGGCGAGGATGAGGAACAATAGGGTGAATGGTGGTGTGGCGAGCACAGCAAAGAGAGCATTGCGCCACGCCAGCAGCAGTCGTTTCTCGTGTTGTTCGATCAGGAATGGCAGCGCATAAAACTGAACCGCACACCAGAGCACCAGTACGACAACGACCAAGCCTTGCAAGATGGCACCAAGATCGCTGGATAGACGGTTGTAAAACACTAAACTGATGGCGCCTAAAACGCCGACAACAATATTTGGTAGCGCCCACAGCCAGCTTTTCCAGAAATAGCGGCGCGCTCCATTGGTGAAGTCTTGAAAGGTGGTGTAACGTCCATGTACTAGCTCGTTAGCAGCGACATACATGCCAAAAATCGCAGGAGGACCGGGTAGGATCAGCAGTAGGCTAAGCGTCGTAGCCAGATTGATCCACATCAGCGGCAGCCACGCATCCCACCAATCGATTAGCGCGCTGCCGAAAACGCGCAATGCTGCTGGAAGTCTTTGCAGCAACTAATCACCTTTTTCAAAAAACCATAGTTCGCGGATTGTACTTGTACTATGCTTTGAAGGACAACTTAGCAAGCATTATGGCAGCTATCAAAGAAATTCTGCTCGTCCCCCATACTCATCATGATATTGGCTATACACATATTCCCGAAGTTTGCCTGCGGATGCATGAACGTTACATCCACGAAGCGCTGCGGCTGTGTGAAGCCGATCTGTTGGACGAGTCGCCCGCCGCGTTTCGCTGGACTATAGAAACCAGCTTACCGCTGCTAAATTACTTGCGTAAGGCAAGTGAAGTAGATGTTCATCGGTTACAGCGTCTAGTTCAGCGTGGACGTATCGCCGTGACTGCTGCCTACGCCCATATGACACAGTTGATCGGCGCTGAGGAGTATATTCGCTACTTTTATCCATTGCGAGCATTGCGAGAGCAGTATCATTTGCCCGTCTCGGTGTTGCAGCATGGCGACATCAATGGACTAAGTTGGGGCAGTGTGCCGTTGATGCGCGAAGCCGGACTTGATTCTCTCGTGATGGCGCTGAATCCTGATCACGGACGCGCACCATTCGAGCAGCCAAGTGCCTTTTATTGGGAAGGTCAGGATGGATCGCGTGTGCTGGTGTGGCTCAATCTCTTTTATAGTCTCGCCAATAATCCATGGGCGCTAACGGCGGGACGGATTGATGCCGCACAAGCACCGATCCGCACGTTAGTGGAACGCTTAGAAGCACGCGATGACTATCCTTTCGACTTCGTAATCGTTCACTCCGCCGAAGATAATATGCTGCCCAACAATAAACTGAGCAGCGCCGTCCGCCAATGGAATGCCGCCGGGTTGGAACCGCCATTGCGGATTGTGACGATCGATCAGGCATTGGAACGCACCAGAGTGCAAGCTCACCCTGATCTGCTACCAACGGTTCGCGGAGAATGGGCGGATTGGTGGGCGAACGGGCATGGTTCCAGCGCCTATGAGGTGGCGGTCAGCCGCATCGCCCGATCTGAACTGCGCGTCGCAGAGACAGCAGATGTGCTAGGACAGCTTTCTGGTGCAGTAGCACACGAAGCTATTTTGCCCGGCTTCCTGCCAATCACCAACTGGTATCGATCCGGTAACACGCCGTCTGCCCGTGAAGATCGGCTTCCGCGCATTGATGCTGCTTATCACGATCTACTGTTGTTCGAGGAGCATACGTGGGGTACCTTCGAAACGATCACGCTGCCATTCAGTTTGTTCACGCAGACGCACTGGAACAGCAAGGCAGGTCAAGCCTTTAGAGCACTAACTGAAGCGCACGATCTCTCACGGGAAGCATTATTGATCCTCGCTTCCACGCTGCCGCTGGCGGAACAACCTGCGCTGGTCGTATTTAATCCGTTATCTACGCCGCGCGACGAATTGATCACAGTACGCACACCGGGTATTGATCACAGCGTATTCGTGCGCGATCTACCACCGCTAGGCATCAAAGTGATCGCGTGGGATATGCCAGCATTCGACGCACTGGAAGAATTAGCGCTGCCAGCGGATCAGGTGATCGAGAACGACTACTATCGTCTGCGCTTTGATCCAGCACACGGCACGGTAATCAGCCTGATAGATAAGCAGACAGGCAAAGAATGGGTTGACTTAGAAGCCAGCAATGGACTCGGCGCGGTGATCTACGAAGAAGCTGATCCAAGCGACGATCACCCCGCCATTCATGTGCGCCGCAATCACTTCCATCCCGATACGCCGGGACCACGCTTCATCCGCATCAGCGGACAGGGAGAGGGCAAAGTCAGCTTGCAGCGCGCCCATTATGGCTTGCTGCTGACAATGTACACCAGCGCACCTTACTTGCCTGCGATCCGCACCACGATCCGGCTGTATGATGCCGTCAAATGGCTCGATTTCTCGATCCAGATCGACAAACACGAAAATTACGAGATGGAAGGCGTTTACGTCGCTTTCCCCTTCGCACTGCACGATCCGTCATTCTGGCTGCAAACTGCTAACGCCGTTTATCGCGCTGATCTCGAACAACTGCCGGACACCTGCCGCGATTGGTACAGCATCCAGCATGGGATCGGCATCAGCGACGGTGAGTCGAGTGTATTGTGGGCAACGCGGGAAGCACCTCTGGTGCAGTTGGCGGAAATTCAGACAGGGAAGTGGCTGCGTACGCTAGACGCCAAACGTGGGCATCTATATGCATGGCTAATGAACAATCTTTACTTCACCAACTTCAAGGCAGCGCAGGGTGGTCGCACCGAGTTCAATTTCCGGCTGACGACGCAAGCTGGCAATCTGACGACGGAGCATGTTCAGCAGTGGGGCGATGCCTTCGGTACGCCACCGCTAGCCCGGATCGCGCCTCTGGAACATGGTGATTACCAGTGGTTGACCGTCGAACCATTCACCGTGGTGGTACAGTCGATGCAAAACTCACTGCGCGATCCCGATGCGTTCACGCTGCGGCTCAAAGAAATGAGTGGACAATCCGCCGAGGTGACGATCACGTGGAAGCAGGCAGGCAATATCAGCATCGCCAAAACTGATTTTCTGGAGCTGGAAACACTTATTCCGCTTGAAGAAGTGGAATCAGGACACCAGTTCAAGGTGCGGATCGAAGGATATCAGTTGCTGACGTTGATGCTGAAGGTGCAGCGCGTATTCTAGTCGGGTTCGCTTTGCTTCAGCCGCTGGATCGCTTTAGCGAAGAAGTCGGAACTGCCAAAACTGCCCGATTTCAGTACTAGCAATGTCGGCGGCGCTTCCAATGACAGGCAGATCGGTAAGCCGGGCTGAATTTCCTCGTAAATTTGTAAGCCCTTAATGCCGAGCCGCTGACAAACCGCCGCCGAGGTTTCGCCACCCGCGATCAGCAAGCGGTTGACCCTAGTACGCTTGATAGTCATGGCAACCACTTCCGCGATTGCCGTCGAAACCAGTCGCGACACTTCCGCTAGTGAAAGTCCGCGCTCCGCACCAACGGAGCGCATCTCGTCTACGATCTCTGGCGTGCTTTCAGGGTGAAAGAGCACATCTTTGCCTTCGTTGAGCGTCGCTACCAGCTTATCCACTAGCGCATTCAGTTCCTGCGCTTGATCGCTGAACAAGCGCAGTGGATTTAGCGTGAACGTCGGCACTCCTTGTTTTTGCAGAAAGTCCACTTGCGCGGCGGTCTGCGGCATCAGGCTGCCAGCAGCGCAAAGCACGCCCGCGCCAGTTGAAGGTGGGATCGGAATGGTTTGGGCGTTGTGCGACTTTTGCCAGTGGGCGGGCAGCGCTTCAGCAATCGCGGAACTACCGCACAGCACAGGATAGTCGTAGACAGCCACCGCAATGGTAGTGAGCATCTGCTGATCCGCGACATCAAGGATCACATAGTTGTAGTCTGAGCGCATCTGTTCGAGTGTTGGGCGGAGTTTGCCTTGTCGGATCGTCTCGGCGTTGATCAGCCCTACTCTGCGCTTCGTCTGTGCTTGTAAGATGTCCACTAGATTGGACTGCCGCATCGGGTGAACAGGATCGCGTTGAAACTCTGATTCCTCCAGCCGCACACCGTGAACGTAGTGAATCCCATCGACGGTAATACGCCCGTTCTTAGGAAAACCAAGGATCACGACGGCGAATTCCTGCCCCAAAGCATCAAGCATGGCATCGAATTCAGCCCCGATATTGCCACGAAAGACGGAACAGGTTTTGTTGTGGAATTGTTGGCAGCCCGCCTGCTGTAAGGCTTTGGTGGCGGCGTAGACTTTGTTGTAAGCCACTGCTGCCGGATCGAGGCGTGAATTCGTGTCAATGATACAGACGTCAGGTACGGCGAGATCCACGCCTTCGATGCTGTCATAGCGGTAGACATGAGCCAGATAACCCGACTTGGCAAACATGATCCCGATGTCGTTTGCACCGGTGATGTCATCAGCCACTACGCCGATGATCATGGCAGCCACGTTCGGCGCGGTTTATAGCGGGCGCTGTTCAGAAAATCGCTAACGGTCTCTACTGGAATGCTTTGCAGATCGAGCTGTGCGCCACGTGCGGCGATCAGCATCCGGCAGGTGAATTCCAGCGTTTGCAGCGCCATCATTGCCTCATTCATGCTAGTATCATAGACCAGCACCCCATGATTTTGCAGCAGCAAAATATTGGAGGTAGAGGCTTTATCGCGCACCGCTTCACCTAGCGCCTCCGTGCCCGGATGTTGATAGCGTACACGCGCCACCCGCTCTAGATAGTACATCGCTTCGATGAACCAACCGGAGGGAATATTGAGATCGGTGCAGGCGATCATGGTGCTGTAGAACGGCGAGGAATGCAGCACCACATTGATCTCTGGTCGTGTCTGGTAAATAGCACGGTGCATCGGCACTTCTTTGGAGGGTTTGCGTTCACCAGCGAATGCGCCCTCTAATGGACACTCCGCAAAGTCATCAAGACTGAGTTCGCCAAGCCGCGTACCGGTAGCGGTGATCAGGAAACTGTCGGCACTGCTTCGGGCACTGATGTTGCCGGAATTGCCCCATGCCAGTTCCATCTCGATCATACTGCGTCCCGCCGCCTGCAATTCGCCGCGAAGTGCATCCGTATCTCTGTTCATCACGAAGTCCACTCCACTAGATTTGTCTCCGTGATCGGCTGTGCTGCGTCTTTGGGGATGCGAAAGGTCTTGATCTCGCAGGGGTTGAAGCTTGCCTCGATCACGCGATCCCATTTGGGCAGCCGGATTGTGCCACGTGTGATGATTTTCGCCGTCTCGTAACAGCGAATGATCAGATCGTCGTTGTCTTCTGCTTTTTTAACCACACTGACCACAATATTTGGCTGATCGACGCTGACGAAAGAATCTGACTGCGGCAGCTTGCCTTGATGAAAGGTGCCGATCAAACTGACTGGCGGTTGGTTGAGTTCTAGTGCTGCATGAACGGTATCAGCGTATTCCCAACTGCCCTCGTGCGCCAGCATCGTATATTTGAAGTGCTGGATGCCCTGATCGATAAAAGAATAGTGACCATCAGGCTGTGGCTGCATCGGGATGTGGTGAGCGTAAACTGGACTACGCAGCACCGTCATGCCAATATCGCGAATATTCACATCAAAGCTGTACTTACAGTCATTGAGCAAACTAAAACCATAGAGATCGCCCGTATCGCGTGATGAACCAGAAAGATCGATCCAGCTTTGTCCGGGGTCTTCATCGCCGTTAGCAAAGCGCTCGATGTGTCCGTAGGGGACTTCATAGGTTGCTTTCATAAAATGTAGATTCGCCGGAAAGCGCAGCTTGAGCATTTTGAACTGCTCGCGCCAATCCACTGTGACGCTGACATCAATACGATCCAGTTCGCGGTACATGGCGAAATCTTGCACCAACTTCGATGCGCCGTAGCTGCTAACCACGCGGATCACCGATTTGACCGCGCCGTGTTCAACACGCTTGATACTGATCGGAGTAAATGTGCCGATTTCACGATCCCAGCGAAAGACGTTGTGTCCCCATGTATCGCTGGTATCTTCCAACACAACGGGCTTCGCCGCCTGCCCCGCGAATACTTCCAGCCCTTTACGCTTATCCCGCAGGCTTCTGATGCAGCCAGTAGCAGGATCAAACTCTAGGCGGAAGTGCTCGTTCTCCATCACCGTATCGCTGGCTTCGATTGGCTTGAATTCAACCGCCGATTCTCCCGGTATGAGGCGGTAGGTTCGATAGCCCAAGGCTGGCAGCGCGGCTACAAAATTCAGGCGATGGCGTCCGCCGGAAGTCGCCTCCGATTGCACCGTTTGGAAGGCGATCTGCTTGCCTTCATCATCTAGCAGCACATCATTAGGGTTCATCCGACCGAATTCGAGTTCGACATTGGCACTGCTTTGCCAGCCATGCGGATTGAATACCGTGATCGGACGTGCGCCTTCCTGATAGGGAATATCGATATTCCACGCCAGCGACTGCACCGCGTAATTCAGCGCCCGTCCCGCGATTGTTAACGCCTCACCATAGGAATTTCGGGCGTCCTCATACGCTGATTCGAGGCTGGTGCCTGCCATGATGTCGTGGAACTGGTTGAACAGTACGTTTTTCCACGCCTGCGCGAATTCCGCTGGATAGGGTTGACCCGTGACTAGCGCGGCAATGGCGCTCCACTTCTCGGCGGCGATCAACATATTCTCCGCCTGACGATTCCAGCGCTTGACCCCGGAATGTGCCGCGTAGCAGCCGCTGGCGTGATGCTGTAGATCGTCGTGGACGATGGGCAGCGGTAAATGTTGCGTTTCAACTTCGTGGAAGAAAGCTTCAGGCTGCGAAAAGATGAGTTCTGGCAGCGTCTCATCAGCATTCAGACGCTTGATGCTCTCAATGTTTTCGATGGTTGGTCCACCGCCGTGATTGCCAACGCCGTAAAAGCACATTAGTTCATCAATCGGTGCCTTCAGCTCGTTGGCATTGCGTCGGATGTGCTGAATTAAGTCCTTGCCCCATGTGCAGTACTCAAACATGATGCGAAAAGTCAGCACCCGCGAACCATCGTGCGACTCCCACCAGAATAAGCGGCTGGGTAAGCCTTTTTCCTGTGGAGAAGGACGCATGAACACATAATAATCGAGTCCGCTCTTCTTCAAGATTTGAGGCAGCATCCCATGATGCCCGAAGCTATCGACGTTATAGCCGACGCGGGCGGTGATCCCAAACTTTTCTTTGAAGTAGCGCTGCGCATATAGAGCATGGCGCACAAACGACTCGCCACCGGGGATATTACAATCAGGCTGAATCCACCAGCCACCAGCAAGCTGCCAG
This sequence comes from Anaerolineae bacterium, assembly GCA_019637555.1. GTDB lineage: Bacteria > Chloroflexota > Anaerolineae > Aggregatilineales > UBA2796 > JAHBVK01. Next base: position 108,172 of record JAHBVK010000009.1, read on the forward strand.
CGACCCTCTGCAACACGCTGGCGGATTTCCTCAAACATCGCGGGATCGCTGCGCTCTACCCATTCATAAAAGGCAGCGGAACTGGAGACGAACGTGAATTCAGGATACTCCTTCATCCGATCAAGCGCCGAACGAAAGGATGCCTTAACCTCGTGAAATCCTTCCTGCCACTGCCACAACCACACCGGATCGATGTGAGCGTTGCCGATCATGTGCAGCTTACCCTGTTTGGTTGTCAATGTACTCTCTATCCTCATGCTTAACTTAAGATTTAATGCTTACCCTTTACGGTGATCAATGCCTCTGCCTGCTGACCAAAATGCTGTCCGTTGATTGTCAGATCGATGGCGATGCGAGCGCGCCGGATCGTGCTGTTTTCCGGCGGCGTCAGTGTGATCGGATAGGTGCAGGTCGCGTTGGCTGGTAGTTTGAGGCGATGTTCTGCTGGTTCGAGATGCCAGGGCGTTACCAGCTTGAAACTTGCTTCAACTTCGCGGGCAAACGGATTAACGATCTCTACTTCTAACGCAACGGGCGTTACAGGCGTCGTTTCTATCTGATAGGGACGAATCCATGCTGTTGTACCATCAGCGCCGAGGTCTACTTCTTCCATTCCTAACAGGTCGTGATGCAGACGCTCTAACGCCGTACCGCGCTCCATCAATGTGTCGAAGTAAGTTGACTCCACCCAATAGGGGTCCCAATGCCCGCTTAGAATCACATCGGGTCTCACCGTGCGGTACAGTTCGGCGCTGGCGACGTAGTCTGCTGCGCGGAAGCGATTCTTGTAGACGTAGTTGTACTGAATATTCTCTTGATATTGATCCCCGGCTGCTAACACCCGCTTACCATCTACCTCGACGAAAATAGCCACAGCGTGCAGCGTATGCCCCGGCAAGGGGTAACAGAGCAGGGTGTATTCTTCCCATTGGATGGGCTGCGCCAGCGGCAGAATCCGATCCACATTGATTGGCTCGTACCACAGACAGGGAAGATCGTAACGCGACGGCTGTTTGAGGATGTCGGCGAAGTTCTCCGCCGCCCATACCCGCGCTCCTTCAATATCGCGCAGCAAGTTAATCCCGGCGACGTGATCATCGTGGTAATGAGTAGGAATTACTACGTCAATATGGGTGACGCCAAACTGTTCCTTGAGTTTCGGCAGCGTATACAGCCACGGACGTCGTGATGTCCGATCAGAGCCAGCGGAAAGCCCAGTCATAAAGTCGTAGCCATACTCAATGAACAGCGCCTTGCCAGAGTCGGAAAGCAGCACATAACTGTTCGCCATACTGGTGCGATTGCGCAGCAGATGTGGCAAGATCGGTTCGTAAGGCTTAGCAATCAGTTGCATCATGCGCAGATTTTGATGGCGCAAGTCCAACAGTTCGCGCAAGCGATAGACCAGTAAATCGATTGCCCCTTGTGGATCGAACATCGGCGCACCGTGCGAGGGCAGCAAAACATCCGGTTTACGCTGTTTGAGATCAATTAAGGAGGGGATGCTAGCAGCAACGCCTTCTGCACCGTTGTACGTCCACTGTGTAGCTGCCATCGACCACACTTTACCATTCCCGGCAATGAGATCCCCTGTGAAGGCAAATCGCTGACCGTCGATTTCTGCCAGCAACGTGATCGACCCCAGCGTATGTCCCGGAGTCGGGATGACCATGAAGGTATGTCCGCAGTAATCGTAGCCGCAGTAATCTTGCAGTGTGCCCGTGACCTCAATATTTTGCAGCAGCGAAAAGCGATCCTGCCGCACATCGTAATTGTTGTAGACAGTGCGTGCCTGCCAGTGTGCTTCCACATCCTTGAATAAATCTTGTTCGGTGTGCGGTACGTAGATTGGCACGCCGTCAGCGACGGCTTGCGGCAGCCCCTGACCCTGATCTCGATGATGATGCGTCATTAAAACAGCGGTGATTCGCTCGATACCCAAAGCATCGAGTTCGGTTAATGCAGAGCCATCCCCAAAATCGATTAACACCGCTTCTTTCCCAGATCGGATGATATAAACATTGCAGGTATCACGATGTAGGTAGACGTTAGGACTAATTTGTTGCAACATTTCGATTACGCTCACCTTAGAGATTGACGGGACGACAACGCACAGCGGCGACCAAACAACAATATTAAGTGGTGGTTCGCCACGTTAATGCACGGGGCATGCACCTAAAAAAAAGCTAAATAAGCCTGTCTAGTAATCTTTGGCTGATAACTCCCTTTGGACTACAGAATCGATGCGTTTATGCTGCGATTTGCGGATTCGGTAAGTTGCTTTTGTCGAGTTAGGGGGCTGCAGTGATTCGTGCGGTTAACCTCATTATCGCACTAGAATCAGCAGCTACTAGACTGCGCACGACTCAAAATCGTTAAAAGCTCCAGTTTCTGATGAACAATAGGTATAACTTCCTAAGTCCTAGCCTTCTTTTTCCCCTAGGATGGCGACACAACCCCGCTCTACCGCATCCTGAGCCACAATATACATGGCTGTTGACCATGACTGCCCCGCGTAGCCCATCGGACGACCCGACAAGCCATGATGCCATTCGTTGAATTCCCACCCTCCGCGAGCCTCGTTGTAATTCATGCGTGCCAGCTTGCCTAACTGGAATGCTGCTTCTTGCTGCCGTCCTGCCTGTACCAGTGCCGCTACATAGAAACCACCGATGAAGGGCCAGCTACCGCCGTTATGATAATGATGTGGTTGGTTCAGGTTGCGCACACGGTAATAGTCGCGCCAGTCGCGGTCGCCCGATTGCAAGACGGGGTATAACGATTGCACGGGGAATGGCTCGTTCAAGCCACAGCCCTGTATGTAATCGAGGATCTTGTTCGCCTGCTGCTGTGTCGCTACACCAAACAAGATCGCCAGCAAGTTACCCAGCGTATCAAAGCGATCTGCATAATCGCGGAACGCTACATAAGGCAGATAAAAGGGACGTTCCACTAGCTCGGTATCAATGCGCTTCAGCGTGTAAACCCATTCTTTGCGCTCCTCGCTGATCCGCGCCCAATCCTTCGCTGACTCAGAGCCAACCCATAACACGGTGTTGATCTTGCGTTGTACATCTACGGCATTGATGGAATAGAAATTTGCGTCCTTACCTAGCACCGAGGCTAACAACCCCATGTATTTCCATGCAGCGTAATACAGCACATTGTCGTAGAGCACGTTGTAGCGATTCGCGAATAGGTCAGCCCAATCCATCGCCTCGTGGACTTCTAGTAACCCACACTCATTAGAGTCCTGATAGCGCAGCCACAGCAATGCCCTTTCAAGGCTCTCCCATGAACTGGTTAAGAAATCCTTGTCACCCGTCACCGCGTAATTAAAGTAATGTCCGATGATGTACCACAGATTGTTATCGACGCAGCCCGCGTGTGCCGTATCTACGATTACATCGCTACTGCTGCCCAGTGTGCCACCATGAGCAATCAGCGCCGGATCAACGACATTGGCGATACCAACATTGTGTGGCAGTTTGCCTAGCGGCGATTGGAATCGGCGCAGCGTCTCCAGCGAACGGCGGTGAACGCCCCGTCCTTCCCCGTTAGCGCACAACAGCAAGCCGAGTCCGCAGACCATGCTGTCCCGTGCCCACACCTGCTGGTATGCTTTGCTGGAGCCGAGCAAACCCAGATCGCCGCCGTTGTTGAGCAGCATTCGCTCGGCGTGCTGGCGTCCCTCGTTAATCACAACCGCGTCTACTTCACTTGCTGGCAGCATCTTTGTTCACCACGCTGAAGAACTCCGCAGCACGGTTGGAACTGTCAAGAAAATTGATCATCTTGTCTTGCACCACACTTTGCACAGCAGCACGCCCAAGCTCCAGCTTATCAGCAGAAAGCGCCTTGCATTCAGCGTCGGTCATGCGCTCGCTGCGTCCAAGCGATTCTAGTAACGCCAGTTCCAAATCCGTCGCTACATTAACCTTACTTACGCCTCCATTCGGCAACCGGATTGCCTTAAGCATCATCTCCGACGGCACTCCCGATCCGCCGTGCAGCACCAGATGAACAGGTGTACGCATGCGGATTGCCTTGAGACGTTCGTAGTCGATTTTGGGTTGCCGTACGGTGTAAACGCCGTGTGCGGTACCAACGGAGACGGCAAGCGCATCGGTTTGCGTCTCATTGACGAATCGCTGAGCCTCATCAGGATCGGTGTACAGCTCTTCGTCTTTTTCCGTCTCTACGTAATCGGTAGTGCCGATCATGCCTAGTTCCGCTTCAACGGAGACGCCATGCTCGTGCGCATAATCGACCACCGCCTTACTGGTCTTGATATTTTCCACCAGCGGTAGTTCCGAAGCGTCGATCATCACCGAAGTGAAGCCAGCCGCAATTGCCTCGCGGATTACTTCCAACTTCTTTGTATGGTCAAGATGCAGGACGACGGGCACACTGATGCGCTGCTCATGCATCTGCCGATAAAACTCCTCGGCGAATGCGCTTGGTGTGATGTGATACCTCTCTAGTTCCCTCTGCGAAATCTGCACGATCAGCGGCGATTGCAGCTTTTCGCCTGCTCTCAGTACCGCTGCGATCATCGGTGTATAGCGCGGCGAAAACGATCCCAATGCACAGCCTACCTGTTCGGCGGTAGAAAGTGCTTTTTTCAGCGTCCAGACATTCAGTGGTTTGTTCATAACGTAAACTTCTCATAGTAAAGATCAAGCGACTTTTGAAGCATCAAGAAGCCTTCTTCGTAAAGGTGTTGATAGGCTGCGTGCAAATGCTCGTCGGGCAGCAATGTTGCCGCGGGCGCGCAGTTCACGGCTGCTACAGCTTGCTCTACCGAGCTGAACGATCCCGCCCCGACTCCGGCGACGAGTGCCGCACCCAGCAAGGTTGCCTCGACAACAGGGTATAGTTCGTAGGCGCAGCCAGAAACGTTGGCTTTGGTAGCCATCCATTTCTGATTACGAACGCCGCCACCCACCGCGATCATGCGCTCAATTGGCTTGCCCGTGATCTGTTCGGCTGCGCGGCGCAGCGATTCCATTTCGTAAGCTGTGCCTTCCAGCACCGCTAACAGCAAATCTCGCTTATCATGGCGTGCCTGTAGCCCAATGAAGGCAGCCCTAGCGCGTCCCTTAGTACGCATCGTATTGCTGCCTCCCAAGTAAGGAAAGTACAGAATCCCGCTTGGAATTTGCTGAACCTGAGCCAACAGCGCATTCAACTCGTCGTAGGACAGTGGATGATCACCGAGTTGGGCGCGTAACCACTCAACCGAACCACCAGAAGCGTTCAATCCGCCCATCCAGAAGTACTTATGGGGGATGACATGACAGCCATAGTAAAGCACCGACTGTACCATTTGCGCCGGAGCGGGCAGGTTATCTAGCGCACCTACAAGCGTTTCAGCCGTACCCATCGAATTCAGCACCACGCCCGGTTCAATCACACCGACCGCAAACGCCGCGCAAACGTGATCGTGACCCGCGACGAAAACGGGGATTCCGGTTTTCATGCCAAGATCATTGACGCTTAAAGTGCCTACAACGGTACTGGCGCTTTGCGCTGGTGGAAAGATGTCCGGGCTGAAACCGCAGTGCTCTATCCATGCGCGATCCCAGTCACGCTGACGAATGTCGAATGCGAAGGTGCGTCCGGCAAGCGAATGGTCTGTCGCCATCTCACCTGTCAATCGGTAGACGATGTAATCCGCCGCAGAGAGCCAAACCCCATCCGTAAAATCCGCGCCGTTCTGGCGCAGCCAGAGCAGCTTCGCCAAGCCGCATTTGTAGGTCGGATGGATGCCTGCCTCCAGCGTATGATCCAGCACTGCGATCTGCGACTTGAGCCAATCTGCCTGTGCCGACGTGCTGTTATCGAACCACGGCAAGACTTGCGAGCGGGGTGCTCCTGTTTGGCGATCTAGCAATACCCCGGTTTCTGCCATACTGGTTACACCAATGGCAGTAATGGACTGACCGGGGATACCCTCCGCCGCAGCAACGTCACGGATCACACTGCCTACCGTTGCCCATAACTCTTGTGGATCGTAATAGCTGCGACCTTCCGAGGTAGTGTGCGTAGGCGTAGAACGGCTGGCGATTAGCAGTGGCGATCCACTCAGGTCAAAGATGCCCGCCTTACAATGTGTTGTGCCTACATCTACACCTAATAGAGTCATGGCGCATCTATTCCGCGCTCATAACAGCTTTAACGCGCTCGATGCTCAAGCGGGGGCTGGTCAGCACTTTTTCTTGAATCTCAGCTTGTAGCGAAGGGATCACGCGTGCCATCGACGCCTGTGCTAGTACGATCACGTCCACGCGGGTCGATAGTTGCGTAAGTGCGTCGATCAGCGCTTGATCGTGTCCTTGTCTATCTCCTGCCATCAACTTCTGATAAGCTGAGTCGATCAGACACGGCTCAAGCTCAACTGATTTCCCGATCGCTGCTGCTTTTTGCTCCAGTAGATCAAGGGTCGGACGCAAGGTAGTAGCTAACGTTGCTGCCACGCCGATCCGAGAGCCACGCCGCACCGCAGCTTCTGCCATTGCATCATCGATCCGCACGACGGGGATCGAGACTTGTTCACGCATTTGCGCCGCCACTTCACCTACGGATGAACAGGCACTCAAGATTACATTCGCTCCAACCTGCTCAGCGTAACGGGCATATTGCAGCAATCGTGGCTCAACGTCCGCCACCTTGCCACCGTTTGCGGCTAACTGCGGCAGGATAGAGTCATCGACGAAATTGACGATCTGATAGTCCGGCAAAACTTCGTTGACTAGTGGTTTGAGGATGTCAACCGTCGCGGGCGTGGTATGGATGATCGCAAGTTTAGGCATAAACCATTCTGTCAAACTAACTGCCCGGCGTAGTCAATGCAATCGTTTGCATTGATGACTTGAGATTAGTGTAACTTTGGGCTACTGTCAAGAAGCTAGTTTGTCTACAAAATATCCCTATTTCCTTGAACTACTACAACACGGTAGTCATCAAAAGGCAGCAGCCTCCTGCGCTAGATTTACCAGTAATATAGTGTTGTCCCAAAACGGTGTCAGTTCCGACTACGAAACTGAAAAGAAGGGTTAAGTCCTAAAATGATTACTGATCCCCGCTGTGAGTATCGCATCAATCCGCTCGGCATTGACATTGCTGCTCCGCGTTTTAGTTGGCGACAGAACACAGATCGCCGCGGTGCGCGACAAGTTGCCTATCGTCTACAGGTCGCCAGCGATCCGCAGCTCTTGTTGACGGCAACTGCCGATTTGTGGGACAGCGGCAAGGTGGACTCGGATCAGTCAGTACACATAGTTTACAACGGTGTGCCGTTGGTCTCGCGGCAGCGTGCATACTGGAAGGTCAGCGTATGGGATGAACAGGGCGACACTGCCGACAGCGAGATCGCATGGTTCGAAATGGGGCTGCTAGAACACGCAGAGTGGCGAGCGAAATGGATCGGCGCAACGTTGAGAGGTGGTACGAACACCTCGATTCCTGCCCCATTTTTGCGCAAAGCCTTTAACCTACCCGGCGCCATTCGCTCGGCACGGTTGTACATCACGGCGCAAGGACTCTATGAGTGTTCAATCAACGGACAGCGTATTGGCGAAGATGTATTTACACCCGGTTGGACGGTTTACCCGAAACGTATTCAGTATCAAGTCTACGATGTTAGTGATCTGCTCAATGCTGGTGACAATGTAATCGGCGCGATCCTTGGTGATGGCTGGGCAGTAGGCTACGTGGGCTGGGGTAGTCGTCAGACATATAGTGATCAGCCGCAGTTGTTCGCTCAACTAGAGATCACACTGGCAGATGATAGCAGCGTCGTTATTGCTACCGATGAGACGTGGAAGTATCAGTTCGGTCCGATCTTGGAAGCGGACATGCAGATGGGCGAAGCGCACGATGCACGGTTGGAAATGATCGGTTGGGATCATGCTGACTTCGATGCTAGGCGCTGGTTTACGGTGGAAAGCTTCCCTGCTGTTGCGGCTGCACTGGTCGCCACCAATGGTCCGACAGTGCGCCGTATCAACGAGTTGAGACCGGTCAGCGATCCTGTGAACAAAGGTACCTTGCAGCGACCTCGCGCCATTTTCGATCTGGGGCAGAACATGGTCGGATGGGTGCGCTTCAAAGGTGCTGCGCCCGCTGGTACAACGATCACGTTGCGATTTGCGGAAGTACTCGATAGCGACGGCTCGTTGTACACGGCTAATTTACGCACAGCACGGGCTACTGACTACTATACTTTTGGCGCTGCTGGTGACACGATCTGGGAGCCAAAATTCACCTTTCACGGATTTCGATACGTGGAACTGATCAATTACCCCGGCGAGGTCACCCGCGACACGATCACAGGGATCGTCGTACATTCTGCCACAACCCCGACCGGTGATTTCAACTGCTCGAATGCGCTAATCAACCAGTTGCAACACAACATCGTATGGGGACAAAAGGGCAATTTTGTGGACATTCCTACGGACTGCCCGCAGCGCAACGAGCGCTTGGGCTGGACGGGCGATATTCAGGTATTCGTGCGTACAGCCGCTTTCAACATGGATATTGCCGGGTTCATGAGCAAGTGGGCGCGAGATTTAGCGGACTCACAGCGGGAGGATGGCGCTGTACCTGCTGTAGTTCCTCATGTCCTTGATGCGCCAAGCGATGGCGGTCCAGCGTGGGCAGACGCCGCAATCGTCTGTCCATGGACGATCTACCAGTGTTATGGTGATAAGCGCGTTTTACAGAAGAACTATTCCGTCATGACGAGGTTCATGAATTTCATGTTAGAGGGCAGTCCGGGGTATATCCGCTGTGCCGCTGATTACGCGGGTTGGCAAGGCTACGGCGACTGGCTTGCCATCAACGCACCTACGCCGCGCGATTTGATCGGTACGGCATTCCTTGCTTATGACGCGCACCTAATGTCGCAGATCGCAGCCGTTCTGGGAGAAACGGCGGATGCTGAGAAATTCGCTAGGCTGTTCGAGGCTGTCAAAGCCGCTTTCGGCGCGCGCTTTCTGTCTGGTGGAGAAGCAGCAAGCATCATCACGGCAGCGAGTTCAGAAATGCAGCAGGAAGTTGAACGTGCTGATGCACTCTCACAAGGGAACTTGAAGCAGACAGCTCCAGACACGATAAAGTCTCAGGTATTCAATAGCGCGCTGTTTACTCCCACGCAAACAGCTTATGTGCTGGCGCTGCATTTTGATCTACTGCCGCAGCCTTTGCGATCCGTTGCCGTCAGCGAATTGGTAGCAGATATTGAGCGACGGGGCTTGCATTTGTCTACTGGCTTCGTTGGTTCACCATATCTACCTCATGTCCTTAGTTCTAATGGCAGATTGGATACCGCGTATGCGCTGCTGCAGCAGAAAACGTGGCCCTCGTGGCTGTATCCAGTGACGCAGGGCGCAACCACGATCTGGGAACGCTGGGATGGTTGGACAGATGAAAATGGTTTCCAGACGCCCGATATGAATTCCTTCAACCATTACGCCTATGGTGCTATTGGCGCATGGCTGTACAACACCGTCGCCGGAATCGAGATCGACCCCGCACAACCGGGCTACAAGCACAGCATCTTGCGTCCGCAACCGGGCGGTGGTTTGACTCAGGCTGAAGGCAAGCTGCATACACAATACGGAGAGTTGGTGTCACGTTGGGAACTTAAGGATGGCGTCTTTGAGTGGGTGGTGATTGTGCCGCCGAACACCAGCGCCACCGCCTATTTGCCCGTGTCTGGTAGTCAGATGACCATGAACGGTGAATCTATCAGCGGTGCTGTTCAGCATCTAGTGGCGGGTAAATATCAGTTCACTGTAGACTAAACTTCAGAATAGTGACGCAACTTACGGTGGATCTATCACATTCTTTACTCGTTAACGGATTGGAAGCAGGGGAGATCATATGACGCTTGAGCAGTTACTCAAATCGACGGCTGAACGCGCATCTCGCTATTTGGAGTCGCTGGATGAGCGTGCAGTGGTACCGACGACAGACGCCTTGACGCAGCTGTCACGCTTAGATGAGCCGCTTCCCGATCTGCCCAGCGATCCTGAGGCAGTGATCGCCCTGTTGGATGAAATCGGCTCTCCGGCAACGGTAGCAACGGCGGGATCACGGTACTTTGGCTTCGTCACTGGCGGATCGCTGCCCGCGACGTTGGCGGCGAACTGGATGGCGGGTGCGTGGGATCAGAACACGGCTTACACGGTGATGTCCCCAATCGCTGCCCGCTTGGAAGAAGTGGCGATGCGCTGGCTGTTGGATGTGCTGCACTTACCGTCTGATTGTGCAGTTGGCTTTGTGACAGGTGCGACTCAAGCAAATTTCGCGGGCTTGGCGGCAGCACGTCATGCCATCCTTGCTAAGCAGGGCTGGGATGTGGAAACACAAGGGCTGTTCGGCGCCCCCCCGATCACCGTTGTTGTAGGCGATGAGGTACATGTAAGCTTGCTGAAGGCGTTGAGTCTGCTTGGCTTAGGGCGGGAGCGAGTGATCCGTGTTCCGGTCGATGAACAGGGACGAATGCGAGCGGATTCTCTGCCGACGCTGGACGACAAAACAATCCTGTGTCTGCAAGCAGGTAATGTCAATACTGGCGCTGCTGATCCGATGGCTGTGATCATCCCGCAGGCGAAAGCGGCTGGTGCTTGGGTGCACATTGATGGCGCATTCGGTTTGTGGGCTGCCGCTGCCCCTGAACGTGAGCATCTAGTGACGGGGGTTGACTTAGCCGATTCATGGGCTACGGATGGTCATAAGTGGCTAAATGTTCCCTACGACAGCGGGCTGGTATTCGTGCGTGAGCCTCAGCACTTACGGGCAGCTATGACGGTGAATGCGGCATACCTTCAGCAGACGGATATGCGGGAAGCTAGCCATTACACACCGGAAATGTCGCAGCGGGCAAGAGGTGTTGAGATATGGGCGGCATTACGATCATTGGGACGACAGGGAGTCGCTGATCTGATCGAACGCACCTGCCGTCACGCTGCACGGTTTGCTGATGGATTGAAAGCCGCAGGCTACACCGTTTTGAATGAGGTTGTGATTAATCAGGTGCTGGTTTCTTTCGGTGATGCCGAAACGACCCGCCGTGTGGTCGCTGGAATACAGCAAGACGGCACTTGCTGGTGTGGCAGCACTGTCTGGCATGGGCAAACGGCAATGCGCATCAGCGTTTCGTCATGGGCGACGACAGATGCCGATGTTGAGCGCAGTCTTGAGGCGATGATCAGGGTGGCGTCAACGGTGAAGCAAGCCGTGATCTAAAGTTTTGTCAGCGTCTTACGTGCCAGTGTTATCCAGTTCCATGTTCAGCCTATAGCCAACGCCAGCCTCCGTCAGAACGTACAGTGGATTGTTCAAATCCTCGTTTAGTTTCTGACGGAGCTGCATGACCAATGCTCGAACTTTTCTTCGCTCTGTAGCATTTTCATCAGTCCATATCGTGGCAAGCAGCCGTTCGTAAGTAACAAGATGCCCTTGTGCTTCAGCCAGTACCTTCAGCAAAGCGTATTCTTTGCGGGTGAGGTGTAGCGGTTTGTCGTCCAACTTGACGGTGCGCATGTCAATATCGATCATGAGCTTGCCAGTGCAGACTACATGCGGATTACTGGCGCTTGGAGTTTGCGCCACTCGCCGACCAATCGCTCTTATGCGTGCGCCAACTTCTGGTACGCTGAACGGCTTTACTAGATAGTCATCGGCTCCAGCATCCAGCACAGGCACTTTGCTAGCATCGTCATTAAGCGCAGACATCATAATAACGGGGATGGTGCTCCAACTACGCAGTTGTTCGCAGATGGTCACGCCTAATAGACGTGAATCAAAGGTCATTTCCAGCAGGATAACATCGGGGCGGTGGATTAGGATCGAAGAAGCTAAGGAGTCCGGCTCTCGAATACCAAGCACCCGATAGCCGATGTTCTTCAACGCCTTGACTAATGCCTCACGATCCTCGTCGTCTTCATCGACCACCAGAACCCGATTCATGGTTGCTTCCCTGTAACCCCGTAAAGCAGCACTAACGATGGATTTTTGTGTTCACTGGTTCGGCAAGCTGCCCAACAGGTTATTGCCTCTTATACCACGAAACAACAGAGCGGCGAAGCATGGTCTTTGCTTTGCCGCTCGTGTCTCTGTGTATCGCAGTGTCGAGCTAACTAGCTTACTGCTGCCTGTGACTGCTGCGCACTATAACCTGCTAAGGATTAGTCACCGATTGCTGTAGCAGGACGAGTTGCCGTTTCGGCGGCTGGTACATCACCCGGCAGCGCCAGAATATCGGGCCAAATCGACTCGCCGTGCTCGTAGTTGTCGATGAAGTTGCCTTCCATCTCTGCCTTGGGATTGACGCGCAGACGCTTGATCGCCTTCAGCGCGACGAACATGATCACCGAGGTGACAGCGCACCAAACGATAGTCGCCACCGAACCTGTGATCTGCGTGATCAAGATGTCGGCACTGCCGCCACCAACCAGCAAGCCACCGAAACCAGCCTTAGCGTTTGCCGCGAATGGCGTGAGCGTGGGTTCCGCGAACAGACCGATAGCAATGATGCCCCAGACACCGCAAGCCAAGTGGACGGAGGATGCACCGACGGCATCATCAATCTTGATCTTCTCCAGCAGATCACCCCACAGTAGCAGTAGGATACCGCCAATCGTGCCGATGATGATCGCTGCCCAAGGATTCACGAAGGCGCAGCCGCCTGTGATGGCAACCAATCCGGCTAGCGAACCATTCAAGCAGGCGACCAGACTCCATTTGCCAGTGCGGAGGTAGCCGAAGATCATTGCCGCGAGCGAACCAGCGCCAGCACCGAGCGTCGTGTTCAGAGTAACGATACCAATCGTGCCCGCTGCGCCAACTGCACCCAGTGTTGAACCGGGATTGAAACCGTACCAACCGAACCACAGGATCATCGTACCGATCAGCGCTAGACCGAGGTTATGGGCGGGAATTGCCTGCCCCCATACTTTGCCCTTACGCGGACCAAGTACAGCCGCACCGACCAGTGCGATCACACCGCCGACAGTATGAACGACGTTGCTGCCAGCGAAATCGAAGAAGCCCTGCTGGAACAGCCAACCACCGCCCCATACCCAGTGAACGATAACCGGATAGATGACTACGATCACGATAATGGTGTAAAGAATGTTACCAATGAAGTCAGTACGCTCAGCCATCGCACCAGTTGTGATCGTGCTTGCCGTCGCGGCGAACGCGAACTGGAAGAAGAACATCGTCAGCGTACCGATGTTGCCGTAGAAAATGGTATTCGCGGTTTCAATTCCCGGTGCAAATAGAGTTGTACCGAATAGACCACTACCGTTATCCGCGCCGAAAGCAATACCGAACCCAACAATCCACCAACAGATCGCGCCCAACCCTGCTTCGAGGAAATTTTCGAGCAGCGCGTTAACACCGCTCGTCTGGCGGATCATACCAGTTTCCAGAATGGCAAAGCCCAACTGCATGATGAAGACGAGGAAGCCCGTGAGCAGTACCCAAACCGTGTCAATACCGATCTTGATACTGGTGATGTCTTCGGCGGTGGGACCTTCTTGCGCGAGCGCGTGGCGCGCACCGAAGATCGCTAAGATCAGGGTGGCAGTTGCCATCGTCAAAAGGTGCCGTTTCATTCGGCTGCCTCTACGCAACCGAACCTGCTTGTCGGTCTCATGTGGAGCCGAACGCCCCATGAGTTTAGTGAGAATAGACATACGCTGAAGCCCCCTCAGGCTATATGGAGAAGCTTCTAAAGAATAAAAAACTTGTTATAAGCCTGATACGTTGATAGTGTATGAAATTTCGATGGCTTGGGTTTAGGTGATTTAGACGACAGTTATTGCAGTACGCACATATAACTATGCCGTTTATGTGCAACAAATCTCATCTCAAATTCGGATTCTTGTTACAGCTTGTTTGACTCGCTGTTCAAATTCTGTTCGTTTTTTATCTCCGACTCCGCAGCAAGTCGATATTTTTCATTAGCAAGCACCAGCAGGGCAGACAACCTTTTTGAACAGAATTTGGACAGCCCCGAAATAGCTTCTTTCTAAGCGTAGACTCCCGCTCTGCCAACCGCTCTACTTCACTAAGTGCCGACATCGTAGTATCAGTGTGCGACTGCGCTTCATAGCACTGAGCAGCGATACACTGTTCAAACTCTGTTCAAGCTAAACTGTGCAATTGCACAAGCCGATAAAGCTGTGAAGATACGTTACGCAGTTTGCGTTACAGCAGTCCTCTCGGGTATGGTGAGCGTGTGCCGAAACACGTTCTTGCTTCACTCAGCATCCTTCGGTTTTATGGCTTCAATCTAAATTTCTAGTGATAAAAAGAAGGTAGAAAGGTTTTATGAGCACTCTTGATCAAGAAATTCGTCAGCAGCGCAGCGCTAACGCCACCGTAACCCTTTTTCGCAACGGTTCGCCACTCTCCAATCGTGAGATCACCTTGGAGCAGAAGAAACACAAAATGCTGTTAGGCAGCAATTGGGGCAATAGCAGCATCCAACTAGCGAACGGCGAGTTAACGGGCGAGGCAAAAGAGCTGGCTGAACGACGAAATCAGCACTTTCTGGCGTTGTTCAATCAGGCGACACTTCCATTTTATTGGGGACGATTCGAGCCAAAGCGCGGTCAGCCGGATACACAGCGCATCCTCAAAGCAGCGAAGTGGTATCAGGATAATGGCTGTGTGGTCAAAGGGCATCCGCTGTGCTGGCATACGGTGACGGCGGATTGGCTGCTAGAGTTGAGCAACCGCGAAATCTTGGAAGCGCAAATCGGACGCATTAAGCGTGAAGTGGCGGACTTTGCAGGCGTGATTGATATGTGGGATGTGGTCAACGAAGCCGTGATCATGCCTGTGTTCGATAAATACGACAACGGCATCACGCGCATTTGCAAGGATCTTGGACGCATCGAATTAATCCGCACCATGTTCGAGACGGCGCGGGCAACCAACCCTAATGTCACACTACTGCTTAACGATTTTGATGTCTCATCAGCGTTCGACATTCTGGTAGAAGGCTGCTTAGAAGCAGGCATTCAGATCGACGTAATTGGCATTCAGTCGCACATGCATCAGGGTTATTGGGGCGAGGAAAAAACGCAGCGCGTCCTTGAACATTTCGCCCGTTTCAAGCTGCCCATCCACTTCACGGAGATTACCATCGTATCGGGCAAGATCATGCCGCCAGAGATCGAGGACTTGAACGACTATCAAGTGACGGAATGGCCCAGCACCCCGGAAGGCGAAGAACGGCAGTTGAACGAGGTGATCTCGTTTTACAAAACGCTGCTTGCCAACCCGCAGGTGGAAGCGATCACATGGTGGGATTTCACCGATGGCGGCTGGTTGAATGCGCCTGCTGGACTGCTGCGTAAGGATCAGACGCCCAAACCCGCCTATGAGGAACTGCTGCGCTTGTTCAAGGGAGAATGGTGGGTCAAGCCGACGAAAATCGTCACTGACGCGAACGGGGAATTCAAGTTTACGGGCTTTCTAGGCGATTATGCTGTGACAGCGGGAGACCGGACGACCAATTTCTCCTTAAATGAGAATGGCGCAGCCTCAGTCTCCCTTAACTTTTGATCGGCTGACTAGTTAGCTGACAGACTTCTGTTTAACGGCGATGAGCGTTTCTTCGATCCAATCGATCACACAATCTAAACCTGTGTCATCCTTGAGATTGGTGAAGATGAAAGGCTTATCGCCGCGCATCATCCGTGAATCCCGATCCATCACTTCTAGCGACGCACCCACAGCGGGCGCGAGATCGATCTTGTTAATGATCAGCAAGTGCGAACGCATGATCCCCGGTCCGCCTTTGCGCGGGATTTTGTCGCCGCCAGCCACATCGATCACATAGATGAATACGTCCGCTAGATCGGGGCTAAAAGAAGCGGTGAGATTGTCGCCACCGCTCTCGATGAAGATCAGTTCGATGCCTTCATGCGAATCTTCAAGCTCCGCCACCGCCTCAAGGTTCATCGAAGCGTCCTCGCGGATCGCGGTGTGCGGGCAACCACCAGTCTCCACGCCGCGAATACGATCCTTGGGCAGTGTGCCCTGCCGCATCAAGAATTCGGCATCCTCGCGGGTGTAGATGTCGTTGGTGACCACGCCTAAATTGTGCTTGGGCCACATCTGCTTACACAAGCGATCCACCAGTGCGGTCTTGCCGCTGCCGACGGGTCCGGCAATCCCGATGCGGAAAGCGCGATTCGGATCGTAGGTGATAATTCCTGCCTGATAATCACGGTGATAACCGTGTGGGTGCGTGCTGCACATGATCCTTAGTTCCTGATGAATAGTGATGAATTGAAAATTATACAGCCAGATGTCGCTTGACGGTCTCGTCACTCAGATCATCCGCTGCGCCCTGAAAGACGATTGAACCTTTTTCCATCACGTAGCAGTAATCAGCGATGCTCAGGGCAAAATCGAGGAATTGTTCTACCAGCAAGATTGACATGCCACCTGCATCTTTTAGCGAGGCGATGATGCGCTCGATTTCGAGGACGATTGATGGCTGAATGCCCTCGGTTGGTTCATCTAGCAGTAGCAACTTGGGACGGCGGATCAGGGCGCGGGCGATGGCGAGCTGCTGCTGCTGCCCACCGCTGAGTGTTCCGGCAACGCGATGCGACATTACTTTGAGGATCGGGAACAATCCGTAAAGCTCCTCGATCTTCGCCGCGTTCTCCTTATGATCAGGACTTTTGTCTGGCAGCGCCTCCAACCCCATGATCAGATTCTCGTAGACCGTCAGATAGGGAAAAATGCCCCGTCCCTGCGGAACATAGCCGATGCCTGCCCGTGCGCGAACATAAGGCGAACGGTAGGTTATCTCAGTATTGTCGAAGGTCATCTTGCCCTTTCGTGTCCTGATCGCCCCCATGATCGATTTGAGTAGTGTGGTTTTACCAACGCCATTACGTCCCATCAGGCAGACCACTTTGCCATCCGGCACATTAAGGCTCACATCGCTGAGGATGCGGCTTTCGCCATAGTACACGTTCAGTTGTTCGATGTTCAACATGGTAAAGTTTTCCTTTAGTGCGCTATGGAGGCAGGCATCAATGCTGTCTTGGTGCCATGTTTAGCCCGTCCGGGTCCGAGATAAACCTCGATCACGCGGGGATCATTCTGCACCATCTCAACGGGACCTTCGCATAATGTCTTACCGAGATGCAGCACCGTTACCGTGCTGGCGAATTGGCGCACAAACTGCATATCGTGTTCCACTACCAAAACGGAATGCTCACCACTAAGGGTTTGCAGCAGTTCACCAGTGCGATCACGTTCGCGACGGGTCATACCAGCCACAGGTTCATCCAGCAGCAGCAGTTTGGGCTGCTGTACGATTAGCATCCCGATCTCCAGCCACTGCTTTTCACCGTGCGAAAGCAAGCCAGCGCGTGCTTCAGCCCGTTCCTTCAGTCCGACTTTTTCCAGCGCTTCCCAGATGCGCGCCTCCTGCGTATTAGGCAATGCTTGCACAAGTTTGGCTGTGGCAGCTTTGAACCCGATTGCCACTTCAAGATTCTCGAACACGCTCAAGCTGGGGAAGATCGAGGGCGTCTGGAACTTACGTCCGATGCCCTGCTGCACCAAACGATGCTCAGGGAAGCGTCGTACATCTACGCGCTCGTCGAAAATGATTTGTCCGCTGGAGGGGCGCGTTTTGCCAGTGATAATATCCATTAGCGTCGTTTTGCCAGCGCCGTTCGGACCGATCAGAAAGCGTAGTTCGCCGCGATTCATGCTGAAGTCGAGTCTGTTCAACACCGTGAAACCATCAAAGCCGACGGTGATTTCCTTGACCTCTAGTATTTTTCCGCTGCTCATATCGGTTTTTGCTCCGCTGCATAAGCCACCATGTCGGTGGTTCCTTCTCGTTCCGCTGGCAGTGCTGTCTCGTTGGAGCCAGCTTTGCGTCTACGCATCAGCGTAGCAATACTGGAATTGATCGTGCCGAGGATGCCAGAGGGGAATAACAGCACCACACCGACGAACAACGCGCCCATGATCAACTGCCAGATGTCGGGATAAGCCGTGCTGATGGTGCTTTTGCCGATGTTGACGATCAGCGCGCCGATGATCGCACCGACCAACGACGCTCTGCCACCGACGGCGACCCAGATCACGATTTCGATGGAGGGGGCAATTCCCAGTGCCGCAGGGGAAATGATGCCGACTTGCGGGACGAACAAGATGCCCGCCAGTCCAGCGATGCCAGCGGACAGCGCAAAGACAATCGCCTTAATCTTGGCTGGATTGTAGCCAGCAAAACGCACACGGTTCTCATCATCGCGCACTGCCATCAACAAACGACCAAAGCGCGAGTTAACGATCCAACGACACAGGATGAATATCGCACCCAGCGCGATCACTGTAGCTATATACAACGCCAACTTGGTGCTGCCGTCCTTCAGCCTGAAACCGAAGATGGTCGAGAGATCGGTTAATCCGTTGGTTCCGTTGATGAGCTGCTGCTGTCCGATCAACAGTAAGCTGACGATTGCCGTCAGCGCCTGCGTGATCAGAGAGAAGTAGACGCCCTGAATACGGCTGCGGAAGACCATATAGCCGAGCACGCCCGCGATCAGCATGGGTACACCGATGGCGGCGGCAATGGCAAAGACTGGCGATTGGAATGGTTTCCACAAGCCGGGTAGCTCTAAAACACCGTAAAGCTGCATAAAATCGGGCATCGCGCCACGAGATTGTTCCAGTTTCAGGTACATCGCAAAACAGTACGCGCCCAGACCAAAGTATAAGCCTTGCCCCAGACTCAACATCCCTGTGTAACCCCAGATCAAATCCAGCCCTAGCGCGATGATGGCGTAGGTGAAGAATCTGCCAAGCAGGTTCAACTGAAATTCAGAGAGGACTTGCGGCAAAACGAACAAGCAGATAACGCCGCAAAGGGCGAAGACGATCCAGCGTAGTTTCGACATGGAGAGGATTTTTGATTGACTTAACATAGCAAGTTTCCCTCAAGTTGCGCTTCGTTCGTTATGCGCGGCTGCGTACCGCTACCAGACCCGAAGGACGCCATTGCAGGAAGAGGATAATCAGGACAAAGACCATGACCTTCGCCAATGTCGCCGTCGTTTGCATCTCGAAAATCGCGTTAAAGACGCCGATCAGAATCGCCGAAATGATCGTGCCCGGAATGCTGCCTACGCCACCGAGGATCACCACCATGAAGGCATCCACAATGTAGCCAGTGCCGAGCGAGGGTCCGATCTGACCTAACAGCGTCAGCGCCGCGCCTGCCACGCCAGCTAATCCCGCGCCGAGTGCGAAGGTATAGGCGTCCACACGGTTCACGGCAACGCCCAGACATGCCGCCATTTCACGTCCTTGCATCACGGCACGCAAGCGGCGTCCAGCAGCGGAGCGATAAAGGAACAGATAAATGCCAACGACACAGACGATCACCAAGCCAATGATGAACAGACGCTTGTAGGGGAGCGCCAAATCTTCAGTGATGCGCCATGCACCGCTCAACCAGACAGGTGCTGTGACGGGAACGTTGGGAGCGCCGAAGATCGTGCGCGCCAACTGTTGCAGCATCAAGCCAATGCCCCATGTCGCCAGCAGCGTGTCTAGGGGTCGTCCATACAGATGCTTGATCACTGTTCGTTCAAGTACATAGCCCAGCGCCGCTGTGACGAAGAATGCCGCCACAATCGAGATCAGAAAAACGATGCCTTCTTTGGGTCCATCAGGACCGCGCAGTGCCACGGCGACATACTTCTGAAAGAGGAAGGTGACGTAAGCCCCAATCATGATGAATTCTCCATGAGCCATGTTGATGACTTTCATCAGCCCAAAGGAGAATGCTAATCCGAGCGCGGCAAGCAGAAGAATGGAACCGATGCTCACACCGTTGAATGCCTGTGAGAGCCAGCTTTCGATAGGCACGAGAGTAGCCTCCTGTTTACTTACAATGATTCCCCTACAAACATGTGGACAGCAGGGATCGAACGATCCCTGCTGTCTGCGCCACAATGATCACAAGGAGAAGGACTTAGGACGTTGGGCAGCCAGCTTCAGGCTTAGGCAGCGCCGATGCCCATTCATACGTGCAGAGATACGGATCGGGCTTGACGGGGGCTTCGGTTGCCCAGATTTCTTCGATCAGACCGTCTTCGCGGATCTTGCCGATACGCACTGTCTTGTACATGTGCTGGGTCGCACCGTCTATGGTGACTGTGCCTTCAGGTGCAGCGAAGGTGATACCATCCGCCGCTGCCTTGACCGCCGCTACATCCGTCGATCCGGCTTTGGCAACCGCCAACGACCACAGATAGACACCGAAGTAACCAGCTTCCATCGGGTCGCTCGTCACGCGGGCTTCACCGTACTTTGCCTTGAAGGCAGCCACGAACTTCTCGTTCTCAGGAGTTGCGGTGGTCTGGTAGTAGTTCCATGCCACTAAGTGACCAACGATGTTCTCCACACCGATACCGCCGACTTCTTCCTCAGCGATACTTACCGACAGCGTTGGCAGAGTATCAGCCGTGAAACCAGCATCGTTATACTGCTTGAAGAAGGCAACGTTGCTATCGCCGTTCAGCGTATTGAAGATGACATCAGGATCAGCAGCCTTGATCTTCTCGATGATGGTGCTGAACTCCGTGCCGCCGAGAGGAACATACTCTTCGCCAGCGATCTCCAGACCAGCAGCCTTCAGTTGGGCGGTGATGATGGTGTTGGAGGTACGCGGGAATACATAGTCGGAACCGAGCAGGAAGAATTTCTTCTTGCCAATAGAGAGCAGATATTCAACTGCGGGGACGATCTGCTGGTTGGTGGTCGCGCCGGTATAGAAGATGTTGGGCGACTGCTCCAAGCCTTCATATTGGACGGGGTAGAACAGCAAGCCGTTCAGTTCTTCAAAGACAGGCTTAACTGCTTTGCGGCTGGCGCTCGTCCAGCAGCCAAAGACTACCGCGACCTTATCTTCTTCGAGCAGTTTGCGCGCCTTCTCTGCAAAGGTGGGCCAGTCAGAAGCACCGTCTTCGATGATCGGCTCGATCTGCTTGCCGAGGATGCCGCCTGCCGCGTTGATTTCCTCAATCGCCATCAAGGTGGAGTCCTTGACGGTCACTTCGCTGATGGACATCGTACCACTCAGGGAGTGGAGAATACCTACCTTGATGGTGTCCTGTGCCTTGGTGGGCGTGCTTGGCAGCATCGCCACGAACAAGGCAATTGCGACTAGCAGGATACCGATTCGGGTAAGAGGATGTTTCTTGGTGAAATTCAGTTGCTTCATCTGTGTCCCCTTCAGGATGAAAGTGCTATGTAACCGCAGATGATTATGAGAGTCGCGCCTGCCTAACACTTCAGTTAATTCACCCGAAAAAAACTGTTGAACTTTCATTATGGCTACCGAAACACCCTCCGCGCACCGTTCATAGAGCGTTTGACTACCCTTTGTAGAAGGCGGTTTCCTTTACAATTTAGCTGGATGGGTAATCCATCCAGCTAAACGCTGTGAGGATCGGGGTAGATTGCCCAATCAAAATAGGAAATAGCGCTGCGCCAGTGGTAGTGTTTGTGCAGGCTCACAGGTGAGTAGTTCGCCCTCGATGCGAACTTCGTAAGTCTCCGGATCGACCTCAATGTTGGGCGCAAGATCGTTGTGGATCATGTCTTTCTTGCCGATGGTGCGGCAGTTCTCCACCGCTACCGCCATCTTCTTCAGTCCCAACTGCGCGGGGATTTCTGCTTCCTGTGCGGCTTTGGAGATGAAGGTGATGCTGTTGGGGGCAATTGCGCCGCCGAACGATCCGAACATCGGACGGTACAACACGGGCTGCGGTGTAGGAATTGAGGCGTTAGCGTCACCCATCACGCTCCACGAGATGAAGCCACCCTTGACGATCATTTCTGGTTTGGCACCGAACATCGATGGTTTCCACAGCACCAGATCAGCCAGCTTGCCGGGTTCAATCGATCCGATCTCACCCGCCATGCCGTGCGCTATCGCTGGATTGATGGTGTACTTGGCAACGTAACGCTTGACGCGGAAGTTGTCGTTGCGACTGCTATCCTCTGGAAGCGCGCCGCGCTGAGTCTTCATCTTGTGCGCCGTTTGCCATGTGCGCGTGACCACCTCGCCAACACGACCCATCGCCTGCGAGTCACTGGAGATCATGCTGAACACGCCCATATCGTGCAGGATATCCTCCGCCGCGATGGTTTCGGGACGGATGCGGCTCTCGGCAAAGGCGACATCTTCCGGCACTTGTGGATTCAAGTGATGGCAGACCATCAACATGTCCAGATGCTCGGCAATCGTGTTCACCGTATACGGGCGAGTCGGATTGGTGGACGAGGGCAGGATGTTGGGCAAGCCAGCGATACGAATGATGTCCGGTGCGTGACCACCGCCGGCTCCTTCGGTGTGATAAGTGTGGATGGTGCGTCCGGCGATGGCGTTGATGGTGTCCTCAACGAAGCCCGCCTCATTGATCGTATCCGTGTGGATGGCGATCTGTACGTCGTAAGCATCCCCGATCTTCAGCGCGGCATCGATCACAGCGGGAGTAGTGCCCCAGTCCTCATGCAGCTTCAGACCGCAAGCACCAGCGACGATTTGTTCGATTAGCGGTGCGCTTGCTGCTGCATTGCCTTTGCCCAAGAAGCCGAAATTCACGGGCCATGCCTCAGCAGATCGCAGCATTTGTGCCAGATTCCACGCACCGGGCGTGCAAGTTGTAGCATTCGTGCCCGTTGCCGGACCTGTGCCGCCCCCGATCATGGTGGTGATGCCGTTGCATAGCGCCTCATAGATTTGCTGCGGCGCGATGAAATGGATGTGGCTATCGATCCCGCCTGCGGTGACGATCAGGTGTTCGCCCGCGATCACTTCGGTGGACGCGCCGACGATCAGTTCGGGATCAACGCCATCCATGATGTCGGGATTGCCCGCCTTGCCGACTTTGACGATGCGACCATCCTTGACGCCAATGTCGCCTTTGACGATGCCCCAATGGTCGATGATGATGGCATTGGTAATCACCAGATCAAGCGCACCGTTGACACTTTCGCGGGGAACGCCGCTGCTCTGCCCCATGCCGTCGCGGATCACTTTGCCGCCGCCGAAGGTGATCTCCTCACCGTAGCGAGTGAAATCACGCTCGATTTCGATGATCAGTTCGCTATCTGCTAACCGCACGCGATCTCCAGTGGTTGGACCGTAGAGGCTGCGATAGGTACTGCGCGGTATCTCTAAACTCATGCGTTCTGCTCCTGTTCTGTGCTGTAGTGAGGTGTCGCTATTCCGTGAGAAAACCACGTTCTTTGAGCCGCGTCATTGCTGCCTCGCGCACCGCTGGATCATCGAGTGCGCCTTCGACCAGCCCGTTATGCCCGTAGACGATCCGCGCCCCGCCGAAAGCGACCAGCGAAACTTCCTTTTGCTCACCGGGTTCAAAACGTACCGCCGTCCCCGCCGCGATGTTCAGCCGCATTCCATATGCCGCTGCCCGATCAAACTTGAGGGCGCGATTGACCTCAAAGAAATGGAAGTGGCTGCCTACCTGAATCGGGCGATCTCCGGTGTTGCTGACGATCACCGTCGCTGTCGGGCGTCCGGCGTTCAGCG
>JAHBVK010000090.1 GCA_019637555.1 Anaerolineae bacterium
TACGTCTCTTCTGAACTTGCCAGCTAGGGGGACAAAAAACCGACTCAAAGTCGGCTATTTCTCTCTCTCATTGGCTGCTATCGACCTCGACGGTGCGTCCCGTCTTCGCCCATAGCCTGTTCTTGTGAACGTGCCGTGAATATTAACACGCTTTTATTCCTTTGCAAGGGGTAATTTTAAGGAATTTCGGCATTTTTGTTAGGTAATCGCAAGGTAATGCTGAAACGAGCGTTATCGAATTGAATTTCCCATGCGTCACTGACGACAGTACAATTGGGACGTCCCGACTTATGGGAAACTAAAACCTGATGACCACTACTCAGCTTATCGCTTACCTAATTACCCTCGCCATTCCTGCGCTGGCATTCTACATGCTGTTCTCGCTCGATCTCTTTGGGACGGGCAAGCGCAGCACCATCGTGATCTGCTTCGCATGGGGCATCATCGCAGCGGCGGTACTCTCCAAAGCGACTAATCGCGCGGTACTTGATACGCTGAATAACTATGAAGCTGTTGTCCAACTATGGGGTCCCATCATTGAGGAAATCTACAAGGCGCTGATCCTTGTGTTCTTCATCTTCCAACCGTCATTTCGCTACGCCGTTGACGGCGCGATCTACGGGTTCGCCGTAGGCATCGGCTTTTCGGTGGCGGAGAACTTCTACTATCTCGGATTTGGGACAGGCGGCGAAGTCTCACTAACGTTAGCGATCAGCCGTGTGTTATCCACTGCTCTCATGCACGCTACCACCACAGCGGCAGTTGGCATTGCCTTGGGACGGCTGCGCCGATCTCGTGGCAGTCAGCGCTTGATCTGGTCGGTGCTTGGTATCACTATCGCCATGATCATCCATCTGGTGTTCAACAATCTGGTGACACGCCTGCAAGATAATCCGGTGCTGCTGCTGGTCGTCGGCATCGGCATCGGCGTGGGTGGTAGCGCTTTGGTCGCTTTTCAGATCATCCAGACGCTTAACGACGAAAAGCAGCGATTCAAGCAAACGCTGAATACTAGAGATGTTGGAGTCACTGCCCGCGAGGTCACTGGCATTCAAAAGCTCGGTCAAGATTCGTTTGAACAGATGCTGGAAGACTTAGGGGCAATCTTCGGCAAGGATAAGATTTCGCATATCCGACGTATGTTCGCGTTGCAAGCAAATATCGGTATTCTACGCGGCAATCTGAGTAATCCCGCCAGCGAACGCCTCCGCAAAGCGTGGCAGGAAGAGATCGACACCGCGCGCCGCGAAATGGACGAAATTCGCCAGAAGAAGCTAGGCATCAATGTGATGATGTACCTGCGTAACGTGTTCCCCTCGGAGGAAGCACAGGACGATACCGCGCAAGCATTCCGCGAGAAGATCGCTGAATCCGATCCGACGCACGTCCATAAGTTCGATCTGTTCATGATGGGATCGGCGCGTGCGGGTACGCTCTCGCCGGAGCAATTGGAAAAGATCGCGCACGCTCTGCAAGCATCGGAGTTTTTCAGCGAACTTTCGCTCGCCGATCTGGAAAATCTCAGCCGCGCCGCTGCCGAACGCGAGTACGATCCTGACGAAGTACTGTTCAAAGAGGGCGATGTCGGGGACACGATGTACATGATCGAGCAAGGTGAGATCGAGATTTTCGTCAAGGAGAACGGCGCACCAAAAGTGATCAACGTGCGTCGTGCGGGCGAGATCGTAGGCGATCTGGCGTTGCTGGATGGCTATCCGCGATCGGCGTCGGCGCGGGCGAAAGGACAGCTCCGCGTGCTGATGCTGCGCCGCGATAACTTTCTGACCTTCCTCCGCAGCCGTCCGCAGGTGATGATGGCGATCCTCAAATTCCTCAGCCGCAGCGTACGGATCACCACCGAGATCATCGAGACGAGCGCCACATGGGTGACGCACATCACGCAGGGAAATTACGCACAGGCGCAAAAACTCGCAATTGCCACGCCCGCCACCTTGACCATGCGCCAAGCCGCGCAGCCGAGCGACCAGAGTATTCCCGCCAGCGTCGAAGCACATATCGGCTTGGAAGGGGTCAGCGAAGCGACTCCCACTGTGCTCAAAGGCATCTTCTCCAAAGTGACTAGCGCACTGGAGGAACGCGAAACTGCCCATCCCAATGCCACAATGACGACGAAACCAACGCCATCTGTTAATATCAGTCAGCGCCTAAAGCTCAAGGACATGTTCAAGCCAGCAGAAGATGACTCTGCTTCCGGCTCTGTGCCCGTGACCAGCGATAAGTGAGAGCGAGAGAGGGTGAACCGATGGACAAACTGCTTGGCTCACTCACCGATGACGATGATAAGTCGCCCAAGTCCGAGGGCGGTATTTCTACGGCAGAGATCGCGGAACTGCCGGAAGCGCAGCGCCGCGTCATGAACACGTTGATGCGTGCCAATGCAGGCAATGGCGCGACTGCTGAGGCGTTACAACAAACGCTGGCTGATCTCGATAATCTGGCGGAAATCTTGCGCGAACTGATCAGCATGGGCTACATCAAAGTGATCCCCGACGACTCCGGTGTGCATCATTACAAAGCGAACTTGAAACGCAAGCGTGGCACCGGATTACTCAACTGGCAGAAATTGATGGGAGATGACGAAGACAAATGACTCCCGAAAGCATTGATCAGCTTGCCGAGACGCTCAAGCAGTCGTTCATCTTCAAGAGCGTGTCCGTGGACGATCTGAAGACCATGATCCGCATGATGAAGGCGCAAACTTTCAGCGCGGGTACGATCCTGTTTCACAAGGGCGACGCGGGCGACACGATGTATGTGCTGCTCAAGGGCAAGTTACGGATTTTCACGACGGATAACGTGGGCAACGAACTGACGTTAACGAATTACGAGCCGATCCGCGTGTTTGGCGATTTCTCGATGCTGGATCAGCGTCCGCGCTCGGCATCAGCAACGGCACTGGAAAACATTGATGTGCTGGCGCTAACCCGCGATGATTTCATGCGACTGCTGCCGGAATGTCCCGATCTGGGCATGGCGATGATCCGCAACCTGACCGAGCGCGTGCGGCACATCACCAATTACATGATGCGCGTCAACGCCTTCGCTGAACAAATCGGTAAAGGCGACTACGAGAAGGCGCTGCAAGAGATCGCTCTCTCCAGCGATGATGACGAGATTCAGGGCTTGATCGCTGCCTACGCTGAAATGGTTCGCAGCTTACAGCGGCGACAGAGCAGCCCGCGCGTGGAAGTGGATGCGTGAGATTGCGGCGAGTTCAGTGATTGCCACGATTCCCGGCAATGAATTGCCGGGAATCGTGAGAATCACACCCATTCCGCTGTATCAACTACTATTTGCTCTCCTTGCTCTCCGGTTCGGCAGGCTTGCGATAGCGTAAATCTTCCCATGGTCCGCCATCCTTGAATCGCTCTGGCTCCAGCGTTTTCGGACGCGGGTCTTCCGCCTGATCCAGTTGCAAGACCATCCAGCGCGGATACGGTACACCGGGATCGGATGCTTTGTTCAGCGTCTCCAAGTCCTCAGGCATCAGTTTCAGATCAGCCGCCTTGATGTTGCTCTCTAGATTTTCCAGCTTGCGCGCACCAACGATCACGCTGCTGACCATCGGACGGGTGAGCGTCCACGCGTAGGCAACCTGCGCTGGCGTGGCGCTGCGCCGCATGGCGACATTGCGTACCGCGTGCAGCACTTTGTAGCCGTGATCCCAATCGAATGGCACGAACTGCCCTGCCTCGCCGAAGCGCGTCCCTTTGGGATAGAGATTGCGCTTGTTGTATTTGCCTGCCAGAAATCCGCCCGCTAAGGCGCTCCACACCAGAATGCCGACATTGTGATATTGCGCGAAGGGGATGAAATCGTGCTCCAGATCGCGCCCGACGAGGCTGTAATACATCTGCGCGGCGATGAATGGTTCTAGCTTCAGTTCCTTCTGGATCGCCAGCGCCGTCGCGCCCTGCCATGCCATGTAGTTGCTGAAACCGATGTGCCGCACCATGCCCCGCCGCACCAGATCATCGAGTGTGCGCAGTGTTTCTTCCAGCGGCGTGTTGCTATCCCAACCGTGAACCTGATACAGATCAATATAATCGGTACGCAGACGGCGCAAACTGCTCTCGACACCGCGCATGATATTCACCCGTGTCGCGCCGCTGCGATTGAAGTTATCGCTCATCGGCAGACGCACTTTGGTGGCGAGTACGATCTCGGTACGGTTCTTCAGCGTTTTCAGCGCATTGCCGACCAGCGTCTCGCTTTCGCCCTGACTGTAGACATCGGCGGTGTCGATGAAGTTGACGCCGTTGTTCAATGCCACTTTGATCATCTCGGTAGTTTCCGCCTGACCGAGATTGCCCATATTCATTTTGCCGCCGAATTGCATCGTGCCCAGTGAAACGGCGCTGACGATAAGTCCTGTGTTGCCTAGTCTTCGGTATTGCATAAATGCTCCTACTAGACATAAATGCACAAAAATAGCGTAGGCGATCATTCTATCTAGCTGATCACCTACGCCACAAGCACGATTTCTAACAATTCGGTTGGCTGATACTGGTTCGTTATGAGAGAGAAGTAACGAGTGACGAGTAATGAGTAACGAGTGAATAGACGAATCCTGCTCGTTATGAGAGAAGTAATGAGTAACGAGAAAATACGGATACTTACTGCTCGTTACTCGTCAATTTTTGCTCGTTACTTGTATTTCTACGGATGCAAGCCCGCGAAGGTCAAGCCCGCCGATTCCTCGAAGCCGAGCATGATGTTCATACACTGCACCGCGCTGCCCGCCGCACCTTTGCCTAGATTATCAATCGCTGCCAGAGATACGATCCGACCAGTCTCTGGCTGCGCTTCCCAACCGACATCAGCAAAGTTCGTGCCCGCCAGCCACTTTGGTTCTGGGTGACGATGGATGCCCGTTTTCTCGTGGACGATGCGTACAAACGGTTCGCTGCCGTAGCAAGCGCGATACGCCTTCCACAGCGTTTTTTCCTCGATCCCCGGCTGCGTGAACACCTGCGCTGTCGCCATCACGCCGCGCACCATCTCAACGGAGGTGATCGAGAGGTAGACTTCTTTCAGTCCTAACGCCTGAAGTGCTTCAGCCTCATGCCGATGCCCGACGGCGGCAAAGGTGCGGATCGCGCCACTGCGTTCGGGGTGATGGCTGGCGGCAGATGCCGACGCGCCGCCTTCCGACGATCCGACTTTCAGATCGACGGTGATCGGTTTGCTGGTGTCGACCAGTCCAGCTTTGACCAGCGGTAGAAGCGAGAGGATCGAGGCGGTGGCGTTGCAGCCGACTCCGCTAGCGTATTTCGCGCCTTTCAACGCTTCGCGGCTGATCTCCGGCAGACCGTAGACGAACTTCTCCAGCCACGCCGGAAGCGTATGTTCTTCCTCGTAATATTTGGCGTAGAGCTTGGGATCGCGCAGCCGGAAATCTGCCGACAGATCGATGATCACTTTCGCCAGTGTGCTGTACTTCTCGATGCGTTTCTGCGCTTCGCCGTGCGGCAGGGCAAGGAACAACACATCGGCGGGTTCTAGCACCGTCGCGGAGACGAATTGCAAGGGCGCGACTTTCCGCAGATTCGGATGCACCGAATGCACGTAGTTGCCCACGTTCGATTCGGAAGTGACCTGCCCGATCTCGACGTTGGGGTGGTTGAGCAGCAGACGCAGCACCTCGCCGCCCGTGTAGCCCGACGCGCCGACGATGCTGACTTTTGCCTTCGGTTCGCTCATCGCGCGGCGATCCTTTCGGCAGCACGGGCAAGCGCATAATCGATCACGCGACCCGGAATATCCACACCCGTCGGCTCGATGCTGTTGCGGAACTCCATCGTGTGGTTGATCTCGTTGATCAGCAAGCCGCGATCAGGATCTTCAAACACATCAACTGCCAGCACGCCGCCACCGACTGATTTCGCTGCGTTGGTGACGATCTCTGCTAATTCAGGCGTGACGGGGCAGTTGCTTGCCTTGCCACCGCGTGCCGTGTTGGTGATCCAGTGTTCGGAGTTGCGGTAGATGGCGCAGATGCACTCATCACCGACCACGAAGGCGCGGATGTCGCGTCCGGGCTTGTTGATCAACTCCTGAATGTAGAAGATGCTGTGCTGATACGATCCGAGCACTTCTTTGTGCTCCAGCACTGCTTCCGCCGCCGCGCGATCATTGATCCGCGCCAGCAAGCGCCCCCACGATCCGACCACTGGTTTGAGGATCACGGGGTAGCCCATCTCCTCGATGGCTTGGATCGCAGATTCCTGCGTGAAGGCGACTTTGACATTAGGCTGCGGCACGTTCGCTTGTTGCAACGCCACCGTCGTGAGCAGTTTATCGGCGCAGGTGTTGGCGGTGTCGTAGCTGTTGATCGTCAGATTGCCCGCCGCTTCCAGCAGACGCAGCGCGTACAAGCCGCGCGAAGTGCTGACCGAACGCTCAAGGATCACATCGTAGGGCAGTGCGCCGCTGCCGATGGAGAAGATCAGTTCGTCATCATTGATCAGTTGTGGGGTGATGCCGCGCTTCTCGAAGGAGGTGATTAAATGCTTCTCCTCAACGCGAATGCGGGACGCGATGATGCCTACGCGAACAGAATCGGACTCGGACATGAACTACTCGCCCCAATCTTCCTGTTCCATCGGCGCAGGTTCTAGCGTCAGCGGATTCACGCTGACCACTTCTAAGTCAGCGCCGCAGTCGGGGCACTGCACGATCTCGCCACGTAGGACGTTGTTTAGCGTCAGCTCGGCTTCACATTCCGGGCAGGTTGCCTTCATGGTAGGTTCTCCTGAGATTGCTATATCGTCATAGATGGCAGTTGTATAACATGGCAGCGGGGTAGCGTCAACCGTTTAGTTTGCTCAATTGGAGATCGTAGTGATCATCATGATCACCAAGCAGCGGCGAAAGCAAAAGTGGTGATCATGGGCGGAAAGGTTAGGAAGATCGCCCTGAAGTAGGGCAGGGAATACAGGGCAGTTTCAGGCGCTTGGTTAGAGGAAATTGGCAGTTGTGTTGGAAAACGGTTAGCGGGCTGATTCAGCTGTAATTCTATTCCACAGTACATATAGTAAACCGTTTCACGCCCGCTTCGATGGCTTGGTTGTGATGATTCCGGTGAGTTACTTGACAAGTCTGGAGACAGGCTTTAGTATTTTCGTAAATCGGTTCACTATAAACTGATCACGCTGTTAAACTTTAGTCTGCGTTATTTCTAACTAAGAACTTATGGCTACAATTCGAGATGTCGCCCGCCGTGCGGAGGTTTCCCCCGCTACGGTGTCGAAAGTCCTCACCAACACCCCTTACGTCAGCGACGACACGCGAGCACGTGTGTTGGATGCCATCGAAGAACTGGGCTACGTCCCCAATTTCGCAGCACGCGCCCTGACTAAGAAACTCACGCACAATATCGGCGTGATATTCCCCTTCAACCTGAATCGACTGTTCAATGACCCGTATACCCTGAAAATACTTGAGGGTATCGAGGAAGTCTGCACCAGCAACGAGTACAACGTGCTGATCAGCACCCCACTTGTGCCGCTGAAGAAATCGCAGCAGTACCACCGTTTTGTGCGCAGTGGCTATCTCGATGGTTTGATCGGTCTGCAACTGATCCCCGATGATCCGACGTTCAAGAGCAACGACGAATTCGGCTATCCCGCTATCTCCATCGGCTACCATCCGGTTACCAGCCAGTCCAACACCGTGTATGCGGATAATGCCAGCGGCGCAAAGACGATGGCAAACTACGTGCTGGGTTTGGGGCATCGTAATCTGGCGATCATCGGTATCGCCGAGAGTGCAGCTACAGGTGCCAGCCAGCGCCGTTCCGGATTCCAGCAAGCGATTGAAGATGCAGGGATCGATCTAGCCAGCATCCCTTATGCTGAAGGAGATTTTTCATTTAACAGCGGCTACAGTGCTGCCGCTGTGTTACTGAGCCAACGTCGCAACCCCACCGCTATTCTGTGCTTCAATGACCTGATGGCGATGGGCGCCATTCAATGCATTCAGGCTTCTGGTTTGCGCGTTCCAGACGACATTACCGTTGTAGGTTTCGATAATATTCCCGGCACCGAATACTTCACCCCTCCACTGACCACCGTCGATCAACCTGCTCGAAAGATGGGTATACGCGCTGCAACGCTCCTGTTTGAGCTAATCACCGCGAAAGCTAAAAACCATACCTCACATCCACATCCGGGCTTTCCTCCCGAAGTTTTTCCAACTGAACTGGTCATCCGTTCGTCCGCATCCGCACCTAAAAGGGGGTGATGTTATCGAGAGAGCGAGAGCGGGATTATCAGAATGTTCTGATTGTCGCCTACAGCCGGGTATTTAGACTGTCCTTCTAAGCACAAAAGCAGGAGTCTTACCATGAATATTCGTTCAAAAAGAATCATTTTGCTTATGCTCTGCGCCGCGCTGGTTATGCTCGCCGTGCTGCCGACCAGCAGCACCGCCACAGCCGCACAGGATAAGATCGTGATCAAGCAGTGGTATCACCAGTATGGTGAAGCCGGAACGCAAGATGCGGTTATGCGCTACGCCGAAGAGTACATGAAACTGAATCCGAACGTGACCATCGAAGTGACGTGGATTCCGGGTGACTACGGCGCACGCCTCAACACGGGCTTGGCTGTGCCAGACGAAGCGCCAGATGTCTATGAAACTCAGGTCAACCGCGATGCCGCAGCGGCTGGACTGTACGCTGATCTGAGCGACCTCTACACCGACGAACTGAAAGCTGACTTCGGTCCCGCGCACATGGCGCAGGTCTCCATTGCTGGCGTTCCCTACGGCTTCAAGATGATCGATGATACTGGCGTGATCTACTACCTCAAGAGCCAGTTCGAGGCTGCGGGAATCGAAGAGCCAACCACCTTTGATGAACTGCTCGCCGCCGCCACCAAGCTGAAGAACGATGATCAGGCTGGTCTGTTCATCGGCAACGGCGGAACCTTCGGCGCGGTGCAGTTGCTGCAAAGCACGGGCGCTACCCGCATCAAGGATGGCAAGCTGAACTTTGACTCGTCCAATCTGGTGCGCGCCTTCAGCAAGATGAAGGAACTGTATGACAGCGGCGTGCTGTTGACGGGTGCACCTACCGACTGGTGGGATCCCAGCGTATTCATCGACGGACTAGCCGCCATGCAGTACGGTGGTCTGTGGTCGATGCCCGCGATCCTCGAAGCATACGGTGAAGATGTTGGCGTGTTCCCCATCCCCGCTGTTGATGCCGAAGGTGCGCCTTCCGCATGGATCGGTGGCTGGACGCAGGTCGTCAACCCCAAGAGTCCAAATCTGGAAGCTGCCAAGGCATATGTCAAGTGGCTGTGGGTCGATAATACCGAGATTCAGACGGACTGGGCATTGGGCTATGGTTTCCATGTTCCGCCGCGCGCCAGTGTTGCTGCTGGAGCTGAACCGCTGAAGAGTGGTCCGGCGCTAGAAGTGGTCGAGGCGCTGCAGAAGTACGGTTATCCTGAAGGCGATGAACTGTGGAACGGCGTGATGAACACAGCATTGGAAGATGCGCTGACCGCCGTCGTCAAGAACGGTGCTGATCCGCAGGCAGAAGCCGATAAGGCAATCGCGGTGATCCAGAAAGAACTGGACTCTCTCACGAAATAGCGTAAGCCTGTCTATGGCTAAGTGAAGCGAGGACGGGCAAAGCGTGCGCTGCATGCTTAGCCCATCCCATTCACTTACCCTCTCAGATTCTGTGTGGTTTAACCGTGCAAGGTCAGAGAGTGAGAATAGCTTTCCGGTCCATTCTCACTCTCACTGATCACAGATTGAGGAGGCGGCATGAACGCTCAAAATATAACTGATTTAGCGCAGAGTAAAAAATCGACTATGGCGATGAATAAGCAGAACCAGCGACGCACCATGTTCGCGTTCTGGGGGTTTGTCGGTCCGATGGTGCTCGGCGTGTTTGTTTTTACGTACCTGCCCATGATCTGGGGCTTGATCCTGAGCTTATTTGAAGCTAAAGCAACGATTGAGCCTAAAAAGTTCGTCGGTCTAGAAAATTACATCTACCTATTAACCGACGAAAAATTTCTGCTGTCGTTACGCACGGTGGCAGCTTTCACAGTTTTCATCGTACCGATCACCGTCATTTTCGCGCTGCTGCTGGCGCTGCTGGTCAACAATATTCGGCTAGGTTCAGGCATTTTCCGGTCAGTCTTTTTTATCCCGACTGCCTGCTCTTATGTGATTGCCTCGCTTGTTTGGAAGATGAGCATTTTCAACGGGCTGCGTTATGGTGTCGCCAACTCGTTCACCAACACCTTTTTCGACTTAGCGCCGATTGACTGGATCGGCACGGTGTCGCCGCCTTATTACTGGCTGGTGCTTGTTTCCGTGCGTCTATGGTTGCAAGTTGGTCTGTACATGATCATCCTACTGGCGGCATTGCAAGATATTCCCAAGGAATTATATGAAGCTGCTTTTGTAGATGGCGCACGCAAAGGCTGGACGACCTTCCGCTTCATCACGCTGCCTAGCTTACGCAACGCGCTCATTGCCGTCCTACTGCTGAATTTGATAGCGGCATTCCAAGCCTTTGACGAGTTCTACAACATCATGGGCGGTGGCGCAGCAGGTGGCGGCGCAAGCGGCGGTAATGCCTTCCTCGCCCGTACACCGCTGGTGTACCTCTATACCATCGCTTTCGGAGACCGCAACTATGGACGTGGTTCCGCTGGAGCATTCATCCTCGCCGCGATTATTCTAGTGGTGACCATCACGCAGGGACGATTGTTTGGCTTCGGGCGCAGCGATTCTGAAAGCTGAACCTTAGGTGGAGAGGTTTTATCACGATGTCTGCTTCAATTCAGTCTTCGATAGCGGAAGCGAAACAGGGTGACAAGCCGCAGGCGGTTGCAGTGACCCATCCTTCAAAATTCACTAAGATCGTCCAGCAACTGCCGACCTATGTGGTGCTCATTTTCTTAGCGATCCTGTTCCTGTTCCCGTTCTATGTGATCGGGCGCAATGCCTTGATGACCAGACGGGAGATCACCGGCGCTAAGTGGGTATGGCTGCCCGCCGAACCCCAATTCGAGAACCTGACCGCCCTTTTTAGCGATAAACTCGCGCCGATGGCGACGGGGTTAAAGAATTCCTTATTCATCGCCACCGCTGACTTGATCCTGCAAATGCTGCTGGCATCGATGGCGGGCTACGGATTGGCGCGTATTCCTTACCGCTGGCGCAACTTAGTGTTTTATTTCCTGATCGCCACGATCATGATTCCGGGCGCGGTGACATTCATCCCTAAATACGTGATCGTCGCCTCCTTTGGTTGGATCAATACACTACAGGGCTTGATCATCCCTAATGCCTTCAATGTCTTTGCCTGCTTTGTGTTCCGGCAGTTTTATCTGAACTTCCCGCAAGAACTGGTAGACGCCGGACGAGTCGATGGGCTGACGTACTGGGGCGTTTATCGTTCGGTGGTGCTGCCAAATTCCCGTAGTGTGTTCGCCGCATTGGGCGTGCTGGCATTCTTCGGCAGTTGGAACTCGTTCGTGTGGCCACTGGTCATCGGGCAAAATCAGTCATCGTGGACTGTCCAGATCGTGCTATCGACGTTCATGACGGCGCAGACGGTCAATCTGCCCGCGCTGTTTATGGGCGCTGCCGTCGGTATTTTGCCGCTGTTCGTGTTGTTCCTGATCTTCCAGCGCTATATCGCGCAGGGCGTCACCTTTACGGGGTTGAAGGGGTAACGGTTGTTGGCGCGGCGGAGGTAGAACGATCAAGCCGGGAGCTAATGGTCATTAACGAAATAGTACGGTAAAGCCAGCCCTCACCCCCCAACCCCCTCTCCCGCAAGCGGTTAGAGGGGGAGTCCGTTGTTGCCCTTCTCCCGCCTGCGGGAGAGGGGTTGGGGTGAGGGTCTAGTTGCGTAACGGGTATGCCGCACTATTTTAACTATCTGCATTAGCAACCCGGCTACAGTTTAAGGCAAGCAAAAGGCGGCTTCAGCCGCCTCTTGTTGTGACAACTTTCATCCGTCGGCATTGGTAGCGGACACGAACACACGTCAGTTAGCGGAAGCCGACTTTAGTCGGGTTTAGGGGTATTGCCTTGTAGCCGCAGTGCTTTAAGGCTTGTCCGGAGTTTTTCAAGTGCTGGCGTGAGTAGACCGGAGGTTGAAAACCTCCGGCTACAATACTTTGGTAAACCCACTGAAGTGGGTTAGGAGCAAAACGTGATCTTTGCTGAACCCTCTTTAGAGGGTTTTCAGAGCATTGTAGCATGGGGTTTTGAACCCCATGCGCTTGCAGCAAGCAGAGAAATAAACTCCGGACAAGCCTTTTAGCCTCCGGTGTCCGAGCCGACCGACGCCAAATGTCTTAGCTTGATGCCTATGGGTTTCCAAACCTGCCCCTACCGCTAAGGTCGATAGTGGTGCCGCTGTTGGAGCTTAACCTTGCAGTCTAAATTGCGTTTAATTTCTGCTCGTGTCCCGCCCTCACTGAAGTGGGTTAAAGCAGAAAAATGATCTCTGGTGAATCCCTGTTAGCAGGTTTCTAGCTCTGTAGCCCGCACCGATCAGGGTTAGTACTCGTTACTCGTCACTGTGTTTCTAGATAATCTGCAGTGCGACGGCAATGAACGGCGCGACAGACAGCCCGCCGAGGAAGAACGCCAGCGAGACATTTTGTTCCGCGATCAGTTCGCGCTTGATGTAGCGGTAGACGTTCTCACCGGGCTGCCGTCCCATCATATTGTGGGCAATCGTGAACACGATCCATGTGAACACCGTCGACACCGCCAAGCCGAAGATGATCCACAGCAGGGATTCGCCCGTAGTAGGATCGGGTGAGAAGCCATCAGATGCCAGTAAACCAATGAAGATCGAAGCGGTCAGCGAAATGATGAAGAAGCACGCGCCTACCGCGGGATTCTGCACATCCTCGATCTCATGCACCAACTTTTTCGGCGGCAGTCCTAACCACCACATCAGCGCGATACCTGTTAACTGCGCGATGATCGTGGCGAATGCCGCCCACAGCACGGCGGAGAGCATCAAATCAAGGCTCATCGTCCCAACCCCCTGTTGCCAATTGCCCAAAGTCCACTAAAGATGATGAATAAACGCGGGTCACGCTATGCGTTTGCGGATACGTATGCAGCGTCCACCAGCGCACCCGTTGATCGCTAATTTGAGCTTGCCAGTATAAGTGTGTTTGCGGTTGTATGCCGTAAATTTGTGGAAAATTGACCACCAGCGCCTCAGCATCGTCAGGCATCGGCGCATCGTCTACTGGTTGATCAATAGTGACCGCCACCTGATAACCGCGTCGCCGTACCTGATGCGCCCGCAAATCGCTGAAAATATGCTGATGCCGACAGCGCTTCGAGTCCAGTTCCATGCAGGCGAGGATTTCATGGAACAGCGGTTTTCCGGCACTGCTCACCGTTACCCAATGGCTCTCCCCGATAATCCGCAAATCGAGCCGCAGCGCGCCGATCTCTAGCGTGCGCTGTGCCAGCACCGTCAGCGGATCGCGGAACTCACCCGCCACCACGCACAATCGCAGATCGCGGGGGTGTTGGATGATAGCGGGTAACTCAGCGGCGTAATGGGTGATCATTCGGTTTCTGTTGATTAGCCTCACCCCCTGATCCCCTCATCCACTTCATGGAGAGGGGGAACCAAGGGGACAAATAACTTGTGCTGCCCTGTATTTGATTTCTTCCTAATCCACTTGAATGGGTTTCAAAGGTTTTGTAGCCGGAGACTTCAATCTCCGGTCTACATCAACCCCAGATTCTAATCCCGCGCATCCGGTGCTTTCTCCGGAAACAGGATCGACTCCGCCTGCGCCAGATCGCCGGGCATTGCCGCACCCCACTCCTCGACGCTGGCGAGTTCCTCGAAGGGCTTGCGCTGGCTGCTCGTCCAGTCGATACTGTTGCGTTTGGCATCCTCCGCTTTATATCCCATGCGGAACAACGCCACTAACTCAAAAGTGGGGGGAATCTTCAGCATTTCAGCGATCAGCGCCTTGCGTTCGGGCACTTCCAGCGGCGTGCTGATGAACTGCATCCCCATGTTCAGGCTCGTCGTCACCAGCCAGAACGTCTGGATCACCGCACCGAGTGAGATCGTGCTGTACAAACCCGCCAGTTCCCCCGGCTTGTACTCCTCTTTGTTCATGGCGACGGCGAGGATCAACGGCGACTCGCGCACGATCTCCGCCTGATTGCCGCCGAGCATCTTGCTGACGCCGAACGTACCTAACAGCTTGCCGATGTTGGGCGTGAATACCTGTTTGATGAACGGACGCAATACGGCGGGCATGTGATCGATGTAAATGCCGTCGCGTTTGCCATCTGCCTCTTGGTCATCGAAGCGGAAGTAACGTTTGTAGCGGGCGAAGAATTCGCCCTCCATCAGTTCCTTCATACTGGCGCCAGCCAGATCAGCGAGCGCGGCGAGTTTGTCTTTATCGCGCACGATCACGAAACGCCACGGTTGACTGTTAAAGTGCGATGGGCTGCGACTCGCCGCCTCGATCAGCAGTCTGATGTGTTCCGGCTTCACCGGATCAGGCGCAAACTTGTTGTTGGTGGTGCGCCGCCGCCTGATGGCGTCCAGCAAATCCATGATTCCGACCTTCCAATGCTCAGATTATGACTGATAAATGTGCCGCCGAAATATCAAATGTCTCGTATTTACCTCACCCCGGCTTCGCCACCCCTCTCCGCTGCGGAGAGGGGACTCGGTAATCAGTGACGATTTTTCTTGCCATGTACACTTCAGTTCTCACGCAGTGTGTCCCTCTCAACGGTCAATAAGAAGGAAAATTGGTTAGTGACACGATCCCCTCTCTGTAAACGGAGAGGAGTGACGCGAAGCGTCGGGGTGAGGTAAACCCTACACCACTTCCGCCACACCGACGCCGCGCCGTTCGTAGAATTCCACTACTTCCCGTGCCGCCTGCATGATCAACGCGCGGAGTGCCGCAGGTTCAAGCACTTCCACGTTGGCACCGAAACTCAATAGATATTCGCATGCTTCCCAGTCGGTTTCACAGAGCAGTTTCATGCGCACCCAACCATCGGCATCCGGCGAGTCAGTTTCTGCTTTCTCCACCCGCGCATAACGACCCGATATCGGCATCCGTCCGGCGATCTCCGGCGCGACGCGCACCGTGACCGGATAGCGCGGCAGATTAGCGCGAAACTCAGCGGTGGATTGCTCCCAATAGACAGCGAGATTGAATCCCTCTGGTCGCACCGCCGTTTGATCGAGGATCACTACCTGTTGCACGCGCGAGACTCGATAGGTACGCAGTTCTGTCTCCACTGCTGCTACCAGATACCACGTATTGTTCTTCGCCACCAAACCCAGCGGACTCACGGTTCGTTCGACCAACACTTCGTCATTACGTTGATAGGTCAGCAGCAGTTGCCGATCCTGCCACAAGCCCTCTTGCAGCACAGGTAGAAAGGTCATATTTTCTTTGCCGGCGCGTTCCCAGCTCAAACCATCGATGTGGATGCGCTGGCGGAAAAACTCGGCGTCACGGTGATATAACGCGGGCAGTGCCGCGAACAACTTGATCAACGCCCCTTCCGCCGCCTGTCGCAGTCCGAGATCGGCAAGTAAGCGCGTCGGCTTGGTCAGGAACAGCGATTGAATCTCCGCCTGCGTCATGCCCGTCAGATCGGTGCGGTATTGATCCAGCAAGCGCCAACCGCCACCCGATCCGCGTTCGCTCAGCACCGGAACACCCGCCGCGCTCAATGCCTCCATGTCGCGCTGAATAGTGCGCTCGGAAACTTCCAGACGGGTCGCCAGATCGCGCGCTGTCATCTGCTCGTGCGCTTGCAACAACAATAAAATGGAGATCAACCGATCTGCGCGCATAGTCCCTTGCCTCTGTCGATATTCAGCACGACTTTACCGCGTCAATCAAATATGACACTAGATGTCATACTGACTAGACTACGATAAGTGCATCGGCGTAGGAGCAACTTGAAAGGTAACGCCATGTCTGCAAACGTGACCCAACAAGAACTACTGACTCTGTTCGAGCAATCGAGGCAGGTCATCAGCCACTTTATCAGCAGCCGGAGCGAGGCGGAGCAAACGTCCAGCGGCACGGCGGAGGCGCGATCCGCCAAGGACTTGCTGGCAGAAGTCGCCTTCTGGATGGAGTACATGGTGACGCGAATGCAGTACTTTCAGCGTGGCGAGGCTGCCCCGCGTGAGGTCGATTTCACCGCCTTGTCGCGGCAGGTATCGAGTACCAGTCAGCGGCAGCCATGGCAGCAAGTGAGTACCAGCGCGATCCGCAACGCGGACTCGCTGATCGCAACGGTGAGGCAGTTCTCCGACGAGCATCTGCAAGCAACCAACAGCTATGACAATGCGGGCAGTGGTCCGCTGTGGGGTGAAGTCCGTGCCAACGGATTCATCTTTCCGCTTCAGGAGATCGAGAAGTATTACCGGCACAGCGGCGAAACGGCGCAAGCGGACTCCATCGCCGCCCTGCTGAGTAAAGTCGTCATAGAAACTGAACCGGAGACAATCAGCGTCCCCTTGATCGACGCGATGAAACTGGATCAGCGCTTGAGTCAGCCTGATGTTCCGCTGATCATCGACGTGCGCGGCAAATCAGAATATGCAGCGGGGCATATCAGCGGGGCGATCAACATTCCGCTGGCTGATCTGGATCGCGCTGAGATAGCGGAAGGGCGCGAAGTCGTCACGTACTGCAACATGCACCATCGCGGTCAATCGCGCGGTGAACATGCAGCAGCGTTGTTGAATGATCGTGGTATCAAAGCATCTGCCCTAAATGGTGGATTCCCACACTGGCGGGATGCCGGATTATCCGTGAGCAAAGGTAAGTAAGCACAATAATCGTTAGTAGCAACACGAGTAAAGGAATGAGAGCATGAAGTTCGGTTTTGTCAGTACCTATAGCAGCGCACGAGACTTCGCGGAGATGGCGCAAACGGCGGAAGCAGCGGGCTGGGATGCCATCTTCGCGTGGGAGCCAGTCTGGGGACTCGATGCGTGGATGTGCATGACGGCGGCGGCGATGCTGACTCAGCACATCCGGCTCGGCACGATGATCTCCCCGATCTCGCGGATGCGTCCGTGGGATCTGGCGGGCAAGGCGACCACGCTGGATCAACTGTCTGATGGTCGGGTGACCATCTCGGTGGGCTTGGGCGCGGTAGACACCGGATTCACGCAGTTCGGTGAGGTCACGGATCGCAAGACACGCGCCGAACTGATCGATGAAGGCTTGGACATCTTACAGGGCTTGTGGAAGGGTCAACCCTTCAACTACGAGGGCAAACACTATCACATCAAGGAGACG
>JAHBVK010000091.1 GCA_019637555.1 Anaerolineae bacterium
CATCCGTGTTGCGAGGGTTAGCGTGGAGCGACTGCCAATGACCCTCATTCACTTGGCGAGTTCGTACAACTCGACCAGCACGCCATTCGCACTTTTGGGGTGAACGAAGCAATACTTTACACCTAACTCATTGACCTTCGGCGCGTCGTTGATCAACTCGATGCCTTTGCCGCGCAACTGATCCATCATCGCCGCGATATTGTCCACTTCGAGGCAGACGTGATGCAAACCCGCGCCGCGCTTCGCCAGATATTTCGCCACGCCGCTAGACTCAGTCGTCGGCGCGATCAGCTCAATCTCGCCGCTGCTCAGTGGCAGAAAGGCGATCTCCACCTGTTCGCCGTCGTTGCGTTCCAATTTGTGCAGCGGCAAGCCCAGCGCATCGCGCCAGAATCCCAGCGCCGTCTGCACATCTTCCACCACAATCGCCAGATGATTGATCCCCGTAATCTGCGCCACTCTATTGCTGCTCCTCAAGTCCACTTAAAGCTGATCTGAATACTAACTCATCAAGGCGTATCAACAGGCGCTCTCGGCTCCCCCTCTCCACTTCGTGGAGAGGGGTCAGGGGGGAGGCTAATCCCGTTCGCGGTACTCGCACGTCGCCTCTCTCCGGATACAGATCACCCTCACCCGCTTGCGGATGAGGGCAGGGGATGACGGTCTCGTAAGAATCCGCTACCCACTTTCCAACCAATTCCCTACCAACCGCCTGAATCCGCCCTGTATTCCCTGCGAACTTCAGGCACATCTTCCCGCTAGTTTCGCTGCTTCCGCAGCACCCGCCAGATCACCTCACCGTCGTTGAAGCCAAGCGGGATTGCTGCTTGCAGCGTGTAGATAAATAGGTTTTCCAGTACGAAGAAGACACTGGCAAACCACGCCGCACCATGCACCCCTTCCGCCTGCGCCAGTACCATCAATGCACCGATGAAGGTGACTTGCAAGCTCAAGAACGGTCCACCAAGCGCTCGCTGCAAATGCACGGCGTCGGGCAGCATCGGCTCTTTCGAGGGATACACACTGCTGCTCAGGAATCCGCCCATTGTTCCGAAGTCGATTCCCTGCATCGGGTAGCCCGTCTGCCGTGCGAAGATGGCATGCCCCAATTGATGCACAAACGCGCCGACCCAGTGGGCAATGGTCGCCAGCAGTCCGGCAATGATCCCCGAGGTCAGCGGCAGATTGAGCAGCGCCATCGCCGCAATGGTCAGCGCTGCCCACGAAAATGCCGATGCTACGAAGAACAACGGCTTGATCTTGATACTCAATCCCGCTACGTCGAAGCTCAAGTCGCGCATGGTCTCGCTTTACTCATTACTTACGGAGGATGACAGATCGCAAGATCGCAGGTTTGTGCTATGATTCCAGCTTGATTATTGAATCGACCCGCCCCGATCCACTTGCCACACCGCTTGCTTTGAGTAGGCGTGGCTGTTGTCGCTGAAAGGCTGCGATCACCAGTGTTGATTGTAGCGTATCGGGGTGAGGTAACTCCACTTGTTCAAGATTTGCAACATCATTGAGGATAAACAATGGCAAAGGGTCAACGCCCACTCCTGCCGCCTGATGAGATCGCCCGTCTGACGCAGATCGCGCAGTCCTCCGCTGCTGATCCTTCTGCTGCTAGTTTGCGGCAGCGCGCACAAGCGATCCTTCAATGGCACGAGGGATTGAGCGCGGGAGAGGTCGCCCGCCGCACCACACTCAGCGAAAATCAGGTGCGCTACCTGTGGAAACTGTATCAGCAAAAGGGTCTCGATCTATTCATGGTCGATGCCGAACCGATCAAGCCGACGGAAGCCGCGCCCACCGCCACGCAGCAAGCGGCAGCCGTTGCAGCCACCGAAGCACCCGGCACAGTGACGCTTGAGCAGCTATACAGCGAATACAAACTCGATCTACCGCACGCGCAGCACATCGCTACGACTGCTTTGCAGTTGTTTGAAGCCACGCAAAACCTGCACCGCCTGCCCGATTCGGCACGGCAGCTTGTAGAAGCGTCCGCACTGCTGCACGACATCGCTGTCACTGTCGATCAGGTGAACCACCACAGCAAGGGGCGCGATATGATCCTCGCCCAGCCGATTCGCGGCTTTAGCCTTGACGAGCAGCGCATTATCGCTGCCGCCACCGCCTTTCATCGCAAAAAGCCGCGCCTCGATACTGATCCTGCCTACAACGCGCTGCCTGCCGATCTCAAGCGCGACGCACTGGCGATCAGTGCCATCCTGCGCGTTGCGAATGGACTTGATGCCTCGCAGACGCACAGTACGCTGATCGTTGGGATCGAAACGACCACCGAAGAAATCCTCGTGCTGGTCGACGGTCCTAATGCGCCCGATGATGCGGATCGCGCTCAGAAGTTGAGCGACCTGTGGGTCAAGGCGTTTGCCGTGCCGCTGCGGATCACCGTCGCGCATACCGCCGATGTCCCGCTGACAGATCGCGTGCTGCCGGAGCCATCGCCCACACTGACACCACGAGTTACCGTCGTCACTGCTGGACGTGCTTTTGCCCTGCGTACACTGGATCGCGTCAACGCACTGGTCACCTACTTGAACGCCGATGATCTCAGTGTGCTGCCTTCGCTGGCGCGGGAAATCTCGCGGTTGTCGGAAGCGGCTGGCTTGGCGGATGCTCCTGATTTCAAGCGCGAGATCGGCTGGATGTACGAGATCATCAATACGGCGAAATTGCACGCCACCTTCATCGAACGGCTGACCAACGCCACTGAAGACTCGGAACTCTTGCGTAAGAACGCCGAACAGATGATCAGTGAGACTCGGCAAGCGCTAATGCAGACTCTGCGCGGCTTGGAAGTGAAACGCTATCGTGCGCTGATCGCCGATCTGCGTATGGTGCTGACCGAAGACATTGATCCTAATGAAAAAGCACTGCTGGCATATAACGTTGGTTCATTGCTGTGGGAACAACTGACCGAACTACGCACCATCATGGAGTTCAGCAATAGTGTCGAGGAAGCGCTCGAAGCGACGCGCCATCTGCAAGATCGCTTGCTGGCGTTCCGCGAATTGCTCGGCGCGGA
Organism: Anaerolineae bacterium; assembly: GCA_019637555.1. GTDB lineage: Bacteria > Chloroflexota > Anaerolineae > Aggregatilineales > UBA2796 > JAHBVK01. Next base: position 3,050 of record JAHBVK010000091.1, read on the forward strand.
AGTTGGGCAGGTGCTAGACATGATCTCGCCATTGGAAAGTATTCTCAACAATATCGGCACCGCGCAAACCGTCCTCAGCCGCTTACAGCCGAAGCAGGTGCAGGTTAAGAAGGGACGCAAAACTGTCACCGAGGAACTGGAACTCGATCCCGCCAGTCAGGCGTTGCGGAACACGCAAGCTGAATTGATCAACATGATGGCGGAAAGTTTGCCCGCCGTCTGGAACGCGGTCAGTAGTTCACTGTTCCGGCGGGCATTTGCACTGGCGATTGCCAGTGCGTAATTAGCGCTAGTGAGTTGTGTTATCCCGTTCGCCCGCTTCAATGGCGATCTGGAGATTGTTTTGTCGGGGTGGCATCGGGCAGGTCGCATATGCCGTGAAGGCGCAAGGCGGACTGTAGCAGCGGTTGAAGTCGAGCAGCACCGTGCCATCCTCGTATAACTGTGAATACATGAAGCGGCAGGCGGGGTAAGTTGTCTTCCCACTGGTGGCGTCGCGAAAGACAAACCAGAAGTTCGGATTGCCATCCTTATCCTTACCGCCTTCGAATGCCTCCAAACGAATTTGTGTGCCGTGCAGCGTGAAATCGACGTAACCGGGCGTCTCCATCTCCGAAGTCATGCCCACCGTCGTTTCTACCAGCGTAGTGCGCTTATTGCTGTGCGGCGCGAATTTGCCGATCACACGGTACGAGGGATCGGGCGCGTACCACTGCCTGCCCTCAAAGGTTAGGCGCGGTGGATTGTTCTTATCCTTCACCCGCACCGCCAATTGACCTTCCCGATCAATGATGAAGAACGAGACATCGCGGCTGCGCACCACCGTCGGACCGTCGTCGTGTGTATCTGTCCGCAGCGGGATCGCAATATTAACCGCCACTGCATTATCCTCAACGAATACTGGCTCATCCGTTGTGATCGTCAGCATCACCGCGCCATCGGCATAATCGATCACGCCCAAGTGCGCTGGTGTGCTATCAGCAGGCAGTACCACCCCATTCGTCGGGTCGCTACCGACAGAATTCTCACCGTCCTTAAGCCAGTGCAGTCCAGCGACAGTCAGCCAACCGTCATCCGCCCGCAAGCGATCATCCATCATCTTGCGCCAGTCAAGCAATTCTTGTAGTTGGTAAGTATCTGTGGTCATCAAGTATTCCCTCTATACAGCAAAACGGACGCCACATGGCGTCCGTTTCATACTTATCAGCAGGAGTCTTATCCCACCAATGCTTCCAACTGCTTTACCATATCATCGATCATGCCCAAGCCCTGCGCCCAGAAATTAGGATCGTCAAGGTTGACGCCAGCCTTCGCCACCACATTCGCCGGTGACTCCGATCCGCCCATCGACAGCATTTCGATGTATCGTGCGGCGAAATCCGGTCCCTGCTTCCGATACTCCGCCAGCAGTGCCATCACCAGCAGTTCACCGAAGGCGTAAGCATAGACGTATCCCGGCGAGTTGATGAAGTGCGGGATGTAGCTCCACCAGATGCCGTAATCCTCGCGCAGAGTTACACTGCCCTGAAACATCGCGCTCTGCGTCTCCATCCAGTGTTGTGTGAAGCGTTCGGTGGTCAGTTCGCCACCTTCGCGTCGCGCCGTGTGGATCGCATTCTCGAAGCGGTTCATACTGATCTGGCGGAACACCGTCGCGAAGGTATCCTCGATCTTGCTCGCCAGCATCCCGATCTTTGCCTGCTTATCAGTTTCTCGCGCCATCAGATCGTTAAAGACCATCATCTCACCGAACACCGAAGCGGTTTCGGCGGTGGTCAGCGGGGTGCCCGCTCCGTAATAGCCGCGCGGCTGCGACAGGAACATGTGGACGCCATGCCCCAGTTCGTGCGCCAGCGTCATCACATCGCGGGAGGAGCCGGAGAAGTTGACGAACACATAAGGGTGCACACTGGGGACGGGAGCAGCGAACGCACCTCCCCGCTTGCCCTGCCGCGCTGGTGCATGAATCCAAGATTTGGTGAAGAACTGCTCGGCAATCGCACCGAGTTCCTCATGGAACACACCGAAAGCGTTCAGCACGATGTTCTTAGCATCGCCCCAGTTGTACTTGCTCTCGCCCTCACCAATGGGTGCGTAGCGATCATACTCGTACAGTTCATCGTAGCCGAGCAGCCGCTTCTTGATGTTGTAGTAACGCGCTACGATGTCGTAACGGGAAGTGACGGCGCTAACCAGTGCTTCCACAGCTTCGTCGGTGGTTTCGTTGGACAGGTTGCGTGAGGATACCCACGCGGGAAACTTCCGTAACCGATCCGTAGCTGCCTTATCCGCTAGCACCACGTTAAAGAGGTAAGTCAGCGCGGGCAGTTGTGTCTTGAGTCCAGCGGTGACGCTGGCAGCCGCGCGGCGGCGCAGTTCCCGATCCGGCTTGTACAGCATCCGCAGTACGGCATCCTGTGGTAGTTTCTGGTTATCCAGCTCGAACTCGATGCGCCCCAACGTCTCCGCCATGAAGCGCTGCCACGCCGCCACTCCGGTGACGTCCTTCTCGGAGATGATCTTCTCCTCTGCTTCGGAAAGCTGATGCGGACGCAGCTTACGCAGTTCGGTCAGATAGTGCTTGTAAGGTGTGATCGCGGCATCGTTAATGATCACTTCAGCATTTTGATCCGGCGCGGCAGCCCATTCTAAGCTGAAAAAGACCAGCGTTTGCTCCAACTTCGCGCCGAATTCGGTAATCCGCTGTAACAAGGCGCCGTAATTCGGATTGGTCGTCTCGGTATTCCACTGCAATCCGGCGTAGGTGGCAATGCGGTCAAAGGCATTGCCGATTTCCTCTTGTTCGCGCATCGCTTCCGCCAACTCAGCCGCATTCATCGAGGCTACGCGTCCGCGATACTTACCTGCAAATTGCTCTGCCTTCGACAGAATCTCCATGAGTACTTTAGAGACATTTTCTTCACTAGCGTCGGCTAGCAGATCGCTGAGATCCCACACAATCTCCTCAGCGCCAGTCATTTCGTCAACTGGAGATACTGGGGTAGTCATCGAGTCGTCCTTTCAATGTGATTACCGAATTGATCAAGCGGTTATGTCGCCAGCTTGTATCAATTGTAGACGGGATCGGAATACGGTCAAAAAAGACGCCGCGAAAGGACGACAAACCAGTTTACGCCCCTACAATTTCGCTGCTGGGCCAGTGCACGATCACCAGTGCACCGACCACCGCGATGTTGAACAGAAGCGCCCAAACTGTCGATGAACTGACGGGGTTTGCCCAAAAGAGCAGTAGCCCAAGCGCTGAGATGATCGCTCCGATCACTGCTGTTGTTCGCCACCACGATTGTTGCATCCATAAGCCGTAGGCGGTAGCGCAGAAAGCGACGATCGCCACAATCCAGATAGCGCCGCCGATCACTTTGGCGGCTGTATCACCGGTCAGCAGCCATGAGCGCGCAGATTGCCCCCATGCTGACGACTCTGTGACGCCGAGTAAAGGCATCAAAAACAGGACATGCCCGATCCCGTGAGCCGCGATCAAAACGGCGAGTATCATGCGCAGCATTAGAATGTGCCTCCTATAGAATAAACTCGCAGTCAAATTCTAGAGTGGCTTCTAATGCTGTGCACGTGACGAAAATCAGGCTTGCGAGGTGATCTCTGTACCCGGCAAGCCTGATCGCTTGAACGTTGTATGTTTTTCTATGAGAGGGATCGGCAGATTAACTTGTCTGATTGGTGACGATCATTGACTCCAGTAGATCGCGTAGATCGGTGAGTTGAAATGGCTTCATCAGGCAGGCATTCGCGCCCAACTGTTCCGCAATCCGTTCCGCATTGGGATGTGCCGAGGTGACGATGATTGGGATGTGCCGCAGTTCGGAGGTAGAGCGAATGAACCCGAGCGCCAGATCACCTTGCGCTACAGGCATCATTAAATCCAGCAAGATCGCTGACGGTACATGTAATTTAGCGGCTTTGATGCCTTCTAGCCCATTAGCTGCTTCTACCACCTGATATCCTAGTTTGCTCAGGTAAGTACGCAGCATCTGGCGATTTTCATCGGCATCTTCAATGATAAGAACAGTAGGCATCATTTCCTACTCCCCGCAATGCGGAGTCCTGAGACCAATGATGGCGTTTAATGAATCAGTGTACCAATTTCCTGCGTAACGGTTTACAACAAGGTTCTAACAACCCACGAGAAAGTGCTGTGCCTTACAATTCATTCGACTCAATTATATACGCGGAATCTCAGGTGCTCTCAGCACTTTCTCCTCATCGCTTACTTACGTGCCGGACGATTATTCGCCACGAAAACGCGTGGATCGACGTAATTCGCCATCAGATTCGATAGGTTCAGCTTGGGCCAATGATCGGGTCGATCCTTAAGGATGTCCGTCGGGCTGATGTCGAAGTGCAAGTGATACGGTTGTGTACCGTCAGCATTGCCTACATTGGCAATCTGATCGCCGCGCTTCACCCGCTGCCCTTCCCGCACGCGCGGATTTTCGATGTGGGCGTAACGTCCGAACACCACCTGCCCAGTCGCTGCCAGCGGATCGTGGCGGATTACGATGATGTAGCCCCATGTGGCGTAACGTCGCACGGTCTGCACTACACCGCTAGCAGCAGCGTAGACTGGCGTATGAGCATCGCTATCCCATGCTGGCGCATTCAGGTTCAGATCAGCCCCTGTATGATACGCTTCTGCTGGCGAACCGATGCGGTAACGCCGTGCGAAGCCGGTCGCATCGAACCACGAGCCGGGCCACACTTTGGCGCTAGCGCGATCCGCTGTCGAGCCGATTGGAGGATCAAAACCATCCGATACTGACGTATTTTGAATGTTACCCAGTTCGCGCCAGCGGATCGCGTCGAAGGCGATCAGCTTTTCCTTTTCGCCCGTCAAATCGTTGAGGAATACCAGCCCTGCTGCGGGATCATCGGCATTCAGATAGTAAATACCCAGCGGAACCCAGACCTCGAAGTAACGTGACTGGCTGATAGGCACTTCCGTTTCACCCGCGAGGTTGTTCAGGTTATGTAGTTTGTAGCGCGCTCGATCCGTCGTCGCATTCTGTCCGGGCACGTAAGCAGAAATCTCATACCAACCGGATTTATTGATCTGTGGATCCCAGCGTGCCCATACGGTACTGCCCGCTGCTTCAGCCCCTTTATAGCGGACGCGCCAGCCGCGCTCATTGTTAAACGAGCGCAGTACACTATCTGCTGCTGTGCCGTCATAGGTACCATCGCGGTAGCGGGCGTCAGTAGTTTTAACAATGATCTCCAGCCCTGTCGGCACTTTATCAATTGGAGGTGTGCCGGGTCCCGGAGTGGGCACAGTACCATCAATCGCCACGTTCAACGTCGACCACAAATCATCAGTCACGGCGCTTTCCAGCCACCAACTGATGCCCGTTGCACCATAAGTACGGATCGCCGTAGTGCGGGCAGCGTTCATCTCGGTTGGCGCCGGTACGACTTGCAGTACAGGGTAGATCGGACGCTTGAATTTCGTCCACGTGTTATAGGCGTTACGCAGCGCGGCGTCCGGCGATTGTTGGAAGGTGCGCCAATAGACTTGCGGGTGGGCGCTGCCGACGAAGGGAAACCACTCATCGGGGAAAATTTCGTCGTAGTGGTTGGAGCGCGGGTCCATACTAATGCCGATGTGGAAACTGCCCGCGATGCTGCCGCGCACGCGCACCATCAGCGGACGGACGCTGGCGCGCCCTCCCTGATAAAAGCCCGCATACGGCTCCACGTCAAGGATTAGTGACTTGACACCGGGGCGAGACGCCACATCGATCATCTTCTGCGCTTCGCCGGGAATATCGAGTCCTTCCGGCACGCACCAGGCATGAAACTCCATGTCGTACTTGGCAAGCGTCTCTACCCAGCGATCAATGCTGGCTGTGCCGCTGATACCTAAATAAGGGGAAGTGTCGCCCCACTCCGCCATCCACTTTGCGCCTTGATGCGTCTTGATGAATACCCCTGTGATGGCTGGCGCTCGCTGCTTGATATATTGAGCGAACTCATCAATGGTGCTGTTGCTCACCTTGCGTCCCCAGTGGTGCCATAATGCCACTAGGTTATCGTAAGGGGTCGCCATAGGCTCATCTCTCCGTACCGTAACCGACAATCTACCAAGTATAGCCGCAAGAGTTGTTTATTTAACGATTCTTAATTGACCAATCAAAACCGATCTCCGGGTCATCGAACGGAATGCGCATTTCGTCCGGATCGGCGGAGTTATAGCTCTTGGTTACGTGATAGAACAGCAGCACCGGTTTATTACCTAATACTTGATAGCCGTGCGCCAAGCCCGTTGGGATCAGGATCGAAACCGGATTGTCCTCGCCCGCGTAGATCACCTGTGTCACTTTATAGGTTGGCGACTCAGGGCGGCGATCATAGAGCACTACCCGCGCCATACCATCCGCCACATACCAGATGTCATCTTGATCGCTGTGCCAGTGAAACGCCTTGATTACGCCCGGATAGGTGCGCGTCACGGCAGTTTGTCCGAATTTCCGCAGGATGTTGTCATCGTCGCGCAGGATTTCGCGGAAGTACCCGCGATCATCGCTGTGCGTCGTCAATTTCTTCACGACAACATCGTGAATTGTTCCCATCGTTGCCTTGCTCCTGAAAAAAGTACCCTTGCAGAAGTATCAATTTGCCAAGAGTACTGGAAGTACCAAAACCTGATGGACGAGTGTAACGTAAGCCGCGCGGCTAGACGACCCCTGCAACAGCGACTATAATCTGACGCACTATGAACAAACTAACTAAGCCCATACTCACGTCCCTGATCGCGCTCGCCCTGTTCGCCGCCTGCAATAACACTGCAGCGCCGACGCCAACGCAAGAAACTCTAGTCGATAATTTCTCACCTGTATCTGGCAGTTCCTCGCCCTGTGTTGGCATAGCTGAGCCAACTACAGTAGTCAATGCCAGCGGAGCGAAGCAATTCGCCAAGCCGGAGCAGGTGATCGATCCGACGCACACTTACTGCGCGATCCTGCGTACCGGCGATGGACGAATCGTGATCCAACTTTATCCTGAAGTCGCACCTGCCAACGTCAACAGTTTTGTCTTTCTAGCAAATCAAGGCTACTTCGATGGCTTGACCTTCCACCGCGTACTGCCGGGTTTCATGGCACAGGGCGGCGATCCCTTAGGCGATGGTACGGGTGGTCCCGGCTATGCGCTGCCGCTCGAAGTCGTGCCCAGTGTGAAGTTTGATCGTGAAGGCGTAGTGGCGATGGCACGTTCCCAAGCCCCCGATTCGGCGGGCAGTCAATTTTTCATCACCTTCGCCCCGCAGCCCGCACTAGATCCGCACTCGCAGCAGTTACCCGATAATCTCGGCTACACGATCATCGGGCAGGTGGTTGAGGGTATGAACACCGTCCGCGGGATCAAGCTGCGCGATCCGCAGCAGAATCCGCCGTTTATCGGTGATCCTATCGTTTCGATCCGTATCGTGGATTTGGGTGCGAAGTAAACGACGCAGACTAACCCAAGCCAGCGCGTTTGCGCTCTTGCTCGTAATCTTGCGGCGTGTCGATGTCGCGTAGCACAGAATCGGTGTCCACGTTGACGTAATAAATCTGGTCAGCGTGGGCATTGATCACATCGCGTGGAGAACCACCGGGTGGCAGATCGAGGATTTCGTTCCAGAACGAGCGATCAATCAGGATCGGGTGTCCGCGTCTCTCTTTGTAGCTTGGCGCTACGATCAAGCCGCGACCTTCCACATAAGCATTCATCACCTGATGCACCACGCGGTTATCAAGCTGTGGCTGATCCCCTAGCACAATCATCGCGGCGGCGATCTCTGGTCCGAGTGCCCGCAATCCCGCTTTGAGCGAGGACAGCATATCGCCCTCGCGGTACTCCTTGTTATGGACAATTCGTGCGGGTTCTTGATCAATCGCGCCCGCAACTTGAGCCGCCAGATGCCCCGTCACCACCACCAGATCGTCTAGGCGCAGCCGCTTCAGTCGATCCACAATCACGCGGATGATCGGGCGTCCACCTTCCCATGGTAGTAGCACTTTCATCTTACCCATGCGGCTGGATAGTCCAGCGGCTAACACGATAGCGGCGATGCGGCGTTGTGATTCCAAGATGGGGTGAGCCTCCTGAACCGAGCCAATAGCAACAGCGCTGATCCGATTCTGGCGTAAGATCAATTTGGAGACGATGCGTGCCCTCACACGGTGTGATCTGGTGTAAGGGACTTTGTTCAGCAGCGCTACGATGCGCGCTCGATCCGGTACGTTCTTCAGCCCTAATTCTTCGTCGCGCAGCACCGAGGCTACCCATGGACCTTTGATGTTATCACCACTGAGATAGCCGTATCGTTCGATCATCGCTTCAGGATTGTATACGTGGTCGGCATCCAGCGGCTGTCCGATGCTGTCATAACCCGCTACGGGCACGACCAGCGTTGCGCATGGCGGGATCAGCGGCTCGTGGGCGTAGGGCGCTTTGAAGGGGAGATTACGAGCGCCATCTGCTTCTATCAAGATGACATCGGAGTCCACCGCGTCGATCAGGGCATCGATGGTCTTGGTGTGTAAGCCATAAACATTGCCGCCTTCGATCCGCGTGTGCAGAAACACCGATCCGTGTGCGGTCAGCAAGCGCGAGATCGCTTCGGGGCGCAAGGCTGGCTCACTGATGTGCAGTTGTGCCATCGCTTGCGCTAATTCTTCTTCTGCGATGCGCGTTGTAGTCGTGCAAACCACGCGCCAGCCAAGTTCCGATAATTCCCGGCTGAGACGAAAGAGCGCGGACGTTTTGCCGCCCGCGCCTATAAACGATACTACATCACCGCGCTGTACATTGAGCGCCTGTTGCAATTTCAAAGGTTAGGCTGCCTCATCTCTCCTTGTCCGAACAATTGTAGCACAATTTCCTGCGCGCCTTTACGCAGCGATTGAATCATCGGTTAACGCCGTTGCTGTGTAAACAAACGCCCGGAGTTTTCGCTCCGGGCATCTCGATGACACAAGCAGACAGTGAAGGTCGCAGTAGTTTACTTTAGCGACTTCGGATCGAAAGCATCACGCAGTCCATCGCCGATGAAGTTGATTGCCAAGCCGGTCAGGATGATGAACAGCGCCGGGAAAAACCAGAAGTACCACGACGACAGGAAGCGGTACGAATCACCGATGATGTTGCCCCACGTCGCGGTTGGTGCGCGCACACCCAAGCCGAGGAAGCCGAGATAGGCTTCCAGCAGGATCGCACCACCGACACCCAACGTTGCCGAGACGATCACAGGGGCAAAGCAGTTGGGTAAGATGTGCTGCATCAGCAAGCGGCGGGTTGGCGTACCAAGCGAACGCGCCGCCGTGACGAACTCTTGCTCTTTCAGCGAGAGCACCGCCGCACGCACGATGCGTGCCACGCGCATCCAACTGGTTAAGCCGATGATCAAGATCATCACCACGAAGGTACTGCTGAACTCGCGACCCAGAAATCGGAAATCGGGGATAGTGCCAGCGAAGATACGCACTGCGATCAGCGCCAGAAACAACTGCGGGATACTGAGCATTGCCTCCGCGATACGCATCAACAGCGCATCGAGTACACCACCAACATAACCCGCAATCAGACCGATGGCAGTCCCGACCACCATTTGCAGCAGCACCGCCGTAACGCCGATGAATAGAGACATCTGCCCGCCCCAGATCGAACGAGCGAACAGGTCTCGCCCGATCTGATCCGTGCCGAACCAGTGTTCCGCCGATGGCGGCTGCAATTTCCTCGATGCGTCGTTGTAGTTCGCCACTGACTCCGGGATCAACAGCGATCCGATTACCACAAAACCAATGATTGCCGCCAGCAGCGCAAAACCAAAGATCGCCATGCGGTGTTGCCGCAGTCGTCTGAAGCTGCGCTGCCAGTTGGAAACGCCACGTTCTGCCTTGCTAGACAGCGTAATGACACTTGCCTTTTTACTGCTATCCCCGAGGCTGTCGAGTTTCGTTGTAGTGGTCATGAACAGCACCTCAGTTAGTTATAGCGGATGCGTGGATCGAACCACGTATATACCATGTCAGTAAGCAGTTGGCAGGCAACGACAGCGACGCATAGCAGCATCAAGATCAGCATGATCACATTGATGTCGGTCTTTTCAAGGCTTTCTACAAACAAGCGTCCCATGCCGGGCCATGCGAACAAGCGCTCCGTCACCACCGCGCCAGCGAGTAGGAAGGGAATATCCAACCCGATCAACGTGATCAGTGGTAGCGCAGCATTTTTCAGGGCATGACGGCGCGTGATCGTACCATCGCGCAGACCCTTCGCCTTCGCCGTGCGGATGTAATCTTGTCCCATTACTTCTAGCATCGACGAGCGAATGAAGCGCACGTAGCCCGCCAGTGTAATGGCGACGAGGCAAAACGTCGGCATGATCATATGCTCGACCAGATTGATCAGAGTGCGCGGTTGCCCCGGCTCGAACATACCGCCAATAGGCAAGGAGGGCCAACCCCATACCTTGAACTGTAAGCCAAAGATGTAGATCGACATCATGCCGATGAAAAAGATCGGCATCGAGAAAAAGATGAAGGAAAGCCCCGTCGTCAAATTATCAAAGAAGGAATACTGTCGCAGGGCTGAATATAAACCGATGCCCAATGCCAATGCCACTGTAATGATGAAATACGGAATCATCAGTACCAGCGTGTTGGGCAGGCGTCCTTCTTTCCAGATGCGATCAATCGCTGGACCGCGCGTGATGAAGGAATTGCCAAAATCTCCGCGCAGCACACCCTTACGTGGTCCCGGCTCATACAATGTGCCGTCGCCGTAAACATCGACTTGCATCCAGTCATTGCCGACCAGCCATACTAGATACTGTACGTAAAAGGGCTTATCCAAACCCATCTTGCGGATCAGTTGCTCACGCTTTGCTGCCGTGGGTTTCTGCCGGGTTTCTGCTAAATACGCTAATGGGTCGCCCAACTGGTTGAGCATCCAAAACAGCACGAAACTAATGATAAATAGCAGTGGTATGGCTTCCACAGCGCGCCTGAATAGGTATCTTCCCATGGCGCTAACCCCTCACTCAACTCAGGATGCCGTTGATGATAATGGTAATCTCGAACTTAAATGCTGGCGTTTGAGAAAAAGGACGGGCATTATGCAGCAGTTGCGCTAATACCCGTCCCCACTACAAACTAATCAGTTACTGGTGAACCAGATTACTGAACTTCCCAGTTCACGATGTCGTACCACTGGTTGCCTACACCGGAACCAATGTTGGGCGTGCCGACAAACTTGTCCTTGTTATAGGCATAGATGTCACCACGCGGGAACAGCGTGATCAAGGGCGCTTCGTCGACCAGCAGCTTCTGCGCTTCGTCAGCGGCAGCCTGCGCCTTGGCGGGATCAGACTCGCTCTTGGTCGTTTCGATCAGTTCATCGAACTTGGGGTTGCAGTAACCGAGGTGGTTCTGACCGCCGGGGTTACGACCAGTTTCCGCCAGACCGGGGAGCTGATCGCAGCCTAGTGACTGGTCTGCCGTCACGTTCACGATGTTGGTCAACACCGTGTTGTTGGCGAACTGACCGAGGTCGTAGTTACCAGCAGCGAGGATACCCTGATCGGTGTAGTTGCCGAAGAACTGGTCAGCGGGGTAGTTCTCAAGGATGACCTTGATACCAACCTCAGCCAGTTGCTGCTGGATCAACGCCTGAATGTCCTTGCGCCACTGAGCAGTCGTGCTGCTGTAGCGGAACTCAAGCTTCACACCGTCAGCATTGACGCGAACGCCATCAGCGCCCATGGTGTAGCCAGCATCATCGAGCATTTTCTCGGCAGCAGCCTTGTCATACTCAACGAAACCGAGATCCTTGGTTTCCCACTGCGTACCGGCATACAGGCTGTCGGTCACGGTAGTGGAGTCAGCGAGGTAATCCTTGACGATGCCACGACGGTCAATCGCCAGACGGATCGCCTTACGGACGTTCACATCGCGCAGCGCGGGGTTGCCCAGCTCTTCCGGCGGGAACTCATCAGAGCGCTGGTTGAAGACGAGATACTCAATGTAACCACCGAACACGGTCACGACGGCGTTGGAGGCGCTCATACCAGCGACCTTGGCGGCGTCAGCGGGACCGAGGTTGGGGATGAAGGCGATGTCGCCGGCAGACAAAGCCGCAAAGCCTGATTCAGGATCAGGGAAGATGCGGATCACCAGCGTCTTGATTTTCGGCTCGCCGAGTGCGTAGTTGGGGTTCGCAGCATAAGTCAACGACTCACCACGAATCCACTCCGTCAACTGGAACGGACCACTGAAGACGGTGGGGGTCTGAATTTCGGCTGCATCCTTGATCGTCTTTTCAGCGTCATAAACGGGCTGATAGACGTGCTTGGGCAGAACGGCGACCAATTCGAGGTTGGACAGCACGTTCTCAGGGAAGGGCTGTGCGTCCTTGAAGACGACCTTGACGGTGGTCGGGTCAACGACTTCGGAGCTTTCCAGAGAGCCAGCCAACACTGCGCCCTGAACGAACTCGTTCGCCTTATCCTGAATCATGTCGAAGGTGAACTTCAGGTCGTCGGCGGTCAGTGCCTCGCCGTCGCTCCACTTCAGATCAGGCTTCAACTTGACCGTATAGGTCTTCAGGTCTTCGCTGATTGTGCCATTGGCAACACTGGGGATTTCCGCCGCCAGTTCCAACACCGGCTGGGCATCCTTGTCATAGTTCCACAGCGTCGCCAGAATTAGGTCGTATGCCCACTGACCGAACGCCATGTTGCTATAAAAACCATTGCCCGTATCTGGTTCCTGAGCGAAACCAGTGATCAGGCTGGCATCCTGCGCCTTAACGACGGTACTGGTCAAACCACCAGCCATCGTGATCAGCAGTGCAATAGCCAGCAGCAAGCTAATGCGAGAATTGAACTTCATATTTCTCCGTCTCCTCATGAAAAAATCGGGGTTTAACGCAAAATGCGCCCGACTTAATATGAACTCGGCTAAGATAACGAGCTTTCAACTTGGATGCAAATTTTCTTAGGCAATTTACACAAGACTCGCCAAAGTCACAACCTAGACCCCACGAAAGTTGTAGTCTGGCGTAGATCGTCGTTCGGCATTTCCGCCACCATGCAGCAGTCATTTAAGCTGCGCTTTACCAGCGCCTTATCTGCATTTAATGCCTTCGGGCGGCTTCGCCTGTGCAAAAACGCGGTCAAACTCCGTGACATACTGCGAGGCGACCCTACCATTACGGATGATCAGCAAGCTGTCGTCGTTGGTCGTATCCGCCGCTTTGGTGAAGTTATACGATCCGGTGATCACGGTCTCATCGTCGATGATCATTACTTTATGATGCATCGTCGCTCCATTGCCGTCAGTACGCACCGAAAGATTCGCTTGCTTGGCACAGAACAGCGTGCTTAAAACGCCTTGAGTCGAGCCGCGCGCCTCGATCACCACCTGCACGTTGACACCCAGCTTCGCCTGACTGATCAATTGCTTCGCTAACTCGTCAGCGGTGAAGGTGAAGATCATCACGCGGATCGTCCTGCGTCCTTTGTTCGCCTCGGTCACCAGCTTATCCATTACCTTATCGCGCGGCGCGAAGTAGTTTTCCACTGGCGTGCCGTCGATGGTCAGGACAGGCTGGATCGCCCGTAGTACTGATCTTGCGCCGAACTGCTTGTTGACGAACATATCTTCAAACTCAGCCTGATAGTTGAGCACAAGCTGCGGATTGACGATGCGTAGTTCGTTGTTGTTGTTGCGAAAGGTATCGTTGTAACTGGCGTTCCACGAACCGACGAACAGCGTTTGCCCGTCCACAATGATGATCTTGGCGTGCATCAAACCGCTGCTGCGTCCGCCGTTGACCACCGGAATATCCGCTGCTTTCAGGGTTTTGATCGCGTCGAAGGCTTTGCCACCGTTGAGATCAGCGTCCAGTTTGGTATTGCCATTCTCTTGATCCACCACCACGCGAACCGTCACACCTCGCCCTTTGGCATCGACCAGCGCCTGCACGAAACTCGGCAGATTCAGATCGAACATGGCGACATCTATGGTTTTGGTGGCGCGGGTTAGTGCAGGTAGGATAGCCGAGTCGAGGAATGTGCGGCTGCTGCTTCCCGGTGTGCTGAAATAAACTGTTAGCCAATTCGTGGCTCTGCCCACCGACGTAGCACTCACGCTGGTCGGGGCGCTAGTGACCGCCACGATGACTTTCG
>JAHBVK010000092.1 GCA_019637555.1 Anaerolineae bacterium
TCCGGCTACAACACTTAGTAAACCCACTGAAGTGGGTTAAGAGCAAAACGTGATCTTTGAGGAACCCTCTTTAGAGGGTTTCTAGAGTGTTGTAGCATGGGGTTTTGAACCCCATGCGTCCTGCGGCAAGCAGATAAATAAACTCCGGACAAGCCTTTTAGCCTCCGGTCTACTTCTAGGTATCTACCCCTTCAATACGAACGGATTGAAGTTCGTCCCGCGATCATAGTAATCTTCGCTTTCGACCCGCTTGAGGAAGGTGACCACCGCATAGGTGATCGGCGTGAAGGCGGCTTCGATGCCCACTTTGAACACGTAGTTGGAGCTGATCAGGTTGACCATATCCATGTTGCCCATCGTGCCGCCGAAAGCGATAAGCGCGAACAGCATGGTATCCACCAACTCGCCCACCAGCGTCGATCCGATGGTGCGTGCCCACAACCATTTGCCTTCGGTCTGTATCTTCATCTTGGCAAGCACGAAGGAATTGGAAAACTCACCCGCGAAATAGGCGACTAAGCTACCAAGTACGATGCGCGGCGTTTGACCGAGGATGGCGTTGTAGGCATCCTGCAAATTCCAGAATTCGGCGGGCTGCAGCGCTCCGACAATAGCGAATACGGCTGCCGCCAGCGCCACGCAGAAAAATCCTGTCCAGATCACGCGGCGCGAGCGGGAATAACCGTAAACTTCGGTCAGCACGTCACCAAAGATGTAGGACACGGGGAAGATGATCGTGCCACCATCGAAGGTGAACGGTCCGAGCACCAGCAGTTTGGTTGATGCCACGTTAGAGATGATCAGCACGGCGACGAAGATGCCCGTGATAATATCGAGATAGCGATAGCTGCGTTCAGGTGTCGCGTTCATCGCGGAAATATCCATGAATAGTGGTTAACGTATGGTTGCTGCATTAAGCTTACCGTGCATCGATTATCGCTGGCAAGGCGGCGTCAAGGGTGATAAGATCGGCGTCTCCGTCACCGTTAGGACGCGCAATCCTCGATGAATTGGGCATTTGAACAAATCGGGTTATTCAGTCCGCTAGGAGCAGCAGTGTGAGCGTTTCCCCATCTAGTTCTGGCGCTGAACCCAGCCTTCTGCCGTACATCGGCGATTACGACTTGCAAGAAGCCATCGGCAGCGGCGGCATGAGCACCGTCTACCGCGCCGTAGATCGGCGCAGCGGGGCTGCCGTGGCATTGAAAGTGATCTTGCCCGCGCTTTCCGCCAATCCCGAGTATGCCCGCCGCTTTCTGGAACAGGGGCAAAGCATCGCCAAGCTAAATCATCCGCACATCGTGCGTGTGCTGGAAGTGGCGCAGCAGGACAGCATGTTATTCATGGCGATGGAGTACGTGGACGGCGTGACGCTGCGCGAACATCTGGATCAGCGGCTGGCGAACGAAGAACTGCTCGACTTGCGGGAAGTGGTGACCATCGCGCGGCAGGTGGCACAGGCGCTGCATCACGCCCACGAGCACGGCTTGATCCACCGCGATGTCAAGCCCGATAATGTGCTGCTGAATGTGGCGGGCAACAGCAGCGCCCCCGTCCATGCCATGCTCACCGATTTCGGACTTGCGCCCCAGATTCGCGGCGGTGAGGCGATCACAGGTGAGGTGGAGATTCTCGGCACGCCTGCTTACATGGCTCCCGAACAGATTCGCGGTTTGCCGCTGGATGGGCGCTACGACATTTATTCGCTGGGCATTATGCTTTACGAGATGGTCACCGGACGCCCGCCCTTCCCCGCCGCCTCGATCAACGAAATGCTGCTGATGCAGACGCAGGGCGAACCGCTTAAAGTGCAGGAACTGCGCCCCAACGTGCCGCCAGCGCTGGTCAGCATTATCTTGCGGGCGATGCGCAAGAATCCTGATGATCGCTACGAGACCGCCGCCGAGATCGGGCGCGAGTTGGAGGCGCTGGAGAAGTCGATCCGGCAGTTGCAGGCGGAGACGATCCGCATCTTCCCGCCGATCCCGCTGCGCCGTGACGAGATTCCCAGCGGTCCCGCCACCGTCTACGATCTGATCCCTGCGCTGGATCGCCCACCGATTCCGGTGACGCTGATCAGCGAGGGCGCGGATGACGTGATCCTCGTCCTTCCACCGCAGGGCGATCCGATCACCGTGACGCTGGACAAGCCGACCCTGAGCATCGGGCGCGATCCGCGCAGTGATGTGGTGCTCAACGATCCGCATGTCTCGCGCCGTCATTTGCAGGTGGAGCGTCTGCCCGATGGTCGCTTGGTGATCACTGACGCGGGTAGTCAGAACGGCACCTACCTTAACGAGGTCAAGCTGGCGCGCAGCACCACCGCCGTGTGGAGCGATGGCGGATCGCTGAAGGTGGGCGCGTACTGGCTGCTGCTGCGTCTGGCGCGTGCGCCGATTGGTGTGGGCAGACGGCAGTTAACTCTGGATGCTGCCGCACCGCTGAAAGCGGAGATCGGCAAGGAAGCAAATGCCGAGATCAGCCAACCCCAAGCAGTGGTTGAGCCGGGGCGGGCGGTGATCGTGCGGGTGCAGGTAGAGAATCTGACCAGCTCCGAGAACGAATTCAGCCTTGAGGTCAGCGGCTTACCGCCGACATGGTACACCATCGCGCCGCTGCCATTGATCTTGCCCGCTAAAGCCACCGGCGAACGGATGATCACGCTGCATCCGCCGCGCGTACCAGCGACCACGCCGCAGCAGTATCCTTATACCGTCCACGTTCTGACCGATGATCCCTATCTGAAGGGGCAGTTGGATTGTTCGCTGGAAGTCTATCCTTACTTTGAATTCGCCAGCGACACCAGCATTAATGATCGGCGCTTACGCATCCAGATCAGCAATCAGGGCAACACCGCGCGTAGTTACGTAGCGGAAGTACGCGAACCTGCTAACAAACTGGTGATCGCGCCTGCGCGTACACGCGTCACTACAGCATCGGGCGAGAGTACCGATGTGAACATGCGCCTGCGCCCCAAACAGCAGCCATGGATCGGGCAACCGCAAAGTTATCCGCTGGAAGTTTTCGTGCGCGGCGAAGGTTTACCTGTGCAAAGTCACGAACTGCACTATACCGTTTTCCCCCGCGTGCCGTGGTGGGCGCTGGTGATCATCGCGGTGATGAGCTTCAGCGTTATTTTGTTCCTGATCACTAATCTCTGATAACGTTGCAGCCGCTTGGCTGCGGTATAATCCCCACGTTTGATCGTCAACCCTTCCGAAGTTACGGAGATGACCGCTTGTCGCTGGATCAGGTACTAACACTCGCGCCACAAATCGCGCTTGCCTTGCTGGGCATCGGCGTGTTGGCGTTCCTGATCTCGCTGCGATCCTTCAGCGTCAGCCGATCTCCGACCTTCTGGCGACGGCGGCGGGCGGCTGGTCAGCGCGGATGGCGCTTGTTCCTGCTGAGTGTGTTCTTCTTTGTGCTTTCCGGCGCTACCTGCGGGATCGGTAGTATTGGCAGCAGGATTGTGTCGCAGCAATTTCAAGAGACAGTAGTTGCCGTTGATTATGACGCTCAGACGTTGGTTGCTAATTATCGTGCGCTGACAGAAACTGCCGCTTCGTGGACAGATACTCCAGCGCCTTTGCCATCGCTGACGCCGACAGTTAATCCAACGGCAACTTTAGCAGCGCCAACCGAAGACACCAGCGCAACGGCGGTTGCCCTACAGCAGACGCTCGATTCCACCTTCACCACGATGATCAGCCAGACGCTGACCGCGCTGCCGCAAACGCTGACGGCGGTAGCAATCTCCATCGCGCAGCAGACGCCTACAGTCGCGCCAACGGAAGCAGCTACTGTTGAAGCTGTAACGGTAATTACCGACTCACCGATACCGCCCTCAGAAACCGTCGCGCCAACCGATCAGCCGACTCTGACGCCCACCACCACAGCAACCGAAGCGGACACACTAACGCCGACCCCGCTGCCGCCATCTGCCACCATCGAACTGAGCGCCACGCCGATCACACCAACGATCACCGAAACACCGACGATCACGCTGACGGCAAGCGAAACGCTGACGCCAACGGCATCGGAGACGCCCACGTTAACCTTCACACCGACGCAGACTCAAACGCCAACGATCTCGCCCACTGCCACCGAAACACTGATCCCCGTCGCCGTCGCGCCGATCCAGACGCTTTCTTCCAGCATCACGCCAAGTGCCGATGCACGCTTACGGATCACCGCGCTGACTGTCGAGATCAGTAACGACTTCAAGCCGATCAATCCGGCACAGGAGTTCGCGGCGGGCATCCGTCGGCTGTATTTCTTCGTGGAGTTCGACGCCATGCAGCCCGGAGTCATCTGGCGGCGCGAGTTACGCCTGAACGACGAGGTGATCTTGCAGGGGACCTATCTGTGGGGACAGTTGATCACGGGGACGACGTTCTTCTACTTCGGTCAGCCGGGCGGCTTCCCTGCGGGCAATTACGAGATCAGATTGTATTTAGGTGCGGGCGACACCCCGATTGATGCCGCTGCGTTCATTTTGAAGTGACAAGGTGGCGAGAGAAGGAAAAGGGCAGGTTAGAAACCTGCCCTTACAACCATTTTATCGTGATGTAGGGGTGGGTTTCTAACCCACCCTCTTGGTGCAGCGTCCACTACGATCACCAGTTCTGATACAGGCGGATTAGTGTCTCGGTGGGAGCTTGATAATATTCGTCGGGCGTGACATCAAGCGTTAGCGTGCGCGGCGTGGTGTTGACCATTGGATTGGTCGCCGCGAACTTGCGGATCACGTCGGCGTGCGGCTTCAGCGAACCATCGGGACGCACCAGACCGAAGAAGCGTTCGTGCTTGGACTCCTCACACGGCGGCTTATCCCACAATTCCTCGATGTAATCAGCGTAGCACCACAGCATCGCGCCGAGCGCCCCGATCTCGACCAAGCGCGGCAGCACCTGCGCTACGTACTCGGCAAACTCCTCCTCCGATGCCATGAACTGCTTGCGCGGCTCGTTGTAGGCGTTCCATTGCCAGACCGCCGATGGTTGGCGCGGTGTGTTGGTGCAGCCACCCCACTCCTCCGCTAGCACCGGTTTTCCAGAGAGCGCAGCCGTCAGCGCACAGGTGTAAGGCACGAAATCAGGATCGAGGTTGCTGCGCGACCAGCCCGCGTACATCGGATAGGAGTGCATCACGGAGATGTCCGTCTCGGCAAACGCCTGATCGATGCGTAAGCCGTTATCGAAGTGCAGGCTGGCAGAGTGCAGCCCGATAGTGACCGGACGCACCGGATCAATACTTTTGATCAGTCCGACCATCTCGGCAATCCACTCCCGCCCCTGCGCTGAGGTTGGCGGCTCGGCAAAGAGATCAGGTTCGTTGCCCAAGTTCCACAGCCACACCGCTGGATGATCCTTGAGCAGTGTGACTACTTTAGTTAGCAGCAGACGTTCGGCGCTCCGTGCCACCGGATCGGTAAACATGTTGCGGTAGTAGCCGGGGACGACCACGCCGTTACTGACCACTTGCTTAACCCAGCGCGAGGGTACGGGTGCGTTTTTATCCAGCAGCCAGCGCGGTGACCAATTCGGTCCGCTCATGTGCCCTGTGAAGAAGGTGACATCCAGCTTCAAACCGTTCTCGACGGCGACATCGGCGACTTGTCCCAGCCACTTAAGGCAGTCCTCAGAGACCGCGTCAGGCGTGGGCATCCAGTCATCCCAGAGCAGGAACAAGCGCACGATGGTCATGCCCGTCGCCGCGATTACCGCAAATTCTTCACGCACTTCACCAAGATCGAAGTCGCGCCACCAGTACATCGCCTTACGGCGGGGCCAGTAGTTCACGCCCAGCACGAATGGCGTTGCAGGTGAGGTTGGCGTCGTCATAATGATGATTTACCTTTCGTAATTCATGAAGCAAGCCCGGCACGCAGACGCCGGGCAATCCGTTAAGTGATAGGCGCTCAATACAAAGCAGTCTTAAGTTACGCAGCAGCGATCACTATTGTGGCACTGAAGTCGGTTTAACGCTTGTGGCAGTCTGACATGACAGGAGAGAAGAATGAGGCGAGAAGTACTTAGCTTCACCTGCTACCCCCTCGCCAATCCGGCATAGATCAGGGGAGGGAGCGACAGTAGATTTACCTCACCCCGGCGCTTCGCGCCACCCCTCTCCGTCAACGGCAGAGGGGACTACAGGGGCGATCTACAGGTGTTGGTCAGCGTACAGCCAGAGACTTGAGACTTGTGTCCACTGGCTGCGCGCTGTAGTTGTATTTCTCCAACGCTAAGTGTCGCCCCTTATGTATAGATCAGGGGAGGGAGAGCAAGGGACAACTAGAGTGAAGGTGCAGCCACCACGTTAGAAATAGCGCTGTGACCGCCGTGCGCTGATGATCTCGGTGTTCATGCCCACCCAGTGCAGCGATCCGTTGTAGCGTCCGTGTTCGATCTTGACGCAGCGATCCATGATCACGTTGAGTCCGGCTTGCGAAGCGATCCGCGCGGCTTCCAGATTGACCACGCGCAGTTGCAGCCACAGCGTTTTCGCGCCGATCTGCACCGCCTGCTGCGCGATCTCAAGGCAATCTTCCGGCTTGCGGAACACATCCACCATGTCGATAGGAAAGGGTATGCTGAGTAAGTCAGGATACGCCTTCTCCCCAAAGATTTCCGTCGCCGCCGGATTCACGGGGATCACGCGGTAACCTTCGGAGTTGAGGTACGATCCGACGAAATGACTGGGGCGCTCACTTTTCGGTGAGAGTCCCACGATGGCGATGGTTTTAGTCGTGGTCAGAATGGTGCGTATCGTGCTAGGGTCCTGATACTTCAGCCGATCCTCATCGCTGAGGATGGTGTTCATGCTGACGTCAACTGCAAGGCTTGATCCAGATCCCACAGTAAATCCTCCGTTGTTTCCAAGCCAATAGAGAGCCGAATCATGGCAGGGCTTACGCCGCCTGCTTCCAGTTCGGCATCGGATAGCTGCTGATGCGTGGTCGAGGCAGGATGAATGACCAGCGAACGGGCATCTCCGACGTTTGCCAGATGCGAGAAAATGTGCAGCGACTCGATGAACTGCTTGCCCGCCAAACGCGGATTGCTGCTCTTGATGCCGAAAGTGAACACTGCCCCCGGTCCTTTGGGCGTGTATTTCTGCGCCAGATCGTAGAAGGGATTATCGGGCAAGCCCGCGTAAGCCACCCAATCGACCTTGGGATGTTCGCTAAGGAACAGCGCTACCGCCTGCGCGTTCTGCACATGCCGATCCATGCGAACCGAGAGCGTCTCCAAGCCTTGAATCAGCATGAAGGCGTTGAAGGGCGAGAGTGCCGCGCCTGTATCACGCACGGTGACGGCACGCGCTTTCATCAGGAAGCCGTAATGCCCGAAGGTCTCGTAGAAGCGCAGTTCGTGGTACGCCGGATCAGGATCGGCGATGGTCGAGAAGCCACTGAAGTCGAACTGACCGGAGTCAACGATCACACCCGCGATGGAATTGCCATGCCCGCCGATGAACTTGGTGGCGGAGTGAACCACGATGTCCGCGCCCCAATCAATCGGTCGGCAGAGGTAGGGCGTGGCGAAGGTGCTATCCACGATCAGCGGGATTTTGTGCGCGTGCGCCAGATCAGCTAATGCCGCGATGTCCAAGATGCTGCCCTTCGGGTTGCCGATGGTTTCACCGTAGAGCAGTTTCGTCTTGGGCGTGATCGCCTGCGCCCAGTTCTCGATGTTGGTCGGATCAACGAAGTGAGTGGTGACGCCGAGCTTCTTGAAGGTGTGCGTGAACTGCGTCACCGTGCCGCCGTACAGATGCGACGAGGAGACGATCTCATCACCGGGATCAAGCAGCGTCATCATGGTGGCGAACTGTGCCGCCATGCCGCTTGCCGTCGCCACCGCGCCTGTACCGTTCTCCAGTGAAGCAATGCGTTCCTCGAAGGCGGCATTGGTCGGATTCATGATCCGCGTATAGATGTTGCCGTACTGCTTCAGTTCAAAAAGCTGCGCGGCTTTGTCCGTATCCTCAAAGACGTAGGAGGTCGTTTGATAGATCGGCACGGCGCGCGCACCCGTCACCGGATCGGGGATGTAGCCAGCGTGCAGCATCCGCGTTTCAAACCCGAATTTGCGTTTCTCTTGTGCCATGTGGTGTTTCCTAGTGCCGTGAATCGGGGAGATTGTAGCGGTGTTACTTATCAAAGGAAAAGTGCTGAGTGCCAAGTGCTAAGTGCTAAGGAAAGAAAGTGCCAGTAGTACCAAAGTGCCAATAGTGCTGGATTGCGAGATTTCACGGCAATGATTTGCCGTGCTGAACGAACGAAGTCCCTGCGGGACTCAGAGCGGGTGAATTTGTCCTCGGCACTTAGGACTTGTAAGGCTTGCAGCACTCGTAGCACTTTTCTTAGCAACCTATTTCCAACTTTGTGCAAACTGTTTTATTATCGACACCAAGAATTGGGGGGCAATCGCCCTCAAAATCAAGGTAAATTCTGAGAAAGAGGGACAACATGCGCCGAGAATTTCAGAGCGACGAGACGCCCAAGCGCCGCAGCGTGAACATCCCCGTGGTAAGCGGATGTTGGCGGCAGGTGCGCTTGCTGCTGATCCTGTTCGCGGTTGCCTTCGGTGCTAGTGCCGCCTGTGCGCTGCTGATCCCCTCCGCCTTTCAAAGTGTGGTGAACACCCTGCGCAATGCGGGTTATCAGACGTATGTATTGATCCTTGAAACGCGCGGCAGTGAGGCGCTCAAAGTGATCACCTACGAGGTGGAAGTGACCGCCGTCGGCAGTGTGCAGCGCGATCTGGGACTGTTGGGGTTGGCATTCGGGGAAGGGGCGACTGTTGAAGGTAAAGTGCGGGTAGCACTCGGGGCTGATCTCAAAAGTAAGCAGTTCGGCATCCTCTCGTGCGAGGTCGATACCGACTCGGTGCGGACGACGGTAGGACGTGCGCCGCTGGCAGGCAGCGCCTACGATCCGGAGAAGATCGAACAGGAGGCATACCAGCTATTCAAAGGAACAGCCGCTAAACAGGCAATCGATAAATATTGGGGCGAAGCCAGAACACGCTTACAGGGACAGTTCACCACATGGGCGCTGGGATTGGAAGTACCAGCCGCGCCAACAATGACGACCTGTCCTCTGTTTGTGGCGTCGGAGCAGCCGTAATATCATATAGAATACAGCACGTCGAGCAATGAAAGATCGGACACTATGCAGCAAGTCAGGCGAGCAACACCCGTGAGCGATTCACAGATCAGTTATCGCTGGGCGCTGGATGCCGCAGGTCGCCCGATCCCCATCGATCAGGCTACGCGCGGCGGTCAATATGTATGTCCACTGTGTCACGGTCCGATGATCGCGCGGCTGGGACAGCAGCTACAACATCACTACGGACACGAACGCCTCACCGATTGCACACCGGAGACCGTCAACCGTGCCGTACTGCGGCGCTGGCTGGCGATCCATATTGAGCAGGCGCTGAAGGCGCAAACACCTGTAACTTTGCGCTGGCAATGTCCGTATTGTGATCAAAAGCATCACGCCAACCTACTGCACGGTGTGGCACGCTTCACCGAAGATGAAGAGATTAACGGTCACTACGCAGATATCGCGCTGTTCGATGCGCGAGATCGCTTGTTCGGTGCGATCCTGATCGAGGATAAGCTGACTCCCGCGCAAGAAGATTTTTTCACGGCGGGAGATCGTTTCCTGCTGACGCTGCCGCACATGGCGACGCTGGACGAGGATGATCTGCTGGCGATCTTGCGGCAAGCACAGGTGATCAGCGCTCCCTGCCCGCTGCTGGCGAACATGCCCGACGTGATACGCGATCCGGCAGGGATCAAGAAGGTGCTGCTAGAAGCGGTCTCGCGCTTTCCGGGTTATGCCTTCGGCGCGCTAGAGACGATTAACGGGGTAGCAAATCTGGTGAAGTTAGCGGGTAAGCTGCTGCTGCTGCCGAAAGCGCAGTGGCGCAAGGTGGTCGGCGGGTCGCGTAATCCGGTAATTCCGGGCGTCGAGATCATCATTCAGACGTGGCAGCATCCCGACGGCGGCGATCTCTACCTCTACTTCGTGACCGCACGTGAGACGCAGGCAGTAGGCATCCGGCGGTACAGTCCGGGGGCGATGCATACGCCGGAATTGGATTTCCGTTCGTATCATCGCAATACATCGGCGGCGGATATCGTACGACAATTGGTTACGCGATAGTTATCGCTCGACAGTGGTACGCATCTCGCCAACCGATGGAAACAGGAGTATGATCGTGCCAGTATTTAGCGTTTGGAGCGTAATCACGATGTTTGGTAGCCGTAAAACACAATCTACACCTGTAGCTCAACCTCAAGGCAGCACTTCAGCCAATGCTGGCGGTTCGCCGCAGCAATCAGGACAAGCACCTCGTCAGCCTGTTGGTCATGAGACGATCCTCGGCTCGAACTCGGTATTTAAGGGCGAGTTGAGAAGCAAAGCGAACGTGCGTATTGATGGCGCGTTCGAGGGCAATATCGACCTTGAAGGCAACATCATGGTTGGTGAAACCGCCAAAATCGTGGCGGATATTCACGCCCGTAACATGCGCATCGCTGGTGCGGTGCGCGGCAACATCTCCGGCAATAAAGTCGAACTGCTGCGGACTGGTCGCGTCTGGGGCGACATCAGCGCAACGGCGATCACCACCGAAGATGGCGCGTTCATCGACGGTAAGATCACCATGATCGGACATCCCGCCAACAAGCAGGGCTTTGCCGGATCGCTGCCCGCGCCGGAGGTCAGTGTATTGCAGCCGATTGCCGAGGATGCCATCAGCGGTGAGCCTGTCGAGGCAGAGTTGATGGAAGAAGATGCCTTGCCTTCGGATAAAAACGAGGCGTAGCCAAGAGCCAGATCAGTAGACCGGAGGCTGAAACCTCCGGTCTATACTCAGAATCGCAAAAAACTCCGACAATCCTTGCCTCTCCGGAAACGCACTTAAGCTCCCAAACCATCCCCAAGCAGACAATCCGCCGATACCCGATTCCCTCTGTAAACGGAGAGGATGACGCGAAGCGCCGGGATGAGGTGAATAGCACGAAAAAAGGAGTCGGCTCGGTTTGACTCGATCCAACTCCTTTCTAATTTCTGCCTACGATCACCCATTACTCGCCCATTTATCCCGTTAAGAAAATGGGTTTAATTGGCGCCCGGAAACTCTATCAGCCGCCCAATTCCTTGAGCTTGGCTTCCCACTTGGCGACCAGTTTGTTGTACGTCGCTTCGCTGATCTCGCCGTTCGCCAGCTTCATATCCAGATTATCGATCAACGCCTGAACCTGCTCCTTGGTGGTCGGATTCGGCGTGGCGGCTGGTGCTGCCTGCGCTGATCCTTGCTGACCGCCTTGCTGGTTCTTCATCATCTCCATCATCATCTGATTCATCATCATCTGCTGCTGTTGGAGCTGCTGCTGTAGCGCCGTCTGATCGGGGTTCATGGACGCGCCGATGGCATTGCCGACGCCAAATCCGACGCCCGCGCCAGCCAAACCGCCACCCAAGCCTTCGTTCTCTGCTGCCGCCTGCGCGATGTCCAGCCGCTTAACGCGCTCGTAAGTGCTGGCGTCGCCACCGTACTTGACGATGTCTTCCGGCGTCACATCCTTCGCCTGGAAGGGATTCGCCTTGAACGCCTTGATGCGCATGCCGATGGCGTTGAACTCATCGTTGAGCATGGTCAGCGCACCCGATTCCAGATCATCGAGCAGTGCGTTTGCCGACTGGATGCTGGTGATCTGCTGAGTTGCCAGCAGTTTCGCCAACTGTCCGAGCAGCATGGTCTGGATGCGATCCCGCAAGTCAGCCACGCGCAGGATCGGCTTACCGATGCCGTACTGCTTGAGGAAACGCGAGGCGTCTTCCACGCCGATGTCTACCACGCCGAAGGTCTGCAACAGCATGAAGCCGGGACCTTTGCCGGGGGTATCCATCACGATTGGGGGATTGGTGCCCCAACCGACCTGCGGCAAATCCTTGAGGTTGATGAAGTACACTTCGGCGGTGAAGGGTGTCTTGCCACTGGTCACCATGCCGATCAAGCCCGCCAGCAGCGGGATGTTGCCGGTGTTCAGGGTGTGCGATCCCGGACCAAGCACGTCCAGCGCCTGCCCCTGCCGCACGAATACCGCCGCCTGCCCTTCCTGCACAATCAACTGCGACCCCATGCGGAAATCGCCATTACCGCCCTGCGGTTCGCGGTAAGTCAGCTCATCATCCATCACATTGGGATGGGAGACGACATCAATAATACGCGCCATACTTGTCACTCCTTAGCTATCGAGCCAGATAATCTCGGTTAACAATCAATTCGCCCGTCAGCGCGGCACTACCAAGTTCAAAGTCTGAAAGTGGCAAGTTCAAAGTTAAAGCCTAATATCGCTCACAACTTTTAACTTTCCAACTCAGCAATCAGCACTCAGCAGTTGCTTTATTCGTGCGCCAGTCCGGTAATCACTTCCTCGCGCAGAGCATAGGCGGCAAGCGCCTCATCCGCCACCGCTTCGATTCCGGCAACGGCGGTATCGATGCCATCTTTGCTCGTTGCCGCCGTTTGCAAAGCGTCAATGGCAGTCTTGAACTTATCCACATAACCGATCAGCGCAGCGTCAAACTGATACAGCTTGTCGATTTCCTCAGCGCCAACCTTGCGGGCGTCATAGAAGCCGGAGTAGCCGGGCATAGCGGTATTTACCTTGTCGATAAATATCTGGAAGCGGGTTTGTGCCGTCTTGCTCTTGGTGGCGTATTTAATGCCGCCGCTGCTGATGATCTTTTTCTGCGTGCCAATAAAGCGCGTCATTTCTTCTTTCAGCAGCTTGACGACGTAATCCCGGATCATGCGGTCAGCGGCACGGCGGGCGGACATCTCCGTGTAGCCGCGAAAACCCGGCACTTTCGCCAGAATCTTCTCTAATCCGCTGCGGTCTTCCACGATCTTTTTGTACAGGTCAGTCATCTCTCCACCTTCTGGTTTGGCTTTTGCCAAAAATTCGGCATGATTAGCATACACCGAACTAGGGTTAGTAACAATCTACAGTGAATTAAACACGCAGAAAATGGGGGTTTTGTGATGGGTGCAGCCGCACAGGGAATCGATCCGGCGCGTTGGAGCGTAATTCAGCGTACCTTAATCTTCATCACCAACGGTGATCATGTTCTGCTGCTCAAGCGTGGGTTACACAAACGCGCCTTTCCGGGCATGTACAACGGACTCGGCGGGCACATCGAACGCGACGAAGACCCGCTGACCAGCGCCCGCCGCGAATTGTTAGAGGAAAGCAATCTGAGCGCGGCGGATTTGCGCTTGCGCGGCGTGATGCACATCGACGCAGGTGGCGCACAGGGGATCAGTCTGTTCATCTTCACAGGATCAAGCAGCAGCCGCGACGTGATCGACACCGACGAGGGGACATTGGAATGGATTTCGCACAGCAAGGTCAACGATCTGCCGCTGGCGGATGACATCCCGATGCTGCTAGAGAAGCTGTTCGGCGCGGGAGCGAGTGACACCTTATTCTTCGCCCATGTCAGTTACGATGCCAATGATAGGCGAGTCACGCGGTTCGCTAGTGCCTGATTGCGGTATACTTGCCCGCCGAATGAAGCGGAGTAATCGATGCGTAGATTGACGATCTTGTGTGGCTTGCTGCTGGCACTACTGGCGCTGACGACAGCGAACATACCGCAGTCGGCGGCGGCACAAGAGATGACTGCCACGCCCAGTCCGACGGCTACCTCCAACAGCGTACCGCTGTATGGCAGGTTCGAGGCGCGCATCGATATTACTGAGACGGGCGGCAATCCCTACGATCCGTCGCTCATCGATCTGAACGTGACCTTCACCTCGCCCAGCGGCAAACAAATCATTGTGCCGGGCTTCTGGATGCAGCCCTACAACCAGACCTGCACCACTGACTGCGCGATGGAAACACTGGAAACGGCGGGCGCAGCAGGCTGGTATGTGCGCTTTTCGCCTACCGAGATCGGCACATGGAGCTACGTGGGGCAGGCGAAACTGGCGGATCGCACCAGTACCACACGCTCCGAACAATTCGAGGTGGTGGAGTCGCAAAATCGCGGCTTCATCCGCGTCGGTGAGAATCCGCGCTACTTTGGTTACGACAGCGGCGATTCTTATTTCCCTGTTGGTTCTAATCTGGGTTGGTCGTGGGATGGTTATGGCGGCACGCTGACTTACCTGAGTTGGCTAAAACGTCTGCATGAGGTGGGTGCCAATTACGGACGCTTGTACATCGACGTGCCGTGGTTCATCGGCTTGGACTGGCACAGCAAAGCAGGCAATTACGACGGCGCACAGCAAGATGGCTGGCGACTCGATGAAATCCTGAAAACAGCAGAGCAGTATGGCATCGCGTTGCAAATCGTACTGGTCTGGCATCAAGGTTATACGACATATGCTGGCGCTCCGGTCAACATCCCGACTACGCCCGCACGTCCTAGCATTGATGTCGATTGGAATAGCAACCCGCTGAGTGTTGTGCGCGGAGGTCCGCTGCCGAATGCGATCTCCTTCTTCACCACCGAGCGCGGACGCAATTTGTTGAAACAGCGACTGCGCTACATTGCGGCACGATGGGGTTACAGTACCTCGGTCTTCGCGTGGGAGATGATCGACCAGTTAGATCGCGTAGTCGATACCGATGCCGCCAGCGCGTGGTTGACTGAGATGCGCGATTATTTGCGTACCGTCGATGTCAACGCCCACTTGATCACTGCGGGCGTGCGCGATCCGGCGAAACAATCGCTGCTCGACGCGGCGAGCTTGGATTTTCGGATGACGCGCTACTATCAGCGCCGTCCCATCGAAGATGCCGCTGATCAGGTGACAGGTGCCCTCAATTTGCTCAATCCGCTGCTGGCAAGCGGCACACATCCGGCACTGCTGACCGAATTTTCGCTCGGTCCGTGGTTCGAGCCAGCCGCCGACGATCCGACGGGCGTGCATGTGACCCAAACGATGTGGGCGACGGCGCTCTCCGGTGCAGGAGGCGCGGGCAGCAGTTGGTGGTGGGATACGTATCTGTTCCCCTCCAACGTGGTCAACAGTTTCGGCGGCTTGGCGGCATTCACGCGCGGGATTAACTGGGCGAGTGGCGATATTCAGTCTGCGTCAGTGCAGTTTAGTTCTAACTTCCCGCTGAATTATCAGCCCTTCACTATCACCGGATTCGGGGGCGCGAACGGCGAACCCTCCGGTCCCGATGTGGCTTACCGAGTGACACCAGATGGCGTCTTTCCGCCCATTGCGCAGCAATCGGCATTCATTTACGGACTCAATGTCAACGCGCAGATGGGACGCCCGCAGCGTTACCTGATCACGCCGCCAGTGGATACGGTGCTGACGATCACCGTGCGCCGCGTCTCCGATCAATTGGGCGCACATCTGGTAGTGCGGATCGATGGTCAGCAGGTCGGTGAAGCGGACTTACCGCCGCGCAGTGTCAACAGTGCGCTGACGGTGCCGATCACGGCAGGTGAGCATGAAGTGGTGATCGATAACGTGGGGCAGGACTTCTTACAATTAGAGAGCATCGTGATCGGGGCGTACATCGCGCCGGTGCGGACGGTGGCGCTGGCGGATCGGCAGCAGGGCGTTTTCCTCGCGTGGGCGCAGCTCCGCGATTATACGTGGCAGAGCGCAGCGCTCAACCGGCTGCTGCAGCCCGTGCTGGCAAGTTTGCACGTTGACCACATGCCCAGCGGACTCTACAGCGTAGAACTGTG
The DNA here is from genome assembly GCA_019637555.1 of Anaerolineae bacterium. Classification (GTDB taxonomy): domain Bacteria; phylum Chloroflexota; class Anaerolineae; order Aggregatilineales; family UBA2796; genus JAHBVK01. The sequence continues at coordinate 15,749 of JAHBVK010000092.1, forward strand.
GGACCCGCTGACCGGAAACGTGATCGGTGAGGAGCAGGTGCAGGTATTCGACACGCCGACGGGCAAATTGACCATCGATCTGCTGCCTCTGAACAGTATGATCGCCGTGCGCGCGGTACGGATCGCGGAGCCAGCCAACTTGCCCACACTGACGCCCGCGCCGACCTCGACTCCGCGTTTCGTGCCGTCGATCACGCCGACGGTAGAGCCAACCGCAACGATTGAGGTGGTGGGGTGAGCGAATCAGCGCCGCAAAACTCAGAGAAAACGCTTTCTTCAAGAGCGCCAGCCGAATGGTTCGGTTCGGTGATCCTCGGCAATCTCAAGAATCCGCTGTTCTGGTTGACCGTCGCGCTGCTCGTCCTCGCTATCATGCTGATCTTCTACGGCATCCTTCAGGGCGAGGTGATCTTCTGGGGACTACCTGCGCTGCAATTCTATCCGTGGCGCGACTTCGCCATGAGCGAGTTCGCGGCGGGGCGTTTCCCCTTGTGGAATCCCTATAACGGCGCGGGCGCTCCGCTGCTGGCGAATTACCAGAGCGCGATCTTTTATCCGCCGCACCTGCTCTATTTCCTGTTCCGCGATCCGCGCTTGATGGGCTGGTTGGGGATGCTGCATGTGCTGTGGGCGGGGATCGGCATGTGGCTGTTCACAGGACGCTTGAAGTCACCGTCGCTGCCGCACTTCGCCCGCGCCATCGCCGCGCTCAGTTATCCGCTGTGCAATACCTTGATCGCCCGCTTCGGCACGATCCCGATGCTGGAGGTGGCGACGTGGCTGCCATGGCTGCTGTTGGCGACGGATTTGATCATCGAGGGCTACACGCTGCGGCGCTGGCTGTTATTGGCGATTGTGCTGGCGATGATGTTACTCGCCGGACACGCGCAGTGGACGTTCTACAGCTTGATCCTCGCGGGTTGCTATGCCCTGTGGATGATCGCTTCGGTGCGCGGATCGCTCCGCAAGTTG
>JAHBVK010000093.1 GCA_019637555.1 Anaerolineae bacterium
ACGGCGCTGTATAAGACCCGCCTATACACCGAGATGGAAGAACGCGGGCGGCAGATGAAGGCACTCAACGACATCAGTTCACGGCTGGCGAATGCCTTCGAAAATATTGACGAGCTACTGCGTATTATCACCGAATCAGCGGTGGAAATCCTTAACTGTCAGGCTGGTAGCTTGCTGCTGCGCGATGAAAACACTGACGAGCTGGTATTCATGCTGGCAATTGGCGGCAGTGGTGACGAGTTAGTTGGTAAGCGCATCCCGCTGACAACAGGTATCGCAGGAGCGGCGGCAATGTCCTCGCGTCCGGTGATCGTGAACGACGCGCAGCGAGATCGACGCTGGTACGGCGAAGTCGGACAAGGGACTGCGCTCGGCGCGGTAGAGTCTGGAGTAAGTCCACGTCAATTTGTCAGTAATTCGATCCTCGCTGTGCCGCTGACTGCGCGTGGTATGGTGATTGGCGTAATCGAATTGATCAACAAGCGCGACGCTTCTGGCTTCGATGATCGGGACGTGGAACTGCTGACCACCTTCGCCAGTCAAGCCGCTGTTGCCATCGAAAACTCCCGTCTGTACCGCAGCACCGACGAACAGCTTGCTATCCGCGTGCAGCAGCTAGACACCATGCAGCGTATCGACCAAGAGTTGAACCGTACACTCGACCTTCAGCGCGTGATCGATCTGACGGTGGAGAATGCGGTTCGCGAAGGGCTAGCGGATGCTGGTGCGCTGGCATTGGCGTACCCGGAAACATCACGTTTCTTGATCGCTGGCAGTTTGAATTATCCCGAAGGTGTGATGCAACCGGGCAGCGGGCTGGACTTGAATTACGGCACACCGGGACGTGTTTACCAGACAGGACATCCGTGGCTGCTTCAGGGCGAATCCATGACTGAGGATGCTGCGCTGCTTCCGGGTGGACAGAGCCAACTTGCCGTGCCGTTAATCACCGGTTTGCAGGTTGGCGCGGTACTAATCCTAGAAAGTAAACAGCCAGATGCCTTCAACATCACCACGCTGTCGCAAATTCAGGCATTGGCAGAACATGCCAACACCGCGATCACCAACGCGCAGCTTTATACGCAGCTTGAAGATGCCAATCAGGCACGCGCCAAGTTCGTCGGTTTTGTGGCACATGAGCTAAAGAACCCGATGGCGTCGATCAAGGGGTATTCAGAAGTGCTGCTCGGCGGTTTGACGGGACCATTGAATGAGCAGCAGCAGAATTTTATCGCCGTCGTTCGACGGAACGTGGTGAGAATGCAGCAGCTTGTGGACGATCTGCGCGATCTGGTGGCACAAGAGTCAGGTAATTTGACGCTGCGCTTTGCCCCGGTCAACTTCAATAACGTGATCGTGGAAACACTGCGTCCGCAGCAGCGCGCAATTGATGAAAAAGAGCAAAAGGTGTTCATCAATGCTGCCGAGAATTTGCCGCTGGTGTGGGGTGACGAACTGCGCTTGATCCAGATCATGACTAACTTCATCAGCAACGCAAACAAGTACACACCTATCAGCGGCACGATCACTTTTACGGCAGACCCAACGATGAATATTTGGGACACAAGTGGTCCAGCGGAAGTTCTATACTGCACAGTTTCCGACACTGGCATCGGGATGGATGAAAATGACCTCTCTAAACTGTTTACGGCTTACTGGCGCAGTGATAACCCACGTGCGCGTGAGCAGCCCGGTACGGGCTTAGGAATGACACTCACGCGCGGTCTGATTGAGGCACATCGTGGCAAGCTGTGGGTAGAAAGCAAGTTGAATGTTGGGACGACGTTCCACTTCTATATCCCGCTGGCAAGCACGATGGAAGCTGACGCTGAGGGGGCAGAAGAAGCCTGATCGAGGCACGAAGCAGCTAGAACAATTTGAATGAGCAGAGGGATTGCTCTCTACAAACCTACAGCAGTTCCAGAGCTTAAGCTCACCAAATATTGTGCTGGTCCTTGTTACCTAAAAGACATAAAGCAGCGCTGGTTAGGAGTACTAACCAGCGCTGTTCATTTGTCAGGTTTGTTATGCCATAGCACCACATTGGTGCGAATGGGAATAAACTTTCTTAGGGTCTGTTACCACCACCGGCTGTGCTCCCACCTGTGTTACCAACACCCGATGGAGTCGGAGTGCGACGTGGACCGCCACCGATGATAATACCGTTGATCGTGGCGCTGTTGGCTTGCGCAGCAGCAAGGGCAGCATCGGCATCTACGAAACAATCAGCAGGGCAGCTCAACAGCGACTCACCAACCGCGCCAGTCTCGCAGATATTATTGCCGCAGAGCGCGGGATCAGCGAAATCATCAGGGCAATTTTCGGCGGTTTCATCGTCGTCCTGTTGACCATTACCGCAGGTTTCCAGCGCCAGATCAGTATCGAGACTGGGGCTATACGTATTGATCCAGAAATCGACGAGACTCTCTAGCGTAGTATCTAGCTCTAGGGAGTCGGCGTCTAGCGCATCAATCTCATCCAGAATATCGCTGATGTCCTCAGGATCGTCCGGTTCATCCAAGCCCAGCAGATTACGCAAGAAGGTACGCACCGAGGCGTTATCATCGCCTTGCAGCATTTCCTTCAAGAAATCTTTGAAGGTGGCTACATTGTTGCCAAACCCGGAAACGTTACTGAACGCCGTTGCGAAGAGGGTAGCACGAACGTCAGTTGCGAGGGTGGAGACGGCATTTGGTCCGAGTTTCACACGGGAATAGAATGCTGTTTGCGGCTTAACATCAAAGCGCTGGTTATTGGAGGCTACAACCTGAACAGTATCTTCTGCTCCTATCACGGCGGCGCTGACATCGGGATTGGGGTTATCCGGCAGCACCATGGTTAGGAATTGGGTGCCACGTACAATCATGCCAGCGGTGGGCACTGACACTAGTACGGCATCGTTGGGATTGGCGACGTCAACCCCAGTGAAAGTTGTGCCGACCAACTGCAACATGCTGAATATTTGTCCGCCGTTATCAGCAAGGCGTAATCCATCCAACTGCACCAGTGTGGTGGGGAAAATAGCTACTTCTATACCCGTTGGAGTGGTTAACCGTGCGTGCCCATTACTTCCCGTGCGGATTTGGTCACCGGGGTTAATCAGTTGATTATCTTCCAGTGTTTTCCAGTCGCTGCTACTACGAGCTTTGAATTGCACGAGACCCGCAACTGGCTCTAGATTAGCGGAAAAATTCTGTGCAGCGAGGCTGGTGTTGGGTTTACTGCCAATACCGGAGATCGCGAATACAGCGACAACTAGGGTAAGGATAAAGGCGTAAAAAAGGCTTCGTAGTTTCATTAAGCTTATCACCTCGCAGGTTACATCAGCCCGCCAATGTGAATTGGAGCTAAATCATTGTTGAAGTATTATAACCCGACTCTGGTTAGCATACACTATATCTAAATAGCACCAAACCATTACGTATGAAGTTGATAGATTACCATGTACACACCAACATTAGTTACGACTGCAAGGCGTCAATGGCGGAAATGTGCGCTCAAGCAGTAGCCCTAGGCGTACAAGAAATCTGCTTTACTGACCACTTCAACAATCACTTACTGGATATGGATTTAGGGTATTACAAACCTGAACGCTATTTCCAACTCCTTGAAACTTGCCGCCAACAATTTCCACAATTAAACATTCTAGCAGGAGTTGAGGTAGGAGAGCCACATCGCTGGGGGCGTAAAATACGCCCTGTAATCGACGCCTATCCTTATGACATCGTACTTGGATCGGTGCATTGGGTGGGCGGAGAAAACATGTTTAATCGTGATTACTTTAATACACGTACAGTTCAAGTTGCCTACCGCGAATATTTCGCTGAAGTGCTGCGCTTATGCGAGGCAGGTGGGTTCGACATCCTTGCGCATGTCGATCTGCCGAAGCGGCTTGGCAGTAGTATCTTCGGGACGTTTGATACCGCTGCGTATGAAGCCGATCTGCGGCGAATCTGGGAAGTATGCATCAAAAACGGCATCACCGTGGAAATCAATACGAAAGGGCTGCGCAGTCCCGCTAATCAACTACATCCAACTGTTGAGGCGCTCAGGTGGTATGCGGAAATGGGAGGTGCGCGGCTGACTTTTGGCAGTGATGCTCATCATCCGTCTAGCATCGCCGAAGAATTCGAGACAGCACGGCAAACGGCACTTCAGGCAGGATTACAATACATCTGCCGCATTCAAAAGCGCGGGATCGTTGGTTGGGTGTCGCTGGTGGACTGAGGAGCTAGGAACCACCAGTCGTTAAGCGATTGAGTGCGGCGCTGAGCGGAGTCACTAGCTTGCCATTGTGCAAATCGCAGTCGGCTAATGGAAAGCAGTAGCGATATGCCCGCAGCGTATTAGCGTGTAAAGTACGTTTGACCAACAGCGTTACGATCTGTGTATCGGGGTCAAGGTAATGCAGCAGTGGAGAATGCAACAGCATTTGCTTCTCCATCTCGCGGATCCGGAAAGCCCCGGCAGCAGCATCAAACTCTGTATGCGGCACAGGCAGTGGATCGAAGACAGAGATTGGCTCAAGCGCCCCCACCTGCTGATAGCGCACCTGACCGAGCAGCCAAATATCACAAATGCCCTGATCGCTGTACATCTGGTGGCGCTCCTGCCAGCGGGCAGCGGAATTGTTCGCCTGCTGAAATTCCAGTGCATAGCGGCGCAAGTTAGCATCTTCTTGCTTGGCAATGTAAACGTCGGCACGTTGATCGGTGGCGGGTAGGTGCTGCTCCAGCGCGGCATCAACAGCGGTTGCTTGAAAGCGCCGATAGAGGGTCAGCTTGCCTGCACGATGAGCATCCGTCTCCGGTTCGTGATCTGCCGTGCGGCAGGCTTCCAGATCGACATGCGCGAAGTGATGCACACGTACCGCTCCCGCTTTCAGAGTCAATAATCCGCCACAAAATGGGCAGATCAACAGGCGGGCGTCGGAAAGTTGGCGCAGTTCGTCCAGATCGCTATCCGCGATAGTCAACCGCTTGCCCGACTCGCGGTGCTGCGCGACTAATGTCGTCCCCGACGACGATCCGGGAGTGGTCATCCAACTCTTCTCCATATCGCCAGAGACCAGCGCAGCAGGACATAACCATCAAACGGCTTCAGCGGAAGTAATCCGATCAACAATGCTGCTGTGTTGAATAAGCACAAGGTCTGCGCAATACTGCCGATCAGCGGGATTTTTCGTAGGCGTCGCCACATCCAATAACCGATCCCAGCCGCTGCACCGGAAAAGATTGGACCGCCGAGCGCACGTCCGATATGCTGCACTGGCATCACATTATCGTTGAGATAAAGGTTTCTTTGCAGTGAATAAGTCAGGATCACCGCATCCATCGGCGCGCCAACGAGGCGGGCACTGACGATGTGTCCGCTGGTGTGGATGAGTTTGGTGCTTTCCAATGAGGCGATCCAACCGACAGCGCTACCAACGATTTGCGACCATGACGCCTGTGGCTTACGCATTCGTGACAGCAGCAGCGCACCAATGATTAGCGCAGCATAGGCTGGCAGCGCGTTCAAGCGCATCAAGAACTTCGTTCCGCCAATCGATCCAACGTACATTTCGGACGGAGCAAGCATAGGTTAGCCCTGCCCTATAGTGCGGTAGAAACGTGCGCGAACCCGCTTATGCAGCAGTTCCATTGGTGCATCCCAACCCCAGCCAGATCTGATCTGCGGACGCTTGTGTGGCGTCAGGATCAGCAGCGTGTCACCAGTCTGGCTAAGTTGATAGCACAATCTCGGCAGCCAGGACTCTGCCACCAGATGAAGAGCGAAACTGCAGACGATCAGGCTGTACTTATCACTCCGATTTGCTAGAGCACCTGCCGCTATTTGTTCAAAACTCACGGCGGTGGCGCTGATCCCTGTGCGCGCCAGATATGCCGATCCGGTATAAGGATCGACACCTGCGATTTGATCCGCACCGAGATCGCGCAGAGCCAGCGTCGCTTCACCGCTGCCACATGCCAGATCGAGTACATTGGTTAGATCAAGCTGCCACTGAGCAGCGCAAAGTGTCAGCAGTTCACGGATGATCGGCTCGTGCGGATTGCGATATTCTGCACCATGCTGTCGATAAAACGAGGTAACGCCGTGCTGTTGATACTCGCCTCGAATGGATGTTTCCGCCGGTTTTTGTTTCATGCTGGTGCTGGCGCCGCTACGCAATTGGCGGCATCAACACCGCCGAAAGTGGGACCATCTATGGTGAAAATGCTGAGATAACCCGCTGAAAACTGCACCTGCTCATTAGGCAGCATCCGCAAAAAGCGAACCGCTGGCATGTGATGATTCCCACCGGGATAAACAGTGTCGCGCGCGAGAATACTGCCATCTTCAGGATTTAGCGCCAGCAGCGAACCATCGCTCTGGAGCGAATACAGCAAGCAGCCAGTTCCGAGTGCCAATAACGGCGGCTCGTTTGGCTGCACAGGTAATTTCATTTCCCAGCGCAGCATCCCCGCGGCGTCATAGCCATATAAACGCGATCCCTGACCGGGGTAGAGGAATACATCGCCTTTGGCGTCCCGAACGATCTGGCTATCACGCAGCAGCGGCTGACCAACATCCATCAATGTACTTAAGGACATATCAGCACCAAGCAACGCGATCTGGCTAGAGACGAGGATCAGAAACGAACCGTCGTTCAGGGAAATCGGTGTGATTGGAGCAGGCGCAGTCGCCTGATACGCTAGTTCGCCCGCTGGATTGATGACCCACAGCTTGTAGCCGCTGCTATCAACGGCTGTGATAGCTAAATTGCTACCGGACTGCACATAAGTCTCAGGACGGGCTGTCAGCGCGGTCTGCCAGCGGATGGTGCTGTCGAGGTTGTAGGCGATCACGCTGTTGGATTCACTAATGAAGGCTAACGCATCTCCCAGTAAGAACGGGGCAGATCGCAACGGAGTCTGGATCGTCCATGCGGCAACATAGCGACCTGCATTCAACTGCACAATTTGATTAGTGATCGTGCGTCCTAAAACACTGCCATCGGGCAGCGCTACAGCACCTATCAAACCGCGGAGGTTCACACGCCACAAGGATCGCAGCGCCGAATCGCGCTGTTCCAGATAGTTCTGCTCGGCAAAGAAGGCGCTACCATCAGCTTGCCACAGGGGTGGCATGATCAGTGCGGTAGTGGCGGTAATCACACTGCGAAATTCGGGCTTGAAACGCAACCGCCACTGCTCGGTGAAGTCGATAGGATGCAGCCAACCGCCATCCAGTGGGTCGGTTGACCAATAACCCGGTCCGCCTGTGCTGGCACGCATAGTGCGAATCTCGTAGTGTAGGTGAGGTGCGCTTTGCAGCGGATTGCCGACGACGCCCACAACCGTGCCGCGTTCGATGCACGTGCCTACGCGCGGAAACTTAATCGTCTCCGACTCTTCCATGTGCCCGTAGAGCGTAAAGTAGGTATTACCATCGGGGAACTGATGCTCGATGATGACGACACCCTTTTCCGTGTCCCAACCCGCAATATCGCTGAAGGTCACCCGCCCTTTTGCCGCCGCGTGTACAGGTTCGCCTTGACGCCGGAACGCCATATCGATGCCCGTGTGGTAGCCGCTGAAATATTGGCGATAAATGCCAAAGTCATCATGGTCGCGGCTGATGCCGTCGATAGGATAGTCAATTGCATCGACCACGCCGCAATCTTGCTGTGTGCCTTGCGCAGAAACTGGCGTGGCAGGCGCAAACGAGGTCAGCAGCGCGAGCAACAATAACAACACAACTGGACGATGCATAGTTGTAAAAGTTTGCTTACTCAACGACAACCAAAAACGTCTCATAATGGTCATCCGTGTAATACAACGTCTCATATTCGCCTGACTTACGATTCCTCAAACCAGCAGTGATCAACCGCCGCGCACCGCGTGTGCTGGCACCGGGCGTGATCACTGTGTATTCGCGGTAGGTTCCCGTCGCAGCAGCAGGAAGATAGCCTTCGCGGTTCTGAAAAACACCGTTATCCTGCCCGTAATCGAACGGTCCGTTAGCGCGAATATCCGCCATCACTGCTTTGACTTCGGGGCGGCAGCGGATCAATTCAGTCATATTGACAATCTTGAAATTGGGAGTCCGACCGCCGATGATGTCTTGATCGCAGCGCAGCGGGGTGATCGGCGAGGCAGGTGCACGAACAGTGGTGGCAACGTTGCTGTTCGGCGTTGTGGATATTCCACATCCGACCAGTAGCAGCGCCATTAGGAGTAATATAGCAGCACGAAACTTCATAGATAATCTCTAACCTCGCGCCCGATTCTAGCGCAGACGCAGGCATCATGCCTGCATACGTTACGAACGTTACTATTGTGGTATTATTTGCGATCACGCTTTGCTACCGATCTGAACTGTTGAGGTTCACACCTGTTATGATCTTTCCGCGCTCAAGTGGAATCTTGTTACACCCAACATCTCTGCCCGGACGTTATGGCATTGGTGACTTAGGCGAGTGGTCCTACAGATTTGTCGATTATCTGGAAGCTGCCGGTCAAACGATCTGGCAAGTGCTTCCGCTTGGTCCCACCAGTTACGGTGATTCTCCATACCAGTGTCTCAGCGCCTTCGCTGGCAATCCTAACTTGATCAGTCTTGATAAGCTGGTGGATATTGGCTGGTTGTCGTCGTCTGATCTGGATGACGTTCCCAGTTTTCCGGTTCACAGCGTTGATTTCGGTCCGGTGATCGAGTATCACAACGCCAAGTTACATCTAGCGTGGGAGAACTTTAAGGCACGAGGCACAGCCGAACAAAAGGCAGTATTCGCCCAGTGGCGGGCAGAACAAGCCTTGTGGTTGGATGATTTCTCGGTATTCGTGGCGCTAAAAAACAGCAACGGCGGTAAGCCGTGGGTGGAATGGGAAAATTCTGCGGAGGCGCTGCATCAGGAAGCGGCTGTAATCGCGGCGAAGTCCCGATTAGCAGATGAAATTGATGAGCAGTGTTTCCGCCAATGGCTGTTCTTCGAGCAGTGGACAGCACTGAAGAAGTACGCTAACAGCAAGAATATCCGCTTGGTGGGCGACATCCCGATCTTCGTGGCGCACGACAGCAGCGATGTGTGGGCGAACCCGCATCTGTTTTATCTTGACGAGCTTGGCAATCCGCTCGTCGTCGCTGGCGTCCCGCCTGATTACTTCAGCGAGACGGGACAGCGGTGGGGCAATCCTTTGTACCGTTGGGACGTGATGGAACAGGAAAAGTTTCGCTGGTGGATCGCGCGTTTCCGCGCCAGCCTCTCGACGGTAGACATTATCCGTATCGACCATTTTCGCGGGTTTGAGGCTTACTGGGAAGTTCCAGCCAGCGAACCAACGGCAGTGCGTGGGCGTTGGGTTCCCGGTCCACAGGACGCATTCTTTGACGCCGTGCAGGATGCACTTGGCGCGCTGCCAATTATCGCGGAAGATCTCGGTGTGATCACTCCCGGAGTCGAGCGTCTGCGCGACAAATATGGTCTACCCGGCATGAAGGTGCTGCAATTTGCGTTCGGCACTAGTGACGATGGTAGAGACCCCTTTTTACCCCACAATCATGTGCCTAACTGCGTGGTCTACACGGGCACGCACGACAACAATACCACTGTTGGTTGGTGGCAAAGCGGAGAAGCCGATAAGGAATCGCGCAAGCGGCTGCGGCAGTATATCGGTCATGAGGTGGAGCGCGCCAACTGGGAACTGATCCGCATGGGAATGTCGTCGGTGGCACATACTTTCGTCATGCCGTTGCAAGATGTGCTCGGATTCGGAGCGGATACGCGAATGAATACGCCGGGCAATCCGAGTGGTAACTGGACGTGGCGATTTACACCGGAGTGGTTCGAGCATAAATCGCATGAACGGTTAGCCAGATACACTCGATTTTTTTACCGCTGGCACAGTGATGAGGAAGCAGATAAGTAGCCCTCAGATGTTTACTGCGACATCAGATAGTCGTGCAGCAGTTTGCCGACTTGATCCGGTGCTTCATGGGGGACTAGATGACCAATGCCAGCTACCGTCTCAATCTGAGCCTGCGGATAGCGCCGTTGGAACAAGCGTACGCTCAGATCGGTAAACACATCGGTCAGTTCACCGCGAATGACCAGTGTTGGCTGTTTGAGCCGCTGTGGTAACGTCCAGACATCAGTAGCGACGGTTTTGAAGATTTGCGCTTCCCATTCGGGCGTGATCCTCAGCGTAACACCGCCATTGGCATCAGGGATCAAGGTGCTGTTGATAAAATCGCGCATGACTTCGGCTGAAAATCGCTTGAACAGACTGCGCTTGCTCAGATGTTCATAGGCAGCTTCCTTGCTCTCCCACTGACGGCGGCGGCGCAGTGCTCCTTGAATAAATGGCAGTCGATCCGCACGTCCGACGATGCGTAACAGCGTGATGCCCATCAACTGACGAGGACGCAGGAAGGTTGGATCGATCAGCGCCAGTTTGCGGAAACGCTGCGGCTGCTTGATTGCTGCATACACAGTAGCTACACCGCCCACACTGTGCCCGATCCCGTATACGGGTTGATTAGTAACCGTATCTAGAATCGACAACAGATCGTCAGCGAGTTGAGTCCAATTTTTCAGTGATTCTGGTGCACAGGTGGCATCATCCCATAACGGGCGCATGTTAACCGCAATGACACGAAAATCAGGATAGAGCGCGCGCAGTGAACGCTCGTAAGATTCTGGGGGAAAGCCATTGGCACACGATAAGACCACAACAGGCTTATCTGAAGCTGCAGCATTGAACTCGTGAACTTTGCTCACGGCACCACACTCGGCAGTGGCGATGTTGGTGTAACATCAGGCGCTTGGATGCGTTCCGATTGCAGCGTGAAGGTCTGCGAACTACCATCCGGCACCCGTACATCGCCTTCCTGAATATCGGTACATTTCCAGTTTCCGGGTTGGCGTGGTGCAGCGGAAAAATCGATCTTGTAACGGTAATAGACGTTCGGCTCGACAGGGAACTCCAGCTTCTGCCCTGCTTCCACCGTGCCGCGTTGTTCTACGCCTGTATTGCTATGAGTCAGCGTGACAGGAATGCCGCCGCACTGCGAGTCGTTGACGAAGATCACACGGGGTCGCGGATCGATGGCTAGGGCAGAAAGTGTCAGGGCAGCGCCAACAATGGCAACCAATACTGCCGAGATGAGATAGATCGCCATATTTTGCGTGGAGTTGTATTGTTTCGTCCGTGCGCGGATCAACAGCAAAACTAGCGCCACCAAGCCGATGAGCAGAATCGACGCGGCGCCCATTACACGAAAAGCAGCCAAAGGAAGTAACCTCTACCGAAAGTGCATTTGATTGTAGAGATTATAGCGCAGCGATCCCCTAAAATATCAGGGGAACTCACTGGCGCGAAACGAACGCTCCGGCTGTGATCGATTCAATGGTAGAGAAGCCTGTCCATTTACTTTTAGATTCGGGGCAATCATTGAGCGTTGGTTGACTCAACGCTACCGCCCACAAGCGCGCCGAAGCGAGGAAGATGTTCCCGCCATAGCCTCGAGAGGTTGCATAGACTTCGGCGTTAGGAAACCTGAGGATGACATTACCGCCAGCGGTTGACTGCGCCGTACATGGCGATCCGAGCCATGCCACTATCCAACTGATAGTGATCGGACGTTGGTTGAAATCGACCACATTAACGGCGCGTTGAAAGCAGGGCTTGCCCTCACACTGCCCTAAGCCAAGCGCTTGCATCTCAGTAGGCAGCGGCAGCAAGCGCATGCCGCTGATCACGAGCAGCAGCGCTAGATTAGCGACCAAAATCCGTCCGAACAATCTAAGAATCCAGCGCATAGCCTCAGCAATGTCGAGTACTCAACACAACGATAAACGTTCAACTTTCCTATCTGATCGAATCATTGAGGTTTAGTGCCCCAGTGGATTGCAATAGTGTGGAAATTGAATGTTTTGTATTGTACATCAACAAAGCCTGCCTCACGCATGAGCGATGCTAGAGCATCCGGTGACTTGAAGCCAAGCGATGAGTTGGGCAAATAGGTGTAAGCATCGCGCTGCCCGGTCAGTAGCTGCCCGATCAAGGGGATGATTCGCGTCATATAGAGCGCAATAAACGGACGCAAAATATTGTCTCGTGGTGGCGTGGTATCCAAACAAACGACATGCCCGCCGGATTTTAGCACACGGAATTGTTCCCGTAATGCGCGTGGAATGTCGATCACGTTGCGCACCAGAAACCCGTGCGTCACAGCGTCGAAGGAGCGATCCGCATAAGGCAAGTTAAGCGCATCCGCTGCTGCCCACTGCACCCGCTTACCCAGTGGACGCTCCCGACCAACGACCATCATGCGTGGGGCAAAATCCGCGCCGACAGCAGTGACATTGGGCACTCGCTGGATCGCTTCAAAGGCGATGTCGCCCGTTCCAGTAGCGATGTCCAACATCTTTCCGCCTGCTGGAATCTGTGCCTTGCTGATCACGAAGCGCCGCCACGCTTGATCCATGCCGAAAGTCATGATCCTGTTCATGAGGTCATAACGGGGAGCGATGCGTTCAAAGATGTTATTGACAGCGCTGGCACGTTCCTGACCACTGAGTTGATCAGTACGCGGCTCCGTTGTGGAAGGCGAAGTTGAAGGGTGAGACACTAGCTTTATTTCCTGAACTGAACGACGTAACCTAATTCTCACTGATTTAGCAGCGAGTCGCCAGCACTTCTTTCCTTGTTCAGAACCACCAACGGTTCACTGAGGCAAATTGGACAACAAAGATAACAGCCACAGCTTGAACTACTGTGGCTGCATTTAAGGGCGAGCATCGAGCTAGTTGGAAGCAGAAGTCTACGCACTTATCCTTCAGGCGGTAGCGTAGGTGGCAACGGCGATGCCTGAGTCACCTTAGGATCGATGCTCTGCGAATGCTGCGAGTGTCCCGCCGCAACCGAAGCGGGGACTTGCGCTGGCAGCGAAGCCGTCACCTGAGATACAGATGAAGCCACATCCGGTGGCATTGACAGAGTCACCGGATGCATGGGTGAGGTTGGGCGCAATGCCTCGAACACCAGCGCCCCACTTTCCGCACGCACGTTAATGGTTGTGCCTACCGGATAATGATGCCCCAGCAGCAAATTACTGAGCGGACGGGTCAACAAGCGCTCGATTGTACGCCTCAGTAAACGTGCACCGTTTCGTGGATCATAGCCTTGCTGTATCAGTAGATCGCGGGCGCTGCGATCTAGGGTCAACTTAAGCTGACGCTTCTGCAACCGCAGTACCAATTCCCGCAACTGGATGTCCAAAATCTGATCCAGCACATCTGGATTCAGCGTATTGAAAATGATCACTTCATCCAAGCGGTTAAGGAATTCGGGACGGAAAAAGCGCTTCAGTTCTTTGGTGAAATCAGGATAACTTGCTGCTTCACCATTGGTAAAACCAACCGCTCGCCCAATCTCGGCGGTTCCAATGTTGCTAGTCATGATCCAGACCGCATGACGGGCATCTACAGTACCACCACGCGCGTCAGACAGTCGTCCTTCATCAAAGACCTGAAGGAAAATATCAAAAACCTCCGGTGCAGCTTTCTCTACCTCATCCAGCAGTACAACGGAGTATGGTTTGCGGCGCAGCGCTTCGGTAAGCTGTCCGCCGCGCTGCGAATCTTTGTATCCGGGTGGTGAACCGATCAGCCGTGCAACAGTGTGCTCATCATGAAACTCGGACATATCGAAGCGCAATAACACTTCTTCACTGCCGAACAGGAATTTCGCCAGCGCCTTTGCTAATTCCGTCTTGCCAACGCCGCTAGGTCCCAAAAACAGGAACACGCCAACCGGACGATTCGGATCGGAGAGTCCGGCGCGGTTGGTCTTGATCGCGTCCGCCACTGCGACGACGGCGTGATCTTGCCCGACTACAACAGCCTGCAAATCTTGATCCATGCGGTTGTATTTGAGGCGCTCATCCTCAGTGAGTTCAGAGATGGGGATACCCGTCCACTCCGCCACTACTTCAGCAATCGACTCCGCCGTAACGATCTGAGACTCGTTCAAATCTGGTGAGGTCTGGATCACCACACGAGCGCACGCTTCGTCCAGTAGATCAAGTGACTTATCTGGTTGGCGGCGATTGATCATGTACTTGGAAGAAAGACTCACGGCTGCTTGTAGGGCATCTTCCTGAATTACCACTTTATGGTGGCGGGCATAGCTATCTTGCACTGTCTTGACGATTTGCAGCGTTTCTTCTACTGATGGCTCGTTAATGTCAATGATGCGGAAACGGCGATCCAGTGCAGCATCCTGAGCAATTGCCTTGCGGTATTCTTCGTGGGTGGTTGCGCCGATGCAGATGATCTCGCCGCGAGATAGGGCTGGCTTAAGAATGTTGGCGGCATCAAGGTTGCTGTCGATGGTATCTCCAGCACCTACGATAGTATGAATCTCGTCGATGAACAGGATAATACCCGGCGTAATTTTAGCTTCTTCCACCACACCGACGAGGCGTTCCTCGAACTGCCCGCGCAAACTAGTACCTGCTAATAGCGTGCCAATCTCGATCTGGACGATGCGTTTGCCAAGCAAGGTGGTTGGCGCAGTACCGTTGATGATCGTCCACGCCAAGCCTTCGATCACGGCAGTTTTGCCAACACCAGCATCACCAAGCAGCAGAGGATTATTCTTCTTATTGCGGGTCAGCGTACGCGCTACCTGCTGAATCTCGCGATCACGCCCGATGGCGGGTCCGAGCTTACCCTGTCGGGCTAATTCCGTCAGATCACGTCCATATTTATCCAATAGCGGTGTTGACGGTATACGATCTGGACTCGACGAACTACCAACAAGTTCGGCAGAACTGTTGTCGCGGATCATGCGCATCGCACGTTCGCCTGTGACTCCGCTTTCGCCCAATTGTGCCAATTCGTCGAAGACCAATTCGATCCAGTTCATCAGACTGATGCCTAGACCTGCCAGCTTACGCATGGCGACGCCTTCGCCCTCCTGCAATAATGAGAGCAGCACGTGCACGTCTGACACGATCTCGTCATGGTAATCATCGGCGTGAAAAACTGCCATTGCCAGCACACGGTAGGCACGGGGCGTGAATGGCGGTTCTTCGTCGGGTGAATCCTCACCAGCTCCTGCCTCCCGCCGAATCTCGTTGCGGATATGGCGCGGATCGAAACCAGCTTGAATCAGCAAGCGCTGCGCAATGCCACTCTCGATCTTGGTCAAGGCGTTGTAGAGATGTTCCGTCCCGATGAAATTGTGGTGCATCCGCGCTGCTTCGTCGGTGGCTGCGCTGATAATAATGGCGCACCGTTCGCGGATTTCCTGTTCGTTGATGTCTAGGGGAATTGACAACTTAACACCTTTTTGGCATTCGCCAGACTATCCAGACTCTTGCAGTACCAGTGCCAGCTCCAACAGCAACCCATAGTTACCCGAATCGTAATCCCCATTATAAATATAACGGCGGATCATGCCAGTGAACATGTTAAATTTGTTTCAGAATTAGAAATAGTTGCGTTGTAAAAACCGCACTCACGCAGTCTGATGAAAGTCAGCCGCAAATAATGCGGTAGTCTATCATATTGCCGCGCACCGCGTGATGCAGAAGGTTAGTTGGTCGCCGTATCGGTGGAGATGGGCATACAGGGCAACGGTGTCTCTGTCGGGGTGGGCGTGAAGTCATCAGGCGCAGGCGTTAAGGTGAAGGTCGGCGTCAGGGTTGGATCTGTATCCAGTGTTGACGTTGGAGTGGCGGTTTCCGTAGGGCATGGCGGCAGAATTACCGGTGTTTCGGTTGGTGTCTCCGTTGGTGGAACGGCAGACGATTCTGGTGTACTGGATTCTTGTGTCGGCGCAGGCGCTTCGGTAGCAGGTGGAATACCGACGATTGGTGTCAGCGTGAAAGCGAATGTCGCTGACGGTGTGAGTGTGATCGTCGGCGTTAGCTGATCTGGCGATAGTGTAGGCAGGATCGGTGTCGGCAGCAGCGAGGTCGCGCTCGGCGTGTAGGAGGGTGTCGGGGTAGCAGTATCAGCAGCGGCAGTGTACGTATACGTCGGGGTAAAAGTAGGCAGTGATGTCGCCGTGATCAAGATCACGCGGTGCAGTGTACTAGTGCTAGTAACCGTCAGGGAAGGAGCAAC
>JAHBVK010000094.1 GCA_019637555.1 Anaerolineae bacterium
TGCATTGCCGCGCCGCCGCCCGCGTAATTAGATAGAAAATAGACACGTATCAAGTCCAGCGTCGTCGCCGTTCCGGGTATGCTGCCCACACGGATACCACCTGCACCAAAGGCGGCATAACTATCGGCGATCCAACTGTCATAAATGGAAACCGTGCCATTCACGATCATGCTGCCGGAATACATTTCTGTAGCAGTTCGATTGTTCGTTATATAGAGATTGTGTAATTCTGCATTCGCCGTGTCTCGGAACCTTATCGGAGCTGCTGGAGAAACTTGGATAGAGGTGTTACCCGATCCAAAAATCTTAACCTTGCCCACGATCTCTGGAAATGGCGCAGATGTATTGTTGAAGACGTACAGACCTGAATCCAAGTAGATTGGATATGCTGGGAGCGTGCTTGTGCGCTGATTTGCCGTATTAATGGCGTTGATCACGCCGGATACGTCATTGGCAGCGACAATTGCATAGTTATCCGAAATCACGCTTGTCGTGATCGACATCGCGCCAATAATACCACTCCCATCGCTGTCGGTATCGCTGGTGTTACCGTTGCCATTTTTACTAGCGGGGAGTGTCGCGCCCGGTGTCGGCGTTGCCACGCAAGGCAAATATGTTTTGTTATTAGAGGTGGGAGTAGCCGTAGATGCAGAGCCACCTGTGAACGCCATTTCATAGCAGGGCGTACTCGTCGGTATGCCCTGCGCGGCGCTCGGCTGACTACTCAAGAATAGTAGCGGTAGTAGTGAGAATAGTAAGAAAACGGAGAGCGCTACAATATAACCGTGACGACGGCTGGCAGGAGGTAGCATCGGCGTATTCCTAAAGTATTTACATTTTTAAGTCATGTCCCTAATCTTACCCCCCCCCTATACTGAAAAAGCAACTAGTGATCCCTTAACATTTGTCTGACGATTTGCCGACGCTGGAACAATCTGATCCGATCTGCAACTGATGACCATGCGTGCCATCGCTGCGGGCTAAACGCCGATTGTTTGCGCGTTTCTATCCCTTTTCCAATTTATGCCTACCATAACCCATTTTTCGCCCATTTTTTCCATTAAAAAAATGGGTTTTAATGGGCTGCCTTTGCGCCATTTTTTCTCTACCTCAGCACTGATCAACTGCGCCCGTTGCCGACATTGTTAGGCGGAGTCAGCGGACCGGTACCACCAGCGCTGCCGGATGGACGCTGACGCTCCACTGGCTGATCGTGTTCGCTGATGATCGCCTGATAGCGGTCACGGAACATATCCGCCTGCGCGCGCTGCAATTTCCATAAGCGTTCGATCTGATCGTTGATCGGCTGAAACTGCGACAAAATCTCGTTGAATTTAGCGCGGAACTGCTCGAACTCGCGGTCATGGAGCTGCCAGTTCTCGTCGTTGTTAAGCGTGAACTGCTTCCAACGTTTTTGCTCGTCGGCGCTGGCACTTGCCCACTCATTGCGGAAACGTTCTTCCGATAACCGCTGCATCTCCGCCACCTCGTTGATGCGCCGATCCAGACGATCACCGATGCGCTCGAAGTCCTCGATGATCTTCTTCATGCCGCGATATGCTTCTGCCCACGTCTCGAAGCGCTCCAAGTTGCGACGCATCGACTCGTCGTACTGCCCGAAGGATCGTGCTAATTCGTCCATGCGCTGATCGCGCTGCTGTACAAATAATGTCTGCTGATCGATGAAGTTCTGCACGTAATCGCGGCGTTCGCGCTCGGTGTTCTGCACATCGAGGATCATCTTCTCGTTACGCAGCGCCAGTGCCTCGATCAGATCGATCTTGGGCTTGTAACTGTCGATGCTCTTTTGCAGTTCTGGCAGTTCGCTCTGCACTTCAGAGATGCGGCGGGCATCCTGACGGCGCTGCTCCTCAAGAAAGCTGAGGCGGCGATCCGGCTCGTCGAATTTCTTCGCCAAATCCTCTACGCGCTGCTGCAAGGCGGCGATAGCGGTGGCGAAGCGATCACGCTCGACGCGCCCGACGTTGGACTCATCCTGCACGCGATCCAGTTTGTCGAGCCGATCCGAGAGTTCGCGCAGGGGACGCAGCATGTTCTCGCGCCCGATCTCAGCACGACGTTCGGCTTCGCGCTCGGCGGTGACGCGCCGTGTCTCGATGCTCTCCACCGCCTGATTAATCTCGGTGCGAATTTGCTCGATCAGTTCGGCGTCACGTCCGGCGGGCATGAATTGGGTGCGCAAGTGCGAGGCTTCGCCTTCGGTCTGCCCCAAGCGGCGGGTCATATCGTCCATGGTTTCTTGCTGTTGCAAGAGTCGTTCTTCCAGCTTGGCGATGCGTGCCTTATCGCGGCGGCGCTCCTCGTCCAGCCATTCGATCATGCGGGCGGTCTGATTCGTATCCATGAGGGCGATGCCTCCTCAGTCAGTCTTTAGTGTGCGATGATTGATCCGTTGCGCTGATTGTACCGCAAGTCGGCTGCACTTCTACGTCCTGCTATGCATCCAGTCTATTAGGCTCAGATCAATAGTTTAATAGTTTAAGCCATCATGCTCCACGAGCGGATTTTAACCTCTGGTATAATCAACGTATTCTCTACTTCCTACAGGTAAAGCGGTGTTAACGTAATTTTGTGAGGAAATATGGCGGCAATCTGCTTTGAAGCAAAGTTGTTTGAAATCAACTCGTGGACTATCCTAAGACTGCCTGAGACTGCCTCGGCAGAGCTTCCCTCCAGAGGCATGACCATGGTTTCAGGGACGATTAATGGTGTGCCTTTTAAAGCCGTGCTCGAACCGGATGGGAGATATGCACCGGGACAAAAATCGAGCCACTGGTTTAGACCTAGCCAGAAGCTACTTGATGATGCCTCTGCCAAGGCAGGCGATACCGTTGAAGTTTCGCTTGAACCAAGCGCAGAGTGGATAGAGCCGGAAGTGCCTGAAGATTTGAGCGAAGCTTTGGCATCTGCTCCCAAAGCTGACGCTTTATGGCAGGATATTACTCCACTTGCCCGTTGGGATTGGATCCGCTGGATTCGCGCTGTCAAAACCCCGGAGACCCGCCAGAAGCATATCGAAGTCGCGCTCGACAAACTGAACAAAGGAATGCGACGCCCCTGTTGTTTTAACCGTAATCTCTGTAGTGAACCCTACGTATCGCATAATTGGTCGCTCCTTGAGCCGGAGCAAACGAGACAGTAGACTCCTCAGCCGAATGTCTCATACGGAAAACTCTAGATTGAGTGGTTGTCTAGAGTTTTCCAAACGAAATTGCATTACATTGATCACGTTTTCGGCTAAAGTATGATCCGCACAGCGGCAGCGTTGTGCTGGTCAGATTCCTGCTTCCTGCCGCTGCCGTTTGATGAAGCGCACCTTCGCCACGCGCAGACCGTCCATCTCCACCACTTTGACATCGTAATCGCCGTACTGCACCACATCCCCGACAACGGCGATGCGCTCCAACTGCTCGTTGACGTAACCACCGAGTGTAGTCGAGAGGATTTTCTCGCCATCTTTCAGCGCCCCGAAGCGATCCGCTGCATCGCTCAGGGTCATCAAGCCATCGACCAGCATCACGTCACCCTTCGACTCGACGGGGGCGGTTTCGGCGTCAAATTCGTCCTGCACCTCACCGACCAATTCTTCGAGGATGTCTTCCATAGTGGCGATGCCTGCCATGCCGCCGTACTCATCGATCACGATCACGATCTGCTGCTTGGTGCGCTGCATTTGATCCAGCACCAGATCAACGGTGGTTGTTTGTGGCACAAATACTGGCGCACGCAGTAGATTTTGCAGGTTGAACTCGGTGCCATTACCCGTCACAAGCTGCGGCGTTTTCACAATAGTGTCGAACAAATCCTTGACGTTGAGGATGCCGACTACGGTATCGACCGTACCCTGATACACCGGAAAGCGCGAATAGTGCAGCGAAGAAATCTCGCTCAGCAGTTCTGATAGGGGAATATCTTGCGGAATGGCATCCACTTCAGGACGCGGGCGCATCACCTCTTTGATCTGCACATCGCTAAAATCGAAGACACGACGCAGCAGCTTTTCTTCGTTCTCTTGCAGCAATCCGGCTTCGCGGCTGGATTGCACCAGCATTTCCAGTTCTTCCGGCGAATGGACGTTGGAGTGACCGGGCGATGGCTCGAATCCGAGCATACGCACGATGGCATTGCCGACACCATTCATCAACCGGATGACCGGACGGAAGATGGCGTGAAACCACGTCGTCGGGCGGGCAACGAACAGCGCCGTGCTTTCGGGACGCTGCAGCGCGATAGATTTGGGCACTAGCTCACCGATCACGATGTGCAGCAGTGTGACCAGTGCGAAAGCAGCCGCAATCGCCGCCGGATCGACAATGGTGTTAAGTGTTTGTTCGTCCAGATTGGGCAAGATGGCGTGCAGCAGCCCCTCAAAAAGATGACCGATTGCTGGCTCACCGATGAAACCGAGCGCCAGACTCGCCAGCGTGATGCCCAACTGCGTCGCCGCGATGTAGCTATCTAGATGTTCAATCGCTTTTTTGGCGACCACAGCCGCGCGGTTGCCTTCCTGCGCCAGTTGATCGATGCGCGTGCGGCGGGCGCTGACCAAGCTGAACTCTGCCGCCACAAAAAATCCGTTTGCCAGCACCAGCGCCAAGACCGCCAGCACACCAAAAAGAGAATCCATGCCCGTATCGTTTCCTGTAGTGAGATGAGAGGGTAATCATACCTTATCAGCGCTAAACAGACGCTAAAACAGGAGGGCGATGCGCTACTGTAGTGTTAAAGAGGCAGCAGCATAGTAGACCGTAGGTTGAAACCTACGGCTACAACACTTGGTAAACCCACTGAAGTGGGTTAGAAGCAGATACTGAGTCCCGAAGGGACTTCGTTCGTGCAGCATGGCAATTCATTGCCGTGTTAGCTTATAACCAGCCAACTGTGCGGTACACTGGAGCGATGAAAATCGCTATCGACGCCCGACTGACAGCTTACCGCGAAGGCGGCATCGCGGAATACATGCGCCGCCTGATCGAACACATCCCCGAACTATGGGCGATCCAACATCGGCGCAAGCCGCGCACAGACCGTGATCGCCAGTATTATGCGTTTACCCCGCCACATCATCGGCTGGAACGGATCGCACTGGGCGTGGAACTGCTGCCGCTGCGCCTCGATCTGCTGCACGCCGCCGATTTCATCCCGCCGCTGTTCGGTGCCAAACACTTCGTGATCACCGTTCACGATCTCAACTTCTTGCACTATCCGCAGTTCCAGACCCCCGATAGTTTGCGTTACTACGCGGGGCAGATCAAAGCGGCGACAGAACAAGCAGCGCAGATCATGGCTGACTCCGAAGCCACCAAGATCGACCTGTGCAACATGCTCGGCGTGCCAGCGGAGAAGATCACCGTCCATATGCTCGGCGTCGATCCGATGTACCACCCGTTACCTGCTGATCAGGTGCAGCCAGTATTAGATCGGCTGAAGCTGCCGCGCGGCTATATCCTGTTCGTCGGGACGTTCGAGCCGCGCAAGAATCTGCCCGGACTGCTCACCGCTTACCGCCATCTGCGTGACGAGCTGCCTGATGCGCCGCCGCTGGTGATCGTAGGCAGGCGTGGCTGGCTGTACGAGGATATTTTCCGCAAAGTGAGCGAACTGGGGCTTGATGCGCAGGTGCGCTGGTTGGAAGATGCCGCCTTTGCCGATATGCCCGCGTTGTATAATGGCGCGGCAGTGCTGACGCTGCCCTCGCACTATGAGGGTTTCGGCTTCCCGCCGCTGGAGGCGATGGCGTGCGGCGTTCCTACCGTCGTCTCGGATCGTGGATCGCTGCCGGAAGTGGTCGCTGATACCGGACTACTGATCGATCCTGACGACTCCGCTGCATTAACGGCTGCGCTACGGCGTGCCCTGACCGACTCCGCCTTTCGAGATCGCAGCAGCGCGGCGGGCTTGCAAAGATCGAGCCAGTTTACGTGGCAGCACACCGCGCAGATCGCC
This sequence comes from Anaerolineae bacterium, assembly GCA_019637555.1. Classification (GTDB taxonomy): domain Bacteria; phylum Chloroflexota; class Anaerolineae; order Aggregatilineales; family UBA2796; genus JAHBVK01. The sequence continues at coordinate 5,968 of JAHBVK010000094.1, forward strand.
CGCGAAGTGTATCACAAGGTGTTAGCCTAGATGCGCGTCCTGCTGCTCACCAGCCAGCTACCCTATCCACCGCAATCCGGTGGCGCACTGCGCGTCTACGGTCTGATCGACAGTTTGCATCAGGCGGGGCATCAGGTCGATCTGCTGTCCTTCGGCGTGGGCGCTGTACCGTCGCCATTGGCGGAGCGCTGCGGTCAGGTGGTACTCGTGCCACCGCCGCACAGATCGAAACTGGCGCGGCTGCGCGATCTAGCACTTAGTTCGCAACCGGACATCGCCCGTCGTTTCTGGAGCGATGCCTACCGCGAAGCGTTGATCCACCAGCTTGCCAACGATTACGCCGTCGTGCAAATGGAAAGCATCGAAATGACGGCATATTTAGGCGTGATCCGGCAGCATAGCGGTAATGCAGTGCGCATTTACGACAGCTTCAACGCTGAATATGAATTGCAGCGCACGATGGCACAGATCGATCTGAAGCGACCTCAACGCTGGATCAAAGGCATCTACTCGCTGATCCAGTACAGAAGATTGATGCGCTTCGAGCGCGAGGTGTGCGACAATGTAGAAGCGGTGATCGCGGTATCGCAGCCGGACGAGGAGGCATTTCGCCAACTCGCGCCCGCTGCCAAGATATTCGTGGTGCCTAACGGCATTCACGTGGATCGCTACACTGAACCAGCAGCGGAACAGATCGATCTCGGTGAAGCGGCGATCCTGTTCACCGGATCGCTGGATTACCGCCCCAACATCGACGCGGTGATCTGGTTCGCAGAATCAGTGCTGCCGCTGATTCGCAGTCAAGTGCCTAGCACCCGTTTCGTGATCGTCGGACGCAAGCCGACAGCCGCAGTGCAGGCGTTAGCGACGGATCAGAACAGCGGCATCAGTGTGATTGCCGACGTGCCAGCCATGCAGCCCTATTATGCGGCAGCGGCGGTCTACGCCGCGCCTTTGCGGATGGGCAGCGGCACACGCTTGAAGCTGCTGGAAGCGATGGCATCGCAGTGCGCGATTGTGGCGACGACGATGGGCGCGGCAGGATTAGGGATCACGTCGGGGCGCGAATTGATCATCGCGGATGAGGCGGCAGCCTTCGCCCAAGCAGTGATCACCTTGCTGCGCGATGCTGATCAGCGTAGGGAAATGGGGGCAGCGGGACGCACCTTTGTGTGCCAGCATTATGATTGGTCGGCACTCAGCCCGCGGTTGCTGCAGGTATACACAGAACTGCAAGGCAATCTCAAGCTCAACCGGGAATAGTGGACGTGGAACTTGGATAGAACCAAACTCGCTGAACGCAACCGCCGCCTCGCCAACTTCCAGCACCGCTTAACTGCACGGGAGCAGCTTCGCCGCCAGATGCTGCGCTTGCTCGCCCTTGCGCCCGTACCGCCGCTGCTGCGCCCTCAAAAGAACACCATCCTGCTGATCCGTCCTGATCATCTGGGCGATATGCTGCTGACCATGCCCGCAATTCAAGCATTGCGGCAGGCGCAGCCAGACGCGCGGTTGATCGGGCTGACGGGCGAGTGGTCTGCCCCCGTGATGGCGGCATATCCCGAAGTGGATACCGTACTGACACTGCCCTTCCCCGGATTCACACGCAAGGCAAAGCAGGGCGGCATTATCAATCCTTATCTGGCGGCATGGCAATGGGCACGGCAGTTGCGGATGCTGCGGATCGAGACGGCGGTGCTGCTGCGACCTGATCACTGGTGGGGCGCACTGCTGGCATGGCTGGCTGGCATTCCCAACCGCATCGGCTACGGTCTGCCCGATGTGCGCCCCTTCCTGACCGAAGCGATCCCGCCGCTGACGGAAGCGCACACCGTCGCCCAGAGCCTCCGTTTGCTGCGTAGATGGACGGGCAGTGTAGATGCAGCTTCGCTGAAAATGACCTATCCCGTTCACGCTGATGATCGCGCTCACATCACCGATCTTTTGCAGGAACACGGCTTGGCGGCAGGTCGCCAGATCATTGTGATCCACCCCGGTGCTGGTACTACCTTCAAACGCTGGTTGCCGGAATATTGGACAGCGGTAGCAGGACGATTAGCGGAGCGATTCAACGCAGCAGTGATCTTTACTGGTAGTGATCAAGAGCAGGGCGTGATTATGCCGATCATGGGGAAACTGCGCGCCGTCGAATCGCATTCGCTGGCGGGTGAGACCAACGTAGCGCAGTTAGCAGCCTTGTACGAGCGTGCGCTGGTGGTGCTCGGTCCCGATAGCGGTCCGCTGCATCTGGCGGTAGCGGCTGGCGCACCGACGGTACATCTCTACGGTCCCGCTGATCCCGCTAAGTTCGGTCCGTGGGGCGATCCCACCCGCCAGATTGTACTCACCTCAGGGATCGGTTGTCGTCCCTGCAACATTCTGGCGTGGCCCGGCGATTCACCTGATCTGCATCCCTGCATCCGCGACATCACGCCGCGACAGGTGATCGAAGCAGCGATCAGCGCGGTGGAGCGCCGCTAGGCATGCACATCGGTCTGAACGCGCACCTGCTGGCGAAAGAATCCGGCTATCGACGCGCGGGAATCCACACCTACATCTACAACACGCTGCTGCACCTACCAGAGATCGAACCGACGTGGCGCTATACCGCGCTGGTGGGCGAAGGATCGCCGCCGCCGCATCCGAACCTCCACGTGCGCCGATCCCGCCTCAACACTGCCAGCCCCCTCAAGCGCATCGTCTGGGAGCAGATCGCACAGCCATTCCAACTCGGTGAGTTCGATCTGGTGCATCAGATGGCGTTCGTCGCGCCACTGATCAAGCCGCGTCCGTTCGTGGTCACGATCTACGATCTGACCTTTCTGCGCTTCCCCGAACGCTTGCGCGCTTCACGGCGCTTCTATCTGCAACTGATGACGCGGATCGCATGCCGACGAGCACGGCGTATTGTAGCGATTTCCCAATCGACAGCGGACGATCTGGTCTCGCTGATGGGCATCCCCCGCGCTAAAATCGACCTCGCCATACCGGGGATCGATCCGCGCTTCAAGTCACTGTCAACAGCCGAGATCGCAGCATGGCGACAAGCGCAAGGGCTACCAGATCGCTTCCTGCTGTACTTGGGCACGCTGGAACCGCGCAAGAATCTGGCGACACTGCTGCACGCTTACGCCGCGCTGCCGGAGTCGGATCGTCAGCGTGTGCCACTGGTGCTAGCTGGCGGGCGCGGTTGGATGGTCGAGGAGATCGATCAGATCATCGAGCAGCGCGGTTTATCAGCGACGGTTCAGCGTCCGGGATTCGTGGCGGACGAGGCACTGCCCTTCTGGTACAATGCTGCCGAAGCCTTCCTCTTTCCCTCGGTGTTCGAGGGCTGGGGGATGCCAATCACCGAGGCAATGGCGTGCGGCAAACCGGTGATCGTGTCGAATATCTCCTCACTGCCGGAGGCGGCTGGCGATGCGGGATTACTGCTCCCGCCGACGGACGTGAGTGCATGGACGGATGCCCTTGCGCGCTGCATCAGCAATGCGACGTGGCGGCAGGAAGCAGCGGCGAAATCGCTGGCACGGGCAACGCTGTTTAGCTGGCGCACAACGGCGCAGCAAACCGTTGACAGTTACAAGCGGGCGTTGGGTTTATTGAAAAATTGACGGGCTGGCAACATACTATCATCATGAAACGCAATCCGGCGCAGATCCTCTGGCAAGCGATGCCGCTTATAGACGTGCTGCTGATCGTGGCGATGTTCCGTGCCGCGCATTGGCTGCGCTATGACATCGGCGTGGGGCGTGCCGTCGGAGAATTTTACGCCCCCTTCCAGAGCTACTGGCTCTACGTCGGGGTGTTCGCCTTCTGGTTCCTGTTCACCGCCTCACTCAACAATTTATACCGCCAAGAACGCGGGCGCACATGGCTGGCGGAATCGGTCAAGATCATCAACAGTGCCACCAATGCCGCACTGGTATTCATGGCGTTGAGCTTCGCGCTGCAGCCGCTGGTCTTCAGCCGCCTGATGCTGATCATCGGTACGGCGCTGGTCGTCGCTGGTTTGGTCGTGGCGCGAGTCGTCTTTCGCGTCGTTCGGCAGCAGTTACGTTTGCGCGGGATCGGCGTGGAGCGGGTGCTGCTGGTTGGTGCTGGTGAGGTCGGACGCGCCGTACTCAGTTCGATCATCGCCCGCCCCGCGCTCGGCTACGTTCCCATCGGCTATCTGGATGACGATCCGGATCGCGGTGGCGTGGATATGGGGCGCGTGCGCGGCTTGGGTGGCATGGAAAACCTCAGCCCGCTGTTGGATCAACACGCCTGCGATCTGGTGATCGTGGCGTTACCGTGGGATGCTCGCCAGCGTATTATGGAGATCGTCTCGCGCTGCGAACAGCGAGGCATCGCCAGCCGCGTCGTTCCGGACATCTTCCAACTGAACATGAGTCAGGTGCAGATCGAAAATCTGGAAGGTATCCCGCTGCTCGGCTTAAAGAGCGAACCGCGCATGACGCCGACCAAGCATTTGATCAAGCGCGCTCTCGACTTGATCATTATCACACTCGCCTCACCGTTCATCTTGCTGCTCACCGGATTGGTCGCCCTCGCCATCAAGCTGGATTCGCCCGGACCGGTATTTTATCGGCAGAAGCGGCTGGGTAAAGACGGGCACGAATTTTACGTCTACAAATTCCGCTCGATGGTGGTCGATGCCGATCAAAAGCGCAACGAACTGATCCGCGAAACGGGTGCCGATCCACGCCGTCCCAAGTGGCGTAACGATCCGCGCATCACGCGAGTGGGGCGTTTCTTGCGCCGCACCAGCATGGACGAACTCCCCAACTTGATCAATGTGCTGCGCGGCGAGATGAGTCTGGTCGGTCCCCGCCCGCCGATGCCCGAAGAAGTTAAACTCTACGAGCCGTGGATGCACCAGCGCCTGAATACGCAGCCCGGACTCACCTGTTTGTGGCAGGTCAGCGGACGCAGTAACATCCCCTTCGAAGAACAGGTTCTGCTGGACATCTATTACATCGAGAACTGGTCGCTCGGCTTAGAACTGCAAATTCTGCTGCGAACTATCCCACAGGTGCTGCTCGGCACGGGCGCATATTAAGCATTTCCACTCGCCGCTAAAAAATGTGTACAATTGTTCTATCCTATAATGGAGGAACACACATGCGCCCGTATGCCTTGAACGCTGGTGACGGTTGGACATATCGTTACGACATCAACTTTACGGTGAAAGCTGGTGAGCTAAATCCCGGACGCGGCGCGTCTGTGATCGAATACACCACGCGCAAGGGTGAAGAACCGCCCGATCATACACATTCCACGGAGGACGAGATTTTCTACATTCTCAAGGGCGATCTAACCTTCCGCTGTGACGGCGAATCCTTCGAAGTTGGAGTGGGAGGATTTATGTATCTGCCGCAGGGAATTGAGCACGGCTACACGATCCGCAGCGAGGGCGATGTACAGTTGCTCGTGATCACCTTCCCGACCAGAGAGACAGCCGATCAGGGTTGGGATGGCTTCGTAGCGGATATTGAAGCGCAAGGTGAATTGCTTAACAAACCATCGTAACTGTTCAGTCAAGCAGGTAGTGCTAGTTTTTACCAGTCGATATCACCTTTTACAGCTTGTTACAAAAGCTGTATCAAATCTTATCCAGCTCTCATGATATAAAAAGCTTGTGTCGTAATCGCTTTGGAAGTTTAAGGAGATTACCATGAGTCTTTTTGGTCGTTCGATCCGAATCCTAGTGGTAGCGATCATCGCTGTCGCCGTGTTCGCCGTCGCTAAACCGACGTTAGCAGCCCCGGGCGGTTCACTCACCGGCTATTCGCTCAATGCCGCCGACTGTTATGTAGACATTACCGCAACCGTACAAGATGGTGGCTTCTACGCTATCAATATGTGGGATGACGGAAACTTCCGCGCTGGTGCAGGTTTAGAAGTCGCGGCGGGTGGCTCGATTACCGTTCGCTTCTACATCGGTGGTCTCATTTTGCAGGGTGCAACGGGCATCGGCGTCTATCTCGAAAACGCTGTTGGTACCGCAGCAAGCACAACCTATGACTCCGATGGCAGCGCCCAGCTCTGGTCTGATCCCGTTGGTACGGATTGCGCCAGCCGCGGCGTCACATGGGGCGCTACTGCTTTAGGTGGTGTATGTGCCAACCCGCTGCCTAATGGCACGCCGATCTACAGTGTTCCCAACGGCGCACCGATGTACTACGATCCCAACCCCGGCACTTATGTTGGCAACCTGCCACCCGGTACATGGTACATCACCGGATTTGTCGATGGTTACGCCAGAGTGTGGATCGCCTGCTCATCCGCGCAGGTGTATATCCCAATTGAGAGCGTAGTGCGTTAGCAGTAACCGCGAACTGATGTAGAGGTGGAGTAGTCTCCACCTCTACCCCTTGAACGCCAGCCCCCGCTGGCGTTTTTTGTGTCAGATGCCATGAATGATTGCGCTGCAATTGCTGCTCACTCAGCGGCATTTTGTGTAAAATCTGGCAAGAACCCGCTGCGGTAACTACTACCAATAATCAGTATGCTAGATGGCAAGAGGTCTGCTTCATGCAAGGCAAAGTTCAGCGTCAAACTCCACTACCCGGTCAAGAATCCGTTTGGGACTACCCGCGACCACCGCGCGTCGAACCGACGAGCAAGCGCATCCGTGTGATCTTCAACGGTGTCACCATTGCCGACTCGACGCGGGCATTTCGTGTGCTGGAAACCAGTCATCCACCCGTTTATTACCTCCCCGTCGAAGATGTGCGGATGTTATTTCTGCGCAAAACGGATCGAGAAACGTTGTGCGAATTCAAGGGACTTGCTGCTTACTTCACCATCGCTGTAGGCGATAAGACCGCTGCTAACGCGGCATGGTGCTATCCCGATCCGACGGAAGGCTACGAAGCGATCCGCGATCACATCGCTTTTTATCCGGGGCGGATGGAAGCGTGTTATGTAGATGAGGAGAAGGTACAGGCGCAGGATGGCGATTTCTATGGCGGCTGGATCACCAGTGAGATTGTAGGTCCATTCAAGGGTTCAGCGGGTACGTGGGGCTGGTGAGTCTCCGTTGTTCACGTCCAGAGATAGTCGTTTTTCTGCGGCTTATTCGGGTAACTAAGGCGCATTGACATCACCCATAAGTGCCTTTGAAGAGGCGACAATCTTGCCCTTAAGCCTGTAGATATTGATCCTCTGTCCTCGCTACGATTTGACGCCTAACCGCTGATTTGTTTCAACGGCTCGCATCAATCTTCAGAGGATTAGGCGATGAAAGCCTTCAAGGAAAATCCGGTCTAGAATACGCTATCGGCGGTCAAATCAGGGCACGTCTACTATGTTGGTCCGTACTGGTGGCGTTCACAGACGTATCTGCTGGCAAACAAGGTTCTAGATGATCTGTTCAGGCATCTGACCAACAGCAGCGCTAAGACTCCAATACTGAAACTGAACTAATTACCCTGCTAGCGGACTCTGCATTGTAAGGGCATGTTCTTGTTCAAAATTGGCAATGCAGAGTTCCTACTCTTTGGCAGTCAGGTCACGAAGCTGACGTTCCAGCGTCGATGCTGCCTCGCGGACGTCCGCTGCCTCATGCAGTAATAACTCCACCGCTGCATCCAAGGCGCGTAACAACTCCTCACGTTCGATAGCAAGCACAAGGGCGGCGCTGCCAAGTGCCAATGTCTCGACGGGCAGTTTATCGAAGCCGCGACCCTCTCTTGCCTCCAGTCCGCGATGCAGCGCTGCCAGCGCGAATGCCGTGTCGCGCAGGTCACTGATCCAATACTCGGCTTGCCACAGCAGTTGACGCTCAACACATAAGCGGGCACGCAAGGCATGATGGACGGCAAGTCCAAACAGGTGTTGGGCAGATGGTTTCGGCATCTGGCTTTTTTCGACTGCGCTACCGAACAGCAGCGCAAACTTCGGACCAAACGCGCCGAAATCTGAGGCGGGCGTGAAGGACAAATCGATCTGCAAATTATTGGGCAGCAGGAAAACACGATAGATCGAAGTGAGGTAGGGCAGGTCAAAGAGCTGGACAGCGGCGAATTCACGCGCCATGAACAGAGTCCAGTCTTCCAGCACGGCATCAAGGCTGCTGCCAGCCGCCACACCGAAACTCAGATCCAGATCAGACCAGCGGTCACCCTTCCCCAGCGCTAGCGAGCCGAGCAGAGCGCCCGCTACAAGGCGGCTGTCCTCGTGGGCGTTCGCCAACAGGCGATCCTGTATCGACTGACGATCTTCGGGTGTGAAAGAACGGCGCTCAAAGGGGTTTTCCACGTTAGTCACGGCATCGCCAACTTGCTGATCAGCAATCGGAAGGTTACATCGCTACCGATCCGTATTATACGTCAGCGGCTGAGTTCCATCTCGCGGATCAGATTCAACATCTCATTGGCGTGACGCGGCATATTTACCACGTCAGAAATGCGGTGGCGGATCACGCCTCCCTTGTCGATCAGGAAGGTGATGCGTCCACGAATCAGCCCGAATGCCATTTCCGCGCCGTAAAGCTTGGTGACGGTACCTGCTTCATCGCTCAACAGGGTGAACGGCAGGCGGTGACGCTTGATGAACTTCTGGTGCGATTCCACCGAGTCCTTGCTCACGCCGATCACCTGTACGCCCGCATCCGTAAAGGCGGTGTAGCTGTCGCGGAAAGTGCAAGCTTCGATGGTGCAGCCCATCGAGTCGTCTTTGGGGTAAAAGTAGAGCACGAGTGCGCCCTTGCCAAGCTGATCTTTCAACTGCACGGGATTACCGTTTTGATCGGGCAAGGTGAAATCGGGTGCGATGTCGCCTACCTGTGGATTATTGTTCGCCATAGTTGTTGTGCGCTTTCTGGAATGTAGTTTTGTATTGTGCAAAGTGGCACAAACTAAATTATCGCTGCAATGTGCCGAAGTGCCAACTGCTTATTATCATTAGCTCACCTCTTCACCTTCGTACATCACCTTCAGCGGCTTGCCGCGATCCGCGTGCGCCAGCACATCGGTGCTGTCTACCCACTGATCGATCCCGCCGATAAATTGTGGCAGTCGCTTCACTTGCTCATCCGTGATCCTCGCCACTATCGCCTCCGCAAACTGATCGCCGTGTATCACCTTGAACGGGCGGTCATAGTAGCTGGTCACTTCCGTCGGCAGCGGATCGGTGATCCCCAACGCATTGTGCATTTCCGCCAACAAGCGGTAACACGCCGAAAGATGCTGTTCGCGTTCCTGCCAATCACCAGCAGATAGCGTCTGTCGCAGCAGCGGCATCAGCGAGTCAGCGCAGTGCAGCCGCGCGAAGCCCGATCCGAACCACTTGGG
>JAHBVK010000095.1 GCA_019637555.1 Anaerolineae bacterium
GTTTGCAGCGCCGAACGTTCTTGCATCGTCCAGCGGGCGAGGCGCTCCATCGGCAAATAATCGCCGCGATACAACTCACGGGCGATCTTATAGTTCTTCAGCGCCTGTTCCGTTTCGCCATTGCGTTCATGCTGCCTACCCTCACTGACGTATTGGCGCAACTGCTCGGCATCGACTTCCACATTGATCATGTTGAACTGGTAATTCAAACCGCTGCGAATAATGAACTTGGAGTCCGAGGGGCGCGGTAAATCAGGCTCTAACGCGTTGCGAACGGCATTGATGATTGTGCCGAGAGTAGCGTAATGCTCACGCGGATCAGCGCCGGGCCAGACGTACTCTACCAACTCGTCAACGGAAATGCTTTCACCGCGCCGCGAGAGCAGAATCTTGACCATCTTCTCCGCTAGATCGTGCCCGAAATCGTTGATCAGTTTGCCATCGCGCAGTACACGGAAATCACCCAGTGTGACGATACGCAGCGACGGACCAGCACTCTGTTCCCGCACTAGTGTGCGCAATTCGCCTTCGTTGAAGGCGCGCTTATCCATGTAGCCTTTAATCGGGTAGCCCATGAACAGACGGGCGACATCGGCACTGGAAGCAATTTCACTGATCACCAGCACCTTCGTCTTGGGTGAGTTGTTGATCACATAATCGAGAAGCTGCCAACCCTTGCCCTCACGCAGCGGCACGTGGTCATCACCGAGCATCAGATCGAGCAAGATTAGATGGAAAGTTTCGAGTTTCAAACGCTCCATCGCCTGCTCTTGTGTGGGTGCCACACGCCAGAAATACTGATCATGCTCCATTAATTGCGCCAACTGTTCTTGCCAACCAGCATCATCCTCAACGATCAAGATGCGCGCTCTACCGGGGCGCGAGCCGACGCCGGGGGGTGTCAAACCGCTTCGTAACGGACCAGTGAGTCCGGCGTGAGGAGCTGTTGCCCGTTTGGGGTCAGCTTCCACTACCGATCTGGTGGCAATAGCTGCCGATAGTCCCGTCACCATCACGCTATCCACACCGCCATTAAGGACCTGTTTAAGGACATCTCTGAGCGATGCCTGATCCCAATTAGCGCGATTGAGCAGCGTCAGTGTCTCAGGGATGCCGGGAGTGTTGAGCAGGGTTTCGCGACTGAGGGACTCACCGATAATCACCAGTTTCGTTTGCGGGGATCGCTGCGCCAGATCGGCGAGCACCTGTAAGCCGTCGTGCGTACCGTCATTGTCATAATCGTGTTCGGGGATACGCAGCGTCAGGTCAATGACTGCCAGCGAAAAAGCCTGTTTTTCCAGCGCGGTGAGTGCTTCGCCATAGGTTTGAACCGCTTGTATTTGGATGCCTGTCGTTTCGGCAGTCACCTGCTCGATGATGCCGCGCCACTCCCGACGGTTCTCCACGATCAGGACTTGTAGTTTGCCAGTTCCGGTTCCAGCTTCGGTCATGACGATCCGCTATTCCTCGCGCCGCGAAAATAAGGTTAGATGTCAGCGTGCAAGTGGTCTTTGAATCGATATTCACATCATAGTGAAATTTGCAACGATAGCAACTATGCAAAGTTTGGATATTACAACTTGCTGTACTTAAACTGCAAACGTTTAGTTAGGGTTCGGTTGGTCAAAACTTGTTTGGTCGGGCGATCCGTGCCTCATCCAGATCTTTCTCCGCACGGAGAAAAAAATCGTTAAAGACACGTGCTATCCACTCAAACTGGTTATCGACACCGTGTAACCGTGCCTGCCATGCCTGTTGGATTTCATGCAGTGTAAACCATGGATTCTCGCGCATTCCCTTGATCCGGTAGTTGAGCAGCATCCCCGCGAGGATCAGTGGCAAATAGGCGTGACCGAGATCAATCGGGATATGCCCTTCGAGCGCGGCTACAACTTCGTTAGCGTAATCAATCTGTTCGGCGGGCGCTCCGAGGTTGCTGCGCGACTCATCGCTAACTAGCGTTAACCCTAACAGCACCGAGTCGTAGATCAACGAGGGAAACAGTGCCAATAGCAGCTTTTCGTTGTTCTTGGTCGTGGTCGGGTCTTCGATCATACCCACAAGCTGCTTGAACCAACGCGAAGCATAGAGGCTGAAACCCGGATGCAGATCCAGTCCGTCTTCGAGCACGTAGGTGATGGTCTTGGCGACTAGTAGGGCTTCGGTAGGATGCAGCGGGAGACCAACTTTTAAAAAGCGCTGTTCGACCAGTTCGATCAGCGGATCCAGCACGGCGTGGCGGGTGATGGTGGCGGCGAACTGTTCCGCTGTTTGCTCTAATTCCGCGTAACGCGCCTGTTCTTTAGCAAGATCATTCGGCGTCCACAGCGATTCGTAGCGTGGGGCGTTGGGCGGCGGTGCGGCGGAGATCACTCCCGGCACGATCTCGAAGGTATCGTTGAGCACGGTATCTTCCAAATGGGCGATGCGGAAGCCTACCTCTCGCAGGATGTTCAAACGAAAAGGCGAGATACTCAATACGCTGGCAGGTCTACCGCCACTCGGTGGACGCACCAACTGCACATTGCGCGGAAACTTCACATCTAGCTTGATCAATACTGGCAAGTCCGGCGCGGGCGACATTGGCGGGCGGGAAACGATGGGCATATGCAGCAATCCGGTTTCGGCAGGTTGTAGAGTCACCTGAGCCGACTCTTTAGGAACCCACAGATTGATCTTGTTGCCCGCATTATCCTTCTTGGGTAAGCGCAGCGAGACGTTGACCTGAATGGGCTTGTCGGCGGCACTTTGTAGCAGAACGAGTGCCTCAAATGGCTGCCCGACGACGGTGCTGCGTGGATGTAGAGCAAAGGCACATTGAAGGACGCTAACATTGAGCCGCAACCCCCCAGTGATCATCCCCAAAACATCGGGGAGTTCATTATTCGTATTGGTGGGTGGCATTGAACCGGGCATCGACTATCCCTCGTCTTAGCTCCTCGCACACGCGCAGCAGCGCGCTTAATTCTGCTGGCTGAAATGACAGCATTGTCCGAAATCTTAACATGGAAAGCGGCTATAAATGGCAGCATCAGCCGTTCTGTGATCAGTTTCATACGTTCTTCATGAGAAATTCATGATTGGTTGCGCGTGAACTGGAAATTCCCTATACTGACTGGCTGAGGCAACCAGAACTCTACTGTTTAGAACCAGCATCGATTAGCGACAGAGGCAATAGACCGCCCGTATGCGTCACACTGTATTGATGTATAACCCGATCAGCACGTCTCCCGGCAAGCAGCGGCTACCTCTCTCACTGCTGGCAATTGCCGCCGTTATCGAAGCCGACTACGACAGCGAGATCATCGACGGCAACCTGATCACCGATCCCGCCGCAAGGATCATCGAACGAGCAGCGGCGACCAAGGCGAAGTTGCTGGCGGTCACAGTGATGCCCGGCCCGCAGCTCCGACAAGCGGTGGGCATCTGCCGCCAAGTGAAAGCTGCCTGCCCCGATCTGCTGATCCTCTGGGGCGGCTATTTCCCCACCCAGCATGCCGAAGTTTGCCTACGCAGTGGTTACGTAGATTTGTGTATCGAAGGACAAGGCGAAGCTCCGTTCCGCAAGCTGGTCGATGTCTTGCATCATGGCGGATCGCTAGAGGAAGTGCCCAGCCTGTGGTATATCGACGCCCATGGCACGGTACGGGAAACGCCGCGTGCGCTGCCCGTACCGCTGGATAACTTACCTTGGTTTCCCTACCACCGCGTGGAGATGGAGCGTTACGCACAGCACAGCTATTTAGGCAATCGCTGCTACAACCACAATACCAGCTTCGGCTGCCCCTTCGCCTGCAATTTCTGCGCGGTGGTGGCACTGAGCAAGCGACGCTGGATTCCAGAATCAGCCAAACGCATGGCGGATGTGGTCACCTATCTGCACGACAAACATGGCGCGGATGCGGTGGAATTTCACGACATGGATTTCTTCGTCAGTGAAGAGCGCGTCGCCGATTTCAGCGAGAGGATCGAACGTCTGAAGATGCGCTGGTGGGGATTAGGGCGCGTCGATACGCTGATGGGCTACAGCGATACTTCGTGGGAGAAGATGCGCCGCAGTGGTGTGAAGATGATCTTCATGGGCGCGGAAAGCGGCTCCGACGAAGTGTTGGAGCGCATGAACAAAGGCGGCAAAAGCGGTACAGAGCAGACTCTGGCAATCGTTGAGCGCATGAAGAAATACGGCATTGTGCCGGAACTCTCGTTCGTGCTCGGCAATCCACCCGATCCGCTGTCGGACATCGAGGCAAGCGTTAACTTCATCCGCAAGCTGAAGAAGGTTAATCCCGCTACGGAATTGATCCTCTACATTTACACGCCTGTACCGCAGGAAAACAGCGAACTCTACGAAGCGGCGAAGCAACTCGGATTCAAGTTCCCCGAAACGTTGGACGAATGGGCGAACGACGAATGGAGTCAGTTCGCGCTGCGCCGCGATCCGGCGACGCCATGGTTCAAACGCACCGCGCACCGCCGCGTCCGCGATTTCGAGGCAGTGATCAATGCCTACTATCCCACTGTAACTGATCTGCGCTTGCAGAACAGCCGCATGAAAACACTGCTGCAAGGCATCTCAGGCTGGCGCTACAAACTTGGCTTCTACGCATGGCCCTACGAGCTAAAGGCGCTGCAACGGGTGATCCACTATCGTCGTCCGGAGACGACTGGATTTTGATAAATTAGACTACAATCTACTGATTGCGTGATTGTTTATCCTCAGTTTTATTCACGGAGATAGACTCATGTTCACTGCTCGACCTGCTTCTACACCGTCCGGCGCTCCCGGCGGACTTGCCCCCGAAGATGCCGCGCTGACTGCTGCCGTGCTAACGCTGGCGCTGACAGGCGATTTCAGCGATCTGGAACGCCGCATCATCAGCCTGTTCCGCGATCAGTATCCGCGCCTCTCGCCACTGGATGAGGCGACTTTTCTGAGCAAGCTAGACTCGGCGGTGCTGCGTGTGCAAAGCGGCAACCTAACTGCCAATGCCGCGGGATTCGTCTCCGGCGCCTTGATCCCCGCGCTGCCGACACCCGATGATCGGCTTGGTACCTATCGTTTGGTGTTCGCGCTGGCAATGGCAGACTTGAACCTGAACCAAGCAGAAACCAACTTCCTGCAAACGTTGCGGCAGTACAGCGGTATTGACGGCACGCAGTTCGATACTTCCGAACAAACGGTACTGACGGAGTTTCAGCCGCTGCATCGCGCCATTGCGGCAGCCGCGCTCGGCTTGATGGTAGTCACAGCGGACGGCAAAGCAGAGGAAAGCGAATTGCAGGATATGCGCAATTCCCGTTCACTGCTGGAACCACTGGGACAATTGGACGACACGCAGTTCCAACTGATCTGGGATTTGAGCCTCGTCGTCCATGATCGCTTCCTGCTTGACCTCGCCGCGCGGACGGATTTTGTGACGAACGTGGTTGCTAATCTGCTCAGTTCGCGGGAAGTGCGCTATCAGGCATTCCGCTACGCGGCGTCCGTCGCTACCGCCGATGGTGACATCGCGCAGTCAGAACTTGATATGCTCAAGGAAGTGCTGCACGCGCTCGGTATGCGCGACGAAGTGGGTGATAAGCTGTTCGAGGAGTTTATGGCGCGTGTTGTGACCATTGATGGTCAGCCGCGTCCGCAATAATAGTCGTTAGCAACTAGCGACTAACTGGTGGCCATACCTGCGTCTCGCTCTGTTCGGTGAGCTTATGCAACTGCCGCACGGCAAGTTGTGCATCGGCGGGCGAGACGCACAAAATCTGACGATCCCCCGGACCAACAGCGGAAGCAAGCGGGCGCATGTAGGAAAGCAATGCCGTCTCCGTCACCTGTCCCGTCCCCATCATCGCGATCACTTTTGCTGGAATCACTTCCCAACCGCTGAGACTGGCACTCAACCGCTGCGCGGCGTTGGCGACAGCGTTCGGTCCTTCGCTGGTGGGAACGACGAACACCAGCGTACTTTTGAAATGACTCTGCACTGCGATCACTGGACCTGTCACCGTCTTGCCGACCAACCGATGCACGCGCCCCAAAAACTCGCCCAGATCGATAGGTTTGTCGTTAGTGTACAGGCACAAGCCATCAACTGCGGTAACCGCTTTTACTGTGGTTATTTTAGCCGCTGCATCGGACTGTGCCTGAATCAACGTGCCAGCGTGATCCAGATTGAAGGGATTACGTACCCGCAACGGGATGCCCAATGATTGCAGCGGCTCCACCGTGCGTGGGTGCAGAATGCGCGCACCGAAATAAGAGAGTTCGCTTACCTCTTCGTACGACAGCGTGGGGATCACCTGTGCGCCGGGGATCAACTGCGGATCGGCGGACATAATGCCATCCACCATCGTCCAGATCCACACTTCATCCGCCCGCAGCGATGCCGCCAACAGTGTTGCCGTGTAATCACTGCCGCCGCGCCCGAGTGTAGTAATGACACCCGTTTTGGTTGCACCAATGAAGCCCGCGATGATCGGAACGATTCCCGCATCGAGCATCGGACGAAGCAAACGATCCGCGCGCTCATCGATCAAATCATTGATAGGATGGGCGCTGTGATGCGAGTCATCGGTGACGATCAGTGACTCGGCTTCTACAGTGGCGGCACGCAATCCTTCTTGCCTGACCAGCGCCGTGACGATAGCGACCATCATCTGTTCGCCTGCCGCCATCGCCAGATCGCGATCTCGCGGTGTAGCTTCGCGCTGCGTGAAGGCGCGATCACAAGCGGCAAGCACATTCCTGAGAACACGATCAAGCTGCGTGATCACGCTTTCGCGCAGTTCAGTTTTCTTGATCAGGGGTCTTAGTAAATCCAGATGTCTATCGCGGATTTCAGCCACGACACGGCGATAACCGGCGGCGTTGTGCCCTGCCGCAAGTTCGATTGCCTGTGCGAAGGAATCAGTTACTGCTGACATCGCGGCGACGACCACGACCATGCGCTGCCACGCCAGCGATTCCGCCATGATAACCTGCGCGACGCGGCTCAACCGCTTGGTATCGGAAGTCAGCGAACCGCCGAATTTCATCACCAGTGTTGCCATGTTTACCTAACCGTCCAAGTACACCGACGCCGTGACAAACCGCCGCTATGCCAAATTATGTAGCTGCTGTGTGCAGATCGCGTTGTCCGTTTGCTGCGCCGCTACCGCCGTTGCTGCTGGCATCCTCGATGGTCATCAGGTCTTCGGCTAAGGTGAACTGCGGCATACGCAGACTGCCGGGTTCAATGTTTACCGAGCGCAGCACATCGTTGATCTGCTTCTCAGCGGCTAATCGTAACGCTTCTTTTGCCTGTTCGCTTTTGACCAGCGCCAAGCCCGCCTCATACTCGCGCTCTATGGCTTGCAGCGCTCTGCCTGCTTCTCTGACCACAACAGGCGCACTCTGCACCGCGCTCAGAATGCGATCTCGTTCCCGCTGCACCAGCGAGAGTTCTTGCTGTCGTTTATGATCGTCCACGATCTTCTGGCGTTCGTTTTCGGCGGCAACTTTAGCGAAATCATCTCGCAGTCGCTGTACTGTATCGCTGTTGACGCGCAAGCCGGCTTTCTGAAACGCCTTGACTGCTCTATCGATCCTGTGCTGACGAAGCACCACCAAGGCGAAGATCAAGACGGCGATCAGGATGATCAACGCCGTCAGATATGGACGCGCTTGTGCTGCCACTTCCAGTAAAAACTCGATCACACTACCTACCCCGACCTATCCCCTATTACGATAAAGCTCTGCTCAGTTATTGGATTGCTCTAGCAACGTCAGGATTTTATCCATCACGAACTTGGCATACGCCTGCCGGATGGCTGGCGACTCGATATCCTTCATGTGACTCTTGGCAATTTGTTCGATGTCTTTGACCGTTACACCTACCAGATCAGCCAATTCCGTGAACAGCTTCTGCCGAAGTTTTGCCAGTTCTTGCCTGAGGATCGAATCGCGGGCACTTAATGCTGCATCCGACGAGAGCTTTGCTTCCTCGCGCAGATACTTGATGTAATGATCGGTGACTTCCGTGATCATCCGTTCGCGCTGCGTAGCCATCAGGTTACGCTCTTTGCGCCGCGATTTGTAATCTCGCAGCGAACGCAGCAAATTACTCTGCAAGCCCTGCGTCGCTTCTAGCCAAGCAACATCCTGTTGGTGGACGACGGCGTAGCTCGGATTAGGGACGGACGATAGCTCGAACGGCGATTCATCTTCTTCGATAGGCTGCGGCAGATTTTGCTCATTCCCTTTTGCCAACTGCCCAATATCGATCTTGTCATCATTCATCGTTACATTCCCTCTTACAGTACGTGTCATACAAGGGCAATTATACACATCCGCTTAACACTAACCTACCCGCAAACCGCCACAATCCCCGACTTGATAGTTGTGCTAATGCTCTCCTCACTAGATCGCTTGAGCGGCACCCGTCAATTGATGCTACAATGGGCACATTACGAACATGTGTTCCAATTCATTGACGGAGGTACGATGACCATTCGTGGCAATTTAGAGCCTACCTCGGCGCTGATGAACGTATTGGCGGGACAAGGCGTAACCGCGCCGCATACAGGCAAACCGTTCACCGAATCGATGCTACTGGGCATCAGTGGCGGCTTGGGCGCAGGTTACATCTTGTGGGAGTTCAAGTCAGAAGATACACCTAGCCTCGTCATGGGCTTCAGCAACCGCTGGAACTATAGTGCGCCAGTCCTGACCACATTAGTTGAACGCATGGGCGGTAGTGTCGAGGTCAAGGAAACAACGGGCATGAAATCCGCCGCGCAAAACTTGCAGAACGCCAAGCTGCCAGTCCTCGCGTGGGCAGATAGAGCGAGTTTGCCTTACCAACATCTGCCCGAATGGATGTTGGGTTGCAGTGTGCATTGTATCTGCGTGGAGAAGATCGAGGACGACACTATCTACGTCAGCGATTTAGCGGAAGCGCCGTTCAAAGTCGGTGCCAGCGCGTTTGCTAAAGCACGTAATACCGTGCCCTCCGATAAAAACCGGATCATGAGCGTCAAGATGCCGCCACAAATCGATCTCAAAGCAGCGATCACTGCTGGAATCGCCGACTGCATCGAGCATCTGGGACGCGACTCCGATTCGTTCTCGCTGCCTGTCTGGAAGAAGTGGGCAAAGACCTTGACCAGCACCAAAGATAAGAAGGGCTGGCAGGTGTTGTACAAAGATCGCAAAGGCTTATTTTCAGCGCTGCGATATTCGTATGAGGGGGTGGCGCTCGATAATACAGAGGGCGCGGGCTTACGCGCGATGTATGCTGAATTTCTGGACGATGCCGCCGTCATCCTCGGCAACCCCAAACTGAACGAAGCCGCCGCCGCGTATCGTCATTGTGCGGATTTATGGCGCGACTTCGCGGAAGCGTCCTTGCCAGATCGTCATGCAGAACTGAAGGCGACGAAAGAGTTGATGTGCGAACGCTACGCCGCCTACAAACGGAACGATCTGGCAACGTTGGCGAAGATCAGTGCCGATCTGGAGACGCAGCGCCAGAGGTATAACGCGGCATGGATGCTCAATGATGCCGATACGAATACGCTGTTGGAGGATATGTCCGCTAAGTTGACGGCTGTTTACGAGGCGGAAGTGAAGGCGCTGGATGTGCTAAAAGCGGCGATGCAGTGATCGGAGAGTCCTAGCGATAGGCGCCTAATACCGCCAACCACAGCAGCACCAGACCGATCACGGCAACGAAGGCGATGACCGCCAGAATGATCGATACGGCGTCCAGCGAATTGCTGCGCGGCGGAGCGGCATAAGTCGGCGCCACCGGACGATAACCGGAACTCTCGGCAAGGTAACCGCCAGCTTGGGATTGTGGTGGATACGCGCCGGGGACTCCGCTGTTATTGGTCGGCGAGTTGAGGTTGACGCCCGACGCGATGCCTGAATTGGGCTGTGGTGAGCGCAGCGGACCTGTGCCACTCGGTGCATAAGATTGCTGCGGCTGCGCGGGCTGTGGATTAGGTGGCGTGAAACCGCTGGCACCGCCGCCCGATTGCCCGATCTGCTGCGGTTGAGGCTGCGCGGGTTGTGGTGGCGGGGTATTGCCAGTGACCGCTGGTCGCAGTGGCACAGGCTGCGCCGAAGCGACGGGTGCGGAAGACGGAGCGGGTGCTGGTGAACCACTGGCAGGTGCGACATTCGCCGTGAACTCTTGCCCGCGCTTCTGGTAATCCATAAGGATGCGACCAAGCTGATCCGCCATGCGGTAACGCTGCGACGGTTCTTTGGACATCACCTTGTAGACGATGCGATCCAGATAGATCGGCACGTTGGGATTGAAATCGGTGACGTGCGGCACTTGCTCACGGATGTGCGCCATCGCCAGCTCTTGCTGATCCGAACCGCTGTAAGGCAAGCGTCCGGTAAGCATCTCAAACGTAACGATGCCAATTGCATAGACATCGGAGGCGGTGTTGGGCGGCTCACCCGTCGCCTGTTCGGGGGCAAAGTAATGTGGACTGCCCCAGACCACGCTCTGCCGCTCCATATTCTGAGCAACAGACAGCGCCTGTGCGATGCCGAAGTCGGTCACTTTCACGGTGTCGTTGCCTGTGATCAGGATGTTCTGGGGTTTCACATCGGCGTGCACGAGTCCAGCGCGGTGAGCATAACCGATACCCGCGCAAATCTGGATAGCGACATGCAAGGCACGCTCAACGCTGAACGGTGCGCTGGCACGGATGATCTTCTTTAAGTCCTGCCCGTCAATGAACTCCATCACCATGTAGTAGTTGTTGCCATCTTGCCCGAAGTCGTGCAAAGTGACGATGTTCGGATGCGCGAGGTTGGCAACGTTGCGGGCTTCCTGCTGGAAGCGCTGGAGGAATGACGGATCCGTAGTCAGACTGGGGCGCAGAATCTTGACGGCAACGATACGTCCGAGGCGCAAATCTTGTGCCTTGTAGACTACCGACATGCCACCTGATCCGTGCTGCGTGATCAGGCGATAGCGCCCGTTGAGGATGATTTCTTGTGCTGACATATACGCAATTGTAACTGAGGAACGAGTATTTGAACAAGCGGGCGAATTTACAACCGGAGAGCCTCGCCTTTTAGCGGGTGCAAGCGTACCTTGGCGTAGTAACCAATTTCCACGTGTCGTCCACCCACCACAGCTCTGCGGTGACGGTAGCACTCAGGCAGGGGCTATCAACTGACACCGCGTCGGTGGAAGGATAAGCATAAGCGACTTCACTCACATCTTCCTTCCAAGTATCGGTGATCACACACATGTTGCCTGATACCGCACAGTAAATCTTGGTTACGTTTGGAATTCCGCGAATGATGGATATGGACTGGTGGATGGAGTAGTAGTGTTCCTTCTCATCAATGCGTTTGGCACGATCCATAGCGTAAAAATCAACAGTGTATTTATCAATATCGTCGGCTGATACCGTCCACGGGATTCGCCACACATAATTCTCCAAAATCTGCTGCCAGTCAGACTTAATAGCTACACGGATCGGAGACATGGGTTCATAGGCGTATTCCGACCCGAAAACGCTGATCGCTGATTTGGATGACTTGACCATCTCATGTGCCCAGATAGTTGGATAACTGATTAGCTCTTTGTAGACAGATGCTATTTTCTCGCTCGGTGTCCTCGCATCTGCTATCCCATCAAAGGCAACCTTGAGGAACTCTACGATGGAATAAATGAGCAACACCGTCAAAACAGCAATAGCCAGCCATTTCTGCCAATTCAGTTGTTTCACCGCAATATTACTCATTAGCCAACTACACCCTTACAGCATGATTTGCCTTCCAACCCAGATGATATTCCATAACAACCCCAATACGATTTCCCTCTTGTTTTACAATCTATCGTTGACGGGGTTTCCTTCGGCTCAGTATAATGCGTAAGTTAACCAATTTCCGACGTTAAGGATTGCCGTGAGCGAAATACTCCGTGATGTCTGGGATCGCTTTCAGATCATCGGACGCATAGTTGGCGATTACGTGGCACGATTCTTTGCCACGCTGTTCTATTACATCATTTTGGCTCCCTTTTCTCTGATTGCGCGCAGCATTGATCCGCTGGGCGCGAATGCGCGAAAGCCTGAATGGAAGGCACGCAAGCCAGTCGGATCAACCCTTGAAGATGCGCGGAGCCAATCGTAATGTACATTCTCGGTCTATCATTCTATTACCACGACTCGGCTGCAGCGTTGATTCAAGACGGCGAGATCATCGCTGCTTCGATGGAAGAACGCTTCACCCGCTTGAAGAACGACAACGGCTTTCCCACCAAGGCGATTGAGTTCTGCCTGAAGAAAGCTGGCATCACCGGACGCGATCTCGACTACGTGGTCTTCTACGAGAAGCCCTTCGTCAAGTTCGAGCGCATCCTGATGACCACCCTCAGCACCTACCCGAAGTCACGCGATGTCTGGCGCGAGGCGATGTTCGTCTGGCTGCCGGAGAAGCTGTGGGTTAAGACTAAGCTGCAATCGCATCTCGGTGTGGATGCCAGCAAAATTCTGTTCTGCGATCATCACATGTCGCATGCCGCCAGCGCCTTCTACTCCTCGCCGTTTGAGGAAGCCGCGGTGATGACCATCGACGGTGTGGGCGAATGGACGACCACCACACTCGGTAAGGCAAAGGCGAACTGGGACGGCACAGGCACGAACAGCATCGAACTGTTCGAGGAACACCGCTTCCCCAACTCGCTCGGCTTGCTGTACTCGGCATTCACTGCCTTCTTAGGCTTTAAGGTGAACGAGGGCGAGTACAAAGTCATGGGCATGGCTCCCTATGGCAATCCTCGCTTCGTGGATAAGGTGCATAAGCTGATCCATATTGAGGATGACAGCAGCTTCCGCCTGAACATGGACTACTTCTCGTTCCATTATTCGGATACCGAGACGTACAACTCCAGATTCACCGATCTGTTCGGTGAGGCTCGGATGCCCAGTGATGACTTCTTCACGATGGCGACCAATCCTGAGCGCGTGGGCGAAAAAGAGGCGATGGATCGCAACCAGTATTACGCCGATGTCGCCGCCAGTGTCCAAGCCGTCACCGAGGAGGCGCTCCTCAAGATGGCACGCAAGCTGTACGAGAAAACGGGCTTGAAGAAGCTGGTATTGGCGGGCGGTGTGGCACTCAACAGCGTTGCCAATTACAAGCTGCTGCACGAGACTCCCTTTGAGGAAGTCTACATCCAGCCAGCCGCAGGCGACGACGGCGGATCGCTCGGTGCGGCGCTGTGGGCATATCACAGCGTCCTGAATAAGCCGCGCAAGTTGGTCATGAAACACGCTTATTGGGGCGAGGAATACGACAACGGCGCGATCAAGAAGTTCCTTGACGACAATAACATCCCCTACGAATACTTCAACAACGACGAGCGTTTGCTCGATCAGGTGGCTGAAGCGATCGTGATGGGGCAGGTGATCGGCTGGTATCAGGGACGCTTCGAGTGGGGACCCCGTGCGCTGGGCAATCGCAGTATCCTCGCTGATCCACGCCGTTCCGAGATGAAGAATATCGTCAACACCAAGATCAAATACCGCGAGCCGTTCCGTCCGTTCGCGCCTGTGGTGCTGGCGGAACGCGCCGAAGAATTCTTCGACTTCCCCAACGTGGCGAAGCATTTACCGCCGCGCTTCATGCTGATGGTTAGCCCCGTAAAGGCAGACAAACAATCGCAGATTCCCGCTACCACGCACGAAGGTGGCACGGGTCGCTTGCAGACCATAGACCGCGAGACCAATTACCGCTACTATGAGATCGTGCGGCGCTTCGGGCAGGCGACAGGTGTCCCTGTGCTGCTGAACACCTCGTTCAATCTGCGCGGTGAACCAATTGTGACCACGCCTGCCAATGCCTGGAATACGTTTAGCAAGAGTGGTCTCGACATGCTGGTGTTGGGGTCATTTTTAGTCAAGAAATGATCACCAGCAGAAGCAATAGCTATCGAGGAGAATGACAATGACGACCAATGAACCAGTGGAAGCCAACAAGAGCAATTGGGCAAGCGACATGAAGTCGCGGCTTGGTGTGCTAGGTGAACTGTTCGGATTTCTGTGGAAAGTGCGTCTGTGGTGGCTGATTCCGATGATCGTGATGTTGTTCCTATTCGCGGTTATCTTCATCTTCGGCGCGTCTAGCCCGCTAGCTCCATTCATCTACTCGCTGCGATAAGCGGTTAGTGCAGGGAAGACATGAATCTGTTCAATATCGCTATCGTTGGTGGCTTGATCCTGTTCGCGCTCTATGCGGGCAGGGTGGTCGCCCGTAAATCCGAGGCAAAGAAGCCAGTCGAAGGCGGATCAGTTGCTAACGCGGCGCATTATGCTGCCGCTGCGATTGCTTCGGTACTGCCGCTGACACTCTGCTCAACGATCTTCGTCTTGCAGTTTGGACGCTGGCAGAGTGTTGGCATCTGCGCCGGATTGTTCGCGCTAGAGTTCTTGCTGCTTGGCATCGTGGCGATCAGCGCACGATCATCGCGGGCGAAAGAAGCGTAACCACAATAGACAATTTGGAGTGACGCCGAACAGTTGATTCGGCGTCATTTTGTTGTTAGGAGTATGTCAGTATGCGAATTGCTTCCTTACTGCCTAGCAGCACCGAGATCGTTTGCGCGTTGGGCATGGAATCCGCGCTCGTCGCCCGATCTCATGAATGTGACTTCCCCGCCTCGATCAAACAACTGCCCGCCGTCACTGCACCCAAATTCAACCCTGATGGACGTTCCTACGAGATCGATCAGCGCGTCAAGGCGATCTTGCAGGAAGCCACCTCGATCTACCGCATTGATGCCGATATGCTCAAGACACTCGCGCCCGATACGATCATCACGCAGACTCATTG
>JAHBVK010000096.1 GCA_019637555.1 Anaerolineae bacterium
CGGCAATTCATTGTTGGGAAACAGTTACCTACTCTACCCAAATCCTTAGATTGACACCTATGGGGGCTATTCTCCCTGCCCGGCATAGGTATCAACTTAAGCGCATCGCCGACCAATCAATCAGGATCAGGAAGCGTTTTGCTATGTGCAGGGCTGGAGTCCCGCAGGGACTTTGTTCGTTCAGCCCGGCAATTCATTGCCGGAAAACAGTTACCTACTCTTCCCAAATCCTAAAATTGACACCTATAGGGGCTATGCTCCCTGCCCGCTTTGATCACCACGCCCGCCAGCACTTAGCTTTCCCCTAATTCGCCTTCCAGCAGCCGATACACCCGCAGCACCTCGGCTACGCCCCACGCCTGTGCGATACAGCCTTTCGGGGTGTGCGGTGCATCGCCCTCGAAGATTTCCGAGATCGTGCCCACGCCCGCATCCCGCAGGTGATCCACGAACGGCTGCAAGAAACTGAACGCCGCGTGTGCATCGTGGTAGACGGCATAATGCGCCGCCACGAACGGACCGATCAGCCACGACCATGCCGTCCCCTGATGATAGGCACCATCGCGCGAGGGGATGTCACCCGTATAGTGTCCGATGTAGCCGTCATCGTGCGGATCGAGGGTGCGTAAGCCGTAGGAAGTCAGCAGTGTCCGGGCACAGGCATCGACCACTTGCTTCGCCTTGATGCTGTTGAGCAGATCGTTGCCTAGCGACACGGCGATCAACTGGTTGGGACGCAGCGACGCGTCATCACCTTCAGGTGCATCGACCACATCGTACAGATAAGCGCCCTTGTCGTACCAGAAACGGCGGTTGAAACTCTGTGCCACGCGCACCGCCATCGCGCCATAGTCGTGCGCTGCCTGATCATCCTCCAGTCGTCCCGCCAGATCGCGCATCAGCAGCAGGGCGTTGTGCCACAGTGCATTGATCTCCACTGGCTTACCCTGTCGCGGCGTCACCACCCAATCCTCGACCTTGACATCCATCCACGTAAGCTGCGTGCCTTCCTCGCCCGTGTAGAGCAAGCCATCCGCCGGATCAACACCGATGCCGTAGCGCGTGCCTTTGATATGCCATTCGATGATCTGCTTGAGCTTAGGGTACAGTTTACGCAGCAGTGAATTGCCCGTCTCTTGCGCCAGATACTGCCGGATCGCCTCGAAGTACCACAGCGTGGCATCGCAAGTGTTGTATTCAGGTTCGTCACCATCGTCAGGAAACCGGTTAGGCAGCATCCCCTGATCGATGAACTCGGCGAAGGTACGCAAGATGCGCTCGGCAATGCGCGGGCGTCCTACCGCCAGAGTCAGTCCCGGCAGCGCGATCATGGTGTCGCGTCCCCAGTCCGCAAACCACGGATAGCCTGCCATCACCGACAAGCCTTTACTGTCACCCGCCACAGTGCGCGAAACAATAAATTGATCGGCGGCAAGTGCTAAGCGCTGCAACCACTCCGGCGAGTCGTGTAAGCGTGCGTGAGCCAGCAGTTCATCCTGATGAAAACGCTGTGCCGCCAGCGATTCTGTCCACACGCGCGGCAGTTCGCTGTCCTGTTCGGCGGTGCAGATCAGCACACAGACATCGCCCGCCTTCTTGAGTGTCTTGTGGAAGGTCGCCGCCGCAAATAAATCCTCATGATCATCAAGTTCGCGCTCGGTCTCCTGTGATAAGCTGAACGACCACCACCATTCACCCAGTGCCTCCGCCTTATCGCTGTTGCACAGCAGTTGATAGGGCGCGGGTTTACTGCTTGAGTGCGGCATGAGCAGCTCGTCATCCTCAGGATCGACGCCCAGATCGCGGGCAGGCTGGAGCGTTACCACTTCGTAGATCGCTTTCTTGGTCATGCGCACGTTGACCGCCGCGCCGCCGTGGGTATTGCCATGATGATCGCGGTGTGTGCACAGCGGCGTCAGTTGCAGTGTAACGGGTCGTGTGCCGCGGCGATATTCATAAGTCAGATAAGTGGTGTTCTTGCCGTATTCCATCCACAACCGCGCCACGATCTGCACGTCCGCGATGGACCATGTAAAGGTGGGGATCAAGCCATCGAGTGCGAAGGACTCCAGATTGCGGTAGCCGTCGGGCAGCAGAACACCCGCCGCCCATTCATGTGCACACAGTGGATAGCGCGTGCCGTCGATCTCCGCCCATGCATCCAAGCCAGCGACCAGCAGCGCCCGCTGAGTCGGGGGTTTCAATGCCGCCGCCAACAGTCCGTGATAGCGCCGCGTGCGTGCTCCTGCCGCCGTACCCATCGCATAGCCACCGATGCCGTTGGTGACCAACCATTCGCGGCGCAGCAGCGCATCGGGATCACCTGTGATCTCGCGCCCGAAGCGGATCAGGGGTGGGCGCGGTGGCGGTGGCATAGGCTGACTCCTTAACGGTTGATAGCGAGTGGCAAGTTGTCTTGCAACAGGAACAAAAACCGGAGCTAATGCTCCGGGCTACTGTACTATAAATATAACGACGGTCACTGCCTATAGCTTTGGCAATTTGCAGTGTGCTACTTCTTTGCCTTGGTGCTTTTAGTACTCGTGGTACTCTTGCTGCTCTTGGTAGACTTCGTGGCTTTGGTCGCCTTAGCTTCGCTGCTCTTAGCGCTCTTGCCGTTCGTACTACCGTTCGTGCTGCCGTTGCCATGACCGTTTGCGCCATTAGTCGCCAGCGCTGCTGTGCTCACCACCGAGTTATCGCCGCTGAAGGGGTTGGGTACGTACCGATCCGCGTCCCAGTCATTGTGCCATTCCTTGCCGTTGACCAGATAGCGGTACTGATACTCTCTATCGGGATCAAGCTCCAACGTGATCGAGAAGTGGTTGCCAGCCGCTTTATCCATCACCGTAGAGCGCTCGTCCCATTGGTTGAAGTCACCGACCAGATAGACTTCCTCGGCGTGTTCGGAGATTTGCGTTGGTACTTCGAAAGTAACTTTGACCTTCGATTTTAGGTATTTCTTCTTGAGCATACAGTCCTCGTCAGATCGAGAGCAGTGTTAGCGATTCGGTTGATCCGGGATCATCACTGCTTATGATTTACGGTTTTCATTTTATCATAAATCAATCCGAGCCTAACGGCTGTTAGGAATTGTTTAGTCTCTGTGATCACTTCAATAGATTCAATTGAGTCTTGTAGCCGGAGGATTCAACCGCCAATATATGGTAAACCGCATCGCCCAACTCACGGCTTGAGCAAGAATCCGCCATCCACCAGCAGAATCTGACCGCGAATCATCTGCGCGTCGGGTGTACACAGAAAGCACACTGCTGCCGCCACATCTTCCGGCGTCACCATCCGTCCCGCGGGGATGCGCTTCTTAATCTGCTCCATGCCATCGAACCACGAACTGAGCTGCGGGAAGTGTTCCAGCGCCTCGGTCATCACCACGCCCGCCGAGACCGCGTTCACGCTGATGTTCATCGGTGCGAGTTCGACGGCGAGATAGCGGGTCACGGCTTCCAGTGCCGCTTTACTCGCCCCCACCACCACATAATCGGGTAACACATGCTCAGCCCCGATGCTGGTCATATTGATGATGTATCCACCACCGCGCTTCTCCATCAGCGGGGCGGCGTGTTGTGCTGCAAATAGTGCCGCCCGCGCGTTGATGTTCATCGTCCAGTCCCAGCCCTTAACGCGCTGCTCCATCACCGGGCGGTTGAAGCCATTCGCCGCGTTGTTGATCAGGATATCCAGCCCGCCAAACGCCTGCTCCGTCTCCGCGATCATCCGCGCCAGATCGTCTTCCTCCGCCACGTTCGCCCTGACCAGCAGCGCCTCCGCACCGAGTTCGCGGATCATCATCATCGCTTCTTCGGCAGGTTCGCGGTTGCGAAAGAAATTGATCACCACCCGCGCGCCCTCTTGCGCCATGCGTAAGGCAATCGTGCGCCCGATGCCCCGTCCACTACCCGTGATCAGGGCGACCTTGCCCTCAAAGCGGCGCTTATTCTGGCTGTTCCCTTCCGTCATTTGCCCCCTCATAACTGATCGGCTTGAGCAGCGATCTATCGAACTCCGCGATGCGCGCCTCGCCTAACGCTTCCAACTGCGTGCGCGCCACCGCCGCATCCCGCCGCAATTTGGCGACGTCAATGCCCTGACAACGATCCGGCAGTGGCGTGATCCACTGTACCGCCCGCAAAAACAT
This sequence comes from Anaerolineae bacterium, assembly GCA_019637555.1. GTDB lineage: Bacteria > Chloroflexota > Anaerolineae > Aggregatilineales > UBA2796 > JAHBVK01. Next base: position 4,157 of record JAHBVK010000096.1, read on the forward strand.
CTTGTGTGCACCGCGATAGTTATTGCGCGTAATCTGATAGTAAGCGATGCCTACCTGCAAGATGGCGCGGTACAGTTCGCGCACTGTGCCTTGCTCGTGCAACCACGCTTCTTCCAGCGTCTCGTGGCACTCGAAGTATTCGCCCGCATTGAACTCGCGCAAGCCCCTCAGCACCAATGGTGGCGGCATCTGCTCGCATTGATCTGATAACACCGCCGCATCGGGAGCGCTACGCGCATGGTGGATCAGGATGTCGCGCAGTGGTTCTACTAACTCATGCCAGTCGATCACCGCATCAGCAAAATAATGTCGCGCCATCGCCTCCGCTTTGGGGCTGGATGCCAGCGCGATCAAGGGTACGCGCCGCGTCGCCGGATCGCTGCGTACTGTGCCTAACCACCGGAGCGGGGTATCCGGCAGCTCGATCAGCAGCAGGGAGGCACGTCGATCCGCCACGAATGCCACCGCCGCACGATCATCACTGAAGGCTGGCATCGCCTGCACTGTCAATCCAGCGGTAGCTTCATCCACAATAGTCTGTAACTCAGGGTCAGCGATCATGGTGAGGATAATTGGCGAAGTAGTCATCTCAAACACCGTGTTCCAACCGACGGTGATCCTAATTATATGCAATCAGACCGCTTACGCCGTCTGATTAAGTAACTATGGAGTCTCAGATGTGCAGCAGCACAGTGCTCACTGCTCTGCTCGCCACGTCGAAAAAGACCAATCCCCGATAACCCGCCGAGACTATTGCGTCGCTCGACTGATTGTCGGGGATTGGGATCTTGGATCCGGTTAGGGCGCACACTGCAAATTGACGGTGGTTAGCTACCTTGAGCTTGTACTGTACAATCTGAACATGCGCCCGCCATTTACCATTAGCGGATTAGCAGTTAACCGTTAGCCATCTGTTCCGTCGGCATCACCGATTGAGCAATGACAATCGTATAGCCCTCATAGGCGCTGAAGACGTTATCGTTAAGGTCTACGCCGTAATCCGTCTGGATGCTAGCTTGATCGAACGGGCGCACGAGACCGTATACCCGCACCTGATCACCAACTTGCCACATCTGATCCATCTGCTGTCCATCAGCTAGCAGCACCAACAACTTGTCACTGTCGATTGCTGCACCTTCACCGAGGATGAAGGCGTTTGCCGAGACGAACTCCTCGATCTCGCCTTCAATGGCGAAAGTCTGTCCGGCGAAGTTATCCGGATTGTCTGTGATCGCCTGAATAGTTTCGATGTACTGGATCGATTGCACGCTGGTCAGTTCAATGATGGTGTAATCACGATAGTTGTCGAACGCCGGATCATCGAGACTGATATCAGTGAACGGTCCCATTGGCGTACTGTTCATGTCCATGCCGGGTGTGCTGGTGCTAGCGCTGGAATCCATAGCAATGGGCGTGCTCAACATATCGGGCGTGCCCGTCATGCTCATCGCGGGGGTTCCACCCTGTCCACCCATGTCGCTCGACGTGCGCAGCGAGGCGTCATCAAACGAGCGCACCACACCGCTGACTACCACCTGCTTATCAGCCGTCAGCGAAATCGGGAAATCCTGTCCCGTGTTATTCAGCACCAATACCTGATCATCATCAATGGTAGCACCTTCGCCGAGCACAAACGCGCGTACATTTACCAGTGTGGTCACCACACCTTCGAGTGTCACTTCTTGTCCGTAATAGGAACCCGGATCGGCGGTCAGTGATTCCAGCGTCACGTTAGTCCGATCACCGTCCATAGGATCCATCGTGGCATCAACGCTACCACTCATCGTCGCGCTCATCGTCGCGTCGTCCATCTCAGGTGAAGCGCTGACTTCCATGGTCGCGTCCATCATCGCAGTGGCGGTGGGGTCTTGCGCCCGCGCAGTACCGTTCGCCAATCCTGCCATCATTACGAGGACAGCCGAGGCGAGCATAATTGCGGTTATTACCTTTAGATTTTTACCCATCATTGCTTCCATTACTCCCATTAAAACTTGGATCGATATTGATCCGTCTGATTAAGGCTCAACCAAACAAAACGAACCATCCACACTGCACGGCAGTGTGAGCTGAAAGTGATCAGAAATTAATCGTCTCTACTGGGGCGTAATCAGAAGTGATGGACGCGGACAACCTATGTCAATTGGTGTCCGGCAAATTTCCGAGCTAGATGGCTTGAGTCATGTGACTAAGCTTCTATAGCCTATCAGCTTGCCTATAAATAAGTTCCAAATTCGGGGTAACGAGACCTGTGGCGTTGCCTGAGGAGATAAGGAATGAACATGCAACGTGCGCTTTTCCCTGCCCCACCGACAGCTTCTTGGGGCTGTTGAGAGGATCAGATAATCGCAGTGCTTACCGCTAACTGTCTTAGCGCCGTTTACGGTGCTTTGTGCTTATAGCAGGATGTTTCAGCGTACGGTGTGCACTGACTTTCCTTACGCCGCCCTAATTAAAAATGTCGCCCACCTCTGTTGATAGAGAGTCGACGACATTAGCGTTCAAAAATCTGAATTACAGACGCAACCATTGTGCTGGCGAGTCTCTAGCTGCCTGCTCACTAAACCCTGTAGCTCGCCTCTATAGTCCCCTCTCCGTTGACGGGGGGTGGCGAGCCGGGGTGAGGTAAAGCTATCCAGACCTCACGTTCACTCAGCAAACACTTAGATTACCTGATCCTATCACCGCAACCCGACGATCCCTTGCAGTGTACCCTGCGCGACCTGTGTGGCGTTCTTGCCATCAAGGTCCATTCGGTACACCGTATCCTGATCCGCGCCCGCGTACAGGCTGTAGTAGATACCATCCGCGCCCCACGCCAAGCCCGTGATCGTTTGCGTGGTATCGCTGAACTGCGTCAACTGCTGCCGATTCGCGCCGTCGATGCCCATGCGGTAGATATTCGTCGCGCCGGGATTCTGACCTACCGGATCGGAGGCGATGACCACGAACTTGCCATCTGGCGACAGCGCGATCAAGCGATCCGATGCTCCCGCAGGCGTCAGCGTGGTCGGGCTTTGCAGCGCATTCAAGTTATACCGTGCTAACTGCGCCACGCCTTCAGCGCTGTAATTGACCACCAGATAGCCGCTGCCATCTTTCAGCCAACCGCTAAACCCGATGGTGGTGGCTTCCGGCAGTGGTGTCTTCGTACCTGCCGAGACATCCAGCAGTACCGCCTGATTAGCGGCGACGCTGGCACTGCTCTCCGCGCCCGCATTGTTGAGGATGTAGATCAGGTAGCGGCTGTCCGGCGAATAAGCAATCGGCACCGGATAAGCGTTGGCGTTGGCGCTCTCGTTGACCAGTTCTCGCGACTGCCCGCCTGCCAGATCGAATTGATAGATCGTCTTTTTCGCGCGCCCCGTCTGGTCCGGCATCGGGATGTCAGCGAAAGCGAAGCCCAGCGAATCTGCTCGCCATGTCACGGTAGGGCTGGACATGCCATCGCCACTGGGGATGTCTTTGGTCGTTGGCGGCGTCTGCGAGTAATCCACCAGCACCAGATTAACGGTGCTGCCGTTGACCGCGTAACGGATGCCGTAGCGTCCGTCCGGCGAACCCAGTGTGCCGATCCGGTCTTCAGCCAGATTTAGCGATCTGCCACCGGGCAATTGCGCCACGAACTGGTTCAGTTGCGCTAAGATCAACGTGCCCGTCGGTAGTGCCTCGCCAGTAGCCGTCCCCACCACAGGTGTAGAGGTCGGGATTTCGGAGGTAGCAACGACGGATGTCCCTGACTCGGCGGTTGGTTGCGTCAGAGAGTTCGGCGTAGCAGGCGGATTGTTAGTCCCACCGCCGCCACATGCCCCCAGAATCAACGCCAAGCTCAGGCTAAAGATCACGGTGAGAGTGGTCGAGCGCCAGCGCATCATCGTCATCGCATCGCTCCTCTTGCTGATGATATGGTGTACGTGTTTCATAACAATTCAGTATAGCAGTCCTGCCGTTTTGCGTCATGCCCGCTGCTGACGTATCATCGTTTCGCTGATCAATAGTACAATTCCCGACAAGTAAACAGAGTGTGCTGAAGTGCTGAGTTAAAAGTTGGCAAGTTAAAAGTTGTAATCACGCACCAGCTTTAACTTTGAACTCGGAAGTGCCAGATTACCCGACAATCCGTATGCGGGGATGATTGCTAGAGGAGTATCTCATGAGTTTCGCGGACATCAGTGCCCAATTCAAGAAGAAGCAAAATGAACGGGTAGAGCCTGAAGAAGTACGCGATTTCGAGGCGATCCACGACATACGCGGCAAAATGCTCGGCGTGCTGATCCGTGATGCACGCCTGGCAAGTGGCACTACGCAGCAAGAAGTTGCCGAGCAGCTTGGCGTCAGCGATGACGAGGTGCGCGATTGGGAATATGGTCGTGTCGCGCCGACTCTGCCGCAGCTAGAGATGATGGCGTATTTCTTCGATGTACCACTGAGCCAATTCTGGAGCGAGAAAACGCTCAGTGAGGCGCAGCGCGAACGCAGTATCCCTGTTCCCAAAGATCAGTACGGCGACATTCGCAACAAGATGATCGCGGCGCTGATCACGATGGCTCGCAAAGAGGCGAAACTTAGTCAGGAAGAATTGGCGCTCAAATCAGGGCAAACCAACGAACAGATCGTCGCCTTCGAGATGGGCGAACCGATCCCTTTCCCCGTCCTCTCTACGCTTGCCTCGGCGCTGAACAAATCACTGACCTACTTCCTCGAAGGCTCAGGGCGCATCGGCGCGTGGCTGCAAATGCAGGAAGAATACCGCCGCTTCACCGAGCTTCCCGCTGAGATGCGCCAGTTCGTCTCGCAGCCTGTTCACGCGCCCTACATCGAGATCGCTATGCGGCTGGCGAACATGCCGCTGCAAGAACTGCGCACCGTCGCTGAGAAGATTCTGGATATTACGTTGTGACGCATCGCGTCTCTGATTGCTGATACTATAGGACGCATGAAGTCGGTAAACGTACTTAATTGTACTAAACGTACCGAACTTGCAATCTTATCTAATCAGACAGGGAATTCGAGCATGGCAACCGGAGCAGAATTACAGGAACAGGGCGTCAAGCTGTTCATGCAGCACGATTACGAGATGGCGGCTGAGAAATTCAAGGCTGCTGTCGCGGCGTATGAGCAAGAAGGCAAACAGGATATGGCTGCCGAGATGAAAGTCAATCTCGGTCTCACGGATCGGGCACTCGGCAATTTCGATAACGCCGTCGGCTTGATGTCGGAAGCGCGTCAGATTTTCGCCAACGTGCGGGATCGCAATCGTGAAGCGCAGGTGATCGGTAATCTGGGCGGCGTCTACCTCTCGCAGGGCAACAATGAACAGGCGATGACCCTTTACCGCGAAGCCGCCGATACTTTCCTCGAATTGGAAGATAACGAGCGCTACGGTCAAACACTGCTGGCGATTGCCGATATTCAGTTCAAAACCGGCAAGATGATGCAGGCAGCCACCACCTATGAGATCGCGCTGGATAACGTCAAGGATTTGAACTTCCGCCAGAAGATCATGAAGGGCTTGATCAACGTCAAGAACAAGGTCGCTGGCGGCGGCGCACCACAGGCGTAAACTTCACGCTACGAACTTAGCCAGCCCGCGTCAGCGGGCTGTTCTTTTTCCATTCCTGCCACCTCTACCTACCGATTTCTAACCGAAAACAAGCGGTTTTGCCTGTTTTTGCCTGATACTTGCCTGTTATTTCAGACTGCTTCCGCCTCCAGCCCATGTATCCTAAATGCCTTCCGTAGCCTAACCGCCTATCGAACGTCGCACAGTCCGCTATTGAGCCTTCCTCTCATCACGCTATAATCTTCCGCCGTTGCTGGCTGGCAGAGAAATACGGTTACGAGTAATGAGTGACGAGCAACGAGTAAATGCGTTCTCAGCACTTGTAGCACTCGTAGCACTCCAGCACTTTCATTCTTCTAGCACTTAGGCACTCAGGTATTTCTGGCACTCGCTTATGAACCTTGCGGATTTCGCGCGTATCCTGATCCGGCGTGGCTGGATCATCCTGCTGGTGGCAGCGCTGACGGGCGTGAGCGCGTTTGTTTTTAGCAAACTGCAAACGCCGATCTATCGCGCCACGCAGCAGATTCTGGTCAAGCCTGCCCGCCCCGATAATGGGCTGACCATCACCATGCGTAGTTTGTTGCAGAGCTACATCGCCCGTCTGAACATCGAAGATCGCGCGGCGGAAGTGATCTCGGCGCTGCAACTGGATATGCTGCCGGGTCAGTTGAACGCCAACGCCACCGTCGATCCCAACAGCTTCGTGATCAGCATCGACGTGGACATGACCGATCTGGCGACGGCGCAGAAAGTCGCCGCGCTCTACGGGCAGAACTTCAAACTGTGGCGCGATCAAGAGAATGCGCCGCAGCGTCAGGAAGATCGTATTAACGCCGAACTGCTCGGCGGACCCAAAGGTGGCTTGAATCGTCCCAACACGACGGTCAACACAGCGGCAGGCGTGCTGCTCGGCGCGATTCTCGGCGGCGTGATCGTCTTCGTGCTCGAATTTCTGGATGCCAACATTGTGCGCCGCCGTCAAGATGTGGAACGGCTCGGTCTGCTGGTGATCGGTCAGCTACCGGATGTGGAGTAGAGCGAAGAACACCCGACGCTAAAGCATCGGGCTATAAGCGCAAAGCCTGCTGAAGCAGGCTAAGACTGACTAAGTTGGTGGCAAGCTGATGAACCTTAACTACTAAATTCGGAACTTCGGTTATCTAGTTACCGATACGGATCACCCTCTCCCGCTCGCGGGATGAGGGCAGGGGGTGAGGGCTTACGCGCCAACTGACCATCGTCCAACTTCCGAATCAAGATAGTAAACTTTATCACTTTGCTTCGTGGTTTAGCCCGATCTTTTGTCATCGGGTCGATAGGATGATCTAGCACTATGACAGCGAACCTCATCACCCTGACCGATCCGCGCTCGGCGGCGGCAGAAGCATTCCGCGCTCTGCGTACCAATATCCTGTTCGCCGGATTGGAGCAGCCGATCCGCGCCTTCGCCGTGACCTCGCCCGCGCCGGAAGATGGCAAGAGCACCACGCTGGCGAATCTCGCGCTGACCATGGCGCAGGCAGGGCACGACACCATCCTCGTCGATGCGGATCTACGGCGTCCGGCGCAGCATACTATCTGGAATCTGCCAGCGGATAGCGGCTTGACCACTATGCTGCTGGACGATGCCGCGATGCAAAATCCGCCACTGCACACCGTTGCCGAGAACTTGCGCGTGCTGACCAGCGGAACATTGCCGCCCAACCCCGCCGATCTGATCAGCGGCAAGAAGATGGAGCAGGCGCTGGAAGCGCTGAAGTCGAAAGCGGAATACGTGCTGTTCGATGCGCCGCCCGTCCTCGCCGTCACCGATACCGCGCTGCTCGCCTCCAAATTGGATGGCGTTTTACTCGTCATGAAAGCGGGCAAGACTCGCCGTGATTACGCGCAGCGTGCCAAAGAAGCCTTAGAGCGCATCCATGTCCGCATCATCGGCGTGGCGCTGACTAACGCGCCGCAAGATGACAATATGCGGACGTATTACGGGGTGAAAAAATGAAAGGTCTAATCCTCAGCGGCGGCAAAGGCACACGTTTGCGCCCACTCACTTATACCCGTGCCAAGCAGTTGACGCCCATCGCCAACAAACCGGTGCTGTTCCGCGTGATCGAAGCCCTGTGCGACGCGGGCATCACCGAGATCGGGATCATCATCGCGGCGGATACGGGCGCTGAGATTCAGGAGACAGTGGGCAATGGATCGCGTTGGGGTGTGAACATCACCTTCATCCCGCAATCCGCGCCGTTGGGCTTGGCTCACGCCGTCAAGACCGCGCAGCCATTCATAGGTGATGATCGCTTCGTCATGTATCTCGGTGATAACGTGATTCAGGGCGGCATCAGCAGCCTGATCGCGGATTTCGTCAATCACCCCGAATGGAACAGCCAGATCGTCTTGAAGCACGTCGAGCAGCCAGAACAATTCGGTGTTGCCATCCTCAGCGAAGATGGACGAATCAAATCGTTGGTGGAAAAGCCCAAATCATTCATCTCCGATCTGGCGCTGATCGGTGTGTATATGTTCGACTCGCACATCTTCGAGGCGGCAGACGCGATCAAACCGTCATGGCGCAATGAACTGGAAATTACCGACGCGATTCAGTGGCTGGTGCAGAACGGCTATAACGTTTATCCGCACATCCATGAGGGTTGGTGGATCGACACTGGCAAGCAAGACGATATGCTCCGTGCCAACAGCTACGTGCTGGAAGAACTCACGCCCGCGATCAATGGTACGGTGGATTTGCAGTCAAGCGTCGATGCCCGCGTAACCATTGAAGCAGGCGCGGAAGTGATCAACAGCGTAATTCGTGGTCCGGCGATCATCGGTGAGGGCACGCGCATCGTCAACAGCTACATCGGTCCGTTCACCAGCATTTACCATCACTGCACCATCGAACACTGCGAGATCGAGTACAGCATCGTGCTGGAAAACAGCAGCATTCAGGACGTGGATACGCGCATTCAGGATAGCCTGATCGGGCGCAACGTCGAGATCGCCCGCGGTACGCAGCGTCCTAAAGCGCTCAAACTCACACTCGCGGACTACAGCAAACTAGGAATCCAATAAACGAGTGCCGAAAGTGCCAGAGTACCGCAGAACAGATCGTTTTAGCGCCCTTCAGGGTGCTTCGTGCTTATAGCACGGTGCTTTAGCGCCGTGTGATCATCTTCGGCACTACCTTCCAGCACTTCGGCACTCTGGCACTATCTTTGGGGGTTACATGAAGAACATCCTTGTCACGGGCGGCGCGGGCTTTATTGGCAGCGCCTTCGTGCGTCACATGGTCAAGAAGTATCCGCACTACAACATCATTGTGCTGGATAAGCTGACTTACGCGGGCAACCTCGATAATCTGCTGCCGGTGGATGACGAGCCGAACTACAAATTCGAGCGCGGCGACATCGCAGATCGTGTCTCCGTACAGCGCGTATTTGAGCACCAGCAGATCGATACCATCGTCAACTTCGCCGCCGAGTCACACGTGGATCGCAGCATTCTCGATCCCGATGCCTTCGTGCATACCGATTTCGTGGGTATCTACATTCTGCTGGATATGGCGCGTCAGCTTGGCATCAACCGCCTACATCACGTCAGCACCGATGAAGTCTACGGCAGCATTCCCGAAGGCTTCTTCAAAGAAGGCGATCCGCTAGAGCCGAACAGCCCCTATTCTGCCAGCAAAGCGGGCGGCGAACTGATGGTGCGCGCCTATCACGTCACCTACGGGATGCACACCACCGTCACGCGCGGCAGTAACACCTACGGACCCTATCAGTATCCCGAAAAGGTAGCGCCCTTCTTCATCACCGAAGCGATTGACGATAAGCCGCTGCCTGTCTACGGCGATGGTATGCAGGTGCGCGATTGGCTCTACGTGGAGGATCACGTCACCGCCATTGATCTGGTGCTGCACGAAGGCAAAGCAGGCGAAGTCTACAACGTCGGCGGCGAAAACGAACGCCATAACATTGATGTGACCAAGCTGATGCTCAAGCTGCTCGGCAAACCGGAGTCACTGATCAAGTTCGTCAAGGATCGCCCCGGTCATGATCGCCGCTATGCGCTGGACTGCCAGAAGCTCAAACAGATGGGCTGGCAGCAGTCGGGATCGTTCGAGGAACTGATGGCAAAAACGATTGACTGGTACAAAGGCAACGAGTGGTGGTGGCGCAAGATCAAGACGGGCGAATACCTCGACTTCTACAAGCGCCAGTACGCCGATCGGTTAGCAGAAGCGAAATAACGATCAGCCGCGCAATTCAATTTCGACAGGCAAACTTTCCAGCGATTCCCGATCAGATAGATTCAAGATGGTCATCCCTACGATCTGTCCTGTATCGGGATCAAGCCGCAGCAGTACATCATCCCCGATTTCGCGTGAAACCGCCGGGCGGGGATCGCCAACGGAGAGGTATAACACGTCTGCCTCTTTGTCGTAAGCCACTTGCATCAAGTGTTCTTTGTCCATACTACATCTCCTGATTTAATCCGATCCGTCGCATAAATAGTGGATATATAGTTCCGGTCAATCCGTTTCACTGCCACAGTAATCCACTTACCATCCAATACAGCAGCATCGTAACGATAATACAAAACAACGCGCTCATCTCGAAAACTTCGACGAATCTCGTCGGGCAGCATTAAGACATCTGGAAGTTTCTCAGTAAAACTTGCCACTTCAGGATGTTTTAGCAAAATCATCTCTCGTACTGAATCAGCCAGGACGATTTCATCACCTAACGCATCAATAAAAACCTGTTCCGACATCAAGCCTCATCTTGAGGGATCATTGCTGTCCTGCACAGGATCAGTGTACCATCACCAAAACGAATTTAATAATAAGTTCCACAGCGCCAGTACGCCGATCGGTTAGCAGAAGCGAAATAACGATCAGCACGACGCAACCTCATTGCGAA
>JAHBVK010000097.1 GCA_019637555.1 Anaerolineae bacterium
GCCCGTCAGCAGCGCCATCCGCCGCCGATCCGAGACGAACCAATGGGTGGCACGATTCATCGGCTTGATCTCGAAGACGGGATCATCGTTTGTTTGCGGTAAATTCTGAACTGCTTGCATCTGCGCCATTACTCTCTGCCCATGTATCCCGGCGCTACAGCGCCGGGCTGAATAGGATTATGAACCGACATATCCTCACATCACATTAAGCCCGTTGACTTTAGCCTCGGGTTCTTGTGATTACCACCACCCCAACCGCCAACAACAATACCATCCCCACCGACACGATCACCCCGATCTCGTAACTTTTCGGCGCGAACCGCAGTTCCACAAATCCATCATGATCCACTGGGATCGCCATAGTCGCTAGATTTCCAGTCAAAATGGGGACAGATTTGCCATCCAATGTCGCTTCCCATCCCGGATAATTGACCAACGCTAAATTCAAGATCGCGGGTTTCAGAGTTTCCACATATACCACTACGTATTCTGGCTCAAATATGCCGATATACGGTGTAATACCAAATCCACCTGTCAACTCAATCCCCGGCTGTTGCTGCAACATCACCGTTGAGTTCAGATCGAACGACTGATCGCTTAAAAATCCCGCCGCCTTCTGCACATCCGGCTCCACCCACGCCTGATACACCAAGCGCGCCAGCGGCAGCGGATCATCTAACTGGTGCAGCCGCGATGGATTATAGGGATTGTCGATCTCCGCGATCACCGTGCTTCCTACTGGTAGCTGCTCATTCGGCGTGATCACCCATTTGACCGCCATGATCCGCCAGATCTGTTGCTCAGGCAGCTTCAACACCTGATCGACACTCGCCGCCCGCAGCGGACTGATCCCGCGCACGTCCATCAATCCGTACAGTGTGCCGAAGTTCTCTCGCGCTCCATCGACGCGATACAGTTCATCGGGAATCGCCGTGATCACCGCTGACGGCTGCAAGCGTGCATACGGAGCTTCTGACTCCAGATTCGGATTGGCGCGTCCGAAGCTGAGTAACTCGAAGCTGACTAGCGCCACGATCCCCGCCGCGCCCCACCGCTTATCACGCCCGCGAATCAGCACCCACGCGCTCAAGATGGCGAACATGGCGCCAAATGCCACCAACCCCAAGCGCCGACTGTCCGATCCCGCGACCAGCAACCACTGGATGAACAGCGCCGCGAACACGATCACCGACAGCAGCGCGATCCCCACCGCGAACCAGCGATAACGTGCTGACAGCGGCACAGTCAGGATCGCCAGTGTGCCGTAACCTGCCAGCATCGCCGTGCAGATCGCCACTAAGTAAGCGCTGCGTTCCTGTCCACGAAACAGAGTGAATCCCGGCGCGAGGTTGTAGAACAGATCGTAGAGGATCGTGCCTCGCCCGAAACTGAGCAGCAGCGCGATCAGTCCGAACAGCGCCCAGAAGGTCACTTCGCGGTAACGATCTCGCTGCCAGATGGCATACGCGCCCAGCAGCAGCCCGCCGATCCCGAAATACAGCGGCGACCACAACGTCAGGAAGCCCGGAAATAACATCTGCATCACATCGAAGAAGGGGAATCCATTGCCGCGTGCATCGAAGTTCAATTCTGATCGCGTGGTCAGCCGCAGATATTCCAAGCCGGGGATCAACTGCATCGCCGCCAAGCCGCCGCCGATCACGCCGAAGATCGCCGCACCTATCACGAATATGCGCCACGACAACCGTCGCATGTACACCCGCCAGCCGAGATAGATCAGCGCGGCATAGATGAAGAACAGCGTCGTCTGCGGATGCCCCGCCAGCAGCGAGAGTCCAAGCGCCACGCCGCTGATCCCGAAGCACCACCAGCGCACTTGATCTCGCGTCGCTTCCAAAATGCCGAGCAGCGCCAGCGGCAGCCAGACACCCGCCTCCAACACCGCGATCTGCAACTGTGGATAACTGGTCAGGTAGCCGCCGTAAGCAAAGGTGATCGCGCTGACCAGTGCCGCCGCATAACTGTGCTGCTGACCGTGCGTCAAGCGCCGCACCAACAGATACATTAGCCACGAGGCGATCAGGAAATGGGCTACCACCTCTTTTTGCAGCGCGTCGTACATCCGCTGCGGTGTCGATCCACCCGTCGCGTTGATCAGCGCCACCGTCACTAATCGCGGTGGGTAAAAGACCGCCGACTGCGTATCCGCCAGAAAGGGATGCCCGCCCAGATTATAGGGATTCCACAGCGGCACTTGTCCCTGTGCCAACCGTTCCGCCTGATACTGCGCGAACGCCACGAACTGACCGCTGAAATCGCCCTCCACGAACGACTGCTGATCGGCAGTGTTGGGCGTTAGCAAGCGCCAGTAGGCAAGCGCACACAACGCCGCCAACAGCAGCAAGCACAGTAGATCGACGCGCCATCGTTTCAACATCGAGATCAACATACAGCTCATTCTATCGTGATCGGCGTGCTGAGGATCACTGAGTCGCCGCCAGAATCAACGGGCAAGCGCGAGAGATCGGCGGGGCGGTACAAGCCGATCACCAAATGATACGTTCCCGCTGGCAGATCAGTCGTCGCCAGTGTGTGCGGATCGTTGAAGCGGTACTGCGGAACCCATGCCGTCGTCGGGAAGAAGCCATCCAGCGGCGGCGAGTCACCATATGCCACCGTCTGATCATTGGCGTCGCGCAGATGGACGAATACGGTGAAATCCTCGTATACCTGCGTCAGCGCCTCCCAGTTCAGATCGACGCGGATCGGTTCGCCCTGTCGATACTTGCCATCCGCATGATCCAGCCCGTAGCCGTTCAGTCGCAGCGCCCCGCTGAACACCGCCGTCTGCGTGATCGCTGGCGTCGGCTGCTCCGGTGAGATCAACGCGCCGCCGCGCAGGATTACCGACTCGATTGGCTTGCCGTCACCATCTGTCGCGGGAATGCGCTCTTTCGTTTCGTAATCCCACCAGCCAAACTCGATGCGTATTTGCGTTGGCGCTTGGGCATCTGATGAAATGTCCATCCAATATGTGTCTACATATGACTTATGCGTGTCGAATTGGGATGTGGGTAGATTTCCACCACCGGGATAACTGTCAATCTTGCCGATAGAATTTCCAAATCTGTCCAATGCCGTAAGGTACAAACTCAGATTGCGGGTCCGCGAATAATCGGGCGGCCAAATATAGTGCAATCTGATCCTTAACTTCTCCCCCGGTTGGATAATCTGTGGAGTGATGTCATAGGCGAAAAAAAGCAGAGTTCCAAATCGCACCTTAACATTATGAATCGCCACTTTGCTTGCAGTTGATGGCAAATAGGCATCTGATGGCGGTGGTGGCGCATACGCGGGCGCAATCGTCAGGATCGGACTCGCCAACGCCACCACGCCCATCACCGCTATCGGCGCGATCCGCAATCTGCCCAACTGCTGCCAGCCCACCGCCGCCAATACCGCTATCGCTGTCAACGCGGGAAACAACAAGCGCCCCTGCGTACCCGGAGTCAGCCGCGTCCAGTTGATCAGGCTGACGAACGTGACCGCGAAATGAAACGCCAGCAGTCCTAACGGATACAGCAGCGCGTAATCCCGATCCTGAATACGCCGCGCCACCAACCACACACCGCCGATCAGCGCGATCCCGATCAGCGCATCCATCGCCAGCAGAAACCAATCGGGACCGATCACGTTGAACCAGCCGAACAGCGCCCAAAAGCTGATCCGTAATCCCTGCATCTCTTCCAACATCGTGATCAACGTATACGGCGTCTGGCGCGGCGCGATGATGGCGATCATGGTGTTCAGTCCGGTTACATCGCCGTACAACTGCCAATTCCGCAGATACCACCAGCCCGCGATGATCACGAAGCCAGCGATCAGCGCCCCTATGCTCAGAATCGCCTGCCGCAGCGTGATCCTACGCCGCAGCCACTCCATGCCGATCAACGCACCCGCCACCGCATATAACGTCAAGCCGCTGAGTTTGCTCAACGCCGCCAGTGCGATCACGGCGCTTAACAATCCGACTCGCTGCCACGTCCAGCCGCGCATCAGGATCAGTAGCATCAGCCACATCGCCAGCGCCGATAACATGGTCACCATGTTGTCATTGTTGACGCTGCCCGTCATGAACAGGAACATCGGATTGAAAGCGACGAAGCACATGGCGAGTAACGGAAAGCCCTCACCCCCTAACCCCCTCTCCCGCAGGCGGCTAGAGGGGGAATCCTCAATAGCCCTTCTCCCGCCTGCGGGAGAGGGGTTGGGGTGAGGGTTAATGAGTGTCGCCCCCCGATACACCGCCCACACCGTCACCGCGCCGAGTAGGATCGAGGCGAAGCGCACCAATCGCAGCGCCAGCACATGACCCGTCCACGGGAAATTCTCCTGATGCGTATGCACGAAGAAATTGTGATTATCCGTCGCCAGCCCCACGCCGATCTTAGCGTGCGGATTCTGCTCCAGCGGATACTCCTCATACGCCGGATTGACCACCTTCACGATAACAGACGCCAGCAAATAGTACAGCGGCGGCTGGCTGCCCTCCTGATACCACGCGGTGATTACGTCGGGATTCTGCACAGGCAGTTCCCACGATTGCGCCAGCCGCTGTATGAAGGCGTAGTGATAATTCTCGTCGGGCGCTTCAAACATTGGCGTGACCAGACTGTAGATCACGGCAAGCGCGACGTACACGGCGAGGATCAGCAGCGGCAAACGGCGGGTGATCATGGCGCGGGATCGAACTTCACGCGGGAGAGATAGACAAAATCGTTCGCTTCGCCGCCATCGGGCGTGATCACGCGCAGGCGATGGAATTCCTGTCCGCGTGTCCCCTCCACCAACTGATACATCCCCACCGCGATCTGCCACGTCCCCGGCGGCGCATTCTCAGGGATGGTGAAGGTGTGCTTATCCTCGATGATCTCGCCCACTTGCCATGTGCTAGTCGGCTTACTCCATTCCGCAGGCATGGCATCGTGGCTGGCGAATACATTGGTGGTGTTCGGCTCCAATATCTGCACGAACACGCGATAATCTGTCGTCATCTGCCGCTTGGCGCGCCAGTACAGCGTCACCGTCACCGAATTGCCCGGACGCATCAGCAAGCTAGAGACATCGTAGCCCACCAACTCCGCTTCATCGCCAAAGTTCACACTGGTCGGATTCGGCACGCCGAGATCGGAGGGGCGCGGCATTATGGTGACTACGCCTACCTTCACTGAAGTAGCTTCATTGTCATCAATCCTCATCTTCTCGCCAGATTCGGAATCATAAAAGCCAATTTCGATGTCAAGGCGTTGCGGTGCTAACGCAGTTTCGGGGATAAATACTGCGAGTTGATTTCGCCAGCTAGTTGTTGAACTTCCAACTGGCACATACTGCAAGGAAGTCGCTACTTGACCTTGACCCAGAAGCACATCACGTTGAGCGATGATGACATCAGTAGCGTTTACAAGATGAACGAACAGACTCCAACTTTTTTTAAAGCTACCGCCGTTGAGATCAATACCTAGGTCAAAGTTCGCATAGCTCCCAACTTTTACTTCTAAATCTATGTCATTAGATCCCACTCGTAAACAACGCTCAGGAAAGTTCACTTCTGTGGGTTCACAAAATGTGGACTGAAGCGGTCCGTAATAGCCTCTACCTTCAGGATCTTCAAACGAAGGAAATAAGTCCATAGGTGTCCGAATATAAGCAAAATTAAGCAGAAGTAACGATATTACGGCAGCAATAGCAAACCAACTCGAGGCAGTGAAAACTAGTTTTGCGCGAACAAACGGAATCCAACTTCCTACCTTCCACAATCCCACCGCCGTCCACATGCTGATCGGTGCGATTGCCGCGAACATCAGCCGCCCTTGCGATGCCCACGTCTCCGTCGTCCAGCGGATCAAGCCCACGAACAGCACCACAATCCACACCACCGTGATCACTTTCCCCAACGTAATCGCCCCACGATTCCCCTCTCTGTTGACGGAGAGGGGTGGCGCGCCAGCGCCGGGGTGAGGTAAAGGCAGCACCGCCCCCACCAATCCCACCGCCGCAATCGCATTGAACACCGTGTACATCCAATCGGGCAGCGGCAGATTGACCCCACCGAAGAAGCCCCAATAGCTCATCAGGAAGGTGTGCCGTTCGCTCCACAACTGCGCCCAATTCGCGGGGATCGCCCGTCTGCCCACGATGTCGAGGAACACATTCAGCCCCGTCGGATCGCCGTACAACTGCCAATTCCGCAGATACCACCATCCCCCAATGAGGATGGTCAACCCACCAGTGACCAATCCCCCAACTACGAATACCTTCCAATCCTTTAACCTGTACGCCAGTACGCCCAACACCACCGCGATCACGGGCAGCAGAAACCCGATGTTGAACTTCGCCAGCATCCCCGCGCCTGCGGCAACGCCGATGATCACCAGTTCGTGCAAAGTCGGCGCACTTGTCCGTTTCAGCAAGCGCACGATCAGCACCAGCAGCACACTTGCCACCGTCGTCGAAAGATTATCGTTGTTGACTGCCCCGCTGATGAACAGGAACATTGGATTGAATGCGGTGATCGCCGCCGCGCCGATCCAGATCGCTTGTCTGTCGGGGAACAACTCCCGCGCCAGTAGATAGGTCATCGCTACCGTCACCGCACCGAGCAGCACCGAGAGCAACCGAACCAGATGGATCGCCAGCACCGTACCCTTCCACGGAAACGCCTCCACCGCCGGATCGTGGATCGCCATGTTGTAGTTGCCATCAGGTACGACGATGCCAATATCGGCGTGAGGGTTAAGCCAGCGCACACGCTCCATGTCCGAGGTGTCGATCCACAAGGTCAGCAGTGCGCCCATCATGTAATACAGCGGCGGCTGACTGCCTTCCTGCCGCCACGCAGTCTGTTCTCCCGCCATCTGCACAGGCAGAGCTAACCCATGATCCGCCAGATACTTGACCATCGGGTAATGCCACTGTTCATCGGAGGCTTCCCACAGCGGCGTGACGATGCTAAAGGCAATCGCAAGGAGTAAATAACAGACGAGGATCAGGCGTAACGGTTTCAAGGACGTAGTTCTACTCAAGAAGCGTGAAGTTTTGCTACCGACTCCCGAGGCTAAAGCCAACGGGCTTAATGTTATTTAACAGATAACGATTCATCGTTTTAGCGCGGTTTACCGTGCTTCGCACTTATAGCTCGGTGCTTTAGCGCCGAGTGATCAGCGCCACGAATAGCCGCTTCAACCAAAATATACTCCCACCGTCTGTTCAGCAATCCGATCCCACGAAAACGATCCCGCCAGTTGCCGCGCATTGTTGCCCAATCTCTTTCTCAATTCAGGATCAGCCGCCAACTGTACAACCGCACTCGCCAACTGATCCGCATCCCGTCGCGGGATCAAGCGCACGTTCTCGCCATCGCGCAGTTCCGGCAATTCAACCTCCGGCTCTGTCGTGATGATCGCGCAGCCATGCGTGATCGCCGCCATGAAGCTGCCGCGCCGAAACGAGACGCCATCACTGTATGGCAGCACCACCAGATCGCAAGCGCGTAGATTAGCACTCACCAGCGGATTATCCACGTAACCCGTCCAGCGGATGCGCGATTCTAATCCCAGCTTGTGGATCAACTGCTGCGCTTCTTCCATCTGCTGCGCGTTCGTCGGATCGCTGCTGCCGACGTTACCGCCGATCATCAGCAGATACAAATCGACTCCCCGCTGAATCGCCGCCGCTGCGCCTTCGAGTAGAGTATCTACACCTTTGCTCACATTGACGAACCCGAAATAGCCCACCAACGCGGCATCCGCTGGAATCTGTAACCCCTGCCGCCACGCTTCCCGATCATAATTCGCTGGTGGCGCATCCTCGATATTCGAGCCGATGGGAATCCGTGCCAACCGCCTGATCTTGCCCGCCTCGCGCAATTTTTGCTCATCTGCCTGATTCGTCACGATCACACCATCCGAGGATCGCGCCAGATAGCTGATCGCCTCCCACCGCAGTGGTCCCGCCTTCGGAAACAAATATGGTACAAGCAGATCGTGAAATGTCGTGATCACGCGCACACCATGCAGAAATAGCGGCATCAGGTGGACTAGTCCCGCCATTTGGAACGCTGCCGCTTCGTACTGTATATTCACTACATTGAGCTGATTTTCCCGCGCCCACTTTCCAACTTGCCGCAGCGTTGCCATATTCCAATTCGTGACTTCGGCGCTAACCTGAACACCATCCGACGGATCGCCTCGCGCCTGTCTACTTGTCAGCACGAGCACCTGATGTCCCATCTGCACCAGCGCCCGCGCTAACTCCCGCGTGAAATCCCCGACTCCGCCCTGCATCGGCGGATACTCGCCCGTGATCATGCCGATCCGCATCGCTGTTAACCCCGCCCGCCGCGCAGATCGACATCCGATCCTGTCCCCGCCAGAGTCACTAGAGGTTCAAAACCTCTGGCTACAATACCTTGTAAATCCTCTAAAGAGGGTTTACAAATCAACTCAATCACGGAGTCCCGAAGGGACTTTGTTCGTTCAGCCCGGTAATTTATTGCCGGGTTTTTGCATTCCGCCTCAACGCCGCGCCATCTGTTCCTAACCCACTTCAGTGGGTTTACCAAGTGTTGTAGCCGGAGGTTTTCAACCTCCGGTGATGGGTACTGCCGAGCTATGATCACCGTGCTCATCTCACCTCGCCCCATCCGCCGCCACCAGCGCCCTGATCACCTGCCAGTACATACGAATCCGTGCCTGCCGCAGCTCACGCTTGTGCCCGATCAACGCCTTGAGCCAGTCCACCGCGATCTGTTCCGCATAATTAAAAATCAGAAACACATGCACGATCCCCGCGATCAAGCGCCCCTTGAACTTGCGGAAGTAGCGAATCTTGCTCTGCTGAAAGTAGATATGCATCTTCGCCTGCACTTGCTCGGTGCTCTTGCCGCCGTGATGTACGATCCGCGCGCCGCCCAGATAGATCGTCCGCCAACCAGCATCACGGATGCGCTTGCACCAGTCCATCTCCTCGCTGAACATAATGTAGCCCTCATCCAGCCCGCCGATCTGATCGTAGATACTCCGCCGCGTCAGCAGCGCCGATCCCTGCACCCAATCGACATCGGCAGTGGCGTCATCGGGAATATCCAGCGCATAGTAATAGCGGATCACTGCTGGTGGCGCGTGCGGCTGCAAAAAGGTGCTGTCGAAAATACCCGTGAGTAGCGTCGGGAATCGGCGCTTTGTCCACTGCGTCGTGCCGTCGCTGTTCAGCGTCAGCGGTCCGCTGATCCCCACATCAGCGTGATCGTCCATGTAGCGCACCATCTGTGCCAGCGCGTTAGCGATGATCTCGGTATCGGGATTTAGCAGCAGCAAATAGCGTCCCTTCGCAATCTTTAAGCCGATATTGTTGCCTTTGGTGTAACCGACGTTCTCCGTCTCCGCGATCACCGTCACCGTTGGGAAGCGTTCGCGCAGCATCTCTACCGATCCGTCGTGACTGGCGGAATCGACCACGATTACCTCATAGCTGATTCCATGCGCGTTGGCGCGGATGCTGTCGAGGCAAGCAGCCAGATACGGCTTCACGTTCCAATTGACGATGATGATCGACAGATCAATCGAACTCATTCACTCACCTTACGCAACTTATCCTGATCAGCCCCTTAGAGCCGCTTGGAGATCGAAGGGCTAATCTCCGCCTCTCGGTTCCCCTCTCCAATCCGAGTACAGATTAGGAGAGGGGGCAGTGGTGAGGCTTGTCCCTTACGGCTGCACCGCGCCGCTAAACGCTTGCTGCAAAATCTGGTAACTAGTCGTATTCTGCACCGTCAGCGCCCCATTCTGTGCGAACACGCCGAAGTTATCGGGATTGGATCGCCACGCATAGAATGCCCAGTTCACTTCCCACTGATTGTACAGCGAGGCTTTATCGCGCAGAAACTGATCCCACCCTTCGCAAGCCGACTGACTGCCCCACTCCCCGATGTAAAGCGGCACATTATTGTTCTGTGCCCAGTTGATCGAATAGAACTGCCGCGTGTTGGTGCGGTAATCGCTGCTGTTGGCGAAGGCATTCATATCGTAATAGACATCGCGCCCGCGATCCGACATCACGCCGGGATAGCTAACGCCCGTATCGCACTGAATATCTTCCCAGTGTTTCGAAGCGTGGGTCAACTGGGCTGGCGTGTAGTCGTGTACCTCATAAATCACATTGCCGCCCAATGTGCGTGCGAATGTCGGATCACTGCCCGCCATCACCAAAACTAGAATATTCGGATTCACCGCGATCACTGCATCACGCACTGTGATCGCGTAATCCCAGAACAGATTGATATCCTCGTTCGGCGGTGTCGGCTCGTTAAGCACATCGATCCCGATCACCGTCGGCTCATGCTCGTAGCGTTTGACCACTTCAATCCAAAATTCTTTGAGCTGCTGCTGTTCTTCGGCACTCGTCCAGAATGGACAAGTGTTACCATAACCCTCGTAGCAATCGGAGGGCGTGGTGAACATCACGAGGATCAGCCACACGCCCGCCTCACGCGCATAGCCGACTTGGGCATCCAGCATTGACCAGAATGCCTCACGATGATCCGTATACCAACTGAACGACAAGCCGAATCTAACGTGATTCCCGCCCATCTCCCGTAACTCGCGGTAATCTTCCGCGCCGATCTGCACATCCGTCGGATTCCCCGATCCGATCTTTGCGCCTAACGCCGGAACGTTGCTGAAGTTCGCGCCGCGCAATTGCACTTTCTGACCACGATAGATCAGATCGCGTCCCACGATCCGCAGCCACGAATCGCCAATCGGAGTCAGTGTTTGCCCACCGCTGATCGGTGCAACGTCAGGAGCGTAGCCCGCGCGTGGTAGCATGAACGCCAGCAGTAGCAAGATCACTCCCAATGCTGCGATCAAAGAAAAATAGCGAAGACTGCCCTGCCGTGTTTTCTGCTTGGATCGGTGTCGGAACATGAGCGAAGTTTACCGGATTCACAGCGAATTTGCTGAACGCTTACCCTCAGATTACACAGAATTTACAAATTGGCGTGAAACTGAGGATCAAGAACATGAAACGTGTACGACAAGGAGAGTAAGCACATGTTCAAGTTTCGTAACTGGATGAAATGGACTTCCCTCGCGCTGATCACCGCCCTTTTAGTCGGATTGGTAGGCGTTGCCGTGCCTGTTAACGCACAGGGTGGTGGCGGGGTTCGGATGCAGCGCGGCAGCGGTATCGTCTTCCGCGCCCTCATGCAAGCGACGGTCAAAGTTACACAGTTGGATCGCACGGAGATTCTGCGGCAGTGGCTGGATGACAAAACGCTGGCGCAAATCATTACGGCGAAGGGTGCTGCGGTGGACGCGGTGAAAGCGGAAGCTATCTCACAGGCAACCGCGCTGATCGAACAGGCAGTCACGCGCGGCAGACTCACGCGGACGCAAGCTGACGAGATGATCGCCGGACTGGACGCGCAGATCACCGCTATGTTAAACACCACGTACGAGCAAGCGCGGCAGACGATCAGCACCCAAATGGCGACGCTCGGTGTGGAGTTAGCGCTGTTCAAATCGACGCTTGATGCTACCGGGTTGACGCGGCAAGAACTGTACCAGCAGTTGAGCGCTGAGGGTGCTACCTTCGCCAGCGTGATCACTGCCAATGGCGCAGCCGTCGCGGATGTCAAAGCCGCCGCCAAGACTCTGATCACCGAGCGCCTCACCGCAGCGGTCAGCAGTGGCAAGATTACGCAGGCGGCAGCCGATGAACTACTGGCGACTCTGGATCAGGCGTTGGACAGCGCCATCAACAGCGGCTTACCCGAAGGCTTCCGTCAGATCGGCGGTAAGGCTGGCAATGTAGTAGATCGGGTTTATCAGAATGTGGCAGTCGGTGCGCTTGTGGCGGAAACCGCTAGCCAATCCAAGCTGACTCAGCGCCAACTGCTGGTGCAACTCAGCGCTGGCAAAACCCTCGCTGAGATCGCCACCGCCCATGCTGCTGATCCCGCTGCCATCGTCAGCGCCGTCGTCAGCAAAGTCACTACCGCCATCACGACCCGCGTTACCAACGGGCAACTGTCGCAGGAACAGGCGGATCAAATCCTCAACGGTTTAGCAGCACGCCTGACTGAGACCATGAACCAGCAGAATCCGCTGCAAGGTCGCGATGGTCGGCGTGGTCGCTTCGGGCGCAACTAGTGAGCTTGAGGTAAGGATGTGAAGAAGTGGTGGCAGTTATCAACGCCGCCCCTCCCTCAACGGGGCACAAACCCGCGACAAATGGCTCTCCCTTCTCCGTTGACGGAGAGGGGCAGGGGGTGAGGTTAAGGTAACTTTCCGTATCTCTTATGCCGTTGATGATCCATCTCATCAGCGGCATTTTTATACTTGATCCTGACGTGATTATCTCTTCGATGCAGCTATCACTAGGGTGCAGTGCGCTTCCTAGCGGATAGTCAAGGGATCAGCACCTTTCCTATCCACCAACGATCTTCAAGCCATAAATCGCAGAGGCAAGTTGTCAGGGAAGGCAGTAAAATTTGAAAATTTGACTTCAAATCAACAGAGGTGGAAACATGGAAAAGAGGAAGATTATTCTGGACTGCGATCCGGGGCATGACGATGCCATCGCCATTATGTTGGCAGGCAAAAGTTCAGCAATTGATCTGCTAGGGATTACGGTTGTTGCCGGAAATCAGACGCTGGACAAGACGCTGAACAATGCGCTCCATGTCTGCCAGTACCTTGGTCTTGATGTGCCTGTCTACAAAGGCTGCGGGCAGCCCATGATCCGCGAAAAGCAGGTCATTGCGCCGGAGATTCACGGCGAGTCCGGTCTGGATGGACCACAGTTCAGTGCGCTGACCAAAAAGGCGGAGCAGCAGCACGCCGTGAACTATATCATCGATACGTTGCTGGCTTCCGACGGTGATATTACCTTAGTACCCACCGGACCAATGACCAATGTGGCGATGGCGATGCGGCTCTGCCCCGATATTCTGCCCAAAATCCGCGAAATCGTGTTGATGGGTGGCTCTTATCAGTTGGGAAATATGACCCCCGCCGCGGAATTTAATATTCTGGTTGACGCTGACGCAGCACATGTTGTGTTCACCTCTGGACGCAAAATCACGATGGTGGGGCTGGATGTCACGCGCAAGGTGTTGTGCCTGCCGTCCGTCGTGGAACGTATGGGGCAGATCGACAATAAGGCGGCAAAGCTGTTTGTAGACCTGATGACCTTCTTCAATAAGACCCAGAAAGAAATCTTTGGTTGGGCTGGTGCTCCGCTGCATGACCCCGTAACGATTGCCTCTCTACTCGATCCGACGCTGCTGACCACCAAAGAGTGCTTCACCCAGATCGACATCCGCAGCGAGCAAAGTTACGGTCGCACCAACTGCGATCTGTTCAATATGCTGAAGCAGCCGCCCAATAGTTTCGTTGCGGTTGACATCAACGTTGCTAGGTTCTGGGACATCATTGAAGGGGGCATCAAAAACTATAGCTAGTGCGCTAGGTGATCGGTCCACTGGTACCGTTCGCGCGGATTCGGAAGCTGAATCGGAAGAACAAGCAAGCTTCAATGGCTACGCGCAGCGGCTACCCAAGATGACGAAGCTGCTCGTCAGCCCTCTTACCGCAGAGACTCTAGAGGTCGTCTTACGCGGCTTCTTTCACATGCGTCGCCTTACTATTTCAGCCCGGAGCTTCAGCTCCGGGTTCTCTTGGCGACTAAGATGCGCCGCCTCACTGCCCGATCCCACTCACATCCCACAACCGCACCGTGTGATCATCGCCTGCTGACGCCAGCAGATCACCATCCGGCGACCACGCCAACTTCTCGATCATGTCCGTGTGTCCCTGTAGCCTCGTGATCACGCGCCCGCGTAAGTTCCACAGCGTCACCACATGCTGATTGACCGACCCCGTGGCGATCATCGTACTATCCGGTGACCACACCAGCGCCGTGATCCGCCCGTTGCCCACACCGGATCGCTGCCTGTACTCGCTGCCCGTCCATTCCCACACGGCATTACCGCCGAGCAGATACTTACCATCAGGCGACCACGCCATTATGTCCACATTGCCAGCGCTGTTATGCATATAGCCAATCTGCGTACCAGTAGTGTCATAAACCCAGACCACGCCGCTTTCATTGCCCACTGCCCAACGTGTGCTATCAGGCGACCACGCGAATCCCCATGCTGGCGTGCAGTGAGCGCAGCTCTCCTGTGCGAAAATCTCCGTGCCGTCAGCCTTCCATAGGTGATAATCTGTCGCGCCGCCAGCCAGATACTTGCCATCGGGCGACCATCCCACGTTGAGAAATTTGCCGCCGCTGTACTTGGTTGGCAGCGTGCGCAGCAGTTCGCCCTCAGCCGTCCAAATCTGGATCATGTTGTCTTCAGTACCCTTCAGCGACGCTGACGCCAGCAGTTTGCCATCAGGCGACCAATCCACGCCGAACACGATTCCCTGCTCCGGCTCAATCGTATT
>JAHBVK010000098.1 GCA_019637555.1 Anaerolineae bacterium
AGAGGAGTTTATCGAGGCGCAGCCGCTTTCCGCCTTCATGAAGCACCAACTGCTCTACCCGTGGATGGCGGCGCTCAGCGGCTTACCGATCAGCGAGACGAAAAGATTCTCTGCTCGCGCCGCACTCAAGTACCCTGTGCATGTGCAGCCGGAGAGCGTACTGCGCCCCTTTGAGTTGCAAGAACTGATCGGCGGTGTTGCCGCTTACGTGCAACCGCTGATCAACTCACTGCGTAACACCACAATCCGCAGCAGTGTCGATCTCCAGCCGCTGCACAAGCAAGATGATCAGTTCGTGCTCACCGATTCCGCTGGCAACACTGAGTACTTCGATCAGGTGATCCTCGCCGCGCCCGCCTTTGAAGCGCTGAAGCTGGTGGGCGAGCTGCCCGACCCGGATCGGCTATCCTCGATCCTGCGGCGCTTCCCCTACGCACAGACTCGCATCGTGGTACATTCCGATCCGCGCTTGATGCCTGCCCGTCGTGCCGATTGGTCGGTCTATAATGCGCTCTACGATGGCGGCGACACCTGCGAAGGCACGATCTGGTCACAGCGCAGCGGCGAGATCGACTACTTCAAGAGTTGGCTGACCTTCAACCCGATCACTCCGCGCGATGTTCACGCCGAGTTCCACTTCCACCACCCGTTCATGACGCCTGATTATTACCGCGCCCAAGTTGATCTCGCCGCGCGGCAAGGGCAGGGCAACTTGTGGTTCGCAGGCAGTTACACGCTGGATGTCGATTCGCACGAGAGTGGCATCCGTTCGGCAATGGCGCTGGCAAAGCGGTTGAGTCCGCAGTCCGCCAACCTCGCACGGATCGAGAATCGATAGGTCATTTTTTGCCATTTTTCCAATGGCGAAAATGGCAGCATAATGGCGAATGGTAGGTAAGGTTTGGAATTGCGTTAGAGCACACAAACGATCAGTGTTGGCGGCGTAGTGTTGAGGAGATGGGACTAAGAGTTGTGAGAGATGATCAGGCAGGGTGGGTTTCTAACCCACCCCTACAGTATAGTGATCTTGCCACGCCAATTGACCGACTCAGCATGTCTCAGTCCAGTAAAGGCAAGGTTTCCAACCCGCCCTGCGGCGGTTATGACTAACGTCGCCGTTACCCCTGCATAAAATCGCGCAGTTGGCGGGAGCGGCGGGGACAAGTTACGAGAATTCAAAGTCCCGCAGACTAATCAAGTTAATTACGGCAGGTTTAGGATTGGGAGTGTGGACTATGAATCAACGCATGTTGATTCATGAGCATTTTGTGTGGCAGCACCTAGCAACCCTGATTAGGAATTGAAACATTGGCACTTCAATCAGGTTATTTGCCGTATTAGCTTCAACGTAGTCTGTATGACTGCACTGTGTTCAGGCTTGATAATGTCTGCAAAAAGAAGCGCTGTTTCCACATAGAGTTGCAGGCTTGCTTGTGCTCGCTCTTCTATTGTAGTACCCTGTGACGGTGGTTTGATAGCGGTAGACCAGAGTGACGCGCGACGAAAAGCGTGTGACCAATCAGACTCCCATCCTACCTGTTCTTGTACAAGCTGGAACAATCGATTCTCCGACTCGATTAGAAGTCCTCGTCCGACAGCAACGATGCTTGTTAAGCCGAATAATAGACCATATGTCGCATAGTGCAGTGCAGAGACATCGTTACGATGTAAACTGCTGAGTATCTTGTGTGCCTCCTCCGCATAACCACAAAGCTGCTTACTCACATAAGCATCAGCCAGCGGCTTCAGCGGAAGCCAAGCAAAGGTAAGCGCTTCTTGCCGAAGATTTCCTAATGGAGATAAACCATGTGGATTGGCAAGATCATATAACACGCGTAGTTGCCGAAGCCCCGGAACCGCCCATATTGCTGTTTCTGGATGTGCTAGTTCCGCGCGTTTCCGCTCAATAGTAGTAATACTAATGCTGAGGAGCACTCCTTCATACTCATGCAATTGATAGGTGGCAATAGAATTCAGATCAACGACATCAGCAACAAAGACATAGATATCCACATCGCTATAAACCGTTGCTTCACCCCGTGCATGGCTTCCCGCCAGACAAATAGAATCCACTGCCTGACCGCTTATGCCAGTGAGTGCAGAACTAGTAGCGATGATTTCGACGAGCTTAGAGAGTTGAGCGTCTGACAGCATCAACAATCCTCTGGCTTGTAAAAGTAGTCACCTCGTAAGTCCTGATTGGAATTACGTGGCTACTTGCTACCCCTGCATAAAATCGCGCAGTTGGCGGGATCGGCGGGGATGGCGCAGGCGGCGCAGCGCCTTGCCCTCGATCTGGCGGATGCGTTCGCGCGTCAGCCCGAATTTCTCGCCCACTTCTTCCAGCGTGTAGGATCGCCCGTTCTGCAAGCCGAAGCGCAAGCGCAAAATCCGCGCCTCGCGGGTGCTCAGGGTGCTTAATACCTCTTCCACCTTTTCGCGCAGCAGATTATCGTAGGCGCTCTGCGTCGGAGTCAGCGCAGTATCATCTTCGATGAAGCTGCCCAGTTCGCTGTCGTCATCCTCACCGACGGGATGCTCCAGACTGAGCGGACGCCAACTGACTTTCAACATCCACTGCACCTTGCGCGGATCAAGCTTCATCTCTTTGGCGATCTCCTCGGCGGAGGGTTTGCGCCCGTAATCTTGCTCCAACTGTCGCGCTGTCTTATACAGGTGACGGATGCGATCCGACATATGCACGGGCACACGGATAGTGCGCCCCTGATCGGCAATCGCGCGGGTGATCGTCTGACGAATCCACCATGTCGCATAAGTGCTGAAACGGAAGCCGCGCCGATAGTCGAACTTCTCCACCGACTTCATCAGTCCGAGGTTGCCCTCTTGAATCAGATCGAGGAAGTGGACGCCGCGCCCCATGTAGCGCTTGGCGATGCTGACCACCAGACGCGTGTTCGCTTTAATCAGGTGATCGCGGGCGTCTTTGCCGTCGTTGATCTGCAGCAGCAGTTCCTCACGGCGCGGAGGGGCACTGATCTCATTGCAGGCGAGTTCTTTCTCCGCCGCGTTGCCGCGCTCGTAACGCTGCGCCAGATCGATCTCCTGATCCAGCGAGAGCAGTGGCACGCGCGCCATTTCCTTGAGGTATAAGCCTACGGTGTCATCAGAAGCGATGTGGCTGAGGTCAAAATCCTCATCCTCATCGTCTTCACTTTCCGCAATAAAATTCTCTTCAAAAAGTTCTTCTTTTTCTTCGTAAATCTCTACACCAGCATTTTGCAGCCAGTTAACCACCTCTTCTTGCTGCTCAGTTTCCGCGTCGCCGCAAGCTTCGATGATTTCATCAAGCGTCAAAAATCCCTGCGCTTCCGCCTTCTCGATGAGGTCGGTAATGATGTCGCGATAAGACTTCATGTTAGCCCCCAGAAGTTTCAAGAGTGGACAGTGCTGTGATATAAGCCCGCTTTCGCGGGCTTTGTAACTACTAGCTGACCTCCAAGCGCAGCAGATGCGCTTCAAATTTGCTGTTTACTCGTCTTGCAGTTGATCCCGCAGCGCCTTGAGAGCCGCCAGACGGGGATCGATGGTGTCGCGTTCGCAATCGCAGGGACCTTCGTTCAGATTCGCCCCGCAGGTCGGGCACAAGCCCGCGCAATCGGGACGGCATAGTACAGTGATCGGCGTCTGCACGATCACTTCCTCGCGGATCAAGGGTGCGAGGTCGAGGATGCCCGATTCGGGAATGCTGAACTCCGCATCCGGCTGCGGCGGCGAGACGTACAACTCCTCGATTGGCAGCTCGACGTTGATCGGTGCCTGCTCCAGACAGCGGGTACATTCACCATGCAGTTGCGCGTGCAGCTTACCTTGCACCAGCACACCGCGCGAGTTGCGGCTGAAGTGCAGCTTGCCGCTGAGATGTTCCAGCAGCAGATCGTTATCTACCAGCAGGTGGGGGACATCAAACTCAGTATCGCGGCTCTCGCCCACCGTCTCGTTGAGCAGAAAGCCGATCTGAATCTTCAAGACCCTGTTGTTAACGTAGTTAGAGTAATGCTCGTTCACGGATTTACCCTGAAAATTACGCTGTGAGTTAATTGGACTAAGCTGGACAGTGCTTATGCTAAGCGCTTACGACCTGCCAGACTACAAAGTTGCACACAGCGGATAATGTTGAGATCGTTTTAGCCTCAATGGTCTTACGTTCACCCCGCAAGTTAAGCAAACGCATAATGCCGCTTTCGTGATCAGTTGCAATTGAACAGAAGCGGCATTCCCTTCACCAGAGGTTATAGATTAATTCGTATTATAGACATACGGATTGGCGTGTCAAGCGAATATAAAACCCTGCAAAAATTTCCGTTCTCCTATACGTTCACATATAATAGATTCAGAGTCGCTACTATCACTATACTTCATGGTGGCTCTTAAGATTTGAATTATACTTATATGCCGAGATGACCTATGCACATCGGCTTCAATTTGTAGTTTCAGTCGAGTGTACGCCCATCGTGAAAGGAGACTGACGCGAGACTATACACCTGTGATCTTGCCATCTCGCGTTGTCAAGTGCTATGCCATGAATCATACGCGCGTATTTGTGGGTGACATCAGTCCCAACGTCGGGATCGACGAGCTGTGGACGCGAATTACTGAAGACGACAATGGAATAGTTGCCAACAGGGAGGATATAAAGTCGCTTGATTTGCACAGCAACGACGCCGGACAGCGGGTCGGTCAGTTCGCCGTGATCGAAACCAGCTCGCCAGTGCTAGCCAAAGCGATCAAGCGCCGCTTCGACGGTCATGAACTCAAGGGGCACCGCATGTTCGCTTACACGCTGCCACCCAAGATCAACCGCCGACCAAGACAAGACGGAGCATCAGAAAACGAAGATTAACTCAGACCTGCGCCACCGCGCCAACATGACGATCAGTTGAGAGCTGCTGGTACGCTTCAACCAACAGCGCCGCACTCCGTGACCAGCTATGTTGCTCAACTACCCACGTTCTACCTTGACTGCTTAAGCGTCCTGCTAACGCCGAGTCGTCCAATAACCGCAGCACCGCTTGAGCGAACGCTTCAGGCGTATCCGCGATCAGCATCTGCTCGCCATCTACCGCGCCCAATCCCTCCGCGCCAAGCGTCGTTGAGACGACGGGTAAACCACACGCCAGCGCTTCCAACAATTTGAAGCGAGTACCACTGCCACTACGCAAGGGGCAGATGAACATGGTAGCGCTGGTCAGGTGCGGGCGCGTATCATCAACCAGTCCCAGCACTTTGATTCCCGACGCGGGATCGTCACCGAGTGCGCGGATCTCGGCTGGCGGCTCCTTGCCTAGCAGGTGCAACGTGAACTCCGGCTTGCGGGCGCGGATCAGCGGCATGATCTCACTGGCGAAATAGAGCACGGCATCGCTGTTAGGGAAATACTTATAGTCGCCCATGAAGATCGCCACGCTGGGCGCACGCTGCACATCCGCTGGCTGGAAATAATCCTCATCGACGCCATTGGGAGCAAGCATCGTGGGCACTTCGGGCGTGACGCGCCGCACGATCCCCGCGTCGATCTGGCTCATAGCGCCGACCATCTGCGAGCGCCGCCAATCCCGCGGTTCGTAGACGCGCATCTTCAAGGCTTCCAGCGCAATCGCCGGACGCTGGTAGATCGGCTGCGCGACTCTGGCATGACGCCACCACGCCACATACTCGATTGCTGGTTCCGCCAACAAAATCGGGATCGGGCAGGGCTGCGGCAGGTTTTGCAGCATGTAGAAGGATTCCACATGCACCACATCGTAGCGTCGATCTTCCAAAAGATGCGCGAGTTTCTCTTGCATCTGCTCCGTGCGGTACAAGCGCATGGTGATCGGCTGGATCGAAGTCAGGCTGAGGATCGCCGCTTGCAAGGTGCTGGGACTCGGTGCGCGTTCAATCACGTAGGTTTCGCACAACTCGCGCAGCGGCGTCAGGTCGAAGGCTCTTTCCTCCGGTCTGCCGAAACATACCAGCGTGATCGTGCAGTCGCGGCGCAGTCGTTTGATCAGGTTGTAAGTGCGCGTCCGCCCGCCGCTGATCGGTGGATAGGGCAGGTACGGCGTGAGCATCAGAATGTTGTACATAGCTGTGTGCTGTTGATTGGGCGACAGACTCAGTAAACGATAGGTGCTCTTCAGAAAAGTTATTGTATCCGAGTGACCCTCACCCCAACCCTTCTCCCGCGGGCGGGAGAAGGGCAAATGCGGACTCTCCCTCTTACCGCTTGCGGCTGGAAGGGGTTGGCGGGTGAGGGCATCCCTCCACTATACCCGTAAAAGACTCATGCGCTATTCATGCCGATGAAGTATAACAGTCTGCACTATGAAATGGAGTCACCTGTTGCGTCGATTCACCTACGTCCTGATCGTGCTGACGATACTCGCGCTGTTGGGCATTACCACCGCCAGCATTGTCGTTTTTGCTTACGGTCAAGTTGACCGCGCCGAACCCGCCGATGTGATCGTGATACTGGGTGCAGGCACGCGCGGCAACGGTACGGCATCCCCCGCTTACGCCCGCCGCATCCGTCACGCCGTCAGTTTGTACGAACGCGGATTAGCACCGCTGCTGATGTGTACAGGCGGCTTCGCCAATACGTGGCGGACGGTGCCGGAAGCGGAATCTTGCCGCAAATATCTGCTCGATCTGGGCATCCCCGCCAGCGCGATCCTGATGGAAACGGAGAGCACCAGCACGGAGGAGAACGCGATCTACGCCAAGCAAGTGATGGTCGCTGATAACCTGAACAGCGCGATACTGGTGACCGATAACTTCCATCTGTTTCGCGCCAAAACCTTGTTCGACGCACAGGGCGTCACCGTTTATCCCAGTCCAGCGCAAGCGACGGGTACAGAACTACGCTTCACTACCGCCATGACCAGCACCGTGCGCGAAGTGCTGGCACTCGGCTGGCAGTTCGTTAAATCCGTCGCGGGCTTGGACGTGACCAGCACCCCCTTCTGATCTGTGCTGCATTCCCGCGAATTTCCACCAGCGAATAGAGTTTATTAAGGTCACTTCCATAGAATGAGACTAAGCGCATCGACATCGACAGCGCTAATTCCGTTTCCTAGTATGGGAGTATCTACCGATGGCTGAGATCGGATTCGTGCTATCAAGTGAACAGTTCACCCCCAACGCGCTGATCGACTATGGCATCGCCGCTGAAAAGATCGGCTTTGATCGCGTGTGGATGAGCGATCATTTTCATCCGTGGCAGTCTAACCAATATCAAGCGGGACAGGCGTGGGTAACACTCTCCGCCCTCGCCGCACAGATGCCCAACATCCCCTTCGGTACGGGCGTCACCTGCCCGACCTACCGCTACAATCCGGCAATCGTGGCGCAGGCGTTCGCTACGCTCGCTGTGCTTTACCCCGGACGCGTCTTTCTGGGCGTGGGCAGCGGCGAAGCGCTCAACGAGCAGCCGCCAACCGGACATTGGAGTGGTTACGAGGAACGTTCGGCGCGCCTGATCGAAGCACTGCACCTGATCCGCAACCTGTGGCATGGCGATTGGGTCTCGCATCGTGGTGCGTATTACGTTGCCGATCCGGTCAAGTTGTACACCGTGCCCGAACAACCGATCCCCATCTACATCGCCGCATCGGGCAAGGAAAGTATGCAGTTGGCGGGTGAACATGGCGACGGCTTAATCACCAGTTCGGAAACAGTGCTCAATGAAAAAGAGGCGATTGGCGTATTTCGTGAATCCGCCCGCAAGGTCGGCAAAGACCCGCAGAGTATGAGCATCCATGCCGAGACATGGGTGTTCGTAGGCAGCCGAAAAGAAGCTCTAGAAGCCGCCAAGCTGTGGCGCTTCATCCCCAAAGCATGGACGAAATTTGTTGACGAACCCGATCCGCGTGAGATTTTGAAGGGCGCGAACGCCGAAGTGTCGTTAGAGGAAGCAATCACAAACTGGATCATCGGTGAGGACGCCCGCACGCATATCGACGCGATGAACGCGCTGAGCGAGGCGGGCGCGACGCATATCTACATCCACTCTGCGCAACCGGATCAACAGCGGGTGATCGACTTTTACGGGCGCGAAGTGCTGCCGCAGGTGACCACGAGGAACGCGATCAAGCGTATGTCGATAGTTTAATCCGTTTGAGTAGTGTTTAGCTTTGCTTTAGCCGAGTCCGTGTAAGGTATTGATCGGCTGTGCGCTGGCATTGAGATCGCGTTGTGGTAGTGGTATTCGCGCACAGCGGTTATCGGATTTATAGGAGCAAAACACGATGAGCAAGCGATTTGCCATTGCTGGAATTAGCCTGATAGCGTTCGCGGTGTTCATGGCAGCGGGTGCTCAATCCCTGCTGGCGCAGCAGATTCCACCGCGCGCTGCCTCGGCGCAGATACAGGATGCCGCCGGTAACACGGTAGGCACGGTCCTGCTCACCGAGCAAAATAACAAAGTGTTAGTGGTAGCCCGTTTGAATGGACTGCCTGCGGGTTTTCACGGGTTCCATATTCACACGACAGGTAGCTGCGAAAGCAGTGCCGAGGGCATGTTCATGGCGGCTGGTGGACATCTAAATCCGAATGGCGCGGAGCATCCCAACCATGCTGGTGACTTACCCGCGCTGTTGGTCAACAACGATGGTACGGCGTTCCTCAGCTTCGAGACGGATCGCTTGACGATGGCGGACATTCTGGATGCCGACGGCAGCGCGATCATGATCCACAGCGACGCGGATAACTACGCCAACATCCCGCCGCGCTATGCCGCCACCGCGGGGATCATCACCGCTACTCCAATCGGTACACCCGCTGCTTCCGGCATCGGTGGTGCAGGGACTAACGCAGCAGACGAGGAGAGCAAGCGAGCAGGCGATTCAGGTTCACCTCTGGCATGCGGGGTACTGATCGAAACGGTCATCGAGCCGCCCGCTGCTTCCGCTACGGCAACGGGATCAGGGACGAGTGCGCCCGCCGAAGTAACCTCCACAGTGACGGAAACACCAGCGGATATGACCGCGACGCCCGCCGAGTTCACGCAGACGCCAGAGGGTACACCTCCCGGCACGCTGCCCGCCACGCCCAACGAGAGTGTGACGCCTGCAACACTTACCACGCCCACGCTAGAGAGCATCCTACCGACGCCAAGTTCCACACCCACGCCCTAATCTCAGTGCACGAGCAAACGTGGTAGAAGGGGTCTCTAGGCTAACTGACGTTAGCTAACGATAAAAAATGTCGGGACGTTTGGTCCCGACATTTTGTTTCTACTTAATTCTCCGGCGCAGTTAGATTGTTTACTTCAGACAGGAAGGATGCTGCTCGTTACTAGCTGCTGATGTCTACCGTCGCGCCCGACTCCACCGACTGGTAAGCCGCGCGGACGATCTCGACAGCGCGCAAGCCATCCTCGCCCGTGACTGATGGTGTGCGATCTTCACGGATGGCAGCCACGAACTCCCCTACCATACCCTGATCAGCATCCGATCCCCAGAAGTTCCAGTAGGGTTTTGCCGCTTGCTGGCTGTACACCGTGATCATCTGCTTGAAGGCGTCCATCGTCGCCAAGCCACGTTCACCGACCAGTTCCAGCTTCAGCCCGCCCCACGTCGGGTAGTTAGCGGGCTTGCTCCAACTGCAATCGACGCTGGCAAAAGTGCCATTGGCGAAGGTCAGCATGATCAAGCCGCCCGTCTCCACGCTGACCTTGCCTTCATGCAAAATCTGATTGCTGCGGGCATATACTTCGGTCACTTCGCTCTGGAAATACCAGCGCAGCA
This sequence comes from Anaerolineae bacterium, assembly GCA_019637555.1. GTDB lineage: Bacteria > Chloroflexota > Anaerolineae > Aggregatilineales > UBA2796 > JAHBVK01. Next base: position 9,747 of record JAHBVK010000098.1, read on the forward strand.
GGTCAGCCAGATGCACAATGTGATCTGCCATCGCGCCGCCGCCTGCCAATTGTTTATCCACGAACCAATCGCGCTTCAGGAACGCCAGATTTTCCTTCTGATGTGACTCTGGCAGCGATCCCTGATTGGTGGCATTACAGCCATAAATATGACCGAGCGCCCCATCCTCCATCAGCCGCTTGATCTCCAGTGCGGGCGCGGAGAAACGCATCGGGAACGCCGTCATCAGCTTGACGCCGTGGCGCTGGCAAACCTCCACAATCGCGCGGGCATCTTCCACGCTGGTCGCCAGCGGCTTTTCGCAGAGCACATGTGCGCCCGCCGCTGCCGCCAATTCCACCAGCGGACGATGCTTGGCGTTTTCGCTGGTCACAATCAGCGCGTCGGGCTTGTCCGCGATCAATGCTTCGTAGGTATCGTACAACGTTGCGCCAAACTGATCCGCGAAGTAGCGCCCGCGCTGCTGGTTCTCGTCCGCAATGCCGATCATCTCCACATCGGGGATGTTGCGCAGATTGCCGATGTACGACTCCGCGTGCATGTGCGCGAAACTGAGGATGCCGATCCTGATTTTCTTGCTCGTCGCCATTAGCGCACCTCCGCCACTTTCACTTCCCGACCAAGCCGCGCCGACTCCAGCGCCGCCCGCGCGATCTGCACCGCCTTCATGCCGTCCTCTGCGGTCACGCGCGGCGTCACAGCAGGATCGGTCAGCACCTCGTAGAAATGTCTTAACTCGACGGCGTAAGGGCTTTCCAGCATCGGACTGCGCGGCAAGCCAACATCAGGTGAGTCGCCGCTGTCGGTTTTCTTCAGATAGACGCCCAACGGCTGTGAACTGCCCGCCGGATGCTCGATCAAGCCTTCACTGCCCGCGATCTCTAGTGCCGTGCGGAACATCGGCGGGGGGTATGCCCAACCGCCTTCTACGTTGGACAGTGCACCGTTCGTGTGCTTGAGGATGGCGATCCCGTAATCGTCCGGTGATTCCGGTGTACGACTACGAACGCTCTTGGCGAACACCGTTTCCACTTCACCAGCGATCCAGCGAGCATAATCGAAGTCGTGGATCATCAGATCGAGCATCATGCCGCCGCTTTTCGTCGGATCGAGGAACCAGTTTTCAGCAGTGGCTTTGGGGTGGAAACTGGCGCGAGTCAAGCGCACCACCGCCACCTTGCCGATCTCGCCACGCTCGACCACTGCCTTCGCTGCCGCGTATTCGGGGAAAAACCTGACTACGTGTGCGACCAGCAGTTTGACCCCTGCCTTCTGGCATGCCGCGATCATCTCCTGTGCCTGCGCGACGGTCAGTCCTAGCGGCTTCTCGCAGATGATATGTTTGCCCGCTGCCGCCGCCGTCAACACATGTTCATAATGCAGATGCGTGGGTGTGCAGATGTCAACGACATCTACGTCATTGAGCAGCGCCTCGTAACTGTCGTAACGGCGTGGGATGTCGAACTGCTGGACTAACAGGTTCGCCCGTTCCACATCCAGCGAATGCAGTCCGACAATCTGCGCGGCGGTATGCATCCAGCCTTCCGCATGCGTCGCGCCCATAAACCCCGAACCAAGGATGCCGACTTTAAGCATAAATTACTGACCTCCTAAAGTTGCTGTACATTTTTTCACAAACTGTTGTATCATGCTCCACTAGTGCATTACTTCACAAATCCGGTGGGGGAGATATGAAGATTACTATCCTGACGATGGGATCGCGGGGTGACGTGCAGCCCTACATCGCGCTTGCTCAGGGCTTGCAGCAGGCGGGACATGAGGTGACCCTGTGTACGGCGGCGACGTTCCGCGCTCTGGCAGAGTCGCACCACTTGAAATTCGCGCCAGTCAGCGCCGATATCATTCAGATGATGCAGAACGAACAAGGCTTGCAAGCGATGGAGAGTCGCAATCCCATCGGCTTCCTCAACAAAATGATGGAACAGATGCTGCCCGCCGTCAAGCGGATGTCACAAGAAGTGTTCGTGGCGACAGAAGGCGTCGATCTGATCATTGTTTCCAGCACGATGTTGTTTCTGGCGCAGGCGCTGCACGAATGGCGCGGCACACCGTTCCTGCCCGCCTATCCGCAGCCGCTGCTGCCCACCCGCGACTTTCAGGCGATGGGGATGCCCGCGCTACCCGCGTGGATGCCGCAACCGCTGCGTGGTGCGTACAATCGCTTCACGCATTACGTGGCGATACAGGTTTTCTATTCCATCTTCCGGCGTGCTGGCAATGCCATGCGACAGGAGCAGATGGGACTGCCGCCGATGCCGCGCTTTGCCGATCTGAGTTCGCTCTATGATGGCAGCCAACCGCTGATCTACAGCTTCAGTGAGCACGTCGTCCCGATCTCCGATCTGCCCGCGACCATGCACATCTGCGGCTACTGGTTCACCGAGACCACCGACTGGACTCCGCCCGACGATCTGCTGCAATTCCTCGACTCCGGTGACAAGCCGATCTATGTCGGCTTCGGCAGCATGACGGATCGCCAACCGCAGGAACTAACGCATATGATCATGGACGCCCTGAAGATCACTGGCAAACGCGCCGTCCTACTCAGTGGTTGGGGTAATTTGGGTTCAACGCAGCTCCCCGATTCGATCCATGTGCTGCACGGCGCACCGCACGATTGGCTGTTCCCCCGCGTAGCGGCAGCGATCCATCATGGCGGCGCAGGCACGACGGGCGCGAGTCTGCGGGCAGGTATCCCCACCGTCGTCGTACCCTTCATCGCCGATCAGCCGTTCTGGGGAGAGCGTGTAGAGGCACTCGGAGTCGGTCCCGCGCCGATACCGCGTAAAAAGCTGACCACCGCAGGATTAGTCACCGCCATCCGCGCCACTGACGATCCGCAGATGCAGCAGAAAGCCGCCGCGCTCGGTCAGCAGATCCGCGCCGAAGATGGCGTTGCCACCGCTATCAAGTGGATCGAGCACTACTACGGGAAAAAGTAATAAGCTTCCTTCGTTGCACCAATGGCATTGTATAATTGACTCAAGGTAGCGTCTCAGGGTGTAACGATGAATAACACAACGAAATCTGGCTTTGGCATCAGAGACTTGATCGGTGATCAGCGTGAGCAAGTGCTGCAATTAGCCGCGCGTTATAAAGCCTACAATGTGCGTGTATTCGGCAGTGTAGCGCGTGGCGAAGCTCGTGCCGATAGCGATATTGATTTTCTGGTTGACTTCCAACCCGGCTACAAGCTGCGCGATCAAATCGGATTGACGGTAAAGCTGCGTGAATTGCTAGGGCGTCCTGTTGATGTCGCAGTTGCCAAGAATCTGCGAGAGGAATTTCGCGCCGATATTTTGCAGGATGCCACGCCGCTATGAGTCGAAGCCAGATCGTCTATCTACGCGACATTCTTGACCGTATCCGGCGCATCGAAAACTATACCAGTCTCGGAGAGGATAAGTTTCTCGACAGTGAAGTACATCAAGATGGCGTTATACGTAGTTTTGAAGTCATTGGCGAGATCGTAAAGCGTTTAGACGTGGAACTACTTGAGCAACATCCTGAGATCGAATGGGGAAATTTCGCAGGCTTTCGAGATGTACTGATTCACCAATAGGAAAAAATTGAAATGGATTTAGTCTGGGAATATACCATTGAAGATGTTCCGCCTCTCAAAGCTGCGGTAGAAGCAATCCTAAAATTCCTCGAACGTGCAGACGCAGAAAATTCCAAAGACGAAACCCCAACAGATTAACGAACGCCGCGCTCGGTCAGCAGATCCGCGCCGAAGATGGCGTCACCACCGCTATCAAGTGGATCGAGCACTATTACGAAAAAAAGTGATCCCATTTTGTCTACGTCTGTCACCTGCATGATAATGGTGATAGGCGAGCTAGACAGGACTTTGAGATGGTCACACAAACTCCGATAGTACAAATTCCCTTGCATCTTGATCTTGATGGCGTGATCAGAGTGGGCAAGTCGCGCCTCACGCTTGATCTGGTGCTTGACGAGTTCAAGAATGGAGCCAGTCCTGAGGCAATCGCGTGGGCGTATCCAGCCGTAACACTGGTTGAGGTCTACGCCGCCGTGACATACTACTTGCAGAACCAATCTGAAGTTGAGGAGTATTTACGGCAGGGTGAGGAAATTGCCGAATCGAATCGCCGTCAGTGGGATCACGCTAATCCCGTTGGATTGCGAGAGAAGTTGGTGGCACGCCTCACTGGAGCATAAAGCCTGTGCTAGAACAACTTGATCAGGTTGATTGGGTGTTGCTAGATGCTCAACAAGTTCCTGATTTACTTTTTAGGCTTAACTCAGAGGAAGAACAGGATCGACAGGAAGCGTTCGAGGCGCTTGCACAAAAAATTGCGCCAAGTATTTTGCTCGATCTACATGGAAGGCACACCGATCTATTGGACTTAACAAGGAACAATCTACCTGCACTTACTACTCCCTTTATTCTCGAACTGTTAGAAGTTGGTGACAACACAGACAAGGGGAGTCTGTTGGAACTACTGTACGATCTAGCGAGTTACGTTGGTATAGAGAACTGGTATCTGTCGGGGCTTCTTGCAGAACAACGGAACAATTATCGTCATTGGGCGCGTTCTA
>JAHBVK010000099.1 GCA_019637555.1 Anaerolineae bacterium
AAGGGCTAATGCTCACTCCCCCTCTAACCGCTTGCGGGAGAGGGGGTTGGGGGGTGAGGGTAGCTTTACCCTATACAACCCACCCCTACAGCGAGAATGGTAAGGCGGAGCGTCAGCCGACGATCCATGTGCGGAACTGCTCGGACATCGGTTTGCCCAGCGCCATCAGGTAGACACTGCATCTGCCGCAGTAGATCAGCAGCGCTTCGCGGTAGGTGTGAAAATTCCCGCCAAGCGGCATCTCCCAGCCGCCGCGATCTACGGTCTTGCTCTGGAAATCGGTGTCAGGGATCGGCTCTAGCACAGCGTCCAGTTCTTGATCCAGCGTCTGGAACCACGCTTTCAGCTTGCCAACGCTCGTTTCCATTGCGGTATTCGGCTGCGGTTTCCAGCTCCATTTGAAGGTCTTGAACGAGTCGATGTAGCTGCGTTCGGTGTCGCCCATCTCACGGCAGATTTGCCCCAGCGTCGGATTGTTGGGCAGCGCAAAGGCGAGATCAGCATCAGTGAGTGAGTCCATCATCTGCGTGCGCAGGGCGGTGGTCATGTGCAAGAGGTCGAGTTCACGCGAGTTCATAGTAACCCCTCTAACGATATTGGCGTGCCTATCGAATACATCTTAAGTATGCGACTCAATTCCTGACAACCTATGTCAAGGATTGGTGCTAGACTGTGGAAAAGTCGTGATTCAGGTAAAGCGTCATGCGTGCAGACCGCTTAATTACGTTGATGTTGCTGCTGCATTCCAGAGGGCGGATGACCGCCCAGTGTATCGCGCAGCATCTGGAAGTCTCCGAGCGCACGGTGTACCGCGATGTTGATGCTTTGAGCAGCGCAGGCGTACCGATCTACGTGCAGCCGGGAGTGGGTGGTGGTGTGTTCCTTGATGAGCACTATCGCATCTCGCTGACCGGACTTTCGCACGCGGAGCTGCAGGCGCTCTTCGTGGAGAGCAAGACGCGCCCGTTAGCGGATCTGGGCTTGGAGCGTGCCGAAGAAGCCACCTTGTTGAAGCTGTTCGCCGCGCTGCCGTCGGTGCAGCAGGCAGAAGTGGAGCGCTTACGCAGCCGCTTCTTCATCGATCCGGCAAACTGGTTTCAGGTGATCGAGCCGTCGGCACTGCTGCCAACGCTGCAGCAAGCGGTGTGGGAAGATCGGGTGGTGGAGATCAAGTATCAGGTAGTGGAAGGAGAGATGTTCGAGGGCGCGGTCAACGCTTATGCGCTGGTGGCGAAGGCGAACATCTGGTATCTGGTGGCGGAGAAAAGCGAAGGTGAGTTTCGCAACTACCGCCTCGGACGGATTAAGGAGATGCGGCTGACCGATCAGCGCTTCGTGCGGCAGCCCTTCGATCTGGCAGCGTACTGGGAGGAGTCGTGTCGGCGCTTTGAGCAGATCTCAGCGCAGCGCTTTCCGCCGTATGTGGCACTGCTGCGGGTCAAGCCGGGGGCGTTCTGGTACTTTCCGGGTTTTCTGGAAGGGCATTACGAGCAGATCGGTGGCGCGAGCATAGAGGGCAGTGTCATGCTGCGCGTTACCTTCGACTCGCTGGCTGATGCACGCACCAGAATTTTGGGCTTAGGCACAGGCGTGGAAATCCTCGAGAGCGAAGAACTGCGCCAGAGCGTGATCGAGACGGCGCGGGCGGTGCTGCAAGCGTATGAAAGTGGCAACCATTAGCGTTGATAGCGCAGCCTGCCGCCGACGTAGACCGCTTCGATGTTGTGCGGCGTGAAGGTCAGCAGCGCGGCGTAGGGATCGCTAGAGGCGGGAGCGATGAAGAAATCAGGTAGGTGGTTGGGCAGCAGCGCCCCGACATCGCGCACACGCAGCAAACGAGCTGCATCAGTAGTGACGGCGCGAAATAAGGAGTGAACGTCAAGCTGTCCGGTTTTCGCCGCCGCGCGTAGTTCATCGAGCATGTCGCCGTCGGCGGTCAGACGGCTGTCCGTACCGATTGCTAACCGTCGTGCTGCCGCAAACTCGCGGACATCACCCGTCGCGCCGAGCAAGTAATAATTGGTGGAAGGACACCAGATCAAGCCCGCGCCCGCTTCCAACGCTGCCTGCCGATCTTCCGCGCTCAACCCCACGCCATGAATCAACACCGTATTCGCCTTCAGACAACCCAGCGACTGCAACTGGCGAAGTTCCGCCGCCGCCAGCGCATCCGTGCCTTCAGCGAGGTGGATCATCCACACAGCGCCGCGCGGCGTGCGTCGGTAGCTGCGCTGGATCTTCGGCTCGAAGTGCAGCGAATGTGCCCAACCATAGCGCTCCAGCACACGGATCGGAAACTCCGCCTCTCGCAGTGGCGCGTGCAGCGGATTATGCTGCGCTACGAGTGTGACACCGCTGCGCAGGTTCTTGATCCCGCCGATGTTGCACTGTTCCTCAAGCGGCTTCTTACGCAGGGTGCGGTAGGGTTCTTCCGCCAGTTTAGGCAGAAAATCGTGTCCCCACTCGTGGGCGTTGGGGTAGACAGGGCGGAATTTGCTGCGTGGATAGTGGTTCAGTTCGAGGTGATCGTGCGCGTTGATCATGCCCGGATAGAGCGCCCGCCCGCTGAGATCGAGAACGGTGTCGCCCCGCTGCGGCGGTTGATCCAGCGAGAGGATGCGCCGTGCATCGAAGCGCAGTGTGGTCATTCGCGCCCCGATCTCCGGTGGCAGCACGATCAGCGCGTTGACGATGGCGATAGGCAACACTCACCTCCGCTGAAGGAGTGGTACGACGATGGCATTACTATAACCTGAGATTGGCGCGTGGAACCTCACGCCAACGCTTCCAGATATCAGCACCTCGCACCGTAAACGGCGCTAACACGAGTCCCCGTCAGCTTTACTATTTCAGCCGGGAGCTTATGAAGTTCAACTAAATAAGTGAACAATGAGTCGGTTGTTGAAGTGAACCTCACCCCCAGCCCCCTCCCCTGCAGGCGGCTAGAGGGGAGTCAGATATTGCCCTTCTCCCGCCTGCGGGAGAGGGGTTGGGGTGAGGGTCAGTGCAGCAGACAAGGCAAGGTTGTTCAACTTAATAGCTAGACTCCACCATCACCGGGGATCGCCGCGAATTGCCTCCACCGCCTCCGTGAACCTGAATCTGCCCGTCGTGCTCGGCATTATCCCATTTCGCACCAGCGCCAGAAAATCCGCCATCCGCGATCCCACCCCTATACCCGCGACAAACTCCCTCTCTGCTGCTTCTGAGGTCGCCTCCAGCACTGGCTCCACCACTACCGCCTCTATTTGTGTCTCTACCTGCGCCTGCCTCGCCGCCTTTGCCGCTGCTGCCGCTACCTCCGCCGGATGCTCCCGTAGCCACTGCTCCGATGGGCAGTACGGCATCATCGTCTCAGGATTCAGCAGCAGATCGCCGTATCGCTCATACGAATCCCGATCCACCGCCTCCCGATCCGCCTCCGCCGTGCGTTCCAACTCCTCGATTGAGCACCCCTCATCAACCCATAAAGATGTCTCCTCGTCGTCCCCTTCCTCCGGCACCTCCGGCACCTCCGGCACTTCTGGCACTTCTGGCACTTCTGGCACTTCGGTACTGAGGTACTCTTCTTCTAGCACTTTAGCACTCGTAGCACTCGCAGCACCTTCTTTCCTCCACGCTCTCCCCTTCGCCACCTCCTCCATCACCGCCGCCGCTGGTGGCTTGGGGATTTTGTGCTCCACCATGAAAGTGAACTTCCGCAGTTCGCTGCCGTAGTCAAGCCGATCATGGGTTACGCGGGCGGACTCCTTTGCCGCGCTCCACCAGTCCTCCCAATCCGACTCCTCGTACAACTCCAACCCATGCTCGGCATAGAGCGCCCGTTCAGCCGCCCTCTTTTCCGCCTCCACTGCCGCGATCTCCGCTTCCACGTCGCGCCATTCTTCGTCGTGTGTCTTGTCGCGCAGCTTGCCGTCCATATGCTGAAACAACCACTTGGTCAAATCCATCCACTCACGGTTGCTCAGTTGTCGCGTCTCGCCGGATTTCATCTCAACGCTGGCGTTTTCCATCGCATTCCACAAGCGCCGCAGTGTACTCATGCGCCGTTCTTCGTCGTTTTCCATCTCTAGCGCCAGCGCCCGCAAGCCCGATCCCATCACCCGCGTGCGGATCACTGGTCTGCCTTTGGGGTTGCCCGATTGACCCTTCTTCCAACTCGTCGCATTTACTGTCATGCTTGCGCTCTCCCTGCTCACTACTTACATCGTGGAACTACTGTGGATGACCAGCATAATACAGAACGTTTGTTCTGAAAAGAGCGACGTTTGTCTCACTTTTGAGCAGAGATAATTGTCATTTTTGCACTTTGAGCAGAACAAACCGGAATCAAACCGTTTTCAAGCGCTTTCCCCTGTTTTGCCTGTTACCCGCCTGCAAGCGCGTGCAGATCACCACCGCTTCCCCTCCCCACTTCCATGCTCATGATCAGCAAGACGAGCTTTGTCATATACCTGTGTACGCCGACAATAGCCTATAGGCTGTCTCTGTAGTCCCCTCTCTGTAAACGGAGAGGGGTGACGCGAAGCGGCGGGGTGAGGTAAACCCTCTCAATGGTCAAGGATGAGCAACCTCCGTGCGCGCTATGTGGGTGCTTGATCGGGGGTCAGGGTGTTTCCAGCCCGTGCTGTTCCATCAACGCCTGATCGTGCAGCAGATCGATCCCGCCGTCCGCGGCGATCTTGCCGCCGTCGAGGATGATCGCACGCTGGCACAGCGCATAAGCTAGGCGCATGTCGTGGGTGCTGATCAGCATGGTCTGCTCGCGGAAGGATGCCAGCAGTTCGATCAGGCTGCGGCGAGTGCGCGGATCGAGTCCGCTGGAGGGTTCGTCAAGCAGCAGGATCGACGGCTCCATACTCAGCACGGTGGCGATGGCGACGCGCTTTTTCTCACCGCCGCTGAGGTGGAAGCTTAGTCGATCTCCGTAGTCGCCCAGACCAACCGCCGCCAGTGCGCGATCTACGCGGATTTTGACCTCCGCTGGCGATAGCCCCATGTTCAGCGGTCCGAAGGCGACATCCTCAGCGACGCGGGGAGAAAACAGTTGATCGTCGGGATTTTGAAAGACCAGCCCGACCTGCGCCCGAATCTGGCGCACGTTGGCATCTTCCAGCGGCAGCGCGTTGATCACGATGCGTCCGGTTGTGCCGCGCAGGACGCCATTCAGATGCAGCAGCAGCGTCGATTTGCCCGCGCCATTCGGTCCGATGAGCGCGACTTTCTCTCCGGCGGTGATGTCGAAGGACAACCTGTCCAGCGCTAGATGACCATCGGGATAGCGGTAGGTGAGCTGCTGTACGCTGATGATCGCGTCGCTCATGTTAACGAGTCCACCATAGTCGGGCGGCGACTTGAATGGCGATCAGGACGAGGATGGGAACTGCCGCAAACAGGACTGCCTGCCCCGTTAGCGCGGAGGACGCCAGATCGTTGAACTGGCGCACCTGCCCTTGATAGCCGCGTGAGAGCATCGCCGCGTAGACGCGCTCACTGCCCTCGTAACTGCGCAAAAAGAGGTTGCCGACCATGCCGCCCGCCACCTGCGCCCGCCAGCGTAAACTGCCACCGCTCCGGCGATCTGGCAAGCCAGCGCTGCGCGCTGCCCGCGCCCGCAGCAGTCGATCCGCTTCTTCTTGCAGCGTGGTCAGATAGCGGTACATGAAGCTGATGATCAACACCAGCGTAGAGGGCAGGCGCAGACTGGTGAGCGCGGCGAGGAGTTCGGTGAAGGGCGTGGTTAGCGATAGCAGCAGCGAGACTTGCAGCGCCAGCCAACTTTTAAGCACGATGCTGAGGAAGCGCAGCAGTCCAGCATCGCTGATGGTCAGCCCCGCGATGGTGATCACTGGCTGCCCCGGTATGGTAAACAGCAGCGTGATCGCCGCCAGCGCGAACGGCAGCGCGATCACAGCACGGCGTGCCAGCTTACCCGCGTCCAGACCAGCAGCGACGGCGATACTCGCCAGCAGTGCCCACAGCAGCGGATAGGCAGGCAGCGCCCGATCCGGCGTCAGTACGATGCCGACGATCAACAGCAGCGCGGTGATCAGCTTGAGGCGGGGATCAAGCTGCCGTAACGCTATCGAAGGGGCAGGTGTTGGCATCAGCGTGCGACTCAGGATGACTTAGAGGCGGAGACATCGCGCAGCCGACGCGACTCTGCGAGACGCGCCACGCCGTAACTGATCCCCGCTACCGTCATCGTACCGATGATCCCCGCCGCGATGGTGGAAACCGTCTGATCCGCAATGAAGGGAACGGTGTAATCAGGCAGCAGCGAGTAGGGAGCAGCTTGCGCCACCGCGAGGAAGCCATGATCTTCAGCCACGCGCTCCAAGCCATCGGGATTAGGATCAGCGAGTGGTGAGGCAAAGGTGATCGCCAGCGCGATCAATAGTCCGGTGGCGATCCACGCTGAACCTCTGGCTTGCGCAGGTGCGGCAGCGTTCAACAGATCGGGGCGCGTTTGCTGGATGAACGCCAGTGCCGCAACAGTGATCAGCGCTTCTCCGATGCCGATCAGCGCGTGCACGCCAGCCATCGCGGGCAGCGCCACACTCAGCGGCGAGGTGTTGGAGATGGCGAGTTCCAATGCCGTCGCTAGTGCCGCGATCTCAACGCTGATCCACGCGCCAACAGCCGCCCCCACCAGTTGTGAACTGCGCGAACTACCCGCTAGGCGTCCGATCAGTTGATAGCAAGCATAACCAACGAAAGCGGCGATCACACCCATGTTGAAAGAGTTGAAGCCAATCGCCAGCAAGCCACCATCCTGAAACAGCAGCGCCTGTACGCCGAGCACACAGGTCATCACCAGCACCGTCGCCCACGGACCGAGCAAGATGGCGATCAATGCCCCGCCAAGCAGATGCCCTGAAGTGCCGCCCGCTACCGGAAAGTTGATCATCTGGGCAGCGAACACGAACGCCGCCAGAATGCCCATCAGCGGAATTTGCCGTTCGCCAAGCTGCTGCCGCGTTTGCCGCAGCGCCAATGCGATCATGGCGATCAGCAGCAGCCAACCCACTGCCGCCACCGGAATACTGAGAAAGCCATCGGGAATATGCATGGCGAACACTGGCAGCAACACGGGGATCGTCCTCTCGGCTAGCAGAAGTATGTTGATACTTCTGTAAAATCTTACAACTTCACTCAATCCATTGTACAACGCCCCTGAACTCATGCAATAATGGAAGTCACTGGCAGCGGATGACATTGTGCATGAGCATGATGAGCAAGGAAGTGCTGCCAGAGCAAAGTGAACTGCGCCATGAACACAATGGAAGCAACTCTGAAGCGGATCGAGGATAAGGGCGAGCGTCTGACCATCCAGCGCCGTCTGGTGATCGAGGCATTGTGCACGCACGCCGAGCATCAGACGATCAATGCGATTCAGCACACCGTAGAGGGAAAACTGACGGGATCGAAGCTCTCAGAAGTGACCATTTACCGCATTTTGGAGTGGTTGAAAGGGCTAGGGATCGTCTCGCAGACTGATATGGGCGCAGATGGCATCGTCTACGCGCTGCTCGATACTCCGCTGCATCATCATCTGGTGTGCCTGAACTGCGGTAAGGTGATCGATATTGACGACAGCTATTTCGCCGATCTGCGAGGCAAGTTGCAATCCGATCATGGTTTTAGAGCGCGGATCGATCACATGGCGATTTATGGGTTGTGTGCCGAATGTGCAGCGCAGGCGGGCGATTCGACGGACAAAGTGGAGTAAAGCGATTTGCTACAATGATGGTTGCTAGCGATCTATGAACACGGTCAGTTGCTGCTGTTAGATCCCGTGAAGTTGGCGGAAGGGCAGGAAGTTCAGATCACGATCCTGTCCGAACGGGATCGCGTGCGGAAAATTCTTGGCGATCTCGTCGTTCAGTACGATGAGGATATAGCTATTAGTAGCGATGACAATATTGATGAAGATGCGCTGCTGGCGGAAATCCATGAGGCGACCAAAGGTATGCCCTCTGTTTCTGACCTGATCATTGAAGAACGTCGAGAAGGACCGTAAGCGTCGTCATCTTCAATCAAGTGACAATGTGATCGCACCACCCTCATGCGCGATCCGCATCTCCGTAGCGTCCATCGGCGTGTGGGTGTACAGATTGTCGTAGTGCGGATAGTCCTCCCAATCCTCTGCTTTGCCATCGACCAGTAACGCGCCCGTCCAGCCAAATTCCAGCGCCTTGCCATCGACGCGCCAGCGCAGCCGATCCGCTTCGACGGTTGGTGTGGCAGACTTGACGCGGCGGATGAAAGCGGCGAAATCGCCATCTTCGGCGCGGCGTCCGACATGGCAGAGCCAATGCTCACCCTTGCCGCTGCTGCGTAATTCTTGTTCTGCATGCTTACCGGATGTCGTCATTACCAGATCGCCATCTGCCCACAGCGCGGCATAGCCATCGCCGTGACGGGCGAATGCCCACGCGCCATCAAGATGCCATTCATCGAACATGGCAGCGGGAAAATAAGCGTGCGTGAAGCCGAGTCCAACTCCCGCTTCTAGTTTGTACAGCGCCAGCACCGTGCGATCCACCATGCCCACGCGCGGCAGTCGCGCCGATCCTGCCCAGAAGTTGGGACGCGCGTGTCCGTGCTCCTGACTGTTACCCGGATAGGTGGTGAAGATCACCGCTTCGGGACTGAACATTGCCTGCCACAGATGTTCCTGCACGCCCATCGCGCCGGGGCGATGATCCAAGGCGGCGGAGAGCATCCCGTCAGGTGTGCGGCGAGTCAGCGTGCGGACATCCCATGTCCCTGCTTTCATGTCGAACTGTGGGCGGAGTTGCCCGAAGGATCGCGCCTTCGTGGTCAGCACCTCCGGCAGATGCCCGCCGATCTGCTGCAATACGTTCGGTACGTGGTAAAGGCGGCTGATGGCAAGGAGGCTAGTGGCGCGAGTCTCGCCGTTGAAAACACCCATGCCCCAACCGATGCGCCCCAAGCCGGAGGTATTCTCGAACCGTGACGTTTTCAAGCCACCCACGTAGCAGCGTCCGTGTGTGCTGCCAAGCGATCCGCGATAGGATTGGCTGGCGAGCAGGAAGAAAATCTTGTGCAGCAGTTGCTCCGCCAAGGCACGTAATTTAGGTGCAGCCGCGAACTCGACCAGCGCCAGCATGGCATAGGCATCCAGCGCCATGTAGGCATTGCTATCCCACTCGGAGAAGTTGCCACGCAGTCGCCGCCTGATCCACTCCTCGATACGTGGACGATTGCGATTCATCTGTTCGCGTCCGCTTCTGCCGCTGTTAATGAAGGTGCGTTCCTGCCAGCGCTGTCCCGCCAGATATGCCGCCACGTGGAACAGCACCTGATGATTCTCGGTGAAGTAGCACATCGCGTCGATGCCCGGTTCATCGATCCAGTATTTGAATCGCAAGAAGGAACGTTCGATGCGCTGGCGATCTGCGGGCGCGATGGCAGCGGCGTAGTGTGGATCATCACCGATGCGGTAGAGCAGCGCCAGCAAACCGATGGCATAGAAATCGGCGCAGTCACGGCGATTGTCGAGGAAGCTGAGGGCGAGATCGATCACGGGGGGTGGCACCTGCTCGATCTTGCCAAGCAATACGGCGCAAATGCAGGAAGGCACATCAGCCGCCATGTTCGCCAGATGTTCCATTGCTTCCTGCTGGCGCTGGCGGTACGTGCCATAAGGTCGATCACTGAACTGGCTGGCACTCGCCCAAATCTCACGCTTGATCTGGATCGGCGTGCCATCGGCGGGACGGATGGTGACGCTAAGCGTGTTTTCTCCGGGTAAGGTCGCCATCTGCTGCGCGATCTCCGGCGTGATCGGCAGATCGGCGCTTTCGCCTGCCCGCAAGCTCAACGTGGCACGCGAACTATGCGTTTCTTTGACCGCGCCGCCAAACTGATCGGCGGGTAAGGAGACTTCCACCTCCAGCGTGGTCGGTTGCGCATCTGCCGCCAGTGTGATCTTGCCGGGAAGGGTAGGAAAGGCAAACTGCTTAAGTTGGATGGCAGCGAGCGCGGCTTCCGCCGTTTCCCAGCGCTTAGCTGGTACGTCACCAATCGGGATACAGACGCGGCAGTCTTGCGGGATGGTCAGGAAGCGCAATCCCAACGCCAAGCGTGCCTCACGCCAGCCGAGCATCTCGCCATGCAGCAGCAGCGGATTGAGTCCGGCGCGAAGATCCAGCGTGATCGGAATGCGCTGCACCGCGACGTAGCTGAAGTGGTCGTTGAAAGATGCGACTAGCTCGTCATTCAGCCGCACTCGCGCCGGTCCGATGGTGATCAATTCGGCTTGGCAGGTCTGTGCTATCGGTGTATCCAGCAGCGCATAGAGCCAGCCTTGCATCAGTGCGGGGTTGAAGTTGAAGCGGCTGAAGTCGATCACGTCGTCTTCGTCGGCGCGGGCATAGTCCCAGTGCTGACCGCCGAAGCCTTCCTGTCCCCGCGCGGGGGCAGTTGCTAAAACGGGGTCGAATGGCGATAACTTCTCATAGACGCGCTTCTTCAGCGCCGCCGATTCTGGATCGTAAGCCCAATAATTGATCACCCAGCGTCTGCCCCTACCGAACGGCGACCCATCAGCGGGGACTACTTCCGCCAGTTCGGGTAAAGGCGTGGCGAGGACACCGCAGCGCAGCCAGTTGCGGATCGCGCCGTGGGAAGCAAGGGGATAGCGGACGACTTGTTGCGGCATGAAATACTCTGTTTATTGTTGGTGAGCTTGAATACTTGAATGCGGGTAAAATGTCAGTAGAAAGCACCCCGAATGATGCTTGATCACACGAAAGCGAGCATTTATTATGCCTCAGAAATTCCTCGTCGCGGGCGAGTGGCGATCCTCCAATGAGGTTCTGGATGTAACCTTCCCCTATGACGGTACGGTCAGCGATTCGATCTATCTGGCGACGGCTCAGGATATGGAAGATGCCATCGTGGCGGCGCAGCGCGGTTTCGAGATCACGCGCCGATTGCCGAGCTACCAGCGCAGCGAAATTCTGCAAAACCTGCACCACCTGATGAAGCAGCACTTCGATGAGATCGTCGAGTTGATGATCATGGAAAGCGGTAAGACACGCAAAGTATCCATCGCCGAGCTAACCCGCGCGGTGCAGACGATCTTCGTCTCCAGCGAGGAAGCGCGGCGCTTAGAGGGCGATGTGTTCTCCGTCGATTGGACGCCAGCGGGTAAGAATCGGCAGGGCTTCACTAAGCGCGTCCCTATCGGCACAGTGCTGGCAATCGCGCCGTTCAACTACCCGATCAATCTGGCGTGCCACAAGATCGGTCCGGCGATTGCCGTCGGCAACTCGTTGATCCTCAAGCCTGCCGAGAAAACGCCGCTATCGTCAGTCAAGATGGCGGAATTGATCCTTGAGGCGGGTTTCCCACCGCAGGCGTTCAGCATGATTCAGGCGAAGGGAACCGACACCGAGAAAATGGTGACCGATCCGCGCATTGCCATGATCAGCTTCACGGGCAGTTCCAGCGTCGGCTGGCAGATTAAGGCGAAGGCGGGGCATAAAAAGGTGCTGCTGGAATTAGGCGGCAACGCGGGCTTGATCATCCATAACGACGCCAATCTCGATCTGGCGATCCCGCAGGCGGTGGATGGCGGCTTCGCCAACGCCGGACAAAATTGCATTTCGGTGCAGCGTATGATCGTGCAACAGGACATCTACGAGGAGTACACGGATCGCTACTTGGCGGGCGTCAAGAAGCTGAAGGTGGGCGACCCGCGCGACGCCGATACCGACATCGGACCAATGATCAGCTTGCGCGATGCCGAACGCGCCGAATCATGGATCACAGAGGCAAAGGCGCAGGGCGCGACGATCCTGCATGGCGGCAAGCGCGATGGTGCGCTGCTAGAACCGACGGTGTTGAGCAAAACAACGCCCGATATGAAAGTGTTCTGCGAGGAAATATTCGCGCCCGTCGTCACCCTCTCGCCGTACCGCGATTGGGAGCAGGCAGTCGCCACCATCAATGATTCGCAGTATGGTTTGCAAGCTGGCTTATTCACGCAGGACATCAAGCGGATCATGGACGCATGGGATCGCATTGATGTCGGTGGCTTGATGGTCAACGGTGTGTCCACCTTCCGCGTCGACCACATGCCTTACGGCGGCGTGAAGAACTCCGGCATCGGGCGTGAAGGCGTCAAATATACCATTGAGGAGATGACCGAACTGAAGCTGATGGTGATCAATCTGGCGTGACTGCCAGCGAACAATGCTATACGTAGGTTTCGGGATGCAGGCAACCAGCGGATACAGCGTTTAGCGCCGCAAGGTCAGATTCCGCGCGTTAATCGGCGCACAACTTAATAGGGAAGCTGATGACAACTATCTTGCTTATTGAAGATGAAGTGGCACTGCTAGATGAGATCGCCGCGAATCTGGGTTACGCCGGATTCGAGATCTATAAGGCGTCCAGCGGCGAAGCAGGGATCGCCCTGGCGCATGAATACCTGCCCGACCTGATCGTCTGCGATCTGATGATGCCAGCGATGGACGGTTATGGGGTGCTCTTTGAAATTCGCTCCCACCCGATGACCATGAAAATCCCGTTCGTGTTTTTGACCGCACGCACGGATCGGGATAGCTACCGCGAGGCGATGCAGCGCGGCGCAGATGATTACCTGACGAAGCCGTTCACGCACAACGAACTGCTGCTAGCGATCAATGCGCGGCTGGATAAGAAGGTGGCAGAGGATGAAGAGTTCCGGCAGCAGTTATTGAACATCGGGGATTTCGCTGATCCTGAGAAGCGCATCTTCAAAGCGGAGAATATCGTCAGCGTCGTCAACGAACTGCGCTATCCGGTGATGGCGGTATTGTGGGCAAATTCCCTGATGCGGAACTACGCTGACAGCATTTCCAAAGAACGCCGCTCTGCCGTGATCAACCGCGTGGAAGCCTCGGCACGTCAACTGCTGCAAGCCTTTGACGATCTGCTGCTGATCACGCAGGCAAGCTCAGGCGAACTACCGCTCAACCCCGCGGTGGTGAACATGGAGCAGTTTTGCCGAGAGATCATCGAGGAAGTGCAGCGCCTGTATGCTGATAATTACCGGATCACCTTTCGGGCGCACTTTGATACCGAGATCAACGCCGATAAGAAGTATCTGCATCACCTGATCAATAACTTGCTGACCTATGCCCTGCGGCATACACGCGACGGCGGCGAAGTAGTCATGCTGCTGCATCGCCAGCAAGACGAACTGGTGATCAAGGTGCGCGATCAGGGGGTAGGGGTATCGGAACAAGAGCAGCAGCAGTGGCGAGAAGCATTAGAAGATAACGCTAGCGCTGACAGCGTGGACGATCTAGACAAACTAGGATTGTCACTTGCCGTGATCAAGTACATCGTCAATGCTCATCGTGGCACTTTCCGCTTTGAGACGGAAGCAGGCAACGGGACAGTGTTCACGGTGACGTTACCCGTGAATCGTAGTCACAGCAATGCCGCGGGTAACGGCGCGGCTACCACAAGCCCGGAATGAACAGCTTGTGCTTCTGACGGTATTCGGCAAATTCCGGATAACGGGCAAGGGAGCGATCTTTGCGCCGCATGTTGGGCAGCCAGAGCACGGCAATGAACAGTGCCAGCACCACCAGCGGCAGCCAGTGGGCGGAAAGCAGCGCGAAGCTGAGGTAGATCATAAATTCGCCCAGGTAGTTCGGGTTGCGGCAGAGTGACCATAAACCGCCTGTGATCAACTGGTTGGGGCGCAGTTGCAGCGTGATGTACTTCTGCATGTCGGAAACGTAGTGCAGAAAAACACCGAGCGTATACAACACCACAATCGCGCCGAGACTCCACGCGGGTAAGTGGACATTGTTGGCGGTCAGCAGTAGCGGCGCGATCCAATAGAGCGTCAGCCCGCCCCAGATCACCGCGCGATCAAGCAAGGAAGCGGGACGCTCCCACGTTTTATCAGGATAGAAGTGGCTTTTGAGCACCCATAACCAACCATACGTGCCGTGCAGCGCCAGATAAATCCACGCCGTCGGGTTCTCCCACTGGTTGAATATCCCCATCAAGAGCAGTACGACGAGAAAGGTCGCGCCCTTATGCGTGTCGATGTAATGCTTCCATTTGGTCATAAAAGTTCCTCTTAAGGTGAATAAGTAGTGAATCCGCGCCAGGCATTGACGGCAATGTTGCGCCGATCCCGATCTATGGTAGCAACTGGTAGATAAGACAGCGAGAGGATGCGCTGCCACGGAGACAAACGCTGAGTGCCGCGAATATCCACCGTCGCACAGACACCGTAACGAAAGCAGATCGAGCGCGTGCTGCCATCAA